>JADJYT010000001.1:0-600000 GCA_016719635.1 Sphingobacteriales bacterium | reverse complement strand
CGGATGACTTTTACGGAAGAGAGGCCTATGTCTCCATTCATAGATTTCTGTATACTTCCGACAATAATGCTCCAGCATTTGCTTTGGTTGGTTATCCGTTGGAAAATACGTTATCCGATATCGGAACAGTTTCAAGAGGTGTTTGTACGTTGAATGAGCACAATGAATTGGTTGCTATCACAGAAATGACTAAAATTGATTTGAAAGATGGCGTGTTGCGCAATGAAAATGAGGATCATTCTTTTACGCCTATCCCTTTTAACAGTTTTGCATCCATGAATTTCTGGGGCTTTACCTCCTATCTGTTTGATGAGCTGGATAAACAATGGAATGATTTCTATTCCATCAATCATGATGAAATGAAAGCGGAGTTCTTGATTCCAACTGTCGTATCAAAGATGATGGGAGAAGGAAAAATAAAAGTTCAGTTACTGCCGGATGGGAAAGACTGGTGCGGCGTAACCTATTCTGAAGAAAAAGATTTGGTGATTGGCGCTATCAGAAATAAAATTGCGCAGGGCATTTATCCGGACAATTTATCCTGTTAATCTAATAATCCAATGGAGTTCCATACTTCGTATGCCAGCCGGTAATATTCATCCTCAATCAACCAGTTTTGTCTGATGCTCGACCTTCAACCCTTAAAAGAAGAATTTATTCAGCTCTACGGCGATGGAGAAGTGGAATGTTATTTTTCTCCGGGCAGAGTCAATCTGATTGGTGAACATATTGATTACAACGGTGGGCTCGTGCTCCCTGCTGCCATTTCATTGGGTATCTCTGCTGTCGTAAGAAGAAAAGACGATGAAGTCATACGGATATATGCAAAAGCATACGATCAGGAGGTTTTGATACGGCTTGCCGAGATTAACCCGTTAGAAAAAGTAAGCAACTCCGGTCATTGGTCAGAATATATTGCCGCCACTTTAAAGGTCTTAATGGACAATGGAGAGAATATCAGCGGTGCCGATATTTTAATAGGCAGTGATCTTCCTTTAGGTGCCGGTTTGTCTTCCTCAGCTGCATTGGAGTGCCTGATAGCCTATATTTTCAATGAATCCTATTACCATAATAACCGGACTTCGCTTGCTTTAGATGCTCAAAGGGCGGAGCGGGAATATGTAGGCGTACAATGCGGCATTATGGATCAGTTTGCCGTGGCCAACGGAAAAAGAAATAATGCCATACTATTAAATTGCAGTACGTTGGAGTTTGAATATATCCCGATGGATTTTAAAGGCTTACGGCTGGTCATTATTAATTCCAATAAACCGCGTGCATTAGCAGAATCTAACTACAATGAACGTCGAAAAGAATGCGAGGATGCATTTGCTCTTCTGCGAACAATAGATCCAGCCGGCGATTTGTGTCATGTCCATGAAATTTCACTATCCTGTCTGGAAGATGATGTTTTATATAGAAGAGCAAAACATGTGGTATTGGAAAATAAAAGGGTTGAACAGGCCGTTGTATTATTGAAAAATGGCACAGTTGAGGCGTTTGGGCAATTGCTGACGCAATCACATATCTCTCTAGATGCGGATTATGAGGTATCGGGAAATGAACTTAATACCATCGTGCATTACAGCACACATTTTGACGGATGCATCGGTGCACGCATGACAGGTGCCGGGTTTGGCGGTTGTTGCATTGCATTGGTGGAAAACGATAAGATAGAGCGATTTATGACGTATGTCGGGAAGAAATATACCGAAAAAACGGGATTAACAGCTTCCTTTTATTTTACCGATATTGTGGACGGTGTCCGAAAGTGGTAACCGGTATAGCATAAAATTATAAAAATGGATATTCGGATAAGTCAATTTTTCCGATTTCTAAGAATCAGAAACGAGAATGGATAGCGTAGATAGTTTAGTATTGGAAGAAAAAAATTTGCCGCATGGCAAAAAAAATGAATTCCTGATCGTTTTCCTGATGGCATTCATCTGCTATCTGGCCTCTTTGGATTCCATGCTGCTTATGCCGTTAGGGAATATTATCATGAAAACCTTTCATGTTTCTCCGGCTCAGTCAACAGTTGTGGTTTCCGTATATTCTATAGTGGCAGGTATTGCCGGCTTTTTGTCTGCATCTATCATGGATCAGTTTGACCGGAAAAAACTATTGGTAGGTACTTTTATTGGGTTTATCATCGGAACCGGTTTGTGCGGATTTGCCTATAATTTTTATTTATTAATCCTGTACAGGGGCATTACCGGTATATTCGGAGGTATTGTAGGTGGTGTTTGTGTAGCCATTGTAAGCGATATCATTCCTTTTGAGCGCAGGGCAACAGCTATGAGCATTATTTCTTTGTCATTTGCTGTGGCAGCTATTACAGGTGTACCATTAGGGTTGTTTCTGGCAAAACAATACAACATACAAATGCCTTTTAAGGTATTATCCGTTATTTCAATCTTTGCGTTAATAGCCATTATCATCTGGATTCCGGCTATCAGAGAACATTTAAAGCTCAAGATTCCCATCAAAAATCCGCTGGCTGCCCTTTCGCATATTTTCAGCGATTATAATCAGGTGATGGCACTTTTGCTGGCTTTTCTGCTGGTGTTCAGCCATTATGTGGTTATACAGTTTATTGTTCCCTATATGGTGAATAATGTAGGATTCGATGAACACCTGGTTCCAGTCATGTATGCAATTGGAGGAATCTGCACCATCGCCACATCGCCCTTTATTGGAAAAATATCAGACAGAAAAGGCAATTTCCCTTCAATGGTCATTTTAGTTGTCCTGTCGTTTATTCCGATTATCTTAAGCACCCATATCAGCAGAGTGAGCATTCCGCTGGCAATTTTTGTGTGTGCCTTGTTTTTTATATTGGCAGCCGGAAGAATGATTCCCGCCTATACGCTGATGAGTGCTGCAACGACTCCCGAAAAGCGCGGAGCATTTATGAGCATGCGGTCGGCCTGTATGGAACTAGGGACAGGAATCGCATCTATTGCCAGCGGATTTATTGTAAAATTGGGAGCAGGGGGAAGAATTGAGAATTTTCACTATGTCGGTTATGTTTCGGTGCTTGCCGGTCTGGCGGCTATTTTTGTGGCTTCTAAAGTAAAGATAGTGAGTAAGATATGATGTATGTTATTTTAATTTTATGTTGATAAATTAGCTGCACTTTTAATTTTCTTTCATTATTTTTGTACAAATAATTTTTTCAATGGCAAAATTAACTAAAGTTTTCGGCGCAATTTTGTGCATTTTGGGATTCGTCTATTTTACCGTTTCCGTCTTTCTATATTTAAACAGTTCAGCTTATTTAGATTACAATACAGGCAAATTTCAGACCATGTCACAGGCTGGAGTCTTCTACTATTTTATGTTTTCTGTCATCCTTCTTGGTTTCGGAGTTTTATTGGCTAAAGACAAAGTACTCGACAATCATCATTAAAATATATTGAATTGTCTTTGTTTTCATGGTTATAAGTTTTTGTCCCCGATTTATTCGGGGATTTCTTTTCAGGATGATTTATAAAGTTAATTACGCACTAATTACACCTGAGCCAATCAGCTCATCCTGTTGGTACCAGGCCGCAAATTGACCGGGAGTAACGCCTCTTTGGAGATTTTTGAAAACAATATACAGTCCGGTTGTTTTTTTGTAAAGACAACATTCTTCCAGCGGCTGACGGTATCGTATACGGGCCTGATAAACCCTATTTTCATTGTTCTTCAAGGCGATATCTTCCCGTATCCAGTGAATGTCTTCATTTTTAATAAATAATCCCGGTCGGTTCAGTCCCCTGTGTTCTTCTCCTTCTCCTAAATAAACGATATTTTCTTTGGCATCCGTAGCGATGACGAATAAGCCTGTTTTAAACCCACCGATACCCAGCCCTTTCCGCTGGCCAATCGTGTAATAATGTGCGCCGTTGTGGTCACCTATAATTTTTCCATCTGAAGGAGAATAGGTTTGATGTTGTGTCAATTCATTTAATTCTTTATCCGAGCAGTTTCCAAAGTCATAGAACGCTTTCACCGGCAGCGCTTCATTGGGTATTAAAACCACTCTGCCTTTTTTGGGAAGCAGTTGTTGTTGTAAAAAATCCGGTAAACGAACTTTTCCTATAAAACATAAACCCTGCGAATCTTTTTTGTCTGCCGTGGTCAGTCCCAGCGATTTGGCTATTTTTCTTACTTCCGGCTTGGTGAGTTCGCCGATAGGGAAGAGCGCCTTACTTAACTGCTCCTGATTAAGCTGGCATAAAAAATAACTTTGATCTTTATTCATGTCTTTTCCTGACAGCAGCTGGTAGATGGTATTTCCATTTTCAGTATGGGATGATTTTCTGCAGTAATGTCCGGTAGCTACATATTCCGCACCGATATTCAGCGCATGTTTCAGGAAAATATCAAATTTGATTTCGCGGTTGCAGAGTATATCCGGGTTGGGAGTTCTTCCGGCTTCGTATTCAGCGAACATATAATCTACGATTCGCGTTTTATACGCATCGCTCAAATCCAGCGTTTGGAAGGGGATGCCCAGTTTTTGGGCTACCATCAGGGCGTCATTGCTGTCATCCAGCCAGGGGCAATCTCCCTGCAAGGTGACACTGCCATCATGCCAGTTTTTCATAAATAAGCCTATCACCTCATATCCCTGCTGCTGCATCAGGTAGGCAGCTACACTGGAGTCCACACCCCCTGACATTCCTACCACCACCCGTTTTTTCATGTTGCAAAATTAGCCAAATCCATAACAATACAGAAGTTATGAAATAATAAATAAAAAACCCGCAGCTGACGCTGCGGGCGAACATAACAATAAAGAAAATCCCAAAAAAATTATCGGTTGATGAGTATTTTTCTGAACGTATTTCCTTCCGGTAATCCAAACTTCAGAATGTAAGTTCCGGCGGATAAGGCGGATAAATCAATGGAAGTCTGTTTTTCCTTGATATTATTATAACTGTCCTGATAAAGGGCTTGTCCGCTGATGTTGAATAATTCCAATTGAATCGATTTAGGTTCAGATAATGAAAAATTGACCGTTATCCTATCATTTGCAGGATTCGGGTAAACATCCAGTATGTCAAAACTTCTTTCCGTTTCTATAACCGGAGTAGGAGCTGAGATGGAGAAAGATGTACTTTTGGTACAGTTATTTTTATCTTTTACAATTAGTGCATAATTTCCGGCATTCAGGTTGTTGATAATATTCGTGCTGAATTGAGATGCATTGTTTAATGTAAAATTATAAGGTGCTGTACCGCCGGTGGTTACTAACGTAGCCATATAGACATCATTGTTAATAAGCTCTGTATTTACTTTAACATCCAGAGGTTCCGGTTGTGAAATGGTAACTGTTTTTGAGGCTGAGCAGTTGTATCCGTCTTTCACCGTTACAGAATATTGTCCAGCCGACAGATTATTAACTGTTTGTCCTGACTGGCTGTTGTTCCATGAATATGTATAGGTACCGTTTCCTCCTGATGGGATCGCTTTCAGTACACCGTTATTGCCTGAATAACATGATACAGCCTGAACCGTTTCCATATTTAAATTTAAAGCAGGAGCAACGGTAATTTGAGTGGTACTGATTACGGAATCCTTGTTGGCGCCATTCACCACCACCAGTTTAACATGATAGCTGCCCGGTGTATTGAACGTATGCGATGGATTTTGCGTGGTATAGTCTGTAGTACCATTATTGTCTACATCCCATTTCCAAAGGGTGGGAGAACCCAGTGATTTATCGGTAAATTGAATGCTTAACGGAGCACAGCCGGATGTCTTATTCGGTAAGAAGTCTGCAACCATGGGATTTGTAACCGGTTGAGATGAACAGGCAGAGGTTAATTTCTTATGTTTCAGATAGCCGCAGGAAGTGGTTATGATGCTTCTTTCCAGGATTTCTGTAACATTTGGGATATCACTAATGGTATTTAAGACTCTTTTTGCAGCACCAAATCCGATGGAAGGAAACATTAACTCGCTGCTAACCGCGTTGTGCCCTTCTCCAAACGCATGTCCTAATTCATGAAGTATGATACTTTCAAAGTCATACTGACTTCCGGATGGTGCATCTGTTGTGAAATTGTAAGAGGTATTCGGATTAAAGATCATGTCAATTCCATCCGGTACAATGCTGCTGGTGCATAATGAATAAGAGGAATAAGTGACCCCTAATGCCCCTGCCGGCAACGGGCAGGAGGCGGTGGCAAATGAAACCACATTTATATTATCCATCTGGTTGGAGCAGGTTGAAGCTGTAGTTGTATTGCTGATAGTAGCATTCACTCCCGTTTTGCACTGCCATTGCTCCAGCGCTCTTACAAATGCATTTTTTGCGGCGCCGTTGTTGAAATCACTGTTTAATGTAAAGGTATAACCGCCGGAACCGTTTTGATCAAAATAGGATATTTTGTTTTTCTTATACTCAAATTGGTTGTAGGTAATATTCAGAGGGGAATTTGAAGAGATGCTGCTGCCGTTTGCGTCAATCACATTTATAAGACCGCTACCAGCACCGCCTTGTCTCATTATAGATGCACCGGGTACAATTACCCTTATCTCAGTATCTGTCCAGGATAATATATAGCTGCTGTCAGGGACAGAAGTGAATACGGAAGAAGAAGTACTGTTTGCGTCTTTAAACTGAACGGTTGCCTGTCCGGTTCTGTTGCCAAATCCGAATCCATAGATTGTTAGCACACTTTGGGTGCCTGCGCTAATTGTTGCCGGTGTAAATAAGGATATACCCGTTCCACCAATGATGTTATTGTTTGGAACGTTATTGCTGCCTATACGGTATCCGATTCCGGTTGCTTGTTTTATCAATCCGTACAAAACGGATTGGCTCGTATATTCGTCAAAAGGGCCGTTATAACTGCCCTTGATTTTGTCCTGTTCAATAAACCCCTGTGCTGCTCCGTACACTTCATATTTTTGTGCAGTGGAGGAGTGGTTTAGAGAAATGGTGTTGCTCTGCAAAAAGAAGACACCTTTTAGACCGGTCTTTAATTCGGCATTTGGATTCACTACCAGTAATTTTCCATCTATTTCACCTCCTTGTGTGATGACTTCAATGGTAGCGGGTGCACTTCCTTTAAGGCGATAGATGACCGAAACGGTATTTACCGTGTAAATGGATGATTTGTCAGCATTCCAGCAGGACCGCTGATCTATGACTTCACCTTCAATAATGGTAGGAGATTTTTTTACTCTTTCATCGATGCTAAGCTTCGATAGAAGACAGGTTGCGTTAATACAATAACAATATGTTATTGCTAACAATAATAAATAGGGTTTCATGTTATGTTTCTTTATGTTTCTAAAAAAGGGTAATGCAAATATAATACAAGTGTTTCGATTTGTCAATAGAGAAGTTAAATATAGTTAAATAATGTATTTGTAATGATCGAAAAATCGTTATTTTTGCAATTATGTTGGGTTTGAAATTAGAAACGGATCCCCGTTGGGTGAATTTAGCGGAAATGGCTGTTGAAGATATTTTGACTGACCATGCTTATTGTGAGCAGAAAGCTACGTCTACCTGTATAGCATTGATTCAACAGCATCCGGAAAGAGAATTTCTGGTGCAGAAATTGATACCGGTTGTCAGTGAAGAGTGGTCGCACTTTAAAATGGTGCTGGATGAATTGAAAAAAAGGGGACTCAGTCTGGGCGCACAGCGCAAAGATGAATATGTATTGGAACTCAATAAATTTTTCACGAAAGGAAATACCAAAGAAATACGGTTCCTGGATAATTTATTAATGGCCGCTTTAATAGAAGCTAGGAGTTGCGAGCGATTCCGGTTGCTGTCATTAGGAATCAGTGATGATGATTTGAAGCAGTTTTATCACAAACTCATGATGGCAGAGGCCACCCATTATCGCCTCTTTCTGGATCTGGCAGAATATTATTTTGATAAATTGACCGTACGGAAGCGTTGGAACGAATGGCTGGATTATGAAACTAAAGTGCTGAAGCTGCTTGAACTGAGAGGTGACAGAATGCATTGATAACTGGATTTTATTTTTAACAATAAATTATGCCATTGAATTAATGAATAACCATATTTTAGCGCTCAATTGATAAGTATGATATTGAAAACCTTGCTTTTGTTTATTTCGGTGCTGTTTACAGTTGAAACATTCGGACAATCTATGCCGGATGTATGTGGTGTATGGTGTTCCAGTGCTAAGGACTGTAAGGTGCAGTTGTATAAAAACGGCAATTCCGTAGAGGGTAAGATTATATGGCTTCGTAAAAGCAAAGATGAAAACGGGAAACCGCTGGTAGATCATAAAAATCCAGATCCTGAACTTAGAAATAAGCCGATGGTTGGTTTGAGGGTTTTGTGGGATGCTGTTTATAATCCGGTGACCAATTATTTTGAGAATGGCATAGCCTATGTTAAGGGCAGAGAGTTTTGCGGTAAATTTAAACTCAACCAGGACGGTACGCTCTCCATAACAGGTTATATCTGCAGTTTAAAGTTCCTCCGTAAAACAGATGTTTGGACCAGGGAAAGATAATCAGTTTCCATTACCGTATTTTAATATCTTGTTACAACCTGCGTGCTTTTTCAGCTTGGCTTATGCCGTTTTAAAGAAAAATCCCACAACTGTTGCATCGTGGGATATGGCAAACTATCTTATGAAAAAACTTACTGAAATGCGGAGGTGTTTCTCCGCCCTTTAATTATATTTTTTGTAGTAAGTATATTGTCTGTTGTTTTTATAATAGACAGGCCTGGCATCGCTTCTATACATGCCGTTATGCGTCTTGTCGTTTTTGGAACTCACCATCGGCCAGGTGCCGCAGCCGGAAGCGATATTTCTGTCGCAGGAAACACATAAAAATAGAATGATTGCCAATATAACTGCCGTCAGGTATGAATGATTTGTTTTATTTCCGCAAAGAACTGACAACCCCGGAGTGATTTTGTTTGCTGCTGCATTGCTCCCATTCACGGTGAACAGGGTGCAATTTTTGATTATGTCTTTCATGAGTTTGTTTTTTATGGTAATAAACGAATAGCAGAATGTTTCTTTAACCATCGGGCGGTTTGAGTTCAGGCATAGCATCGGCTGCTGTTATGCGAGGCAAGATAAGGAATGAGATGAATGGCAATTCTCGGTCAGACGCTATTTAAGCGCTAAGTTGTTTTCAACGAAAGCGTCTTTGGTAAAGATGATGTGGTTTAGATTTTTTCCTAACACCAGGTCATTGTCCATGAAAAAATAATCCACCAGCAGTTCAAAATCAATATCTGTATAGGATATTTTTATTTTGGTTCCGAAAATTTTCCATTTTCCTTTCAGCGTTCTGGTGTTCAACCCGTTTTCATCTACAAATTCGTGTTTAAACTCGTTCCTGTCATTGAATACGAGGTATTCGGAAGTGTAGTTGGCTGTTCTGAGATTTGAAATTCGCTGGAAATCATTTATTGCGCTGCTGTTGGAGTATTTCCATGTTCCGGTAATAGCACAATTTGTTTTGTCTTTCTTGGCATATCCGCTTCCGGCCAATGCCAGAAACAATGATATTAGCAGTACCTTTTTCATAGTTCATGGTTTTAAAGAAAAATGAATGAAAAAGGAATTATGTTCCTGATAGAAGAGTCTGGCTATCAGGGTTGCTTTAAGCGGGTGAATTTGTTTTTCATGGCAATTTGTTTTAATGGTTTTTCAATAACATAAATTTGCATCAGATTTTACAATTTCGCAATACATAAATACCGTGAAATTTTAAAATGAAATCCGTCGAACTGTACCTATTTATTGGTAAAACTGCGTTTCTGAGCTGAATTTCGGAGCTTTATCAGATTTTTTGTGATTTTATAAATCCTGCATCGAATGAATATAGTGACAAATAATTCCTTACAGGTATTTTTTAGTAAAGACCAATGTTGACTGACCATGGGAAAATTTGCATCTGATATACAGGTTGTGATGTGGTCGGTGCAGTGATTATTTGAGAATAGAATGCCGTAAAAAGTGATAAAATAGTATATTTACTGTATTGACTTCTTTTAATTAATGTTTGCATAAATACAATTTAATGGAAATCAGTCTGCATGTCATAAAAACGTATTTAATTGAATTGCAAAATACCATTTGTACAAACCTCGAAAAATCAGATGGTTCGGCTGTTTTTCAGTCAGATATCTGGCAACGGGCGGAAGGCGGCGGCGGGGACTCAAGAGTGATTCAAAATGGAACGGTTTTTGAAAAAGGGGGGGTGAATTTTTCACATGTTCATGGAAAACTTCCGGATGTCCTTAAAAGTGAATCGCGCCATGCGGATTATTTTCACGCTACAGGTGTATCTGTCGTCATTCATCCGCAGAATCCCTTTGTACCCATTATTCATATGAATGTCCGTTATTTCAGGATGACAGACAAAGAAGGAGGCGAAGTTACAGATGAATGGTTTGGCGGTGGAATTGATTTATCGCCGGCATATCCGAATGTGGAAGATACGCTGCATCTGCATACCTTGTTGAAAAACGTCTGTGATGCGTTTGATGCATCTTATTATCCGGAGTATAAAAAATGGTGCGATGACTATTTTACCATAAAGCACCGTCAGGAGATGCGCGGTGTAGGAGGTATCTTCTTTGACCATTTGAGACCTGAAAATCCAGGTGAAAAACGAAAACTGTTTACCTTCCTACAGGCGGTCGGAAACAGCTTTTTGCCTATCTATTCAGAGATCGTGGAACTCAATAAACTTCGTTCGTTTTCCGAAAAAAATAAAGAATGGCAATATATCCGCAGGGGCAGGTATGCCGAGTTTAATCTGGTGTACGACAGGGGCACCCATTTCGGATTAAGAACAAACGGACGTATAGAATCCATATTGATGAGCCTGCCGCCACATGCCGGGTGGAAGTATAATTTTGTACCGGACATAGACAGTGAAGAATATAAAACGCTGGATTTTTTCCAACCCCGAAACTGGCATTAGTCAATTTATTGCGGATTGTAGACAAATACATTGTCTTTTAGTTTTATATTTACTGAAAATTGCTAATATTTGATTTCAAATCGGCTTATGAAACTAATTTTCGAACACGTTGATTGCAAACATTGTTCCAACCGTTTTAATTCTGTTTTTTGCAAAACAGAACATGACAGAATGGAGGAGATTGAGGCGCTGAAGATATGTTCCACCTTTAAAAAAGGGGAGAGTATCTTCAGGGAAGGTTCCTATGCATCCGGGGTTTATTGTATCAATGCCGGAAAAATCAAATTGGCGATGATGGGAAGTGAGGGTAAGGAACAGATTATAAGAATGGCCAAACCGGGAGATATCATTGGCTATAAGGCGCTTTTATCCGGTGACAGGTACAGTGCTACGGCAACCGCCATTGAAAACTGCAATGTCTGTTTCATTCCCAGAGAGATATTTTTGGTCATTTTGCAGAAAGATGCCGGTCTTTCATTTGAAATGATGAAATTGCTGTCCAACGAGCTGAAGAATGCAGAAGAAAAAATAACCCACTTGGCCCAAAAACCGGTGAGGGAACGTGTAGCAGAAACCATCTTATTCTTAAAAGAAACCTATGGAATAGATAAGGAAAATCAAATTAATATCCTGCTGACACGGGAAGAAATAGCCAATCTGGTAGGTACTGCAACAGAAACTGCCATTCGTCTGCTTTCGGAATTCAATAAGGACCACATTATTGAATTGACCGGTAAAAAGATTAAGATACTGGATTCAGATAAGCTTGTTAAAACAGCGAATTTGTACGATTAATTCTAAAAACCTGATAAAAATCATCTTTTAAATTGATTGCAGTCATACTTATTCTTCAGAATAGGCATTAGCTTTATGTCAAATTTTGGCAATGCATAATTTGCATATTATAAATTACAATGACTTCAGTGCGGAGGAATTATGCAATTATCTGGAAGAGAGACATTATCCCCAGATTTTGGCAGATTTGGAAACTACACAAAATTACCTTGAATTCCTGTCTTCAGAAGAGCACTCCGAAACAACAGATTTAACAAATACACTGTTTCATAAATTACAGGAGGAGGTAAAGCAACTGTTTGTCAAGGATCATATTTTGTTGTTTCCGCATGTAAAAAAACACCCTGTTAGTCAGATTTCACTGGCCCCTATTAATTCCATCCATCAGCGGGTGATGGCTATTTTGCAGAAGTTGCGTGGTTTGATGAACAACTATGTCCAGCAGCCCAACTGGTCGAACCAATTTAAAATTTGCTGCAATGAATTGTATGCAATTGAACAGAATATCCAGCATATTTTGTACATTAAGGAGAATTTTTTGTGGACTAAAATTGAGAATCGTACAGCTCCTGCTCCTGAATGAACCATGAAACAATAAATAAAACGGTTTGCTTTCATTGCGGTGAAGCTAATTCAACGACAAATATCCATATCCGGGATAAATATTTCTGCTGCGAAGGCTGTAAACTGGTTTATGAATTATTGAATGAAAATAATTTATGTACATACTATGATTTAAACCAGAATCCGGGCGTTACACAAAGAATCAGGATAAGGGAGAATAAGTTTGCCTTTTTAGACGATGCCTCTATCGTGCAGAAACTGATACAGTTTACAGACGGCAATCAAACGCATATTACCTTTTACCTGCCGCAGATGCATTGCAGCTCCTGTTTGTGGTTGCTGGAAAACATTCACAGAATTAATCCGGGTGTTATTACCTCTAAAGTCAATTTCGTCCGGAAGGAAGTCTTTTTAGTATTTGACAATGCAGAGACCACACTGCGTAAGGTGGTGGAAACACTCGCTTCCATTGGCTACGAGCCGCATATCAGCTTGCAGGAGTTTAATACCGGCGCTGTCCGTTCTGTGGATCGCTCCAGGTTGTATAAACTGGGTATTGCCGGATTCTGCTTTGCCAATATCATGATGATGAGCTTTCCGGAATATTTCTCCATGGACGGATATATGGAAGAAAATATCTCCACCATACTGAAATACGTAATAGTTGTATTGTCGCTGCCGGTTTTTTTTTATGCCGCCTCCGAATTTTTTGAGTTGGCCTGGAAAGGATTGAAGAATAAATTCCTGAATATTGATGCGCCGATAGCATTGGCTATCCTGATAACGTTTTGCCGAAGCATATATGAGATTTTTTCCGGCACCGGTTCCGGATACCTCGACAGCATGAGCGGTATTGTATTTTTTATGCTGTTAGGAAGAATACTCCAGGATAAAACGTATCAGTCCATTTCATTCGACAGGGATTATAAATCATTCTTTCCGATTGCCGTCAACCTAATAAAAGATGGCAAGGCAGTTCCAACGCCCATCAGTAATATAAATGAAGGAGACATCATTCAGGTCTATAACAATGAACTGATACCGGTAGATTGTATTCTTTCCAAAGGAAAAGCGGAGATCGATTACAGTTTTGTCAGCGGTGAGAGTTTGCCGGTGCTGAAAGAACCCGGTGAAATTATTTATGCGGGGGGAAAGCAGCTGGGTGCTGCATTGGAACTGGTTGTTGTGAAAGAAGTTTCACAAAGCTATTTGACCAATCTTTGGAATAAAGATGTCTTTAAAAAGGAGGAAGAAAATACACCAAGCTCATTCATCCATATATTAAGTAAATATTTTACGTTTATCGTCCTGCTTATTGCCGTAGTGGCAGCCGCTTACTGGTTTTTGCATCAGGAGTATACGTTAATGTGGAATACATTAACGACTGTATTGATTGTTGCCTGCCCGTGTGCGTTGCTGTTGTCCGCAACATTTACCAATGGCAATATACTCCGTGTTCTGACAAAAAATAGATTGTATCTGCGCAATCCGGATGTGATTGAAACTTTGGCAGGCGTTAATCATATCGTTTTTGATAAGACAGGGACGCTTACAAAGCAAAAGAGTATTGCTGTCACTTACAGCGGAAAAGTACTGACCGGTTCAGAAAAGAAAAACCTGGCAGCTTTGCTGGCGCAGTCATCTCACCCATTAAGCAAAGCTATTCTGGAATACCTGAATATTAATTCCGTTCAGGAGACCGAGAATTTCAGAACCATTGAAGGTAAAGGTATAGAAGGTTGGATAGATGATAGATATTATAAAATAGGCTCTTATGAGTTTGTTTATGGAGATAAGATGAAAAATGCCCTGAATACATCCGTTTTTGTAAAAGCAGATGATGAGATATTCGGTACTTTTGCAATAAAGAATGCTTATCGTTTTGGATTTAAACAACTGCTGCGTCAGTTACACGCTAAATTTTCCTTATCCGTTTTATCAGGCGATAATAATGCGGAGCAGCACTTTCTGGAGTCTGTTTTAGATAAAGACGCTGAATTGTTATTCAATCAAAAGCCGGAGGAGAAACTAGCCTATATCCAACACCTGCAGAACATTCAGCATAAAAGAGTACTGATGATCGGAGATGGATTAAACGATGCCGGAGCATTAAAGCAAAGTGATGTGGGAATTGCCATTACGGAAAATGCCAATAATTTTACGCCGGCATGCGACGGAATACTGGATGCTTCTCAGTTTTCCAATGTGGATAAATTTCTCCGTTTTGCAGAAGCGGGTAAAAGGATTATTGTTATAAGTTTCATTTTATCAATTGTTTATAACGTAGTTGGAATGTATTTCGCCGTACAGGGAAGTTTATCCCCGCTGATAGCGGCTATTTTGATGCCATGCAGTTCGATCAGCATTATTCTGATTACCTTTGGTTTGAGTGAATGGTATGCATATAAATACGGATTAAGTAAAACATGATAAAAGTCATAATTAAATTTGATTGCAGTCAGTACATAAAATAAATGAAAATAATACTTTTGTAAAAGATAAAAATTATGAGCGTAATCATATTATTGTTAGCTGTCAGCCTCTTCATAGCAGGTGGATTTTTAGCCGCCTTTCTCTGGAGTATCAGGGACGGGCAGTTTGAGGATGATTATTCTCCTTCCAGAAGAATTTTATTTGATCATACTATTAATAAACCAACCAAGTGATATATTATGGAATTAGAACGATTTAGTTACGACAACCGATTGCCAAAATATTTTGCTATCGCAACGATTTTTTGGGGAGCAGTAGGAATGCTTATTGGCGTATTGATCGCCTTTCAGCTGGCATTCCCTGTATTGAATTTAGATTTGGCAGCCACTACCTTCGGCAGGCTTCGTCCGGTGCATACGAATGCGGTCATCTTTGCATTTGTGGGCAATGGTATCTTTACCGCCATTTATTACGCACTTCCCAGGCTATTGAAAACGAAAATGTTCAGTAAACTGCTTGGTAATATCCATTTTTGGGGATGGCAGTTAATTATTGTAGCAGCTGCCGTCAGTCTGATGGCAGGCTATACCACCGGAAAGGAATATGCAGAGTTGGAGTGGCCAATTGATATTGCCATTACCTTGGTCTGGGTGGTATTTGGTATCAATATGTTTGGTACCATATTAACCCGAAGGGAACGTCACTTATATGTGGCGATATGGTTCTTCATCGCTTCCTGGGTAACGGTGGCTATGCTGCATATCGTAAACTCTATGGAGTTACCCTTTTCCTGGATGAAAAGTTATTCCGCCTATGCGGGTGTTCAGGATGCATTGGTACAGTGGTGGTACGGACATAACGCGGTGGCATTCTTCTTAACGACTCCATACCTTGGATTGATGTATTACTTCATCCCTAAAGCGGCTAACAGACCGGTGTATTCTTACCGTTTGAGTATTGTACACTTCTGGTCATTGATATTTTTGTATATCTGGGCCGGTCCTCACCATCTATTATATACGGCATTGCCGGAATGGGCACAATCATTGGGGACGGCCTTCTCCATCATGTTGATTTTACCAAGCTGGGGAGGTATGTTAAACGGACTATTCACGTTGCGCGGCGCCTGGGATAAAGTGCGGGAAGATCCTATCCTGAAATTCTTCGTGGTAGGGGTAACCTGTTATGGTATGTCCACCTTCGAAGGGCCAATGTTGTCCTTGAAAAACGTGAATGCCATTTCACACTACAGTGACTGGACGATTGCGCATGTTCATATAGGAGCATTGGGATGGAATGGATTTTTAACATTCGGTATGATGTACTGGCTGATTCCGAGATTATTTAAAACTGATTTATACTCAAAGAGACTGGCAGGCACCCACTTCTGGATAGGCACTTTAGGTATCATCTTATATGCTATACCGATGTATTGGGCTGCATTCCGTTCTTATTTCATGTATAAGGCATTTACACCGGAAGGACAATTACAATACCAGTTTATTGACATCGTCCAAACCACTATACCTTTCTATGTCATGAGAGCGGTAGGTGGTACTGTTTATCTGCTGGGGGTAATAGTGATGATTTATAACTTAATCAAAACGGCGAAACAGGGAGCATTTGTAGAGAGCGAGGAAGCAGAGGCTGCGGCCTTACCTAAGGCATATGTTACTACAGGAAAAACATTCTGGCATAGTGTTATAGAAAGAAAACCTATTCTTTTGCTGGTGATGAGTTTATTTGTTGTTGCATTGGGCGGTATTTTTGAATTGATTCCAACCTTTCTGGTGAAATCCAATATTCCGACTATTGCAAGTGTTAAACCATATACTCCCCTTGAGTTACAAGGCAGAGATATATATGTCAGAGAAGGATGCTACACCTGTCACTCACAGATGATACGTCCATTCAGATATGAGGTGATGCGCTACGGAGAATATTCTAAAGCAGGTGAGTTTGTATACGATCATCCTTTCCAGTGGGGTAGTAAAAGAACCGGACCGGATTTGGCAAGGCAGGGTGGAAAGTACCCGGATAGCTGGCATTTTAACCATATGCTGGACCCTACTTCCATGTCTCCGGGATCTGTGATGCCTAAATATCCATGGTTATTTGAAAGAGATATCGATATAGCATCCACGAATTCTAAAATTCATGCCATGAGAAAACTGGGTGTTCCATATGAAGCAGGGTATGAAGCAAGGGCGAATGATGATTTGAAAATGCAGGCAGAAAAGATTAAATATAAATTGCAAATGGATAAGATAGAAATCAGCAGCAATAAGGAAATCATTGCCCTGATAGCCTATTTGCAGCGTCTCGGAAAAGATATTAAAGGTGAGCAGAAACCGACGGGAACAAATTAGCGGCAGCGAGTATTGGAAAACTGATTAAAACACGTGTATGAAATTTATAAATTATTTGGAAACCATAACAGGGGTCAGCATCTATCCCATGACGTCCTTATTGCTATTCGTGGCATTCTTTCTAATCGTTTCACTGTGGGTATGGAAAGCAGACAGCGGATTTATAGACCACATGAAAAACATACCGCTGGAAGGTGAATCTAGGGATAAATAAGTTGAGCATACCATTTTCTTATAAATACTAAAATCAATTCAGATGAAAATAAATAACCTGATAAATAATCTTAAAGCATCTTCGTTGATGTTTTTAAGCCTGCTTGTTTCGCCTGCTGTTTTTGCACAGGCAACTAATGCGGCAGCTCCTGCAGCAACGACACCCGCCGGTCTTTCCATATCTGTCAATACGGTGTTGTGTTGTGTTGCAGTTGTATTGTTGCTGATTATCGTCGTATTGGCTACGACTGTAAATAATGCCATCGAATTCTATAAGCATAACAAACAATCTGCATCCGGCGGTAATGCAAAAAATATAGTGTTGCTAATCGGGTTTCTGTTATTGACTTTCAGTGCCTTTTCACAAGATGCAGCGGCACCGGCAGCTACAGACTGGACTCCAAAGTTTTACTTTTACGGATTCTCAGTTGTCATACTTATAGAAGTAGCCATCATCTTTTTCTTCATTAAGGCATTGCGCTTTTTAACCGGAATCGAGCAATACAAAATAAACAGTCCGGAAGCAAAGAAAGAAAAATCGTTATGGGAATCCATTAACGAGTTTAAATCACTCGATGATGAAGGTAATATGGATACCGGACATAATTATGACGGCATCCGTGAATTAGATAATATTACACCTCCGTGGTTTACGGTCAGTTTTATTGCAACCATTATTTTTGCCATGATCTACATGTACAGGTATCATGTTTCACATTCAGCACCCCTCCAGATTGAAGAATTTGAAATAGAGATGAAGGCTGCCCAGGCTCAACAGGATTCTTTGTTAAAGCTCCAGGGTAATCAGGTGGATGAAAATAATGTGGCAATGCTGGATGCTGCCGGTATTTCCGGTGGTGAAAAGTTGTATGCAATGAACTGTGCTGCTTGTCACGGCGATAAAGGTCAGGGAGGTGTAGGTCCGAATCTGGCAGATGCTTATTGGATACACGGAGGTTCCATTAAAGATGTTTTTAAATCGATTAAATACGGATGGGTCGAAAAAGGAATGAAAGCCTGGAAAGATGATTTTACCCCGACTCAGATTGCCCAATTGTCCAGTTTTATTGAATCTATTAATGGAACAAATCCACCCGGAGCAAAAGAAAAACAAGGTGAATTGTATGTAGAATCAACGGGGGCCACGGCTTCTGCAGATTCCACAAAAACAAAATAACATGGATTTAGATGAACTACAGCACTCCGAATCCTACAGAGACAGAGTCAGTACTGTAACAGAAAAAGGTGCACGCAACTGGGTTTATGCCCTTAAACCTCACGGCAGGTATTATAACTACAGGAACATACTAACCATCTTCTATTTACTGGTATTTTTTGGACTTCCGTTTATCAAGGTAAACGGAATGCCATTTGTTCAGTTTAATATTCCCGAGGGGAAGTTCATATTATTCAGTAAAATCTTCTGGCCTCAGGATTTTTATATTTTTGCAATCGCCACGATTACATTTATCATCTTTATAGCATTATTCACAGTTGTCTACGGAAGATTGTTTTGCGGATGGGTTTGCCCTCAGACGATATTCATGGAATTGATATTCCGCCCGATAGAATGGCTGATTGAAGGTTCACCCGCAGAACAGAGACTGATGGATAACGGAAAATGGACAGGGAAAAAAATAGGAAAGAAAATAGTGAAACACCTGATTTTCATTCTCATCGCATTTCTCATTGCCAATACCTTCCTTTCCTATATTTTTGGTGTAAGCAGGCTGATTAAAATAATTGAAGAACCCATTTCTGAACACCTTGCCTTATTCCTTGGCTTAATTGTTTTTACAGGAATGTTTTATGCTGTCTTCGCTTTCGTTCGCGAACTTGTCTGCACCACCATTTGCCCTTACGGCAGGCTGCAGGGGGTATTGTTTGATAAAGACACCATGCTGGTCGCCTACGATTATAAACGGGGAGAAGGCCGCGCTAAATTTAAGAAAAATGAAGTACGAACGGCCGGCGATTGTATTGACTGCCACCAATGTGTCAACGTTTGCCCTACAGGGATAGACATACGGAACGGTACACAGCTGGATTGTACCAACTGCACAGCCTGTATAGATGCCTGTGACTTTATGATGGAAAAAGTGGGATTGCAGAAGGGACTCATTCGCTATGCATCTGAAAACGGAATAGCAGAAGGCAAAAAACTGGCATTTACCCCTAAGATAAAAGCATTTACTATATTGCTGGTCATATTGCTGGCCATATTGACGGTATTATTGGTCACCCGTAAAGATGTGGATGCTCATATCACCCGGACTGCCGGGCAATTATATCAGGAATTGCCGGATAATAAACTGAGCAATTTGTACAATGCGAAGATTATCAATAAAACCAAAAAGGAATTTAAGGCAGAGCTGAAACTGGAGAATGTCAAAGGAGAGATTAAATTAATCGGTGGACATGCCCTGAATCTAAAGGCAGAAACCCTGAATGAGGTGACTTTTTTTGTTATCCTGGACAGGAAAGAAATACACCAGCGGAAAAATAATGTTACTATTGCCGTGTTTAGGGAAGGTGAGAAGATACAGACCGTTAAAACCAACTTTTTAGGACCATTTTTATAAATCAAACGGATGAACTGGGGATATAGGATAATGCTTGTTTACATTGCTTTTGTTTTGGCTATGCTGGGGATGGTCTATGTATCTTCCCGGCAGACAAATGAGATGCAGGACGAAAACTATTATGTGAAGGAACTGGCCTATCAGCAGGTGATAGACGGTAAGAATAATCTCCAGCAACTCGATGAAGAATTATCGCTCACCGATTCTGCCGATATGGTGAAAATAAGAATTCCGGCAGCAGCCGCTCAAAATATTACAGACGGTAAGATTTATTTTCTGCGCCCGTCCGATGAGAAAAAAGACCTTCATCTGGCACTTAAACCGGATGCTGAAGGCATTCAGCTGATTCCCGGGTCGCTGCTGTCCAAAGGACTCTATACCGTTCAGTTGAGCTGGAAAAGCAATAATCAACTGTTTTATTCCGAACAATCCTTTAACGCACAGTAATGTTCTACTCTGTAATTGCAGCCGGTTTTACGATTGGAATTTTGGGAAGTTTTCATTGCGTAGGAATGTGCGGCCCGATAGCCTTGTCACTCCCGGTGTATGATAAGCCTAAATGGCAGCGCCTGTTTCTTATTTTGCTGTATAACTTTGGCAGAATGACCTCGTATTCTTCTATGGGTGTGCTGTTCGGTCTCGTTGGCCGCCAGTTTTTTATAGGTGGGTACCAGCAGTTCCTATCCATTGCATTAGGTGTGTTGATCTTATTTTTCCTGTTCTTTTCCAAATACCTGGACAGCAACAAATCGTATATCAGCACTTTTACCGGTTTTATCAAACAGGCATTGGGTAACCTGCTGAAAAAGGATAAGAAATTCTACTCGTATATTTTTATCGGATTTCTTAATGGGTTCTTGCCATGCGGCTTGGTGTATGTGGCCATTGCAGGTGCGGTGGCTACGGGTCACGTGTGGCAGAGTGCCTTATTTATGGCTGCATTCGGTTTGGGTACTTTCCCTGTGATGGTCACTGTAACAGTGATGGGAAAATTCATCTCTGTTCAGCTGCGGAATCAGCTGCGGAAAGCGGTACCTGTCTTTGTCGGTGTCATGGCCGTCCTGCTGATTTTACGCGGACTGAATCTGGGCATACCCTATATCAGCCCGGAGATGCATCATACCCACCAGGGGACGGAAGCGGATTGCTGCCGTAAACATTAAATGACCAAAACAATATTCAGTTTTTTAATTTTTAGATTATGTAATACCAACACCGATGTGATCAGAGTTGATATGCAGGGTGGTTCAATTTCAGAACAAAATCCGGCTAAAAATTACGCTGCCGGAACCCAGTATGAAAAAATATTTGTATCATTGCTTAATTGTTGGAGCTCGTCGGCTTTTGTATGTATAAAACTGGTCAATATCATTTTACTTTATTCTCTTTATGAATGCATCGGCTAAAATTCTGGTTGGGTCTGTTCTTTTTTCACTGGCGGGATGGTTGCGCTTTTTTGTCACAGGTTCTTTTGTGGTAGACGGAAACTATCCGGGAGTACCAGCCGGAGCCGGCATCTCGATTCTCATCGCAGTCGCAGTTCTTTTTGTCACACTTGGTTCACTGGATCTGATAAATAAGATATCTTTAGAAGTTATTACCGATTGGAAAATCAGCGCCTCAGTAATATTCCTGCTTATTTGCCCGCCTCTCACTACCAACGATTTGTACAGTTATATATATTATGGGGAGTTTGCCAGGAATGGAAGTGACCCGTATATACTGGAAACATTTAATTCAGGCATCGTAAACAGGTTTCATGAACTTGTTTCTCCCTTATACCAGCAGATTCCAAGCGTATATGGTCCTGTCTTGTTGATAAGCTCGTTGCTGCCGGTAAGTATGTCCTCCGCTACAGCAGCCATACTTCTGTATAAGGCAATCATTGTATTATTTGTAATTCTGTTGTTTTACAGAACCGGCAGACGCAGTTATCTTTTTCCGTTCGTATTGTCATCTGCCTGTTTGTTTGAAATGGCAGGGCAGGGACATAATGATATTGTCGCGGTCTATTTTACCCTGTTAATGCTGGACTTTGCAGAAAAGGGCAAATCCGTTTCTTCAGCCTTATTCAGTGTTTTGGCGCTGGCTTCCAAATTCTTATATTTTCCCTTTCTTGCGGTTGCGTTCCTGCTGCTTCTGAAAAACAGTTTGCGTAAAACCGTTCTGTGGGCAGGCATTATAAGTACCAGTCTATTGGGCTGGTATATCCTACATCCGTATTCCTTTATGGCTCCCTTCCGGTATGCAGGTGCGATGCGTCCGTCCGGTTCATGGTCAGCGATGGCAGTGGAAATATGGAGGAGTACAGTGAATGCAGACATTAAGCAGGGCAATGTCATACTGTTTTTTCAGGTTTTTGCCTTGTTGCTTTGCGTTATCGTATTTGTTATATTCTGGTACCGCCGAAGAAAAATGGACATATCGGGTCTGATTCAGATAACTGCCGTCTTCATTCTGATTTATTTTGGCTTCTTTATTCACCGCCTTTTACCCTGGTATATCTTATTTGTAATTCCACTGGCCACCATTATTCCGGGTATTAACGTGAGGTGGTGGGTATTTGCCGCAGGGTTTTATGTTTTGCGTGGTTGTGTACATCAATTTCTGCCCAATACACCTGCAATGCTGTTTGTTATTATTCCTACCAGTGTTATTGCTACGATTTTGCTAACAATCTGGCTGTTTGTTACTATTCGTACAGTCATCTTTTCCAAACCGGAGGAGGATAGAATTATTGGCTGACGCTTTTATGGTTTTATTCAGGATACTACGAAATAACAGGAGTAGCAAATGAGACTGGGCAAGAAATATTGTACTACTGGTTTATCTGCCATTTTTCAAACACTCAGACCGCATCGGAATAAAGTGAACCGTGTTTTAAATTTTAGATGTTTATGCCATTTTCACAGATATTTAATATTATTTTTGGCATTAAAAATTAACAGAATGGACGGTAAATTACACTTGAATGCTGCTTATTTCTTTTATGCCGGTTATTTGAATTTTTAATGATATGAATTTTAATAGAAAATCTGTCAAATTATTAGTCTGCTACTATTTTTTCATTGCTGTAGTGGCGTTCTGGTACATGCACGCAGATGAGCATTTCCAGATAGTAGAATTTGCTTCCTATAAAGCGGGGATAACGCCTTTGGATGCAATGCCCTGGGAATTTGAGGCGAAAATCCGGTCTTCCATTATGCCGTTTATTGCATTTCTGCTGATCAAACTGTTTTCGTTCTTTGGTATCGAAAATCCATTTGTTATCGGGGCATCTGCCAGGGTAATAGCCACCTTGTTTTTTATTTATTCACTATACCGTATTGCTCCGTTTTTTCTGGATAAATTAGAACTGGAAGCGGATAAGAAGAAAATCATATTGTTCACCCTGTGTTTCTGGATTATGCCGTCCTTTATGACGCGCTTCAGTTCCGAGTCGTTCAGCGCATCTTTCTTTTGGATAGGATTTGCCCTGTTTGATTCCAGAAAATCATATGAGTCTGATAAACTTAAACTGATTCTTATAGGAATTTTATTTGGGTTCTCCTTTTATTTCAGATTTCAGATTGCGTTTCTGCTGCTGTTTTTATTTATATGGAGTATAATATATCTCCGGAAACGATTTTTTGACTGGTTTTTTATAGCAGCAGGAACACTCATACCTTTAATCGCAGAATATTTTACCAATCTATGGCTTTATGGAGAATTTGTTTTTTCACCCTACAGATACTTTAGGGAAAACATAATTAATAATGTGGCTGCTACGTTCGGAACTGAGCCATTCTACTATTATTTCCAATGTTTCTTTCTGTTCTTTACGCCGCCGGTTGGTCTTTTTATCATACTGGGGATGTTCTTTTATGCAATTAAATTTAAACATTCTGTATTTACCTATCTTCTTATTGGTTTTGTTGGTTTTCATTCACTAATAGGTCATAAGGAGTTTCGGTTTATGGTTCCGGTATTCAGTATAATGGTACCAATGGCATATATAGGGTTTTTGTATTGGTTTAAACACAGAAAGATAGTGGATGTGTGTCTGAAGGTCTTCATTATACTGAATCTGATACTGCTGCCGACGGCCCTTATTGTCAAATCCACCAGGTCACTTAATTATTTTGTAATCTATTTTGATTCCCTGCATGAAAATCAAATTTATTGTGACAAATTGAATCCCTATTGCCTAAATAACAGATTCCCGAACGCAAAACATTATTTTATGAAAAGGAGAGATTTGCAGGTAATAGAAACACATAAAGACAGCCTCACAGCAGGGCAGAATTATTTTATAACCAGACATTATTACGGTGAAACTTTTTTTGTAAACAAGAATAAATATATTAAAACGTATCAGACACTACCGAAATCAATAGTAAAAAGGCTTCCGGTAAATGTCGAGGATCCCGTAGGCGTGACGTATATTTACAAGTCGGAAACATTGATGCAATAGCATATCTGTCTTAATAATAAATCTTTCATCTCAAAATTCAATATGCTTGCAGGCTTAAATCAGGCTCTATCCAGGTATGGTGTCTGATTTCGTTCAAACAGCAGCCGCTGACCCTTTTGGCTTTCGTCAAAGTGTCCGTTATTATAGGCAAGATGGCCGCTGACAAATGTCTGTTTTACCTTACCCCTGAACTCTCTTTCTTCCAGCGGACTCCAGGAGCACTTGTACAGAATATTTGATTCCTCTACTTTCCAGACTTCGTGCAGATCCACCACGGCGATATCGGCAAAATAACCTTCCCTCAAAAAACCACGTTGCTGTACATTAAAGCAGACTGCCGGAGCATGGCTCATTTTTTCAACTATCCTTTCCAGTGTGATTTTTTTGTGGTGGTAAAAGTCCAGCATGATATTGATTGCATGCTGCACCAGCGGCAATCCGGCAGGTGCCTGAAAATAGGATTGTTGTTTTTCATCCAACGTATGCGGTGCATGGTCGGTTGCGATGACATCCAGCCGGTCATCCAACAGGCCTTTCAGCAAGGCATCTTTATCTGTTTTGTATTTGATGGCAGGGTTACATTTTATAAGGGCACCCAAATGGGCATAATCTTCCTGCTGAAAATACAAATGGTGAACACATACTTCACTGGTGATTCTTTTGTCTTTAAGCGGTTTAGAAGAATCAAATAATCCCACTTCTTTTTCGGTCGAAATATGGAGGATATGCAATCGGGTGTTGTATTCTTTTGCGAGATCAACGGCGAAAGAGGATGACAGATAGCAGGACTCCGCGCTTCTTATTTCCGGGTGGCACGACAGGGGAACATACTCGCCGTATCTTTCTTTGTACAAGGTCACATTTTCGCGGATGGTTTTTTCATCTTCGCAATGTGTGGCAATCAGCATCGGCGAACGCGAAAATACATTTCGCAGCACTTTCTCGTTATCCACCAGCATATTGCCTGTTGATGCGCCCATGAAAATCTTGATCCCGCAAACGGCAGATGGATTTGTCTTTAACACCTCCTCCAGGTTTTCGTTACTCGTACCCATGTAAAAGGAGTAATTCGCCAGAGATGTAGTTGCCGCAATCCGGTATTTATCTTCCAGCAGGTCCTGTGTCAGCGCTGCCGGTTTGGTATTGGGCATTTCCATAAAGGATGTAACGCCGCCTGCCACCGCTGCTTTCGCTTCAGTATAGATAGTCGCCTTATGGGTCAGTCCGGGTTCGCGGAAATGTACCTGGTCGTCAATAATGCCGGGGATTACATGTTTGTCAGAAGCATCTACTACAGTAGCATTGACATCTGAAATATCACGGTCGATCCGTGATATAAAGTTGCCATCAATCAATATGTCCTTTTGTTCAATTTTTCCTTCATTGACAATAGTACCGTTCTTAATTAAATACTTCATGCCTGTTTGTTTTTCCCCTTTCCTATCAAATTTCCTCTAAGTGCAAAATAAATCAAAAACAGATAACAGGGCAACAAGATCCAGTAAGAAATATGTCTGTTGGCACCGTCCGCACCACTCAGATGTCCATAGATCAGTGGGATGATCGCACCGCCGGCAATACCCATTATCAGTAAGGAAGAACCTGTTTTTGTGAATTTTCCCAATCCTTCAATCGAAAGCGGCCAGATACAGGGCCACATCAGCGCATGGGCGAAACTCAATGCAATCAGAAAGTAGATGGAAACCAATCCGGTGGTAAATAAGGCGCCGGCAGTGAAAACTATACCCAGCAAAGCACAAATCATCAGCGCCTGCTGTTGTGAAAGATATTTCGGTATACTGAAGATACCAGCCACATAACCTATCGTCAATGCCACCAATGCGTAGATAGGGAACAGGTTGGCTTTTTCTGCGGCTATACCCAGCGACTGACCGTATAACGGCAAGGTATCGATAGCTGTAACCTCAACGCCCACGTAGACAAAAATGCCGACCACACCTAACAATAAATAGGGGTACTGCAAAACAGACGTGCGGCTGGTGCTTACATCACTGTCGTCGTCATCCGCATCTTTGATTTCCGGCAGTTTGGAGAACTTGATTAATAAGGCGAGACAGATTAAAACCAAGGCAATGACTGAGTAGGGGGTAATAAGTTTGTTTGCAAGATTTTGCAGGGCTGCTTCTTTGGCGTCACCGCTGAGTGATTGTATGGATGTTGAAAACTGACTCATGCCGCTGAACAGTAGCTTATTCAATATAAAAATACCAATCATACCTGCCACTTTATTGCAGATACCCATGATCGAAATACGTTGTGCGGCACTTTCTATGGGACCTAGAATGGTGATATACGGGTTGGAGGCCGTTTGCAGTAAAGCCAGACCTGTCCCCTCGATAAACAGGCCGGACAGAAACAACAGGTAGCTTCGGTTCATGGCGGCAGGGATGAAAATGGCTGCACCAAAAGACATGATGAGCAGTCCCAGAGCCATGCCGTTCGGGAAGCCGATTTTCTTCAGTATCATACCGGATGGAAAAGCCATCACAAAGTAAGCGATGAAAAAGGCAAAGGTGACTAAATAGGCCACGACATCCGTCAGCTCACAGGCTTGTTTCAAAAATGGGATTAACAATCCGTTCAGCCAGGTGACGAAACCAAATAAAAAGAAAAGTACGCCAATGATGGCTATCTGGTAGTTGACAGAAACTTTTGATTGATCGGACATAGATATTGTTTTAAAGTGTGTACAGTTATCAAATATAAATCAAAAATTATGTAAATCTTATTTTTAAATCTGAATTACTTATATTTACCACGATATTTCGGGGCTTATATTGCCGTATTTAAAGTAAGTGTATGAAAAAAATATTCATAGTCTGTTGTTTTCTTTTTGCATCATTTTCTGCCTTCCCACAGGGTACCTTTATCCCCAGAGGATCCAATGTTAACCATTATTTAGACCGTCTGGAGATTAAGACTGGACTGGTAAAAGGCTTCCATACTTCCAATAAACCCTACGACCGGAAAATGGTCATTGATTATATCAATAACCTGGATTCCTTAAGTGATATGGATATTGACGACCTGACAGCAATGGACAGAAAAAACATTGAATATATTTATAAGGATAATTTTGAATTTGACGATGAACATACGGAATTGCCCGACAACCCGAAATTGAAGTTTTTATTCCGTCATCCTGCCCATTTATTACATGTTAAAGTGCCGCATTTTGCCATGTCTGTGAATCCGGCCATACAAATACGATTGGGTGGCTCTCTGTCTGATGAAACCAGGAAATTTAAATACCTGACTTCCAAAGGTTTTGAAATCAGGGGACAGGTGGACGATATTTTTGGCTTTTACGCCTTGTTTACATCCGAACAGGGTAATTTCCCCAATTATGTTCAGGATTATATTCGTCAGAGTCAGACTCCTCCCGGTGCAGGCTACTGGAAGGAATATAAAAGCGACGGCTACGATTATTTCTTATCCAAAGGATATGTCACGATAACTCCGACTAAACATTTTCATATGCAGTTCGGGTATGATAATAACTTTATCGGCGATGGTATCCGTTCCTTGTTTCTCTCTGATTTTGGTGCCAACTACCTTTTCTTAAAACTGAATACTAATGTCTGGAAGTTAAATTACCAGAATATTTTCGCTGAACTGACCAAATTCTACCCCAGGGGCAGTGACAGGTTGCTTACTAAAAAATATATGGCGATGCACCACCTCAGCATTAACGTAACGAAGAATGTCAATCTCGGTATTTTTGAAGCTGTCATGTTTCAACGGGAAAACACCTTTGAACTGCAATACCTGAATCCTCTGATATTTTACCGTTCCGTTGAGCAGGCGCTGGGCTCTCCGGATAATGCATTTCTTGGCTTTGATTTTAAGGTAAATTTTGCGAAGCATGTTCAGATGTATGGTCAGCTGCTGATTGATGAATTGAATTTTGCCAAGGAATTCAATACACCCGGCAAAAACAAGGCATGGGGGCTTTTTCATCCGCGGAGATGGTGGGGGACTAAATTTGCCGCACAGTACGGTATCAAATACATCGACGCATTCGGTGTCGACCATTTAGATTTACAGTTTGAAGGTAATGTGGTGCGTCCATATACCTATACACACTTCGATACCACCACTTCCTGGTCACATTATAACCAGCCGTTGGCACATCCTTTGGGAGCCAACTTCACAGAACTTATTTTTGAAGTGAAATACCAGCCCATACAACCGCTGTTTTTATCCACGCGTTTTGTTTACAGCAAAAGGGGAGAAGACGATGATTCCCTGAATTGGGGCGGTAATATTTTGAAAGATTATGACCTCAAAAAACCGAATGAATTTGGTAATCGTATAGGACAGGGTGTTATGGCGCGTACCTTCTATCTCGACTTTGTGGCCACTTATGAACCGTGGCATAATGTTTATGTTGATTTTACATACGTGTTCAGGAAAAAGAAGAGCGAAGACGTGACGCGTAATATGCAAACGCATTATGTAAATCTTTCCCTGCGTTGGTCCATTCCATACCGCAGGTACGATTTCTAGCATGGTTGTAATTTGATGACATGGGTATACGTTTTTATTCCCGGATGTATTCCAGGGAAATACCCGATTCATTTTCCAGCTTCTTGAGCGCTACCGAATATTTAAATTCCTTATCCAGTTTCTTGTCGTCAAAATTTCCCTTCCAGACCTCGTAATTGTAACTGTCTGTTTCTGATGAGCCGTAACGTTGACTGAAATAATCGATAAAAGTATTTTTTAAATGAGTTTCCTGAATGGAGTCGTTCATGAATATATCAACGGTTATGATATCCAGTTGTCCGTTTTCATTAAAGAAGTACTGCAGGTTGGCATACTCGGAAGCGGCTGTGGAGTCTTCAGGGTAGGAATATTCATAGAATAAATGATCTGCTGTGGCTTCATATAATTTCGCTTTCTCTGTCTTCTTTACTTCATCCGCAGTCAGGTTAAAGTTAATACCCCTGCTTATTGCTTCATCATTCAATGAATACAAACGGGTAAAATAAGGAGAGGGGTTGGTGAGCGTATAACCGGAGGTGTTATCTCTGTGGCAACTTACAATCAGGAACACGCAACAAAGCGGGAATAGAATTTGTATAGCGTTGTATTTATTCATTTTGTTGTTTTTTAACCGTTGTGCGGTTATAGTTCGTTATGCAGCGTTTCAATGAATTTCCGTATGTTTTTCAGTCTTGTTACGATTTCGCTGTAGTTATCCGTTTTTACATCACCGCCTTCTTTCAGTTTCTTTTTCGCCCCATCCAGCGTATATCCCTTTTCTTTTACCAGATGATAGATGAGGCTGAAGTTTTCAATGTCTTTTTTGGTGTACAGGCGGTTGCCTTTGTTGGTTTTCTTTGGTTTTAAAATGTCAAATTCCGTTTCCCAAAATCTAATCAGGGAAGTCGCGACATTAAACTGCCTTGCCACTTCACTTATCGTGAAATAGAGTTTCTCTATTTGTTTTTCTTTGTATGGCATCTCTTATAGTTTTCAGGTTATTAAAGTCGTCATTAATCAAATGCCTGATTGCTCTGTTCCGCAATTTTCAGCATTTGGTCATATTGTTCCGGGGTCAGGTCATTAAAGAAATAATTCACCGGATCAATCTTGGTGCCGTTTTTCCATACTTCATAATGGCAGTGTGGTCCTGTGCTTTTTCCGGAGTTGCCCACCAGTGCAATGGTCTGTCCGCGTTTTACTTTTTCTCCGGGGCGCACCACCACTCTGCTGTTATGTCCGTATAATGTTTCATATCCATAGCCGTGGTTGATGACCACCTTATTCCCGTATCCGTCACCCTGTGAGCCGGCAATCTCCACCACTCCGTCTCCGGTTGCATATACGGGAGTTCCGATCTCTGCCGTAAAATCAAGTCCGGTATGCATTCTGGGGGTTTTGTAAATAGGATCGATTCTGTAGCCAAAACCGGAGGCAATGCGTTTCAAATCCTTGTTGGAAACAGGCTGTATGGCTGGAATTCCCGCCAGCATCTGTTCTTTGTTTTTTATCATCTTTGTCAGCTCATCATAAGACCTGGACTGGATAAAGGCGCGTTTCTCCATACGTTCCAGTTTTTGCAGTGTATTGGAAATGATTTTCGCTTCTGGTAAATTTTTTAGTTCAGAATAAATCTTTGACTTGTTGACTCCTCCGCTTCTCAGGTTTTCCGGCAAAGGTTCTGCCTCGAAAATGATGCGGTAAATATTATCATCCCGGTCGCCCATATCCTGCAGCACTTTTGATAAGGCATCAATCCGTTTGTCCAGGATTTCATATTTCTCCTGCATTTCCCGGAGCTGTAACTTCTTTGATTTTTCTTCTGGTGTATCAAATAGGCTGTAGCCCAGTATCATGGCTAAAAAGCCAAAGAAAAATGCAGATGTAAAAAATCCGGTAATACGCAGAATGCGCTGCCAGATACTGAGTTTATACTTCTCGTATTTAAGGGTATTGGGATTATAATAGTATTTCTCTTTTTCCATTTAGTTGCGACCTGTATTTTATTTTGTTACACATTTTACTTCATTGTATGTGAAGTGAACAAGCCCTATATTGTATACTAGGATTGAAATTAAACTAACTAAAACAACGAATACAATCATGCTAAGTTATACTTTTTTACAATACGATAAGTGTATTGCAAATCAATTGATTATAAAATTACATTAAATTCTGGCAAAAGTTCTGTTTTTTTGTACTCACTACCTCCTTGACTGTTTTTTACCGCTGTAAGTGTCCCTAAAAGTCAGACAGTTATAAAAAGAGAAAAATTCTCTAACTTAAACTGTTGACCGCCATCCAACTATTTCCCTAAAAATAACATATTACGCTTCAATCCTTCATAGCCGGTTCGTTTCACCGCTGATTTTTTAAATAAATCCTTAAAAACATCTTCCGTTATTTCCTGCCACTCTCGTCGTGTCATGGTGAGTAAGCGCGCATCCGGCTCAAACTTCGGCTCCTGATGAGGTTTGGAAAACCGGTTCCAGGGGCATACCGTCTGGCAGATATCACAGCCGAACATCCAGTTGTCCATTTTGCCTTTAAATTCTACAGGGATAGCTTCTTTCAGTTCAATCGTCAGGTACGAAATACATTTACTGCCGTCTACCACCTGGTTGGTAACAATGGCATGGGTGGGACAGGCATCCATGCAGGCGGTGCAGGTGCCGCAATGGTCGGTGGGTAAGGAGGTGTCGTAATCCAGCTCCAGATCAAGTATGATTTCCGCTAAAAAGAAAAAAGACCCCTGTTGTTTGTTGATCAGAAGCGAATGTTTTCCAATCCATCCCAATCCGCTTTTCACTGCCCAGGCACGTTCTAAAACAGGCGCGGAGTCAACAAATACACGCCCGTTGACATTGACCGTTGTTTCCATTATCTTTTGCAACAATACCTTAAGCCTTTCTTTCACTACATGGTGATAGTCCTCCCCGTAGGCATACGTTGAAATTTTCGGGGCAGCAGGGCCGGACTGCGGAGAAACTCCGTTACGGATTTGTTTTTGTTCGGTGTAATAATTATATGTCAGCGAGATAACAGACCTTGCACCATCCACCAGTTTACGCGGGTCGAGGCGCATGTCGAAATGGTTTTCCATATAACGCATTTCGCCTTGGTAATGATGTTTCAGCCAAGCTTCCAGTTTGGGAGCCTCCTCTTCGAGAAATTCCGCTTTTGCGATGCCGCAATGGGAAAAGCCCAGTTCAGCGGCCCATTGTTTTATGGATTGTGTATGTATAGTTTTAGCGGAAGACATATTATGTCAATTCTGCTAATCTACTAACAAATAAGATTAGAAACAAACAACCGGCTTTCTTGTATCCGGCTTTTGATATACACAGCAATAGCTGTAAAACGAACGAAGCGTGGCTATCAGCATTCGGGTTCATTTTATCAGCAATTTGCTACCGGCTTGGGGTGGCAGCAACTTTCCTTGTATATCAAAAAATGGTTTTTGGTTATTTTTTACATATAAAAATAACAACAGTATTACCAGACAATACCAATCTTGCCGGTGGTTTTGCGGTTTTCCATATCATCATGTGCCTGAGCAATATCTTTGGCAGCATACATCTTGCCAACCACCGGGGCAATCTTGTCTTCGTGCAGCAACCGGATCACACTGTCCATGCAATGTTTCAGCGTATCAGGTTTGTAATCTGCGATGCGCAGCATATTGACACCAATCATGGAGCGGCTTTCCATCAGCAATTGCGCGGGATGATACAATCCGAAAGCCATACCAATCTTTGCTTTTGACAGAATGTTGTTGGCATCCGTCATCGAAGAGGCGCCGTAGCCTACGATGCGTCCGCCGCGATTGAGGAGTTTGTAGCTTTTTCTGAAATTTTCACCGCCTAAACTGTCAAATGCCACATCAATCGGTTCTTTGATGACTTTGGAGAAATCGTCTTTGTTATAGTTGATGGGCACATCCACCCCTTGCGCACGTAAATAGTCCAGTTTGCTGTCGCTGCCGGCAGTGGAATATATTTTCGCATTCTTCAGTTTGCACAATTGAATCAGTGCGGTGCCCACACCACCCGCTCCGGCATGAATCAATACCGTTTCATTGGGCAATACATTTGTAGCAACTGCACAGGCATAATAGGCTGTGCTATACTGCGTAGCCAGCGCCAGTGCCTTGCCGGCATCCATCTCTTCCCCTATGAGAGCGATGGCGTTTTCTTTTTGGATGACGTACTGGCTGTATCCGCCAAATCGGGTGAAGACGAGCACTCTGTCACCTTTCTTTACGGTGGTGATGTTTTTCCCGGTCTTTTCTACCTTTCCTACTGCTTCATAGCCGACAATTGCAGGTAAAGGAGGGCAATCCTGGTATTGACCCAGCCGGGCCACCACATCGGCAAAATTGATGCCGGAGGCTTCCACGATGACACCCACCTCGTCATCACCGGGTTCTGTAATCTGTATGTCCCTGAATTCAAAAGCGTTTTTGGGGGCACCGTTTTTTACTAAATAAATGGCTTGCATAATAATTGATTTAAGATGTATGAATTATAATTTTAGATTTGAATGTACGATTTTTTGTTTGCTTTCCACACCCAGTTCTTTTGTCCCGACCCGATGCCCTAAATTATACTGACAAGCTTATATGTTATTTTAATCGTTTGCTTATCACGGACAAATTCAATGCTGACTTTTTTGCCGATACGTTTGTTCAATAAAATAAGCGCGTCTTCCAGCCGCATGGAGGAACAGCGCTTCTTGTCAATTTTTATGATTTCATCCCCCTGTTTCAGCCCGGCTTCTAAGGGCGGTGAATCGCTGGCGATACTCTTTACAATAAAACCGCCGTTTTTAGTCCTGTTTTCCAGTAGTATGATATTGGAGACATTAAAATAAAAAGGCGAATAGATTTTCCCCAATGGCTTGAAATAAATGGCTTTTTCAGGGTAAGCAAAATAGATGTCCAGCCGGTTTAAGATATCGTTGCCTATATTGCCATCGAGGGTGTTTTCATTCATTTCCTTAAAGGTGATAGGGGTTTCATTAAAGGCGACAATGACACTGTCCAGTTTCAGGGTGTCAATGAATAGTTTCTTAAGTCTTCCCACCTTAGAGTACATGGCACCGGATAATCCCTGGCCGATTTCAGCCTGGATGTATTTTGAGATATGTAAATCTTCCGGGTCTTTATTTTTAATAATGACCGGTATGTTGGAGCCTGTATCCAGTAACAGTTCGGAAAGGAATAATTCATTCTGTTGGTTCATAACCATACAGGAGATATATCCTTTGCTTTTTCGGATTTCTACCGGTAGTTTTTTATAGGTGGCTGTTATTTTTTTAGAGGGTCTTTTTTCGTACAGTTCGACGATATGTTTTTTATAGTTTATATGGATGTAATATTTTTCAAACAATTCAGCACCAAAAATGCCGTCTACTTCTGTTCCTAAATAATGTGCGAGCGTTAAGGTGTCTTTACTTAAGATAAAAACGGGAATATGTACGCCTTTCAATTCACCGATTTCAAGGGTTCCGTTGTCAATTTTCATGGTTTCAATGGAATCTTTAAAGCCTAATCCGGAAAAATAAACTTTCTGGTGGTAGGATATGTCAAAAGAGTCGAGGTATTTTGGATGGATGATAATGGTGCTTTTGCAACCTGAATCAAATATGAACTTCAGTGTTTTTGACTGGTTGACCATGACATCTACCAGTAAGATATCGTTGAAAACGTAAAACGGAAATACCGTCTTTTGTTTGACAGAAGCAATAGAGTAGTGCTTGTCCTGAGCTATCATTATAGCATTGCATAATAGGACCAACCCTGTAAAGAGGATTTTTTTAGTCTACTCACCGATTAAATTTAGGATAAAATTATTGTTATCACCTTATTTTTTGTTTATTAAGGGTGTTGTCTGAATGAGTCGGTCTGTTTTAAACGTATTACGGAATGAAAAGGCAGCAACGATAAGATAATGAGACTATTTTCAATAGTAAGCGTATTTTTGCAGCATGAATTACCTTTCTGTCAATAATCTATCCAAATTCTATGGAGATAAACTCTTATTTGAAAACATCACATTTTTTATTGATAAAGGGCAGAAAGTAGCGCTGATTGCCAAAAACGGAACCGGAAAATCTTCACTCATCCGGATTTTACAGGGATCAGAGCCTCCTGAAAGCGGGGATTTTAAGTTCCATAAGGATATCAAAGTGGGATTTCTTTCACAGGAACCAGCTTTTGATGACAGTAAGACTGTTTATCAGACCATCATGCACGATGAGAATCCTATATTAAAGGCCAGTTTGCTGTATGAACAGGCACTGGACGGGTATGGTGATTTACAGTCAGCAATGAACAAGATGGATGAACTGGAAGCCTGGGATTATGAGCAGCAGGTTAAACTGATATTGTCTAAATTCCTGATTTTAGATTTTGACCAGAAAGTGGGTTCGATGTCCGGTGGTCAGAAGAAACGGCTGGCTTTGGCTGTTTTGTTACTGCAGCAGCCGGATTTATTTATTTTGGATGAGCCTACGAATCACCTCGATATGGATATGATCGAGTGGCTGGAAGAGTATTTATCTAAAAACAACATTACGCTGATGATGATTACCCACGACCGCTATTTTCTGGAAAATATCTGTAATGAAATCCTGGAACTGGAGAACGGGATTTTGTACAAGCACAAAGGCAATTATTCCAAATACCTCGAAAATAAAGAACTGCGGGAGGAGAACCAGCGGGTAAATGTAGAGAAAGCGCAGAACACGTTTCGCAAAGAGCTGGAGTGGATGCGCCGCCAGCCAAAAGCGCGCACAACCAAAGCTCAATCGAGAGTGGATAATTTTGAAAATGTAAAAGCGGCGGCCACTGCAAAGACTCAGGATAAGGCAATTGAAATAGAAGTTAAAATGCAGCGCCTCGGCGGCAAGATTCTGGAACTGCATAATATTCAAAAAACCTATAAGGATAAGGTGGTGCTGGATAAATTCTCTCATAAATTCCAGCGAGGCGAACGGGTAGGTATTGTAGGCAGAAACGGCTGCGGAAAATCAACCTTACTAAATATCCTGGTGGGTGATGAAAAGCAGGATACAGGAAATATCGTATTAGGAGAAACCGTTGTATTCGGGTACTACAACCAGAAGGGGCTGCAGTTGAAAACGGACAAGCGTGTCATTGAGGTCATTAAAGATATTGCGGAATTTTTGCCGGTAGGAAAGGGTACCATATCCGCGGCCCAGCTGCTGGAGCGTTTCCTGTTTCCGTTAGAGCAGCAATATAACTTTGTATCTACCCTGAGCGGTGGTGAGCGAAGACGCCTGTATCTGCTGACCATCCTGATGAAGAATCCGAATTTTCTGATTCTGGATGAACCGACCAATGATTTGGATATTCTGACACTCCAGGTACTGGAAGATTTCCTGATGGATTTCAAAGGCTGTCTCGTAATAGTAAGTCACGACCGATATTTTTTAGATAAGCTGACAGACCATTTGCTCGTTTTTGAAGGAGATGGGAAGGTAAGGGATTTTCTTGGAAACTATAATGAATATCGTTTGCAGCTGAAGGAAGAAGTACGCCAGCAGAAAATGGCAGACAGGAATGCGGCTGAATCCGAAAAGACAACTTCCAGCCCTGTAAAAAGAAGGCTGTCGTTTAAAGAGCAGGAAGAGTTTAAGCAACTTGAAAATGAACTGGAAAAATTGACGAAGGAGAAAGACGTCCTAACGGAAAAGTTATCTTCCGGCATTTCGGATCACCAGGAAATAAAGGAGCTTTCCGGCAAAATACAGACAATCATTTCACAATTGGATGAAAAGGAATTGCGCTGGCTGGAGCTGAGCGAATTTGCCTGAATTATTTGCACGTTTCAGGCCGGTTACACACCGGTGCATCTGCCATGATTATCTCTTTACCTGTAACAGGTTTGCCTTGCAGCACACTATACGTAAAGCCGCTGACGAGGTTAAGCAGTTTATTAAATCCAACACTTCCCATGCCATGTCCGCCACCGCAGATATAGTCAAATTTCATGATGTTGTTGTTTTTCATGATTTCATACACCAACCCGCTGCCGGCAATTTCCGGAAATGTTTTCCTGTCTTTGCATTTATAGGCTGGTGCTTTTACCGGATCGATTAATTCGTCACAGCTGCCGGAAATTAATAAAAATGGAGTGTTTGTTTTTTTTACGATGATTTTTTCAGAAAAGATGGCACCGGCGAGCGAGTAAACCCCCGCCACTTTGCTGCTGTATTCCATATTGTCTTTCATCGGATCTAAGGTGCCTCCAACTTGTTTAAGCACCTCTTCCGGAACGTCCGCATCTTCATACAGGGCCATACCCAATGATGTGATCGCACCGGCACTTTGTCCGCCGATGAAAATTTTGTCCGGGTCAATACCCAGGCGACCGGCATTGGCTTTCAGGAAACGAACTGCGGAGCGGGCATCCTGAACAGCACGAATTACAGCCGGATAAAAACCGGTGTTGAAATCCCCTTCACATTGCGGAGAAAGCATCGCATTGGCAAACCCGATTCTGTAATCAATGGAAGCCACCACATAGCCTTTCTGTACCATTCCTTTGCAGATTTCTGTTGTACAGTCGTCCACTTTCATATAGAAACCTCCGCCAAATACATACACGATGCAGGGACGTTTTTTTTCAGCGTCACTTCTTGGAGTGAAGATGTCCATAATAAGATTGCCGGAGCTTCCGCTGTGCGTAGGTGCCCCTTTTTTATAGGTTTCCGTTAGAATATCGAAATCAGTAAAGACGTAGTCTTTGTATCGGACACCCCACGGATTAGGGTTGGTAGTCAGCATACCGCCGCCGGGAATCAGTGTCGGTTTTATCCTGTCGCCATTGGGTGGGTAATCTATTACGTAGGCTCTGGGCGGTAATTGCCCCGTTGCTTTCTGGATACTCGTCTGTGCCTGAAATAAAGCGGTACAACCGTTCAATAAAACGGATATTATGATAAAAGAAAAAAACCTGAATTGTTTCATATGAATGATAAAAGGCATAAGCAAATATACCTAAAAATTATGCCAATTTTTCAAGAGGCTGCATAATTTCTCGTTCCTCTGTTGTTAAAAATTCTTCGCTTCTGTAAAATAGATAGGCTAAGAATATGCTGACGGCAGTTAAAAGATGCCATAAGGAATGTCCTTGAAAAATGCTGGTGGGCGAACATAATTTGTCAGTAATATCCAGCAGCCAGACTGTAGTGGCAATTAAAAAAGTGATTAATGAGGCTACTATTAACTTGGTATAAGAGACATTACCTTTCATTTTTACCAGTAAAAATAAATTTGTCAGGATAAACACGAGGGTTAAAGAAGGAAATAAGATATTAACAGGTAGCTTCCAAAGAAAAAAGAAGAAGAATAATTGCACGACGACAGCACTAGCTATAAAGAAACGATTTGAAATATATTCTTTGCCCTGATATTTTATTTTTGGAAAAATTTTAAATAACAAATAGGAGATAAAAAGAGATTAGTAAAAAAATACATGCCGGTCTGATCCAGTTTCTGAAAAAAGTAGGTGAGTGTTGCATGGTACATAAAACTTCCGATTCCCATGTAAAGTGTGGAAAAACCTATTATAAAAGAGAAACCGGGAAATTTAGCCAGTAAATTATTGACATTGCTTCGTTCTTCGTATATATGGTCATTTTTAGCAATGCTGATGAAAATCAATCCGACGATAATGAATCCTAAATTTGACCATGTATTGGAAGGTTGCACAATCAACTGGTCGAACCGGTTCATTTCGCAGAAATTAGTGGCGTTACCTAATGCCTTTCTCCAGTTTTGCCATGGGTCTATGTATTGATTCAGCTTGTAGAGAATAAATAATCCGGCGGCAAACAGGAGAGTACCGAAAAATGGCCAAGAAAATACTCTTGGACGATGATTGTGTAAACTGAAGTTTTCTTTGAAGCTGTCAAAATCGATGGTAGGCATTTCCGTTTATAGATTTTAGCAAAAATAAAGAATTAAGGAAATTCCCCGGTAACAGCACTTTGTTAAAGAACCTATAAAAATCCCCTTCAACGATGGAAGGGGATGGATTTTGATATAAAGAAGTTGTTAGTTTCCGCCAAACATTGGGATGGAGCGGGCATCTGCGACATTGTAACCATCATAAGAAAAAACAACGGCATCCGGCTTCTTCTTGCTGATTTCAGTTATTGTTATTTTTGTACTGCTGCCATCCTTTTTGGTTATAATGGTTTCCAGTGCTGTGCCTTTAATGTCTGAAAGGTTGGTTTTGGAGAAAGGTGATTTGCCCCTGAATCCCATGTTTATTAATTTCAGCAAGTCAGAAGAGTTTAATGCGATATCGTTTGTAACCCAGCTCACAATTTTGGAGGTGTCTGTATAGTCGATGACATATTTTTCACATTTGTACCCTTCAATTACTTTTGATTCATTGGTCTTTTTAATGACGATTGCTTTTGGAGTCCGGATAGTTGTGTCTTTGCTGATAACCTGTTTGGGTAATTTCAGCAGCAGTCCTGATTTCTTCCCTTTCATATCAACGGTCAGGTTCATCATTTCATCGTCTTTAGAGTTGATGATGGTGTTCATGCCGGCAATAGTCTTTACCGTATTGGAAAAGGTAGGGATGAGAGATACAAGATAGCCGTCAAATGCATATTTTATTTTGCCTGAATTTGGTTTTGCATTGGTTTCTTTGATTTCAAAGTTCATGGTAAAACTGCCTGTAAAAGGAAATGGTTTGGCATTGGGATTGGGAGTGCTTGCGGATCCTCCCTTGTTTTTTGTTACATACTCCTGCAGACCGGCAGGTTGTTTAGGGGTATTTGTTTTTGGGGCAACAGTTGATTTGGTCGTATTCGTGGAAGGGGGAGTGGCAGATGTTTTAGCGGCAGTTGTAGCGGTTGGCTTAGCGGTAGTCTTTATAGTATTGGATGTTTGTGCATGAGCGAAAAAAAACGCGACTGATAAAAGAAAAAGGAAAACTGGTTTCATTCGAATATTTTTTTAAAGATAGGGTATTATTGTTTTCTAGTTTCATTTTTTACAATTTTTAACCCCTTTTTTTACTGATGGGAAAGTACAGCAACGATAAACCCAACAATGTAATATCGAAATTGTAAATCCGCATTACCAAATAGGTGCTGATTGCAAACCCCATCAACAGTACAAATAAGATCCTGTCTGCCCGCTTGGTAAAGATACCTATGATAAAAAATGACTGTGTTATAAATAAAAGCTTAAAGGCAAGATTTGCCGCAAAAGGATATTGTATAAGCAGCTTTGCGACCTTATAGCTGATGTGGCCGGGATGTAAAACGGCAAGGTCCGTGTGTTGGTTGACCAAAATGGCAGAAAACGTATCCGTACCCAAAAGTGCTCCGTGTTGGAATTTATGATAGGCAGAAATTACAAGGATATAGATGAGGAAAAACCGGCCGAATTCAATCAGCAATTCTGTGGTTTCACTTTTTTTGAAACAGAATGGCAGTAATGCTGCAAATAGACAACTGATACTTTTGGTGTGTGATACCGAGTAGGATTCCAGGGTGATGCGCTGAACGAAGAAGAACAGGATTAATAAGATGGTAATACCGTTTCTGTTTTTATCTGACAGAACTGCGGCTAAACTTAACATTATCACTCCGGCATCAATGATACAACAGGCCCACCGGTTGTGTATGATAAATTCAGGAAAGCAAAGTAAGTGGCTCAGCCAGAACGTGTAATCAGTACCGGGACCTTTAACAGGCTGGTCAAACGTGTATATCAGCAAGGCATGGCTGTAAATCCTGAACAACAGGAGTAAGAAAAACCAGATGAACACCCTTTTGGCGTATTTTTCAACTTTTGTATGAATGGCGGTATGCATCAGTTCTTTAGAATTAAAAGCGTTTTTCCCGTATCTGTCTGTATAAATTTTCCGTTTGAATATTGATAATGCATTTCCTTAACTTTCAGCTGTTGAATCGGGTTACGTGTGATTTGGTGTGAAATATAGTTTTTTAACCAAACTGGATATCGCTTAACTTCATCGCTGCCATTGATTATTTTTTCTGCAGCATATGAATAGACGAAAGGAGGAAAAGAGCCGGTTCTTTTTTTTACCACAGCATCCAACGGATCCTTAAACCCGGTTTGTTGCAATTCATTATATTTTTGAAAGGTATGTGTGATGGTTGCCTCCTGCCAGATAGGGATTCGGGTTATATCCAGCCGCTTACCGTTGATGTAAAATTCGTTCTGGCTGACCGCAGCAGGGAGCTGTTCCTTATGGGAATACATGCTCCATACAAACCACGGAAATGAACTGTTGTCTTTCATGTAAAGATACTGCTGAATAAGAATAAACAGCATGACACCGGTAAACAGAAATTTGTTCTGCCGGAATAATCGAATTAAATACAAATCCCTAAACATGAATTAACTGATTGTGCTGCTCTTCAGTTTGCTCAAAAAACAGCTGTGAAAAAGTGATAACATATCATCAGGACGAGGATGATTTTTATACCGCTGGTCAGCAGAAATCCGACAAAAGAACCCATTCCCGATCTAACAGCAACTGAAAATTCCTGACCCGTAAAAAGTTCTCCCAGCATTGCACCTAAAAACGGGCAGATAATAATAGAAACACCGCCAAAAGGAGAAAAGATGATACCTGCCACTATTCCTATAAAACAACCCCGTACACCGGCTTTTGTTCCCCCGAATCTCTTGGTACCCCAAACAGGTATCAGATAGTCGATAAGGATTTCAATCAGGATGAAACCTAAATAGGTAATCAGCAACCAGAGCGGTAATTCCTCTTTTTTGTTTAAGCCAAAATAGCCGAGTAGTAACGCCATATAGGCAATAGGTGGGCCGGGCAGCGGCGGCATAACGCAACTGACCAGTCCTACTACCAGAAGGATAATGCCGATTGTTATGATAATACTGCTCTCCATGGCTATTGGTTAATGTAATTTTTTGGAGTAAGAGAACTGCCTTCCACTACAATGCTGTATCCATTGCCTTTTGCCATATAAAATAATAGATCAAACAGGTCATTCTTTTGTTCTTCCGCCTGCCGTATCAATTCCATACTGAGTGCCTTCTTGCGGATATTGTCTTTTGCCATCTTATTGAGCTTACTCAGTTCTGCTTCACTGAAACCTGTAAAAATACCGGTGCTTAGATTCTCGAATTTTATGTCTGTGTCTACAGAAAGGATTTCCGGTTTGGGCATATGTCTGATTGTAATCGTTTTAGCCTTTTCATCGGTTGAAATGTCCATATTTTCCAGATTATAACCTACTGAAACTTTGGCATCGACTTTCAGCATTGCATCTTTCCGGAATCCCGGAAAATCAATATAGCTGAAATCCCTATAATTCATTATTTCAGAATAATGCCCCTCCACGGTTATCAGCTTCATCACTTTCCGTATTCTCTCGACAACAATGGTGCTGTCAACAGCAGAATTATCCTTCTTTTTTAATAAATCACTGATGAATACTTTAAATCCGAGTATTCCAACCAACACCACTAAGACTGTTATAGTGACGTTCTTATAGCCTGAACTCATACACCCAAACCTACAAAAAATAGAGTAAATTATAGGATAAAATAAAAATAAAATTACAGGCAGTCAGTTACTTATCTCTTGAGCTTAATTTTGTACTTTTGCAGAATGAGCAGACCGGTTATATTAGTAACGAATGATGACGGGATCATTTCTCCCGGTATCAGGGCGTTGGTGGAAGTGATGGTTAAATTCGGTGATGTGACGGTGGTCGCACCCGATAGTCCGCAGTCCGGCATGGGGCATGCCATTACCATTCATGACCCTCTGCGGCTGCAGAAAGTGAATGTTTTTGGAGATATACCCGCTTATCAGTGTTCCGGTACTCCGGTGGATTGTGTAAAAATTGCTATCGATAAAATATTGCACCGCAAACCGGATATCTGTGTTTCGGGGGTTAATCACGGTTCTAATGCTTCCATCAATGTGATTTATTCAGGAACCATGTCGGCCGCCATGGAAGCTGCCATTGACGGTATTCCGGCTGTGGGCTTTTCATTGCTGGATTTTTCTTTTGATGCCGATTTTTCTGGTGCAAAGGTGTATGCCGAGAAAATCATCCGCAATCTGTTGAATTCGGGTTTGCCAAAAGATTCTTTATTAAATGTCAATATTCCCAAACTGCCGGTAAATGAAATAAAAGGCATGAAGATATGCCGGCAGGCGACGGCCAAATGGGTCGAAGAGTTTGACGAACGCAGAGATCCGAACGGAAAGAATTATTACTGGCTGACCGGCAATTTCGTCAATTTCGACCAGGGAGAAGATACGGATGTGTGGGCGTTGGATAACGGATATGTATCCATCGTGCCCGTTCAGTTTGATTTAACACACCACCATGCCATCTCGTACATCAACCAGAACTGGAACCTGCATGAATAAATAATAGAACACATCATTTACCGTTTATATCGTATTGTTAAAACAAACCTCTTATGAATACTGAATCTGCACCAAAACGATTGTTGGATAAAATGGACCAGACCATCATCGGATTCGTTATCGGATTGATATTGCCGATGTTCATGTTCGTACTCTATTATCTGGTGAAATTTGACGGCTACACATGGGATGAATATGTAAATGGAGCCAGAGATTTAGCAGTGTTACCATCTTTTATAAAAGTGAGTGTATTCATCAATTTACCGTTCTTCTTTTTATTCAACTTATTGAAGAAATTCAATTTGTGTAAAGGTGTTTTTTTTGCCTCACTCATTTATATTGGCGGAATGCTTTTTATAAAGTTTTTATACTAAGTCAACCATTATCTACCCAGGTAAGTATGAAGTATTACATTATAGCAGGTGAAACATCCGGTGATTTACATGGCAGTAATGTGGTAAAAGAAATTCTAAAACTTGATAAAGAGGCTGCCTTTAGAGGTGTTGGAGGGGATATGCTTCTGCGGGAAGGTGTAAAAATGCTGTTTGGACTGGACCGGCTGTCTTTTATGGGGTTTTATGAGGTATTGAGATATCTCCGTACCATCCGCCGGAACTTTACAGAAGTAAAAAATGATATACTCTCTTTTCAGCCTGATATAGTTGTCTTGATTGATTATCCCGGATTCAATCTAAGGATGGCAAAATGGTGCAAACTGCAGGGGTATAAAGTCGCCTATTATATTTCGCCGAAAGTCTGGGCATGGAACGAAAGCCGTGCTGAAAAGATAAAACGATATGTTGATTTGATGTTGTGCATACTGCCCTTTGAAGTTTCATTTTACCGTAAACATCAATATTCGCAGGCATATTTTGTCGGACATCCGTTATTGGATGTTATTGATGTAACAGAAATTCCCAAACCGGTCCCGTCTTTCATCGCCTTATTGCCTGGCAGCAGGCAACAGGAATTGAAAAATTTGCTCCCTGTGATGCTCGAAACGGCCATTCATTTTCATGAAGAACAGTTTGTAATAACAGGTGTCTCAAGATTAGCGTATTTATATCCCGCCGAACTTCCGAAAAACGTGAAAATTGTTTTTGATAAAACATACGAGGTTTTACAACATTCGAAGGCTGCGGTTGTATGCAGTGGTACGGCTACGCTGGAAACGGCATTGTTCGGAGTGCCGCAAGTGGTGGTTTATAAGACATCCTGGTTGAATTATCAGATTGGAAAGCGACTGGCGAAAGTGCAGTTCATTTCTTTACCCAACCTGATTGCAGAAGAAAAGATAGTAGAAGAACTGATTCAGCAGGATTGTTCGATAGGTAAAATTACTGCAGAACTCACCCGGTTATTAAACTCCCCTCATCCCTTGGATTACTTTAAATTAATCGAAAAGATAGGAGAGAAGGGCGCTGCCCAGCGGGCGGCAAAATTGATTGTCGAAAATACATGATTAGGCACATGGATATTCCACCATATTCTTTTCCGTTTCCCAGAGTTTGATAAACAGTTCATATTTAACATCCAGTTTGGAACGGATGATATCATAAATGACCACTACAATATTTTCTGCAGTCGGATTCAGATTCTTAAATTCTTCCGTGTCAAGATTCAGGTTTTTGTGGTCAAATCGCTCTTCGATTTCATCCCGGATGATGTCTTTGATGATTTTCAGGTCGATGACATAACCTGTCTCAGAATCAATTTCGCCGGTCACCTTCACTTCCAACGTGTAATTATGCCCATGAAAATGCTCGTTGGCACACAATCCAAATACATCCTTGTTTTTTTCAGGACTCCATTGGTCGTTCCAGAGTTTATGGGCGGCATTGAAACTAGCCCGGCGGATTACGGCTACTTTTTTATTCATTCTATAAAGTTAAATGTTATTTGTCATAACTAAACTGTTGATAATTGTAAAATGTTCAAACATAAACATCGCTATCTTAATTATCATTCATCTTTAATCCTTATTTTCGGGCATGCTTTTTTCAAAAGTAATTGGTCAGCAGTCAGTCAAACAACATTTAATGGAAATTGCCCGGTCGGGGCAGATTCCGCACTCGCAATTATTTTTAGCACAGCCTGGAGCAGGCGGCCTGCCATTGGCACTGGCTTTTTCGCAATATATCGTTTGTGGAAATAAAGGTGAAACGGACAGTTGCGGTACCTGTAACGCCTGTATGAAAGCTCAGAAACTTATTCACCCGGATATACATTATTCCTTCCCGGTAGTCAATAAAAATCCTTCGCACAAATCACCACAAACCAGTATCGATTATTTAAAAGAGTTTAGAGAAGTGGCACTGAATCAGCCATATATAGATGAACTGGAATGGCTGCAATACATCGGTGCGGAAAATAAGCAAGGAAATATTACAGCGGATGAAGCACGGAATATTTTAAAGGGTCTGAGCCTGACGACCTTTGAAGCGGATTATAAAATCCAAATCATCTGGATGGCGGAGGCATTGGCAAAAGAAGGGAATATTTTACTGAAACTATTGGAGGAACCACCGGCAAAAACCGTATTGATACTGATTGCCGAAAATCAGGAGGCGATTTTACCAACTATATTATCCCGTTGCCAGCTGGTAAAAATCAATAAAATTGATGATGTGTCTGTTGCGGAAGCCTTATTGAGAAAAGGAATCCCCAGGGAAAATGCCACCCATATCGCCTACCTGGCAGATGGCAATTACAAGGAAGCGGTTAAGCTGACCGAAGCCTCTTCATCTATAGACACCATTCGTTTGACCCATTTTTTCAGATATACCATCCGCATCCGCGAAAGTACCAACGCCGGGTCATTATTGAAATGGACGGAAGAAATGTCTAAAATAGGAAGGGAAAATTTAAAATCATTTTTAGAGTACCTGTTACATATTGTCCGGGAAACGGTTCAGGCCAAATATGTGTCATCTTCAGCAGCTAAATTAACCGAGGAAGAGGTGGTGATTTCCAAAGCTTTGGACAAATATATCAGCCTCCATAAACTTTCTAAGCTGGTGGAATTAATCAATCAAAAGCATTACGAAATAGAGCGAAATGTGAGCCCTAAATTTGTTTTAATGGATATGTCATTGAAAATGAATCAAATACTTTGGACGAAAGATTAACATTTGCGTATAATTAGCTTCTGAATATCCCGTTTTTTCCTGTATTTTTGTCATAATAACTTTGCATGGATACAAAAACTATGGAAATGTTGTTTTGGAATTAATTGTTCATATTCAGTTATTATTGAGATGGTTTCTGCCTATTCAATACTAACTACTCAATACTAGATAAAAAATGAGTTGTAATAGTTGCGGAACCGTAGGTGGTATGCCTACCGGTTGTAAAAATAACGGACATTGCGCGACAGGCGGCTGTTCCAAATTAGAAGTACATGACTGGCTCAGCGATATTACAGCTGACCCTTTTGCCAAATACAATATTCATGAAGTGAGCTTTAAGAATGGCTCTCGAAAAGGGTTTTACCGGAATGATAAACGATTTGACCTGTATACCGGTGATTATGTCATAGTTGAAGCGGTGCAGGGTTATGATTTGGGGCAGATTACATTGAGCGGTGAATTGGTGCGCCTGCAGATGAAAAAGAAACGGGTCAAAGAAAGCTCTGAAGATATTCGTTCCATTTTGCGTATTGCAAAAGATAATGAACTGCACCTGATGGAACAGGCTCGTGCCAAAGAAAAGCAAACCATGTTGAAAGCCAGGGTATTGGCACGCAATCTTGGTCTCGATATGAAGCTGGGAGACGTACAGTACCAGGCTGATGGCCGTAAGGCTACGTTTTATTATACGGCTGATGGCCGAGTGGATTTCAGGGAACTGATTAAGGTGCTCGCGGCGGAATTTAAGGTGAAAATTGAAATGCGGCAGATTGGTGCACGTCAGGAGGCGGGAATTGTAGGCGGTATTGGTTCCTGTGGACGGGAGTTATGCTGCTCTACCTGGTTAACCAGTTTCAAAACGGTGAATACAACAGCTGCCCGCTATCAGAATTTATCCATCAACCAGACTAAATTAAGCGGTCAGTGCGGCAGGCTCAAGTGTTGCCTGAATTACGAGTTAGATACTTACCTGGATGCATTGAGAGATGTTCCGGAAAAAGCGGAAACCTTACAGTTAGAAACGGGCGAAGCACGTCTGATGAAAACCGATATCTTGAAAGGCCTGATGTTTTATACGGTGAAAGGATCCGGCACATTTTATCCCATTTCACTCGAAAATGTTAAGATGATTCTGGAGATGAATGCGAACGGCAAAAGACCGGCTGACATCACCGAGTTAGTGGAAGTGGAAGAAAAAGCCGGTGTGGAAGAGGTGCTTGAATTCGCAGATGTGGTCGGTCATATTTCGCTTGCAAGTCTGGACAGAAAAGATAAAAAACATCATCACAAAAACAAATCAAAAGGGCAGCAGCGCAATCAGCAGAACCGGCCGCAGAACAATAATCAGCAGCAAGGCCAGCAGAATAAACCGGCGAATCAGCAGCAGAAGCCGCAGAATAACACAAACAGACAAAATCAAAATCGTCCGCCACGACCTAATAATCAGGGCAATGCTAACAACAATCCTAACAGAAATAATCCGCCTAAAAAATAATAAGATAGCATTGCGAGTTACGAAGCAATCTTTATTGTTATTAGTGATTTATTTAATGGGTTTTTCATGTGCTCAGGCTACCCATAAACCTTACCTGGCAATTCAATTAATGCCTGCAGGATTTCAGAAACAAATCAAAACGGTAAACAGTGAATGTAAGGTTGCTTACGGTATGCGGATAGATAATGCATTGAACGAAATAACCAACTATAAGCCGGATGAGATTCGACATTTTATTTATTATGAAGCTGATTATGAAAAACTATTCCGTTGCCCGTTCTGGATGGCAATGGACAGTGCACGATTTTGCACTTTTATTCCTGAATTAATAAATGCGCTGACAGATACTACCTATATCGGACTGACCAATGCTTTTGATGTTACGATTTGGTGCAGGGTGAAGACCGGGCAATTAAAGGAGAATACCTACAATTATCAGATAGACGATGATGTTTTTAGAGTTTGCGGAAGAGCCAGCTGGATTTTAAAACGACTGACAAAAAATGAATTCGGAAATATCCGGTGCGATACAAAAATGGAGAATATCCTTGCTATTCAAAGCAAATGGATGAAATGGCTGAATACGTTGAAAGGAAAATAATCCGCTATCCTTTCTTTAAAAAATGAATGGTTTCCTCAACAGCAGTTTTACTGTCATTCGGCAGTTGATTCTCATGCCAGGGGTGCTTACCTCCGAATGTATGGTCTGCATTTTCTATTAAAACCCACTTGCTTCCGGAATTCCAATGATGCAGTTGCTGACCAGCGGTATATGGAACAGATGTATCGTTGCCGCCATGAAGAATCAGCCACGGAATGATAATTTTTGCCGAGGCATTCGGTATGTCTAATCGTTCTTTATGGGTATTATAGTTTTTATATAGCTGGTAGTATAATGGCATGTTCTGCATTGTGCGGGAATTGAACGTATATATGACTCCTTCATTTTTCCATTTTTCCAAATCCAGCCCTGCAAAGAAATCATTGGCATCCTTTACACTTGCCCAGGTGACGAGTTTTTTTACACGTTTGTCTTCATTTGCTTTCAAGATAACCGTTCCGCCGCCACGGCTATGCCCCATTAAATATATTTGACGATTGTTTCCTTCGAAAATAACTGCATTTGCCTCCAGATAATCCAATACCAACCCTAAATCGTCCAGCTCAATTGAAAAGTTATTGTTTCCAAAAGCTTCTAAATCAGTGAAGTCTGTTGGTTGTTCTGTTGTTGTTCCGTTGTAGGAGAAGTTGGGTTTTATAAATACAAAATCATTTTGTGCAAAGGTTTCAGCGATCAGGTTAAAATGCCCCCAGTCCTTAAATCCTTTAAATCCGTGACAAAATATAACTATCGGTTTTTCCATTTCATTTCTAGTATAGGTGATATCTAGTGTAATCGGTTTTCCTTTTGAGCCGTTTATGGTCAGTGCTGTCTTTTGCATGTATGAAAGTTTGTATATTGTGTTTACGAATTAAACGTTTACCTTTAGCAAAAATAAACAATCGTTGAGTAACCCCGTAGATAATTTAAAAGCTCCGATTGACAGAGAATTGGAATTGTTTGAACAGAAATTCCGTGATGTCATGCGAAGCCATGTAGCGCTGTTGGATAAAGTCAATTACTATATCTATCAGCGGAAAGGCAAACAGGTTCGCCCGATGTTTATCTTTCTGGCAGCGAAGATGTGCGGTGAAGTGACGGAGTCCACCTATATCGGAGCCTCGCTGGTGGAGCTTTTGCATACCGCCACCCTCGTTCACGATGATGTGGTGGATGATGCCTATGAACGGCGCGGTTTTTTTTCCATCAATGCGCTCTGGAAAAATAAGATTGCTGTTTTGGTGGGGGATTATTTTTTATCCAAAGGATTGCTTTTGGCGTTAGATACGCATAATTACAACTTGCTGCATATCACTTCCACAGCGGTAAAAAGAATGAGCGAAGGCGAGTTGATGCAGATGGAAAAGGCCCGCAAACTGGATATTGATGAGAGTGTGTATTTTGAAATTATAAGAAATAAGACAGCCTCCCTGATTGCAGCCGCCTGCGAAGTAGGCGCAGCTTCAACAACAAAAGATGCCGGACTGATAGAAAAGATGCGCCAGATTGGAGAAAATATAGGCATTGCCTTTCAGATAAAAGATGATTTGTTTGATTACGGCGAGGCGGATATCGGCAAACCGAGAGGAATTGACATTAAAGAACGAAAGATGACCTTACCGCTTATATATACCCTTAATAATTCAAGCGCATCTGAAAAGAAATGGATAATCAATACGGTTAAGAATCACAATGAAGATAAAGAAAGAGTCAATGAATTGATCCAGTTTATCCATAAAAAAGGCGGTATTGAATATTCTGAGAAGATGATGTATGCCTATAAACAACGCGCTTTCGATATCATCTATACGATTAATGATTCTGAATCAAAGACAGGACTGATCAATCTGGTCAATTACATTACGGAAAGAAACTACTAACCGACGAATTTTTTTATGCCAATTGTTCAAACTTCAGGTAAAATCAACAGTAAAATAGCCTTGCAGGCTTTCACGCTTGTTGTAGGTCTTTTGCTGCTTTGTATGAAATTCTTTGCCTTCTTTAAAACTAATTCCAATGCGATACTGACAGATGCCATAGAAAGTATTATCAATATTGTAGCAGGTGGTTTTGGTTTGTATAGTTTATATCTCGCTTCAAAGCCAAATGACGAAGATCATCCGTATGGACACGGTAAAATTGAGTTTATCTCTGCAAGCATTGAAGGCAGTCTGATTTTGGCAGCAGGCATCAGTATGATTATAAAGGCAACCTACAATTTTTTTGTTCCCATTAAAATCGGCAGCCTGGATATCGGTATTCTGTTAATCGGTATATCGGGGGCTGTCAATTTTTTAATGGGATGGATGGCGCAGAAAAGCGGAGAGCGGAACAGTTCCCTGACACTGGTTGCCAGCGGGGAACATCTGAAGTCGGATGCCTACTCATCTGCGGGTCTGCTTATTGGTTTAGGGTTGATTGTACTGACCAAATTAGTTTGGCTGGATAATATCGTTGCCATCCTGATGGGTACTGTAATTATTTATAGCGGATACAAAATTCTGAAACATTCCGTAGCAGGCATTATGGATGAAGCTGATTTTGATTTGCTCAGTAAAGTAATTATACACCTGAATATAAACCGCCGTGAAAACTGGGTTGATATTCATAATTTCAGAATAATTAAGTTTGGAGAAAAAATACATATAGACTGTCATACTACCATTCCGTGGTTCTTTAATGCCCACGAAGTGCACAATGAATTAAAGCTAGTGGAAGAAAACATCCAGGAAACAATTCCCAATAATCTGGAAACATTTATTCATGCCGATCCCTGTTTGCCTAAATCCTGTAAGAGTTGTTATAAATCAGATTGTTCACACAGAAAAGGGGACTTTGTCAGGAAAATTGACTGGACATTGGAGAACGTTATGAAAAATGAGAAACATTTTGTCGATTAATTGCATTTTACGACAAATTGTATTATTTTTGTGACAAATGTCGTTATGAAGCCTAAAGTCAAATCACCGGCCGCCTATAAAGTATCAAAAGATAAAACACCGAAAGTCAGGGAAAGAGAAGTTTCATATGATTTTTCTTCCGCTATCTCACCCATATTATTTGATGATGCCCGATTACTGATACATAAATCGAGGGCAGGTGTAGATATGGCCCGAATCAATCAATTAGCGGAAATATATAATTTATCTCTGAAAGACATTGCATCCATATTACATTTGTCTGAGAGAACCTTGCAAAGGTATTCCTTGTCAGAATTACTCAATCCGGAATCATCTGAGCGAGCATTGAGATTACAACGCTTATACGAAAGAGGAGCTGGAGTTTTTGGTACTTTGGATAATTTTATAGAATGGATGAAATCACCGGTGCTTATTTTTAAGAACGAAAAACCAATTTCATTCTTAGACACCATTTTTGGCTTCGAGTTATTGGAAGATGAATTAGGACGAATTGAACATGGTGTTTTTGCATAATCTCCAATCTTCAGTATGGTAGTCTTCAGAATCTGCAATACCCTTTATTCAAATGATTTAAGTGGGATAGGGGCAAAGATGCATGGCGGAAGATGGAATAGTAAGGGTTACCCGATATTATATACTTCTTCTACAAGAGCACTGGCGGCTTTAGAGGTTTTAGTACATTTGCCTATTAATAATGTAAGATCGATGGATTTTTCAATTGTGTCCATAAGTTTGCCGGAAAACAGTCTCGAAGAAATTAGATATAACGTTATAAAAAATGAAGTGGAGAATAACGGATTAAGCAGTAGTTTTAAATCTATTGGAGATGAATGGATAAAAAGAAATTCATCCTTACTTTTAAAAATTCCATCAGTTGTAATAAATGAAGAATTTAATTTTTTAATTAATCCTGATCATAAAAATTTTAATAAAGTAAAGATACTATCGAAACAATCTTTTTGCTTTGATGAGCGATTATTGAGGTAATTACTTCTTCCGTAATTCAAAATTTTGGCCAAGATATACTTTTCTAACCTGTTCGTCTGACGCTAATTCTTCGGCAGTGCCTTGTTTTAAGATTCTGCCTTCAAATAACAGGTAAGCTCTGTCAGTAATAGAAAGTGTTTCCTGCACATTATGGTCGGTGATGAGTATTCCGATGTTTTTAAATTTAAGTTTTTCTACAATATGCTGGATGTCCTCTACAGCAATCGGGTCGATGCCTGCAAACGGTTCATCCAGCAGGATAAACTTGGGGTCGGAGGCCAGTGCACGTGCTATTTCCGTTCGCCTTCGCTCCCCTCCGGACAGCAGTTTGCCTTTCGTTTTGCGCACATGTTTCAGTCCGAATTCATCTAACAGGCTTTCCAGCTTATCCTTTTGTGCTGCTTTTGTAAGGTCGGTAAATTCCAGAATCGCCCGGATATTATCTTCCACACTTAAAGTCCGGAATACCGAGTTTTCTTGTGGTAAATAACCCACTCCAAGTTTTGCCCGTTTGTACATGGCAACTTTGGAGATGTCTTTATCGTCCAGGTATACTTTCCCTGCATCTGGAGTGACCAATCCAACGGTGATGTAAAATGTAGTGGTTTTTCCGGCTCCGTTAGGGCCTAATAAACCTACAATTTCTCCCTGATTCACTTCAATAGAAACATTGTCTACTACTTTTCGTTTGCTGTATGTTTTCACTAAGTGTTCGGCGCGTAAAATCATTATCGCAGGTCTTTCAGTTTGAATTCTATTTTGGTTTGTCCGTTCCAGATATTGGCATACATCTGATAGCAGATATCAAAGGTTTCTTTTGACTGCATGATTTTCATATGATTTCCCATGCCAAATCCAATACCGTTTCTGGGGTCTTGTCCGTCTTTCAGGATATTCAGTTTTAAATGGTTACCGTTCAATACTTTGCTGTATCCTGTATCATATACATCTTTCGTGACAAAATTCGGACGCATGTTACCCGGCCCGAATGGTCCCATCTGTTCGACGATATTGAAAAATTTCTCATTGATGTCGGACAGTTCGATTTCCGCATCCACTTCTATCTGCGGAATCAATTGTTCATCTAAAATCCGTTCGCTCACCACTTTATCGAATTGAACGGAAAAGTCATTTATCTTGTCGAGTTCTATCGTTAATCCCGCCGCGTATTTATGTCCGCCAAACTGCACCAAATGTTCACTGCACGCTTCAATAGCTTCATGTAAATCAAACCCCGGAACGGAACGGCCGGAGCCAACCGCTTTCCCGTTGGAAGCAGCTAATACAATTGTAGGACGGTGGTATTTTTCAATCAGCCTGGATGCAACAATGCCTATCACCCCTTTGTGCCAGTGTTCCTGATACAATACGGTGGATTTGCGGGCTATCATGACTTCGTCATTATCAATCAAGGCGAAGGCTTCTTCCGTAATATCTTTATCCAATGTCTTGCGGTCGGTATTGTTTTGCTGTACTTTCTTAGTTTTCTCAATGGCTTTTTCATAATCGTCTTCAATTAACAGGGTAACGGCTTCAGAGCCATGTGCTATCCTGCCGGCAGCATTAATTCTTGGACCAATGATAAATACCAAATCGGTGATGTCTAAATCTCTGCTTAATTTCAATTCACTCATCAGCGCTTTGATACCTGCCCGAGGATTGGTGTTGATCCTGTCTGTACCGAATTTAGCCAGAATTCTGTTTTCACCTGTAATCGGCACTAAATCAGATGCAATGCTGATGGCTACCAGATCGAGCTGGTCGTATATTTTTTCAGAAAGGATATTGTTTTTTTCGGCATAAGCCTGAATAAGCTTAAAGCCAATCCCGCAACCGCTCAGCTCATCAAAAGGATAGCTGCAATCTTTTCTTTTCGGGTCTAATACAGCAACCGCGTCCGGAAGTGTATCGCCGGGTAAATGGTGGTCGCAGATAATGAAGTCTATATTTTTTGCTTTGGCATATTCCACTTTATCCAACGCCTTGATTCCGCAGTCTAATGCGATAATCAGGCTGTACTTGTTTTCAGCGGCAAAATCAATCCCTTGAAAGGATATCCCATAACCTTCTGAATATCTGTCCGGTATATAGTAGCCTACCTTTTCGTAAATTTCTTTGAAGAATGAATAGACCAATGAAACGGCAGTGGTTCCATCCACATCATAATCCCCGTAAATTAAAATCGATTCATTGCCCTGGATAGCTTTTTCAATGCGCCCGATAGCCAGATCCATATCCTTCATCAGGAAGGGATTATGCAATTTTGACAAACTGGGTCTGAAGAAATCTTTAGCTGCTACAAAGTCAGTTATACCTCTCAATACCAATAATTTACAGATTACCGGATGAATTTTTAATTGCTTTTGCAATTCACTGACGAGTATATCGTCAACTTCCAGATATGTCCATCGTTTTTGAAACAGCATATTTTTTTATCAGAACCTCAAATTTATTGAATAGTTAGTGAATTCAATAATTTTTGCAGGTAAAATGGTTAAGATAATAGTAATTCAGTCTTAATATGTTTTTCCCGCTGAAAGCGGATAAGTTTATAAATTTGTACGATATAGGGAATTTATATGAAAGAATTAATCAAAAAGTCAATTTACGTTTCGGTAGGTACAGCAGCTGTTACGAATGATAAAATCAAGGAACTGCTGGAGGATTTGATACAAAATAATCACTATACGGAAGAAGAGGGCAAAAGGATAGTTGATAATTTTTTATTTGAGTTACGCCAACAGCTGGATACCGTGAATACATCTGTTTTAACAAGAATGGATGCTATTTTTCAAAGATTCGGTATCTCCAATTTCCTAACATTCAAGGATGATATTGAACGGTATGTTAAAGAAGTTAAGGAGGATCCGACCTTCTTGTTGAAACTGCCTGTCAAGAAATAAGGGGAGATTAGGTTTCTTTTTTATAAATTTACAGAAAGAAACAACCGTATTCTGCTTTGAATATCTTAATCCTGAATTATGAATACCCGCCTTTAGGCGGAGGTGCAGGCATGGTTACCCAGCATTTAGCCAATGAATTTATAAATAAAGGTCATTCCGTTACGATACTTACCACCTGGTTTTCCGGAGAGCCGGAATATCATGCGGAAAATAACTTGAATATCATTCGATTGGTATCTAAACGGAAATACACCCATCAGTCCAACCCGCTGGAGATGTATGATTGGTTGAAGAAAAGCAGGGAGTATGCCGGTCTACATTTTAAGGAAGGTCAGTTTGATATTTGTCTGGCTAATTTCACCATTCCGGGAGGAATTGTCGCCAAGTATATATTAAAGCGGTTTAAGATACCATATATAATACTTTCTCATGGACATGATATACCATGGTTCAGTCCGAGACAAATGTTTTTATGGCATCTGTTTTGTTTTCCCGTCATAAAAAACATCCTGCTGCATTCGAGTTACAATGTCGTACTTACGAAACAACTTAAGAACAGTGCAGATAATTTTCTGGGCAAGAAAAATAGGGATAAGAATAAAGTCATACCAAACGGCTTGTTGTCATTTGAAGTGAGAAAGGGGTTTGATGCCGGTGATCAGACGATACAGGCTTTATTTGTCGGAAGGCTGGTCGAACAAAAAGATCCTTTGTCTGTAGTTAGGGCATTCAAACGGTTGCAGCATAACAATATCCCGATACACCTGAAGATAATTGGAGATGGGAATCTAAAAGGTGCCATTGAAGATTATATTATCAAAAATAATCTGAAAGACATTGAATTAATGGGTAAAATCAGTCAGAGCCAGGTAATGGAAGAATATACCAAAGCACATCTGCTGATTGCTCCAAGCCGGGAAGAGGCCATGTCGTTATGTGTATTGGAAGCGGTGTCTTGTGGTTTATATGTTTGTGCTACCGATGTCAGCGGTAATAAGGAAGTGATCCTGGAAGGTCTGAATGGGAATTTCGTTCAGTATGCCAATCCGGCAGATATTGCCGGTAAGATACAGGCATTTTATTTCGATAAATTTTTAAAAAACTACCGGTATCCGGAGTTGCTGCTGCAATTTATGCAGCAGAATTATTCATGGGATAATGCCGCCAAGATGTACCTGGAATTATTTACTTCGGCAAAAAATACCAGCTCAGGGTAGAATTAATATTTTTCAGCAGATACCAGTATCGGCTTAACAGAATTTTGTGTCGGATTATTTTTTTACCCTCATAGGTTTGGGGCGGAATTGCATATTTACTTAATAATTGCTGGACGACGGAATTTTTTAGGAAAATGGACTTAGAAATATCCAGGCGCCTGAATTCCTCATTCATCCAGTGAATGATTTTCCATTCGTTCGGTATGGCTGCCTTTCCGGAAAGCATGCGCATGACTTCGGGAAAACTGTCATTATTGGATATTTTCTGAATATAGGGTGTTAATTCATATTTCAGTATGCCTTGATTTAATATCTCAATTGGAAGCATCCAGTTTTTATTTTCAGCAGTGACTTTTTGGACAGCCTGTTCGAAACACCATTTCATCATCTCACTGTGTGCAGGGCACTTCATGAAATTACCTACCGCACCCACTTTGTGGTGATAGCGGAAGAAAAATTCGGCAGGAATATCAAATGGCCTCAGACAGGTAATATCCATATCTGTCCAGATGCCTCCCTGCTCATATAATAATTTATAACGGAAGATATCTGAAAATCCGGCATAACTTCCTTTGCCGTGCCCGTGTTTGTTGGGGTTTTCATATGAAAAGACCTGGCACTGAGGAATGACTGTGCCGGCAAATTTCAGGACTGTATCCGGAGGTGCATTAATGGTATCCGGTGTGTACGTCCATAACTGGAAGGTAAAGCCATTTTGTAGGAAGGAGTGTATGGTTAGTAATTCTAAAGCAGAAAGTTCTCCCTGTATCCATAATCCGTTTACGGTAGCCTTCATCTTACTGGGTTTTACGGATACGGTTAGCGATATAAGAATAGAAACAAATCAGATAAAAGGAAAGCATAAAGGAGGAAGTAAGAGATATAATCAGTTGATCTGCCAGATAGCCATCCTCCTGCAGCTGAAAGATATAAAATTTTAAGATGCTGATACCCACCGACAGTAGGATTACCAAGAACCAGAAGGATAGTTGTTTTAGCGTCATATGGAAGTCCGAAATTATCGGGTTTTCACAGGTAAGATATTTCCAGAGCAGGTAAAACCCATACAAAGAGAACAACACAGGTAATGCATATATGGCAAGTCCATAAAAAATATTGGCTGTTTGAATGCTTCCGGTGATGGCCAGGACCAATGTCTTTACACTCCAGGCATCCAGTATGTGGCACATGATATCCAATAGCAGATGTAAAAAAACAGCCAAAATAATGGAGAAAGAAATTTTTATGAAATGAGACTTAAACTCTGGAATTATATTTATGGATAAAAAAGACGAAACCTTTTTTTGTATAACGGGGGGTAGGTTTACGGATAAGACTGACTGACAGGTCAGATGAAAAAAAAAGACACTAAGGAGCGCCAGCGGATATATGTAAAACAGAATGGAGAAAAGGTCATATTGAAACAAGTGAAACCTGTTTTCTGAAAATCGGAACAGAATATCATAATCCGGTGCTAAACTGCCAAACACAAGGCCCGTTGTTGAAAGATGTGAAGACCATTTCTTTTTTACAGGTAAAATGTACCCGGTATGTGCAAATGTAAAAGGCATTTTAACAAAGATACTATGTTTGATCCATATTTTATAGGTCATGCACCGTTCCTGTGAAGTGCATACAACGAAGGGATAGGGATGGTTTTTTAAAGAATCTGTTAAAAGTGGCATAAAAATTGTGAACTGATTACAATAAATTAGTATTTTTGACGACTTTTAATAAAAATCTGATTATGAGAATTATTTCCTTGTTATTCCTTGTCTCCTTTTCATGCTTCATAGTTAAGGCTGAAGAATCGGTATCTTTCTACAAGCCTGCAGTTGTTCAATTTAACAGATTAACGGATGATACATTAGATGTATTCATAAAGCAATACGGAAAGGACTCTCTTTTGCGAAAAATTGATCAACACATTTATAAATCGAAAGAATTGCTGAAAGCATACAACAGATATAACAGCGATGTTGAGCTTGCACTGAAATTCAATGGCGTAAATAAACACTTCAACCTCGGTTTAGATTCGTTTATCATGATAGATGAAAATCAAATCCAAAAGAATTTTACGAAGTCATATGGGAAGATTATAGGGGATACCGCATTCGTAAAAGCAAGTGCCGCTGAAATTGATAAGAAGAATATCTATAATCTGTTTTTACAAAGTATGTATACCAAGCAAGGCCGTTCAGGATTAGCTGTTTTTTGTAATGAATTCGTTATTACAGATAAAATGCTGGACACCCTCTATAAATCTTTTGATTATTACTCTAAATCGATACAATTGGAATATTACTGGACTTTTGTAGAATTTAACAGAGATTGCGGCAACAAGGAAAATAATTCAGCGGCATACAAAACTCAAATTTATAACAAACTGAATAAGGTCTACAGTATCAGTAAAATTGCCACTGACACAGCTGCCATCATTCCCAAAAATATGGTAGAACGCTCTCTTTCTAATTCAATTGAGTTTTTTGCCCTTGGACTTTACGGGAAAGACATTACGCTAAAGAAAAATGCAAAGGATATCGTCTATTTTCTTTCCCTTCAGTTGAGCGACGGCGGCTGGCAGGAATATAATGCGAATGGCCAGTATGCTAAATTTAAACCCACCTTTTATGGCCTTTGGGCATTGCTGGAACTGAGAGAAGAAATTAGGAAATTGTAAAGCAATCCTCGTAAATTGCATGATGAAGTCATGCATTCATAAATTTCAATATCTCCGTTTTGATGGACGTTCCGTTTCGCTCTTTCGTATCTTACTGGGAATAAGCATTCTGTACAACTTACTTTTTATCAAACTGCCCTTTACGGCACAATTTTGGGGAGAACATACCATTATTCCCGTTCAGGTGATGCAGTTCATGAACGGTAAAGATGCCTTTTCCACTTTTGATTATATCAGGAACGACTTATTTGCTTATGGCTGGATGGGTACTTCCATCCTATTGGGCGTGCTTTTTACAATAGGATTCCGCACACGACTGATTTCATTCCTGCTGCTATTTTTTTATTTTAATATTTTGCAGGCATTTGCTCGGTATAACCCCGGGTTCGATAAATACACTTTTCAATTACTTACCTGGTCCTGTTTTTTGCCATTGAGCAGTTTTTTTTCTATTCAGAAAGAAGATATTAAGAAGCAAATTCCGCTTTGGGTTTCCATCATACTGATTGTGCAGTTATGCTGGATCTATTGCTGCACGGGATTGGCGAAATACGGAGAAGCGTGGACCGACGGATATGCCGTTAAGATAATGGCTTCAGATATATGGAATGCAAGCGGAATGGCTTCATTCTTTGCTGATAAAAGTTGGGTGTACAGACCGTTGACCTACCTCACATTATTTTTTGAAGTGATGCTTCCATTTTTAATTCTTATCCCGTCGCGCAGGGATGTATTGAGATATGCTGCAGTCATTTTCCTGATTGCTTTTCATGGAAGCATATTCTTGCTGACGGATGTTGGCAGCTTTTCTATTACGGGAATAGCGGCGGCAGGGTTACTGTTGCCGGCATCTTTCTGGGATAGCATCGGTTATCAGAAAAATGCAGACTATATGAAACCTGTGGGTTCCAAACTGAAAATGTTGGCACTGACTGTACTGACTGCATTTATTCTATATGTGATCTGTGAAAAAAATTTGCTGTTTCTTACCAAAAACTCCGCATGGAGGAATTCCGCATCCGCCAAAGCTGCTGCCCATTTGCTGAAAGTGATAGATATACCCGTGTTCGTGGAGAATTCATTTTTATTTCAAAACTGGAAAATGTTTGCACCTAACCCTATAACGGAGGCCGGATGGTTAAGTATAGAGTATAAAGGGGAAGATGGGATATTGTATGATTTCTTTACCGATGAAATCATTCCGGCAACTCGGTATAAAATTAATTTTCATCCCAAAGGAATGGAGATGCATCTGTTGTCTTACGCGAGAGCCATGCATAATAGCGATAAATGGTATACGAGAGTTTTTATAAAATACTGGTACTTTTATCAACTTGCCCTCCGTAAAATTCCTAAAAGTGAATATGGAAATTATTACCTCGCGGAGTACAGGTATGTAATTCAGCCGAATGATACAGGTCCTGTTAGAAATATCACCAAGCAGTTGTATGATGATAAGGCAATGGAAAACATTTCCGTTTCCTTACCAGCTGATTTTGTTAAGCCTGTCCAGTAAAGGTTGTTGTTTCCTATCAACAAGCAGCTGTTTTGTCGCGTCATAGGTGCCCTTGTTTCGAAGCCCGTTTTCAAATGAGATGACGAGGTACTTCAGTCCCAGCAACGTGTCACCCTGATTGAAATACAGATAACTGACACTTTCATAAGGCGTATACCAGTTCGGATATTCTTTTGCAAGCTGAACTAAAAAATTGAAAGCGCTGTCTTTTTTTCCGGCCAGCTGAAGGGAATTCGGATATTTATAATAAGCTGAGTTGTTGTCAGGAGATACGCGCAGTACATTTCCGTAACACAGGGCAGCTGAATCGTAATTTCCTCTTTTAAAGGTGATGTCACCGAGCAAATCCCAGCTTACCGTGGAAGTGTCAAATTGGGTGATTGTCTTTTTGAAATGCTTTTCCGCTTCCGGTATCTTTCCCAATCCATAATAAGATAATCCGATCGTTTCATTTACGAAAATACTTTTACTATATACCTTGTTCGCTTGTTTGGCATATTGCAATGCTTTCAGGAAGAGTTCTGTCCGCTCTGCCGGCAGGGGAGTATTCATGGCACGGTTGGTGTAAGTGGTGGATGCAATCCTGTTAGCTTCAAAAGAGTTTTTCAGGTTTGGAAGGTCCGTTTCGAAAAGTGTCAGGATGTCTTTCCAGGCCTTATTTCTGCTATGTACAAATGGTAAACAGCCGAGGCATAATAGTGCAGTGATAAGTAAAGCAATTGCATCAGGGCTGAATTTATTTGGTTTTAATTTACGGATGTAATGCAAACATTTTTCAGTATGAACCAATTGCATCAATATCGCACCGGTACTGATAAAGATTCCCAGGGATGCCATAAAAACATACCTGTCTGCTATAATACCCTGTACCGGTGTGATGATGTTTGAACAGTAAATCAAACAGACATAAAAATACAATATGCCGAATGTAAAAACATTATTCTTTTTGTAAAGATACATGGCAAGTAACAATGGAAATATGACAACGATGAGTTCCAGTAATACAATTGGATGATAGATCGGTCTGAGTGGTATTTCATTGTATCCAAAATAAAAGTAATATCCTTTGGGTATGAACATGAATTTCAGGTAGTAGAAATACGTGCTGACCGCCTGCCCCAATGTGGTTATCAGCGTACTGTCATTATAGATGGGATTTTCTGTAAATAGGTTCCCGCGGTTTAAGAAATGGGTGTCTATAGGAATAAACCTGTTTATTAACACATCTCGGAATATGAATTGTGCAAGCGCTAAAAGAAATAATAAGAGAAGGGAGTTTTTCCAGTTTTTCCGGTATAGGATGCTGTTGGCTAATGGTATGATAAAGACTAAACTGAGAGCATCCAGTTTCGAGCTTAATGCCAAAGCGTAGCAAAGCAAACCCCAGAAAATATAGCTTGTTTTCTTGTGATGTTGATAAAGGACATACTGCCTGAAGGATAAGATTGTAAATAGCATACTGAACAGGCCGTCCCGGCTCTTTAAGCTGCACACGACCCCATTATGCACCGGATGCGCAATAAACAGTAAGGTGGCAATAAGTGCAATTGATTCCATGTGTTTGGCAGGAATCTTCTTTAATGTTGAAAACAGGATGAATGATAAAAGTGCCAGCAGGAATATATTAATGAAATGCGAAACGACAGGGTTAATCTCTCCAAAAATCTGTTGCTCGAGCGCAAAGGTGAACATGGCTACCGGCCGGTAGTCAACCTTATTAAATCGTTTGGCAAAGACCGAAAATGTTTCTTTAATTCCACTCTCTTTTGCCGGTATATTTTCAAATATATACCTGTCGTCGAGGTTAAAGTCGTTTTTTATGGCTGATCCGTAAAAAACAAATACAGTGATAAAAAATAGAAAATAAAACTTTGTTCTATTAAAAAGTGATATCATGCCGTCCAATTATGTGCAAATGTATTCAGAATGCGGCGTTAATATACATATTTTTTTACTTTAGGTGTTATATTGAAGCCGGCAATTGTATTTTGCATTTATTAAGGCAATCGTTTCTGGTATATTTTGTTATTTTTATCTTTTATTTCCGGAATTGTTTTCAGCATGCTTTTTTGTGGAATCTATTTATGACATTCTTTCAAAATTATATTTTTATTCGATAGTCCTCACTTTTTCCGGCTGTTTTATACGGGCAGGACGAGGGCGGTGTTTACCATAACCTGAATATGGCATTGAAGAATCCTTCTCAGGTTACAAAGCTCTATCTGAATAATCAGCAATTAAAGGAAGTTCCGGAGGATATACTTTCATTCTCCAATTTAGAAACACTGGATTTGTCCAATAACCAACTGTCCGGTTTGCCTGTCTGGTTTAACGAGCTGAGTTCCTTACGGTCGTTGAATTTAAACTATAATAAGTTCACTGCCATTCCGCATTCAGCTTTTTTTTTGCCGGATTTAAGGATATTGTCAATAAATAACAATTGCCTCGACACTATTTCCGATCTGCTGAAATTACTAAACAATTTAGAATACCTGGATATTTCCCAGTTTACATTTCATACCATACCTCCATCCGTTTTTGAACTGAGCCGCCTTAGAAAACTAATCATGTTTGAAGGGAACTTATCCGAAATCCCGGATGACATATCAAAATTAAAAAACCTGGATAAAGTAATTTTTCATTTTAACAGGATAAAGTCCATACCTGTTTCCCTGTTTCGGCTCCCAAAAATCAACTATATAGGTTTTGCCAATAACCTGTTGGAAAAAATTAACCGGAAATCTGCAATGCATCAAACTTATATTATCTGGCAGTTTTGGGCAATAGGCTGAAAACATTGCCGGATTGTATATTTTCGAACTGCCAAAATCCAGTTTATAAATGCCGGAGATAATCTTTTTGATGAGCAAACCCTTAAACATTTCAATCAAAAATGCAAGGAAATGGTTTGACAAAACGGCATTTAACGAAAGAACAGGACATCTCTACGTTTCACTGATTGCTTCTATGCCGTTTATTTCAGTTCTTCTAATTTTCGGTTTAACCGGTTGTCTTCCGGAAATCGCTGTTTCAGATAATGCAGGATACTGTCTGCCTCCCGTTTCTGGTTATTGGCTATCAGCATATCCACCATATTATTTGCCGAATATCCAAAAAAGGGTTCCCTTTTGACAACATAATCGAAATAGTAAAAGGCGGAATCTGTATTATTCAATTTCCAGTAGGTAAATCCAATGTAATTGATGGCCCCCAGATAATTGGAGTCAATATTTCTGCATTTGATGAAATTTGTTAAAGCGGCCTGATAGTCTTTCTTATATAGTGAACATAGCCCCTTTATTTCCCACAACTCGACAACAGGCTCATATATTTCAAGTCCTTTTATGGCATATTGCTCAGCCTTCTGGATGAGCTGGTCGGTATAGGTTCTGTCATAGGATGGTTTCATCTCCTCGGACAATGCTTCATTGCAATACGTTGCGGCTGCAATCCTGTGAGCATTTACAGATTCTGTAAGATAGGGTAAGTCATGTTCGACTAAGGTGAAATTGTTTTTCCAGTCTTTTGTCCGATATATCGTAAAGAATAGATACACCATTACAAGCGAAATCAGTACCGGCTTTTTAAAAATGGAGAAACTTTCTGCTTTATACAGGTCAGTGAATAGTGCGGCTAATGCCAGGCAGAAAGCCAAGGATGGTATGAAATTGTGCCTGTCGGAAACGATGCCGACAATCGTAGTGACCAGGTTTAGTGCAAATGAAATGGAAAAAAGATAAAACAGGAGAGCGAAAAGGTAAATCTTGTTCTTCTTGAATTGAATGATGGCGAGACTAAAAAATACTAACAGAACTGTAAATACAATCGTGTTCGGTATGGAAAACAAACCCGTTAATGGAATCTGGTTGTATCCGAATATAAAATGATAGCCCCACGGGATCAATAAGAATTTAAGATAGTAATACAATGAAGTCAGCGCCAGAGAGATTCTATGGATAAACGTATCATCCGCCACAATCGGATTTTTGTCGAATTGTACATTAACTGCATTTAAACCCTCTGATGGTAACTGCAAGAATAAATTTCTTAAAACGGATGCGATAAAGAAGGCTGTTACTGTTATGGCGATGTATTTTACCATTGTTCTGTTGTCCGTTTTTCTGTAAAACAGGACAAGCAGTATGGGTACTAAAATAAGGGTACCGGAGTCTAATTTGGAAAAAATGGCAAGAAGGAGATAAAGGCTGGATAACGCTATTCTCCAGTACTGTTTTAAATCAAATAAACGAATGATTTGCATACAGGCTAAAACACCAAACAGCATACTCAACAGATTATCCCGGCTTTTTATATTGGCAACCACACTTACATGGTTCGGATGAATCAGAAAAAAAAGACTGGTCAGCATGGCTAAGACGATCAGCTTATTCTCATCTGCATAAAATCTGGACAGAAGGATTAGATCATATAGTTTAATCAGAATGGCAGCCAGCAGCAGTACGTTCACCAGATGGGAGATATGCGGATTGGTCTGGTTAAACAGGTATCTTTCCAGCCAGAAAGATAAGACAGTCACCGGCCTGTAATCACTCCCCGCATAGGTTTGTTTGAAAATATTCAGAAATCCTTTAAATGTATTGTCCAGATTGTTCAGCGCACTTAAGACATACTGATCGGAGAATCCGTAATCAAATGTACCCGTCCAGCCGTAAAGGCAAAATGTGAGTATGGTTAATAACGTATAATGAAGATGTTTTTTGTTTGAAAAAAGAAATTTTATACCGCTGTAATTCTCCTTGGGGGTTGATTTCTTTGATGCAGTGAGGTTGCCGGGATGATATTTCTTGATTTTAGACATTAGTTGGCTGGGCGATTGGCGGGTGTAATATAAGGAGCATATTTCCGAGCGCTTTCCAAGTCATTCTTTTGCTCAAAAAAATCATAAAAGAAGGATGCAATGGCCGGCGATTTCATCCCCAGCTGAAATGCTTTTTGATATTCAAGTGACGCACGGAGGGTGTCTTTCATATTTAAGAATACAAATCCCTTGCATTCGTGGCCAATAAACAAATTCCGGTTGTTCTCAATGATACTGTCTCCGAATTGAAGGGCGGCATCATATTTTTTTGCATACAGCAAAGCAGTGTTATATTTGTAATAACCCTCCGGATCGCCGGGAACAATCTTTATGGTCTTATAGTAGTAATAGGCCGCAGAATCAAACTGATAATTTCTTAACAGATAATCCCCGTATGTATCACAGCTTACCAGGCTCGAGTCTGTTAAGTGCAGCACTTTTCGGAAGGCAGCCAGTGCCTGGTTGGTATTACCCAAACTCATGTTGGCTATACCGATTGATTCAAGAATGAAGATTTCATTCGGATATATTTTGTCAGCCTGCAGGGCGGTGGTCAGTCCTTTGTCTAATAAGATAGCTGCACTGTCCCGGTTGGAAGTTATTCTGGCTTGTTTCAGGTAGGTGGCTGTCGCTATCCGGTTGGCTTCATAGGAGTTCTTTAAACCTGGCATATCTTTCTCCAGCAATGAATCCATATTTTTCCAGGCGGCGTTTCTATCCCACACATATGGCAGATATAAAACACAGAGAATGGTAACCGGCAACAGAAGTTTGACATAATCAGATAATGAAGGCCGGACTTTAATTTCAGGTTTGCCGCCGGATGCCAATAAGCGTGCACTGATTTTTAAGAGTAACCAGCCAGTAATGATACTGAATCCGATGGAGGCGATAAATCCATATCTGTCCGCAACAATTCCGGCTACCGGTGTAACCAGATTTGAACAGTAGGCAAGTGAAATGTAAAAAAAGAGTATGCCGAATCCGATCAGTTTGTTTTTGTTTCGATAAATAAAGGTGAATGCTGAAGTAATGATAAGAATATGAAGCAACAATAATAATATGGATACGATATGAGTCGCTTTATATAGTGGTATCGTATCATATCCGAAATAGAAGTAATAGCCTGTCGGTATCAGCATAAATTTCAGATACCAAAACAAGGTCATTGCACTTTGACCAATTTTATAGGTCAGGGAATTAGCCTCAACAATGGGGTTTTCCATAAAAAGCACACCAAGTGCCTTTTCCGGTTCAGGAGGAATGAATGTATCGGTCAGGATGCTTCGAAATAGAACTGAAACAGCCAGAATCATAAAAATATAAAGCAGACCTGGAAGCGTCTTTTGATTTCTTTTGAAAAGGACAAAGGATAGTAATAAAATCACAAAAAACAGCATACTGTCTAACTTGCAGAATAAAGCCGACAGGAGACATAGCAGGCTGACCAGCACATATTTCAGCTCAAATTTGTTTTCAGAACGAAAGGATTTTACCCAATATAAAATAGCAATCACACAGAAAAGACAACTCAATAAGGTATCCCTGCTTTTCAGGTTATTCACCGTATTGGCGTGTACCGGATGACTCAGAAAAGCAATGACCGTAAAGAATGCCAGCCACCTGGATTGAGGTACAGGTAATTGTGAAATATATAAAAACAGACTGTAACATATCAAGAAAAACAACAATACATTTATTCCGTGCGAAAGGGAGGGTTTTAATCCGCCGAAAATATATTGTTCCAGCGCAAAAGTCAGTAATGGTATCGGCCGGTAGTCAACATAATCAAATCGCTGTTTAAAGACATCGAAGAGATGAAGAATGGAATGCCTGTTGACCGGCAGATATCTTATAATGTAATCATCATCCAGAGAGAAACCATGGCTTACCGTATTTCCGTAGAAAATGATGGATAAGACCAGCAACAAAAGAAATACTTTTTTGTTGGATAAATTAAAATCTATATGGTTTTGGTTTATTATCAGTGGATTCTATTTAAAATTGGATACTAAAAATACTATAAATGGTATTCAGTCGTTAAATAGAATTAGAATTTAACTTTACAATAAAAAATCCATTTTATTAACAAAAAGTATCATTTATGTCAAAAAATTGGTGCAAGATATTGTTTTTTTTATGGTGACTGTAACGGTAATCCGGACCCGCGAGTTTATGCCCGCTTTAAGAATTCCAGTGCCGGTACCTGGAGTAATTCCCAGGATTCGGAACAGGACAATGTGGATTGTGATAACTACATTAACCGTACGTCCGGCTCGAATATCTTTCTTTCCGGGGTTCCTTACACGAATACGCTGGGTGTGCAGATGAATGCCTATGAAGCGGATGATGGGGGTTTTTTGGGAGTAGAACCCTGTATGCCGCATGATGGTAATTGCGGAGGCTTTGGTTCCCCTTCATCCGGAAGTAATAATATCAACATAACCGGTTCTTTGAATCCATGTACGTGGTCAGGTGAATACAATACGGAAAGAAACGATTGCAGCAGCCATAGTTCCACCAATGACTACCGAATTTACTGGAAATACAGATGGGTATATGATGTCGCTCCTACAGTAACCGGACCGGTTGCCAATACAACCTTGTGTAAGGGACAAACAACCACACTTACTGTAACGGCACAGACAGACGGAGATGGCAGGAGCATGGGTAAGTTCTATCAGTGGCAGGTAACTAATGTAACCGATTGTTCTACTGTTCAGGAATCAGACTGGGCCAACATTACAGGAGCGACTTCGGCCTCTTTCCAGCCGGCTGAAATAGCCGGAACCCGTTTGTACCGTTGCCTGGTTTCTTCGGATTGTAACAGCATCAGTAACTTACAGACTAAGTCAAGTTGTGCCAGGGTTACCTATCATCCATATGACGGACTCCCGGCTTCAACAGCTAATTATCCCGGTTCGACCGGAGTGGGGGATGCGTCTCCGGATATACAAACGACAATCTGCGGTAAAACGATCCTGCCTGGTTCCAGTAATATATTAACCGTATTGGCACCACCTGCAGTCGGCGCGATAGCTAATTCAAACTTTACGTGGACAGATAATACCGGCAGAGCTGTCGGAACATCTTTCCCCGGAGGAAATACAGCAGCTACAGTTACCTGGATAGCACCAACTACACCTAATGTAATTTCAGGCTATACGATTACACTTACATATACCGGAAATGGTAATCCCGGGCCATGTACCACTTCAACTAAGACTTGCACAACCTATGTCGGTTCGCCTGCATGCGGAATTATGTATGTAGCGCCCGCAGCAAATAACGGAGTAAATGTCCTGGGATGCGGAGGACCCGATAACCCTTGTTTAAATTTAACGGGGGCTAACGGTGCTTTTGATAACCTGGGTTCAAAAACACATATTAAAATGGCGGCAGGTACCTATACGGAACTCGCAACGGTTAACGTAAGTTCCGGATTAACCATTGAAGGTGGATACTCCATAGCTTCAGGTATCTGGGCTAAAACTTCTACTCCAAGCAGCACTATCATAACTGCCGGAGCAAACGAAGTAATTGACAACGATATACAGCATATCATCGGTTTTAAATGTACCGGTAACAACTGGAACCTGATGGATTTGAAAATAACTGCCAATAATCCAACCGGACAGACAACGAATCTTAATGGCAAATCAAGCTATGGTATTCATATAAACGGTTCTTCCAATTATTCCATCACCCGATGTAACATCACATCCGGAACGGCAACAGAAGGACGTAACAAAAGTAATGCAGCTGCACTTGCCTACAACGGACAGAATGCCGCATCAGCCGCAACAGCCGGAGATCCCGGTGGTGCCGGCTCTAACCAGGGCAATGGCGGCGGCTGTAATATAAGCGGCGGCGGCGGCAAAGGCGGTAACGGCGGAACGGGCGGTGCGAATGCTACTTTAATTGGTGGCTCTGCACAAGCCGGCGGCGGCGGCGGCAGTGGCGGTGCAGGAGCGAGTGCCTGTTGCGGAGGTTCTGCCTGTCAGTCCGGATATTCGGATAACAATGGCGCAGGCGGCGGCGGCGGCGCAGGCGGCGGCGGCGGAACAGGCGGCGGTGCGGCAGTTGGCGGTAGTTATGATGGTGCTTCTAATGGTGGAAACAAAGGCGGAAATGCAACCGTAGGAACCAACGGTCCGGGTGGAGGTACCACAAGTGGTGCCGGCGGTGCCGGTTCAGGCTCAAGTGCCGGTAGTGGCGGAACAGCCAGTACCGTGGTCAGCGGATTCGGAGGTGTAGGCGGAGGTGGCGGAGCCAATACGGGCAGTGGCGGCGGCGGCGGTGCCGGTAGTTCGCATGGATGTTCTACAGGTACAACAGGTGCCGGTGGAACGGGTGCCGCCGGGGTACCCGGTACTGCAGGAACAACAACTGCCGGTGTGGTAGGTTTGTATTATAAGCCAAGTTACGGTTCCAATGGTACCGCCGGTGGCGGCGGCGGCGGCGGCGGCGGTGGCGGCGGCGGCGGATCCAATTTTATCAATACAGGAAATAAATGGTTTACCGGCAGCGGCGGCGGCGGCGGCGGCGGCGGCGGCGGCGGCGGCGGAGCCGGAGTCGGTGCCCGTGGTGGTGGTGCATCAGTCGGAATATACATATATAATGGAGGTAGTGGGGGAATTATAAAAGACTGTTCTATTGCAACCGTTGCAACGGTTGTCGGACAGGGTGGAACTGGTGGAACGGGTGGTGCAGGCGGTGGTGCAGGTGCAGGCGGAAGCATATCAGGTTCTACCAGCAGCAGGAAAGGGGGTAATGGCGGCACCGGCGGAAAAGGCGGTGACGGTGGTAAAGGCGGTGACGCTGATGCCGGTGTGCGTTCAGCCTTATTTGTAGCTTCGGGTACAAGTCCGGCTATTTCAGGAACGATAACTAACATTGGTACAAGTATCGCCGTTCAGGGAGATAATGGCGGCGGTTCCATACCTAATACGCTGTCTGCCGGTGTTGTAACCAATAACGGAACCATTTGCAAAAACTCTGTCTTCTCGCTCAGTTCCAGCGGAGGAACCTGGGGCAGTTTGCCGGCAGAATTCAGCTATACTGACTACAATAATGACGCATCGGGTGACTATAACGCAGCTAATTTCAGCCCGGATATTACTACATCTGATGCATTGACGGCAGGGTTTTATGATATTTCCAAAACTACTCCTATTACCTACTGGAAGTATCTGGCGGTCAGCTCTGCTAACCGCACTAAGCCGGTTATTACGATAAAAGCCAGTGACGGAAGCACGCTTACCCCTGCAGCTACCATATGTGATGAGGGTACGGTTCAGCTAACGGCTACCAATTATGGTACCCCGCAGAAATTCCAGTGGGATGTGTACAGCGGCACCTGGCAGGGAAAGGCATCTGCTACAAACAGGGTATTTACATCCACCCTGCAAAGTCCAACGGTATCATTGCCTGTAATCAGTGGAATCACCACTACCTATTATGTGCGCTATCAGGAACAGGATGATTGCTGTGGCTGGTCTGCTCCGGCATTTACAACGATAACGGTGAACCCGGATCCTACTGTACCGACAGGAGTCACCTCTACTCCGGCGACTCCGACTACCTGCTTAGGGGATGAAACGTATACCATAACAGGCGTGAGCGGCGTGACATCCGGAATTCCTGCTTACACGTATGAGTACGATATTCAGACACCATCCTCTCCATACGACGGTACGTATAGTAATACAAATGCTGTAACACCAGCTGAAGCAGGTACCTATTCCATCAAGTCAAGAGTTCAGGCTATTTCACTTAAAGGCTGTGATGCTTCTCCGGCTTATGAAAAATCATGGTCTGTGTTCGATAAGCCGAATCCTTCATCCGGCGCCTCCACGATAGAGCAGTATTGCGGCAGTATTTCTGATCCTTTTTCTGTTCTTTCTGCAGATGAAGCCGCCCCGTATACGGGAAACTGGAGCATCTATGCAGGTGGCGGAACGATTGAAAATACGGCATCCGCAAACACACGCATTACAGGTCTTACACCGAATGTAGCATCTTCTGTCATATGGACAATAACCAATAACACCTGTGTGGTAAAGGATACCTCAACGGTAACACCGGCTAATACCACACTCACTGCAAATACAGTTGCCACTTCAGATGCCTGCAGGTCATGTACCGTAAGGGACGGATATACCTACAGTTTTTACAATTCAAGCGGACATATCATCGCCAAAATTGAAGATTACAGTTCAGATCCGGATGCTCTCTTTGCGACCGAAACTTGTCTGGATGTCATGTATTACACGCCCAATTCGGTACCAACCGTTTATACAACATTCGCAGATAATCAGCCGTTCCTGCCGAGAAGATGGACAATTAAGCCGGCAGACACCACTTCGGCTACTAAAGTGACACTGTTCTTTAAACAAGCTGAATTCGATGCCCTGCAGGAAGCAGCTATCGGTACAAGGTATTCCTTCAGTGATATGAATGAACTGAGGGTGACCAAATTCAAGGGGGGTGAAAATGGCAGTTATACGGATCCCCCTAATTCCCCGGCAACCAATACAAGTGCCACGTTGATTACTCCGGTGATGAAACGGTACCCAAATATTGCTACTGGTCCTGATTATTCGGCGGAATTCGATATCACTGACTTCTCTACATTCTATATTCATCCACAGACGTTTCCTTTTGCACCTCTGCCAGTTGAATTGATTTCCTTTACCGGCTGGAATCAGGGCAGTAAGAATATATTGCAGTGGATAACCGCTTCAGAGCAGAATACGTCAAAATTTGAGATACAGAAGAGTCTGAACAGTTTAACCTGGTCGCCTATAGGAGAAAAGGTTGCGTCTGGCAATTCAACACAGCAAAGAACCTATGACTTTACAGACAATGACCCGGTAATCGGCAATAATTATTACCGCCTGAAAATAGTGGATAAAGACGGACGCTTTAGTTACAGCAATATCATTAATATTGTACTTTCTGACGCGGTATCCAATAGCTTTGTCAATATCTATCCGAATCCTACGGGTGGTCAGCTGAATGTGGAGATCCAGTCTCTGGATGCATTCAATACCAATATTTCCGTTTACGATGTGTTAGGCAAGTCTGTATTGGAAAAACCACTTACACTTCGAAAGGGATTGAGTATCCTGCAGCTGGATTGTTCAGCATTGGCAAAAGGTACTTATCTGCTGCGATACGCGGATGGGGAGGGTAAATTACATACTGCCAAGTTTGTGAAAGATTAAATAGATAATTCAATAAAAGCCCCGCCCTTGGCGGGGCTTTTCATTTTCCCGAAATATTGTAAACTTTAAATAGCTACCTTTGAATGGGATGTTTTTAAGTTTGGTTGGAAATATTAAAAAATCAACAACAGCATTAAATTGAAGAAGATAACCATTAAAAGTCTTTTGAATTATAGCAAGTTTTTTTTTGCAGGATGCTTGCTGGTAGCACTCTGCTCCTTTAAAAATAAGGGTATAATAAACCGTGATAAACTCACATTATTGGTTTTTATTTCTCCTACCTGTCCGATATGCCAGTATTACTGTTATGATCTGAATAAGATAAAAGATTCTACAGGACTCTCAGTGGTAGGGATAATCCCAAAATCTTCCTTTGTGAAGAAAAGTGAGATAAGCGCATTTTATAAAAATTACAAGCCTGAATTTCCCATATTCATGGATAAAATGAACCGTTATGTCAAAAAGTATGATCCCGATATAACACCTGAATTTTATCTGCTCAGAAATGATTCTGTATTATACAGAGGGGCATTCAACGACAAATTTCTGGATATAGCTAAGAAAAAATCAGTGGTTCAGAATCAGTATGTCTATAAGGCCATTTATTCGATAGAAAGACAGCTGCCTTACGAGCACAGAACGCAGCCTGCCGGTTGCATCATTCCAAAGAAACAGTAAGATTAATTACCTTTCAGAGGTGTTTCTTTGTCCTTGTACAGATCGTATATGGTTCTGTATTGTGGGTCAAACAATGAGTTTAAGTAATCTACGAGTTGTTTCTTTTCCGTCTTATTGAGGTTTAATCGGATAGCTTCATTTTTCCCTTTCACCTTCAGCAGATTATCCAGCGATTCGTTGTATTTTATTCCGGAGTTGTAATGTTCCACCACCGCTTCCAGCGTTTTAAATCGTCCGTCATGCATATATGGGCCGGTGTGCTGGAGATTTTTTATGGCAGGTATCCTGTATTTAAATCTGTCAGTGGCATCTAACCCGATATTAGTCATAAATCCACTTTTAACGGATTGTCCTGAATGACAGGTAACGCATAAGTTCAATGCGTATCTAAAACGGGGAGACATGGTTTTAAAAACCGTGCCGAATATGATACTGTCCGACTTGGCTATCAGTCCTTCATTCCATAATTTCACTTCGAACTTTGTATTGATGGCTATAATTGTTCTTAAATACTGTGCCAGAGCATTGGTTACCAGTGCTGAATCAATGGTATTAAACTTTAGTGTCTTTTTCAGGTAGACGGAATATGCGGAGTCCTCGGAAAGTCGTTGAACTGTCAATCGGGAATTTAGGTTCATGATGGAGGAGTCACTTAAATGGTACGTGATATACTCTTCCAGTACGGTATGTTTTCCCTCCCATCCATAGCTTCTGGAAAAGGCAAGATTCACTAAGCCCGGCGTATTGTAGGTTAACTTGTCTTTTGTCAGTAAACTGTTGCTGAACGGAACTGTGTCAGCAAATGAAAATTTGGGGAGATGGCAACCTGAACAGTCAAATGATCTTGTTTCAGATAAAATACTGTCATAAAATAGTTTTTTACCCAGCTTTACATACTTGTCGTTATATTTATTGGAGGATAAAAATGGAATTTCTCTCCGCAAAATATATAAACCACCTGTTCCTTTACCTTTGTCGTATGCTGAAAGGATAAGGATTAAAAACAAACCAATTATCGGTATAAGGATTTTCATTTTCTTTGTGGACATGCAATAAGTTATTGTAACATAAAAGTAATGGATTATTTGAATTTTTCTGAACCATTTTTTAATGTAGAGTATTCTAAAGATTCTTAACACCGGATAATAACTGTTATCTACAACCTATCCATTTAGTAATTATCTTTATTCCTTACTGGAAGATATAGAATTAGATGAACATCAGGCTGTATTTTATTTATCTGTCGTTTTGTTGTAACCTTTCATGGGCTGCATCATTGAATTATTATTCCGATATTCAGCCGATTATAAACAGGCATTGCGTTTCCTGCCATAAGGAAGGGGAGAATGCACCGTTTGTTTTTTCCGATTATGAGGACGTGGCAAAACGTATTCCTACCATCCTGAAAGTGGTGAATGAGAATATCATGCCGCCCTGGCCTGCCGATACTGCCTATGTGAAATTCCACAACCAGAATGTACTCTCGGCTTCTGATAAATCAATACTGAAGAAATGGGCAGCTGGCGGTATGCCAAAAGGCAAGAAAGTATCCGTTAAGACAGCCGTTGTCAAATCCATACTGCCAGCGGATATCCGGTTGAATATTGCACCGGTCGATTCAGCCGGCAATACGAATAATGACATCTACACCTACGGAATACTGGACTGGTATTTTAAAGAACCCGTCTATATCAGGGATTATACCTTTAAGATTAAAACACCTTTTCTGCATCATTCCGAAATCCTTTCTGTTAAATTAGATTCATTCGTGAGGCCTGAATCCTTTGGATATACGGAGACCGGTAATTATGAATACAGAAAGGTAAATATTGATAAATACCTTTTAGGCTGGTTCCCCGGCAGCAGCTGCGGAATCTTTCCTGTTGGAACCAGGATGACGCTCGAGCCCGATAAAAAGTTCATGGTCATCCTGCATTATGTTGCCACCGCACAAAAGTTCGTAGATACCAGTCAATTGCTGATACAGACCACCACTAAGAACGACGGACGTGAAGTGAATGAGTTTTCCGTTCATGGTACTTATAAGCATTTGTCAGCGACCAATCAAAGTGTCTTTATTCCGGCCAATACAATACAGACTTTTCATTTTACAGAAACGGTTACTTATGATATGTCTGTTTTCGGCGTATACGGACACGCTCATCATCTGTGCAAAAATATGCTGGCTTATGCAGTAACACCGGACGGAGATACCATTCGCCTGCTGAAAATAAATAACTGGCAGTTTAACTGGCAGCTGACCTACCGGTTTGATAAATATCGAAAAATACCGGAAGGGTCAGAAGTGCATTTTATAGCAACATTTGACAATACGTCGGATAATCCGGAAAATCAGCATAACCCGCCTAAAGATGTATATGCCTCTTTCATGGCGGACGATGAAATGATGGAGCTGTTCCTCCTGCATCTGAAATATCAGCCGGATGATGAAAAAATGATTATCCAGTATAATGACAAACAGTGAGTACTCTTTTTATTTCTCCTTGCAGGTCATCTTTTTTAATTAATTTTAAACAGAAATGTGCTGGAGTTGTTGTTCAATATGTTGAATCCTTCTGTTTGCAATATGAGAGTTATAGAGTATAAAAATTCGAAACGTTTCTTTGTCTTTCTCAGAATCTTTTTTTTCGCTGTTTCCTTTCTTCTTTGTATAGTTCCTCAATATGCAGGTAGTGCCTGGAAAGTCGGCAATACCTTACACGGACGTGGTATCAATACGTTAAAGTTTTTAGATGTCAATACCGTTGTTGTTGCAGGCGGGTCTGAAACAAACGATTCGCTCAATTCAGTAATAAAATATACGGACAGAGGGGAAACGCTGATACAGTATTATGATTTCAGTGAGATACGTCCCTGGTTTACCGATATGAGTTTCCCATCCCATGATACAGGATATCTGGTGGGATGGAACGGGCAGATGCTCAAAACAACCACTGCCGCTGAAAGCTGGCAATATAAATCATTGCCTGCGGCTGTTGCTCATCGTCATTACAACGGCGTTTATTTTACCAGTAACCTGACCGGTTATATGGCAGGAGGGAACAGGGAAAACGATACCATCCAGACAATTCTAAAGACCACCAATGGGGCAGATACATGGAATGTCATTAGGGATATTCCCGGTCAATGGCTGAATTCCGTTTATTTTATTTCTGCCAATACAGGGTTCTGTGTGGGTGCTGTTGGAACCGTACTGAAAACGACCAATGCCGGTAATAGCTGGAGCCGGATTAATGTCGGCGGAGATGCCGGTACCAGAAACTTTACAAAGATTCTGTTTATAAACAGCAATATTGGATTTATCATTGGCGGCAGTGAGAAAGAAAGCAACGTACAGACCATTCTGAAAACTGAAAACGGAGGTAATGACTGGACTGTTTTAAAAGACAGTATCGGTGGCCAGATGCTGAATGGAATAGGGTTTATGGATGCAGATACGGGTTTTGCTGTCGGCAATCTCGGGGCGATAAAAAAAACAACAGACGGAGGTGCAACGTGGCTGGATTTTTACCTGCCCGAAGATATCAATGATGCATTTCGTGATTTGAAAGCGGTGGATTTCTTTAAAAATTACGGTGGTGCCTTTGGCGGTGAAATCGGTAAGTTTATTCTCTATGAAGACAGCATTCCGTTAGGAGCAGCCGTTCGGACAGACAGTATCATTAGGAACACGGACAAATCTGTCCGGATCTTCGGACAGGTCAACCCAAATGGGAGTGCAACGCATGCGTACTTTGAATACGGAAGAACCCTTTCGATGGGTAACAGGATTTCTGTCGCACCGGATTCACTGTATGGAAATTCTCCTGTAAGTATTTCTGCAGCTACACCTCCGCTGTCTCCCGGTACGTACTACTGTCGGCTAAGGGGTGTCAACAGGTTTGGTGACTCATCCGGTAATGTACTAATATTCAAGATGGATATTCCCGGTGTTTATACGGGCGGGGCGGCCATCAATAGCGATAATTCGGTGAAGCTGCAGGGGATAGTCAACCCGAATGGTTTTGGCGCACATGTCATTTTTGAATACGGAGAAACGGAAGCGCTGGGTAATCGCATAGATGTTATACCGGATTCGGTTTACGGAAATGCAGATATGGTTGTTTCAGCAACCACGCCGGTAATGCCGATAGGATTATACCATTATCGTATCAGGGCATACAACAGCGGTGGTGACTCAGCCGGAAATATACTGCAGTTTCGCATAGGGGTTCCGGAGGTGGTAACAGGGAATGTCACCACGGGGGATATCGTCATCTATTCGGATAACAGGGTAAAACTGACTGGATGGGTAAACCCAAGAGGAAATCTGCTGCATCCGGTATTTGAATACGGTCTAACCCCTGCACTGGGAAATTCACTGGATGCGATACCCGATTCGGTTTCCGGCAATGCATTCAGGAGTGTTTATGCAATGTCACCTGTCCTGAGTCCCGGAATCTATTACTACCGGCTTCATGTGGTGTATGATGGAGGTGACACCAGCGGTGGAATCAGGCAGTTTTACATCGGGGATAATCCGATACCTAATTTTGATTTTGAGGAATGGGAATCAAGGTCTGATACCATTTTGTCCGGCGGCTGGCTATCCAGCAATTCCTTTTTGAATCGGCCGGTTCGGAAAGGAATATCCTATGATGGTTCCACATCCATGGTTCTGACAGGGGATAATACAAAAGATGGTTTCAGCATGATTTTACTGGGTGTCGTCAATGATCCGGGTAACGGATTGTCTGGTGGCGCTCCGTTGAACGCACGGCCGGATAGTCTTGTCGGCCATTTCAGGTATAATTTAAGGCAGGGTCATCCTGCCAGCTGGGGGTATGTATTGAAAAAGAATGGCATTTATCTGACGCCCCCTTTGCCATCACCTCCCTATATCCAGACAATCCCTGCAGACAGCTCCGGACCGTATACGACAAACGGAGAATTTGTCAGGCTCGCATTTCCAGTTGTTTATCCGGATGCCTTTACCGTTCCGGATACCATCATTTTAGGATTTCTGTCCAATGATCTGAATATCATGTTTGACACTACGGGAGAGGTGGCACCCGAAAATGTGCTGGAGTTGGATAATCTGTCCTATACCGGTACTTCCCAAACCATACCGAACAGCGGATTTGAAGACTGGAAAATCAATTCACTGGAGCACCCGGCTTCCTGGATTACGACAGACATGGAAAGTGCAACCTATGATGGTGTGCTCCTTCAGGTACTGAAGACCACAGATGCCAGAAACGGACTTTATGCGGTACGGATTCAGAATAATTTAAACTCCGTTAAAGGAAGGATGCTTTTGTCCGGTACAATAGATCCGCTCATTAAACCTGCATTTCCGATACCATATAAATTCAAAGGGCTTTACGGGTATTATAAATTCTATCCCGATCTGAACTCGAACGATACAGCAGTAATCTATGTAACCATGTTTAAAAACAGTGAACTGATAGGCAATGGACAGTTACAGATTACAAACCCAATGAATACATACTATCCGTTTTATGATTCCATCATTTACAGTTTCAGTGATTCCATCTTTCCCGACAGTGCGAATATCGGCATCTATTTTATTAACCGTTCACAGACTGTTAGCGGAAACGCTGTTTTTTTTCTGGATGATTTGCGCTTTGACGGCCTTCATGATACCGCCTTCGTAATTTCAGGTATTCAACAGGTAATAACTCCCTCTCAAACCCTTAGGCTTTTCCCCAATCCGGTAGCTGAAGTGGTGGCTTTTACATTACCTGCACCTGAAAAGTTAGTGTCTGTCGAATGCCTGGATATCAGGGGGAATATTTATCCGATAATACCCGTCTCCAATTCCTATAAAGATTTGAACATGTTTAATGTGAATAATCTGCCCGATGCAATTTATTTTCTGAGGATACAGACAGAACAAGGGGTTTATTCCGGGAAATTTTTAAAAATCTCGCAATAATTTTTCTGCCTGATTCTGATTTTCCCACACCCTGTAAAGGAATGATACTTGACTTATGTCAATTGTTGATTTTAAGTTTCAATTAAGTAACATCAATCCGGAATTTCTCATTACTTTTTAAATTAAATTGTTTAAATTTAGATGCCGAATTGTATCTAAAAATTTAACGCACGCAACTTGAAATCGTACTTTATGGGAATAGGATGTTACAGTCAGGGTGTTTATCTTTTATCTTTTAAAGGATTATATGCCGGTTCCGGTAGAATTACTTCGTTCCTTTTTGATAGCTTAAATATAAATGTATCGGATAAGAAAAGTATTATTATTCCTCAATAAATGTACGCAGATGATTACATTCTACAATCCTTTTAATTTTCACAAAACAACATTATCCGAGCATTTGCTGGGCAGATGGAAGGTGATTTCTTGTGTGTTTATATTAATTTCTTTTGTGCAGGTTAATATTCTGAAAGCACAAACGCAAATTGCCGCACCGGTCACTTTATCCTACACCTCTGTCACCACTGCAGGAACCTGTGGTTCTACCGCAGCCGGAGGAAACTATACCAATGCCGCAGCCAGTGCTACAACGGCCAGGGATGCTGCTTTTAATACCGGTGGAGTGACGATAAACATTCCTGCAGTTTCCGGTTTAGCGGGATATCCTACTACCTGTTACTACTGGGGATTTACAACAGGAACAACCGGAGGGATTGGTGGTATAAAGGCGAATGGTAATTCCTGTGCGACCACACCTAACAATTTAAGTACACCCACGATTACATCTCCTACTGTTCTTACTGTCACCGGTTCCGCTCCTTATATAATTTATAATTCAGCCGGTTCACTGGTTACCGCCACCTACACGATTCGTATGACGGTTACCCTGACAGGTGCCACCTGGGGAAAGTATAACAATGGCGCTGCAGAATTCTATCTCGCTGGGCCTTTAAACGGTGCAGCAACCGCCAACGTGAAAATCGAGGCACTTTACAATGCGTCGGTAACTCCCCGTTATGTTTGTTCAGCGTTGACCGCCGGTACTTATTACCCGGCCGTGCGTATGTATGATATATTACCTACATCATCGTCCAATGTTATCTGTACCAGTTTTGTACCATGGTTCTACACCTTTGCAAAACCTTCCATGACAAGCGCCGCTACCAAAACGATATGTTCGGGTGCCGGCGCTGCGTTGTCATTAACTGCCGGTAATCCAAGTTCCATCCCTGCCAGTTATTCCTGGACCGTTCAAAGCCAGTCCGGAGTTACCGGTGCATCTTCCGGTTCTGTTGGAAACGGCGGCCAGCTCAATCAGGCTCTTACCGTCAGTACGGCTGATACCGGCAGAGCTACTTATGTCGTTACCCCTTTAGCGTTTTTGAATATCAATAACAGCAATATCGGTTCTTGTGCAGGTACGACTCAGACAGTCGGGATTAATGTAGTCCCTATACCAACAGCGAATACACCTTCTCCCAACAACCCGACCATTTGCAGCGCGACAGCCCCGGGCATTGCCATGACATCAAATACTACCGGAACCACCAATGATTTTACGTGGACAGTGGTGAATAACTCACCGGCATCAGGAGGTACCGCTTCATCCGCGAATGGCGTAACCTCCATTAATCAGACACTGAGTACAACATCTGCCGGCCCCGGGACAGTGGTATATACCGTTACACCGCGTGCATCGCTCAACTCGGTCTATTGCAGCGGTAGTACTTTCACACAAACCGTTACGGTTGTCAGTAAACCCACCCTTACGGTTACATCCACTCCTTCCGATGATTCCGTTTGTACCGGTTATCCCATCAACCTGGCATTAGCCAACAATACCACAGGAGCAGGAACGAATTCCTGGACATGGACCGCAACCAACGGAACCAATGTCTCAGGCGCTACTGCCTGTTCCACAGCATGTTCTACACCCATCAATCAAACTTTGACAAATTCAGGTACCCCGCATAGTACTGCCACTTATGTGATTACACCTGCATATACATACAATTCGGTTGTATGTACCGGAACTGCCGTCAATAAAATAATAAAAGTAAGTTCCAAACCGACCAAACCACTGGTGAATGGTTCCAATACCGATTTTACAATCACCTTCTGCGGTGCTGGCCAGTTGGTGAGTAATATCGTCCGTAATGATACCACCGTAAAGTATTATGACTCCACAGGGGTAAACTTATTGGCAACAGGTAGCGTCTATAATGTAACGACCCCTAGCCTTTATAAGGTCTTGACCTATAACATAAATACCGGATGTTATAGCGATACGGTAAGAGTTAGGGTACGCATGACCGCCCCTTTTTCCACTACTGTAACCAAAAGTAATTATAACGGATATGAGGTCAGTTGCAACGGCGGCAGTAATGGTTCCATTACCGTAGCGGCTTCCACTACTGCATATCCGGTAGTTTATACCTGGTCGACCGGCAGAACCCGAACCATCAATTCGGGAGTTGTGCGGGATTCCATCATCGGCACGCTGGCTGCCGGTACCTACTATATTTCCATGTCAGATGCGAGCGGCTGCGGAAAAGTGGACACGGTGGTGCTGACCTCTCCTCCGGCCCTGTCGTTGTCTCTGACTCCTTCCAATTATGACGGGTTTGGAACGAATTGTTCGGGAAGCAGTACAGGTTCCATTACCGCTACCCCCGGTGGCGGATATGGTACATATGCTTATGCATGGACATCCACACCTCCGGGCTATACTTCAACCAGCGGTAATATTTCAAGCTTACCGGCAAAGACCTATAATCTGACAGTAACGGATGGTAATTCCTGCACCATAGCCGGAAGTTCTGTCATTACTGATCCGAATGCCATTACTTTCACCTATTCGATAGGGTATGTATGTTCCGGCTCCACCTATACTTCAGCCATCGTCACCATTAACGCATCCGGAGGTGCTTCCGGTATCTATGAATACAAGATGGATGCCGGATCCTGGCAAACTTCTAACCAGTTTACAGGTCTGACGAATGGTTCCAACCATACCTTTCAGGTACGGGATGACAGTTATATAACCTGTTTAAGCGCTACGCAGAACTTTACCATTACTTTTCCACCCAACGGAACATCGGTGGGAGACTGTAATTATATTTATGTGACAACAGGCGGTGCAGGTAATTTAGGGTCAAAAGCCTGTCCGGCCACTTTAGACTCGGCATTTGCCATTTTTTCCAGAACTTCTGCCAGAAACCATATATTAATGGGTTCCGGTACTTACACCTTTAATAATACCACTATTGTCATTCCCGGTGCAGCAACCGGGTTGGTTATTGACGGCGGGTATAATACCACTACCTGGGTAAAAAGTACAGCTACACCCACCATTTTGAACGTAACCCCTTCATTGGTCGCCAACGCCGGTGAAGGTCATTATACCGGTATAGTCTTAAACGGCAATAATATATCGCTAAAAGATTTATCCATCAACGTATTGACCGGTGGTGCGTCGGGAACGACCGCTAACAGAGGTCGTTCCATTTATGGAATCTATTCCAACGGTCGGACAGGCTTTCTGATCAGCCGTTGTGCCATATCAACCGGTGCAGCCAGTAAGGGTAATGACGGAGCAACGCATTCCGGAAGCGGTGGCGGCGGTGCCGGTGCGTTAGGCGGAAGAAATGCCAATGCCTATGCATACGGTTGCAGTTCGTGCGGATCAAACGGAGACAATGGAGATAATGCCGCCGGATATGGCGGCGGATACGGAGCAGGCGGTGCGGGCGGTGCCAGATGTTGTGCAGAAGGCTGCAACTGGTACGGTTGTGATGCGGATGGGTGTAATAATGGTAATCCCGGTGGAAATGGCCAAAACGGAGCTCCGGGAACAAATGGAGCTGCTGCGGCAGCGAATACGACCGGATTAGGAATTTTCTATACTCCTGTAGATGGAAATGACGGTGCCAACGGCAAGGGCGGCGGCGGCGGCGGTCGTGGTGGCGAGGGTGCCAGCGGCACCTGTTGTACCTGTACCTGCGGTCCCTATTTCGGAACCGGCGGCAGAGGCGGAGACGGTGGTGACGGTGGATTAGGAGGCTATAAAGGATATGGCGGAGGCAGTTCATTTGATATTTACGTATACGGAGGCAGTGGTGTCGTAACAGATTGTTACGGTTCAGCCGGAGCTGCCGGTGGCGGCGGTTCAGGTTCAGCCGGCCAGGCGGCAACAGGCGGAACCGGCGGCGGAGCACCTGGAGATAACAGCGGTTATTGTGACGGAGGCAGAGGTGCCTGGGGCGGTGCCGGAGGTAACGGCGGTGTTGGCGGAAGTGGCTCCAACGGAGCTGCAGGTATCAGTGCAAGACTGCAGGTAGTAAATGGTGCTACTGTAACCGGAAGCGGAATATCAGGATCTGCTGTTCCAACTGACGGTACTGTAACAGCAGACGTGAACAGAGGCTGTACCAAATCACAGATTGGAATTACTAAGACTTCCGGTTCTGTATGGACGAATATAGCTACCAATCCTGCATTCGTATTAAATGAAGATTCTGCTTCCACAAGTTATACAACATCAACTTCCAATCCGTTCATTTATTATACCTCAACTGGCGTAAAAAACCTGTCGTTAGGTTCTACCACCTTATCCAATTTCATCAGTATTTACGATACGCGCTTAGTAGACCCGGTAATTACCGTGATGAGTGCCATTTCACCGAATTTGATTTGTCCGTCTGCATCCATTAGTTTAGGAACGACTCTGACAGCACCGCAGATAGCTAACATTACGAATTGGAACTGGGAGATTTCTCTGGTGAACGATCCGTTTAATTATGTATATACGTCTACCTCATCGGCACCGGGCACCGTTGCCGCACCAGTCGGCGGCTGGGAGTTAGGGGAGCTGTACCAGATACGGCTGCAAATGAAAGAGTTATGCTGCGGATGGTCTATTCCGATCTATCGCACATTTAGGATTTTTCCACAATTGGCTCAGCCTACCATTACGGCAGTACCTTCCGGAACGGTTTGCCAGAACAGTACTATTAAATATTATACCGCGGTTGCCGGGGCAACATCCTATAGCTGGACTGTTACAGGCGGTACGGTAGTACCGGGTGTTTCCACAGATACCATTTATGTTACCTGGCCTACTGCCACCACCGGTACAGTAGCCGTTATTCCGAAAAATTCCTGTACGCCTAATACAGACGGACCTGTCAGGTCAATCAATGTTGCAGTCAATGCCATACCAAGTGTATCCGTTTCGAATTCAGATCCTACCATCTGCAGACCGGGCAGCACTACCTTAACGGCTAATGCCGGTTCCGGCGGCGGTACAGGTAATGGTTCATTTACCTATATCTGGTCTCCGGGAAGTTCAACGGCTAACCCGATCACCTTTACACCTTCTGCGGCGGGTACTTACACCTATACGGTACAGGTGACTGAAGGCGGAAGCGGCTGCAAGGTGGTATCACCGGATATAACCGTTACGGCGGACGATGCACCGTCGGCTACACCGTCCTTAAGTAAATTATTTGCCTGCGATCCGTCAGCCGTTTTGCTGGCAAGTTCAGTAACTTCCGGTGCTACCATCATTTGGGACAAGGTTTCGGGTACCGGTAGTCCCAGTTCATCCGGTTCAAACCCGTTAACGGTTACGGGTCTGACAGGGGGAGCCACTACCATTTATGATTTACTGATTTCCAAAGGCAACTGCGATAGTTTGAATATGGGTTCCGTTTCCATAACAGCACCATCGATTGGTACCACCACCATTGCCACTGCTTCCAGTTGTGATTATTGTGTCGTAACAGACGGCTCCACCAAATCTTTCTATAACAGCAGCGGCCATATCATAGCAACTATCGTGGATGATGCTGCCGTTACGCCTAACAGGCTGGATACGACAGAAGTTTGTATCGGAATGATGGCATATACTTCTACAACGGTTCCAACCGTTTATACTTCCTTCGGAGATTATCAGCCTTACCTGCCAAGAAGATGGTCCGTTAAGCCGATTAATAACACCAAATCGCTTGTTAAGTTTTACTTTAAAGCTGCCGAATTAAATGCCCTGCAAACGGCAGCCATAGGTACTGATTATCAGTTTTCCAACCCGATGACAGATTTGGTGATTACCAAGTTTGCAGGCGGTACAGGTGGTTCATTTACAGCACCTCCGGTATTCCCGGCAACAAATAATTCAGCGGTCGTCATATTCCCGGTCGTCAAGAAATTTCCAAACTTAACGACAGGTCCCGATTATTCCGTTGAATTTGAAGTAAGCAGTTTTTCCACTTTCTATCTGCATCCAAGTCAGTTCCCGTTTGCTCCTTTACCGGTGGAACTTATCTCTTTCACCGGCTGGAATCAGGGAAGGGTGAACCAGTTGCAGTGGATTACAGCCTCTGAACAGAATACGGCGCGTTTTGAAATTGAAAAGAGTGTCAATGCCATTTCCTGGACGATGATAGGAACGAAGGCTGCTGCCGGTAATTCTACCCAGACCATCACCTATACTTTTACGGATAACAATCCGGTGGTTGGTTTTAATTACTACCGACTGAAAATCATCGATACAGACGGCACGATTTCTTACAGCAAAATCATCGATATCAACCTGACAGATGTGGTGATAAACGGTTTTGTAAACATCTATCCGAATCCCACTACGGGCGGGCTGAATGTCGACATACAGTCTACCGCCAATTATAACACCACAATAATGGTTTATGATGTATTGGGAAGCATCCAACAGGAGAATACGGCCGCGCTTAAGAGAGGATTGAACGCGCTGCAGTTTGACTTTTCTGCTTTAGCAAAAGGCACTTATCTGTTGAAATATATGGACAACAATGGAAAAATGCATACCGAAGAGTTTGTGAAAAACTAATATCATCTCTTTCTTAGAATAATAAATAACCCCTGCTTTTCAGGGGTTATTTATTTTAAACTGGATAGTTTCAAAAGACCTCTAGCGAAATGGAATAGTAAGGTATAATGGAAAAAAGACATTACCGTGCAAGCGGTAATCCCACTATCCGAATTCATCTTAAGATGAATTCGGATAGTGAGTTAATTTTTATTTCCCTTCCACTCCGAAAAAGGTAACTTCAAAGGATACCGGATTGGATAAGTTCAGGTTGTTGGATTCTTTGGTTGGCAAGAAAGCATATTCACCTATCGGCAGATTGGAAGGAAGGATGATTTCGTACAAATCCCCCTTTATCTTTCTGAAATCTATTTTTATAATAGAACTGCTGATGTTTTTAGGGGTTCCGCCAATTTTTTTTCCGGTCGGTATGATTCTGGAGTTTTTAGTGGACTCAACTCCCAGCAATGTAAATAAACCGGAAGGATTTTCAGTTCCTTTGATTCTGATAACCATTTGAGGAAGATTTTTTTCCTTTAACTGACATGGGGATTCCATCTTATCGGTTACAAAGGTGATATAACCGTTCTTGTCTATTTCAATCGCGGCATCCGACCGTTCCATGTCCGCCAGTTCATCGCCGTTGATGTAATAGGGTTTATTGTAAGCATCGGGCAGCGGTATGTCAGCATCTTCCAGCGGAACATATGTTTTCTGTTTTGAAACTGAACTGACGGTGGTTGTAGAGCTTTTTACAGTTGTGGAACCGGTATAGATTGCCGTACCTTTATTTTCTTCTATTCCAAAAAAGGTAACATCAAAAGCAATCGGATTGGATATATTCAGGTTGTTGGACTCGGTAACCGGAAGGAATGCATATTCGCCTATAGGCAAATCTGCAGGCAGTATGATTTCATAGATATCTCCTTTGATTTTTCTGAATTCAATGTCTATGATCGATTTGCTGATATCTTTGGTCTTACCCCCGATAATTTTCCCGGTCGCGATAATCCTGGAGTTCTTGGTGGTTTCTACCGTCAGCAATGTGAATAATTCCGATGGTGTTTCACCGCTTCTTATCTTTAGGATAATTCTGGGCAGATTCCTTTCTTTCAACTGACATGGAGATTCCATATTTTTTGCCTCAAAGGTGATATGGTTGTTCTTCTCCAGTTTCAGGCTTACAGCAGATCTTTCCATTTCCCTTAAGGTGTTATTTTCCAGATAATAGAGGATGTCGTATTCATCAGGCTGAGGTATGGCTGTGGAGACAGTAGGTTTATCGGAAGTCGTACTGATTTTTGTAGCTGACTTTGAAGGACTCTCGGTGTTAGTCTCTTTTTCCTTTTCCGCCAGTTGTCTCTTCAGTTCTTCGATTTCCTTTAATTTTTTTTGTTTTTCCTGTTCCACTCTTGATTTCTGCGCTTCTTCCTGTTTTTGCTTTTCCTCTTTCAGCTTCTGCTCCTCAGCTTCTTTTTGCTTTTTGGCAGCCAGCTGTTTTTGCAGTTCTTCCAGCTGCTTTTGCAGTTCGTCCACTTCATTGCTGGTTGTCGAAGTAGAGGAGTTGCTGGTTTTGGTCACCGTTAATTCCGATTCTTTGGAACTGAAATTGGAGAGTTTATAATTGGAGGAGGCATTGGTCACTTCTTTCTGCCCCGGATCAGAAGCAAACTCCATGAGGTATTTTCCCTGACCGGACAAAATAAGTACACCGCTCCTGATTTCGTAATGGTCGGCTAGCTGCAAGGCATCCAAAAACAGGGTTTCCATCTTTTTATTGCTGCAACTGCTCAGTCCCGCGGTCAGTTTGCCGGCTTCAAAACCGTTGTTTTGGTTGGTTCTTAGTACGCCTTCAAACGGATTGCAGGCGCCGATACCTTTAATCTTGTCGTTGAAGGTGTTGATTTCCATCCAGACTATATTGTCATCAGTGACCAGGCTGCTGCCGTCCTCATCCTTGATTTTTCGCAGGTACCATCGGTTATCCAAAGGAGAGGAGGTGGTAATGGATGTGGGCTGTATGATTTTGGGAGTATTGCTGACCGTTTTAGCAATGGCCTTTTTTGAACTGATTTTTACCAGCACATATTTGAACAGCGACTCGCCGACTGCAATGGGAGGGTCTTTCAGTTGTTGTTTGACAACAATGGTATACGTGTAACCTTTTTCGTAGTTGAAGCCCTCAATGGGTTCATTATAAATCTCAAATTCTTTTCTGCCGGGCTGTTTGACCAGCAGGCACTGATTGTCTGAATTGTCGCAGGCAGCCGTTTCTGCATCTACCACCCAGGTTTGCGGGGTGGTGTTGAATGATTCGGCATGGGTGAGTTTTGTAAAAGTAGATATGCCAATAATCAGGCAGATACTAAATAATGTTTTCATAGATGGAATTATTTAGTTTAAAGTTAACCACCGCATTTTAAAATAGTATTAATTCAAAGAAAATAAATGGCACCTTACTCATCCACACCAAATAAATTGATTGTTTTGCAGCCGGGAATGCTGATTTTTAGGGCATATTCACCGGGTTGGAATGAGTCGTACTGATTTAATAAGAACTTCTTATTTTTATTTAAAATGAGGTTATTTTAAAAATTTCAAAAAATTAAGGAGCAATGCCGAAACAATTTATTTTAACGGTTTTTGAAGTTAAGATATTACTTTCTCCTTCCATGATTGGAAGAAATCCGTATTCTCCAACTTCAAGTTGTTCTGGAATAATTACTTCAAATAGAGTATCCCGAATTTTCTTAAATTCTACGGGAATGATATTGCCACTTACATTTCTAGCTCCACCAAACATCTTGCTGCTTCCAATTTTAAATCTTCTCCTGTCTTTTTGAGTAATCGCCTTACATAAAGATATTACATCATAGGGGTCAATACTTTTACTTTCTGTGGATATAAATATACGCGGCATATTACCATCTTTAAATTGAATTTTTGATTCTGGACTGAAAGCCGTTAGGAATCTGTCTACGCCACCATACCCGGCACCCTTTACTTTCATATCGAAGGATGATTCAGATCTTTCAAATTGGATTAAAGTATTACCATCTAGATAATAAGGTCTCAATGGATATTCCGGCTCTGGTATATTATTTCCTTTGTTTACAGTAAATTTTACAGTCTCATAATTATCCTGTAATGTTTCAGTTTCTCTTTTTACAACAGTAGAACTAGACGTTATGGGTTTGGTTTCAGAAATTGGGGAGCTATTGGTAGAAGAAGATTTAGGTATTTGGTTGGATGGAGTTGTAGTTACTTCCTTTTCTTTTTCAGCTATCTGTCTTTTTAGCTCTTCAATTTCTTTCTGCTTCTGTATTTTTTCCTGTTCGAGTTTTTGTCTCTTTGCCTCATCCTGTTTCTGTTTTTCTATTTCGGCCAGTTGTTGTTTTAATTTTTCTGCTTCCTGCTGTTGCTGCAATTTTTCCTGCTCCATTTTCTTCTGCGCTTCGGCAGCATCGGTTTGCTTTTTAGCTTCCAGTTGTTTTTTCAGCTCTTCCACCTGTTTCTGAAGTTCATCCACTTCCTTGTTGTCGGTGGCTGAAGCAGCGGATACATTGGCAGGAGGGGTATTGGCTGTAGGAGTTGGTGTTATGGATTGAACGGGAACAGGCTGTACCGTATTCGTATTTAATGCAACCGGCTGGTAATTCGTAGACGTACTAGTCTCCTCCTTCTGATTCGGGTCGGAAGTGAGTTCCATCAGGTATTTCCATTGTTTGGATAGTATCAGGTTGCCGTTCCTGATTTCAAAACGGTCGGCTTGCTGTAATACGCTGTAAAATAATTCTTCCAGTTTTTTATAGCCGCAATTTACGTAGCCTGAAGTCAGTTTGCTGATTTGAAAGGACGTGACCAGGTCAGTGCGTACTACCGCCTCAAATTTGTTGCAGGCACCAAAGCCTTTAAGTTTGTCATTGAAGGTGCTGATTTGTATCCACAGCACATTGTCATCGGTAGTGAAACTGCTGCCTTCCGATTCCTTCATCTTCCGCAGATACCACTTCTTATCCAGGGCGGAGGATGTCGGTATGCTGGTGGCCGGAATGTCTTTTACAGAGGATGTAGCGTTTGTCTGGATTGTTGAGGAATAGGGGTTTCGTTGGTTCACACAGGATATCTTTGTCGGATTGTATTCGACAAATTCTTTTTTAATGACTTTGACGAAATCATAATCTTCTCCGTTTTTGCGTGCCTGCAAAACATATCGGTTGCCGGCTTCATAGGTAAACCCGTAGATACAGCCGTTGAAAATCTCATATTCCTTGCGGCCTTTCTCTTTCAGCAAAAAACATTGTTTCTCCGAGCCGGATTCACAGGCGATGGTGCCATAATCCAGGTCAATCTGAACGATTGCGCCCGTGTTGGTCGTTGGAGTCGGTACACTGATGTTGCTGTATTTGCTGTCGGTTGACGCCATTACTTTGACCAGCTCGTATTTGTAAATGGATTCATTCGCCTGTATCGGCGGCTGTTTCAGTGTTTGTCTGACCTGAAGGGTGTAGGTATTCCCTTCTGTAAATTCAAAGCCTTCAATAATATCTTCAAATATCTCAAATTCCTTCTGTCCGGCTTTTTTTATGAGCATACACTGTCCTAAGGTACAGGGAGTGGATGTGGCATCCACCTTCCATATTTCGGTTCCGGCGGCAGGCTTGGGTGCCGTATTCACCGGTTTGGGTTTGCTGACTGATGGACTTTTTTGCGGCGTAACCGGCGTAGTGGGAATGACTACGCCTTTTTGAGCTAAAACATTTAATATTAAAATTGTTAGTAGAAAAGAAAGTGTTTTTTTCATGTATTTACTTTTATATGTTTTATAATCGTCTGAATTGTAAATTCAACTATTTTCTTTTTGTCTTGATACAAAAAGAAACAAAAAAATCAAGGCAAAATAATCGTTCTGCGCTTCATAGCAGCGCTCAGCTACGTATTTTGCCATCCTACGCTTCTTTTCATTTTGCTATATTTTTGTCTTTAGTCTGGTTCTGAATTATTTTTAACGATTGTATTAAACTCAATATTTTATTTTGTAGGGACATAGGTGAAATCAACGGTAGTTTCGGTTGTACTGCCGGATTGAATAAAAATGGTTTCAGGATGGTTTATTAATTTTTCAGGTTGATCTGCACTGGTATTCAGCGAAACCGATGCGCAGTTCTGGCAGCCTTTTAACTTTATCGGATTGCCGTTGGTATTGACAAGAATCGTGCAATTCTTTAAAGGTGCGAAACTGAACCAGGCATTGACCGGAGCGGTGTTTTTATAACTGATTTTGTTGGTAGTTGCCTTGTCAATGGTGTTGTTATTATAAGTAACCTCCAGTTCGGCGGCGGCTTTTGTTCCGGCATTGTCGTCCAGGTTTAGTTCAACGACATAGGATGGATTACCGTTTTCCGCCTGCTGGGATTGGATAGTCAGCCCCTTTATTTCATCGGCTTTTATTGGCCCCCAGGATAATACCTCTTTCCCGGTCAGCGCTGTTTTGATTTGCTCGATTATGGCGGAATTGTCTGAAGGAATATTTTCAGGAGTGCTGACGGCTTCAGTAGTTTTTGCTTCCGAAGCTGTAATACCTAAAACCGCTTTTATTTGTTGTGGAAACAGGAAATAGGTTGTACCTGCCAGTATGCCTGCTGCAAGAAGCGGCAGGAGGACGAATAAAAGAAATTTCCGGAATGTGCCGCCGGAGGGTTGCTCCGCCGTTTGGAGCATTGCTGCTGTTGCAGCTTTTTCTTGTTCCTGTTGCACTGCCTTTCTTTTTTCTTCCGCTTCTTTTTCCAGAAGCAATTGTGCCGCTTTCTTTTTTTCTTCCGCCTCGCGCAATTCCCGCTCTATTCGTTCGCGTTCCAGTTTTTCTTTCAGTTCCCGTTCCAGCCGTTCCTTTTCCGCCTGTTCCCGGTGTATCTTCTCGCGGACTTCTTTTTCTATCTTTTCGCGCAGCAAGCGTTCTTTCTCATCCTGCTCCCTTTGAAGCTGCAGCAGCCGCTCTTTTTCTTTTTGTTCCGCTTTCTGCCGTTCCTGTTCTTGTTGTTTTCTTATGGCCTCCAGGCGTTCTCTTTCTTGTTTTTCTTTAAGTTCTTGTTCCCGTTTCTGATGTAATAGTTGGTTTTGACGCTCTTTTATTAGTCGCTCTTGTTCTAAAAGTTTCTGATGTTCTTCATCTATGTTCAACTTTCCGGTACCTGTATCAGTTGCAGTATTTATGAAAGGCTTTCCCTCAGAGTCGATTAGCTGGCCGTTTTGGTTTTTATATAATAAACTTCCACAGCTTCTGCAAAATCTGCTTTTACCGTTGTCAATTTGGGTGGTTTCGTATTCAGTGCCGCAGTTATTACAAAACATAATCATTTACTTTAATTTATTTCCGCAATTTTCACAAAAAATATCGTTTGGATTTATTATTTCTTTACAGGATGGGCAGGTTCTTGGAGTGGGTACTTTAGTGTTATCTGTTGCCTCGATTATTTCAATATTTGTTATTTGTTCGCTATTATTCAGCATTCTTCGGATGTTTGTAGCAATATCTGTTGAGACCAGCACTTTTTCAGAGAAATAGTAAAAAATCATTAACATAAATAAAGCGGATAAAAATGAAATGAATAGTAAGCCGCAGGCAACCATAACGGGGCCTCCAAGATAACCGCTTAATTCTCTGGATAATCCACCCAACTCTCCAAGAAAACCATTGAGAATATATGTGTTGCCAATGAACAATAAGGCTACAAAAGAAACGACTCCAATTAAAAAAATATACAGTGCTATTATTTCTCCGGTTAGTTTGAGCAGAATTGAAATAATGGGCGTTACGGTAAAAGGAGATTTCGGTAATTGTTTTATTTCTGCAGAATGATATGCATGGATTTGAAAAATAAATATCCCCAGGATAAAGAAAAGAGCAGAAGCTAAAATGATACTTATTACTAACCCGATAGTAATATTATCTGTATCTAATCCCTTGATCAGAAAAATAAGTGATCCGATTGAACTAATGATCAATATAATCCAACCAATAACCGATACTATACTTGATGTTGATTTTTTTATAAAAAAACCGTCATTTATCTTTTTTAGGAATGGAAACAGGAATGTCAGGGGATTCATAGTTGTGTTTTTTAATGACATTATTTATCTGAAATATACTATAAATATTTTATATTACAAATATATGTTGTTGAAATTAATTTTCACATCTCCTTCACCACCACCCGGCTGTCCGTATTCCTGCCTTTGTCGTCGGTACAGGAGATTTTCAGTTTGCCTAAAGTTGGAGTGATGAATACCGGTTTGTTCTTATCGATGGTTTCTACAAAGGCATCGTTGATATACCAGGAAATCGTCGCCACGTCGTTAGCGGCATGTGCAGTCAGCATCAGTTCCTGCCTTTTGCCGGCCTGTATGTAATACACGCTTCCGTTTACGGGTTGTACGATGTTGGGTTGGTTGTTCTCAAACACTTTCCTGCAGCTGGGCTGGTGCGCCGGTATTTTGATATAGGGCAGATGCATGGTCTCCAAATAATGCAGCAGGTCCGGTGCGTAATTGGGATACCATTTTTCCAGATATCCATCTTCCGGCAAACAGGAACTGCAATATGAAATGGAACTGTCCGAACTCACCCATACTTTTTTCAGGTGGCTGCATTTCCTATTGCTGCTGACACCCGGAATGTAATAGGCCTGAATTTTATTTGTGCAAAAATCATTTGGGATATCGCCGCTTTCCGAACACACCCATCTGTACTGTAAATCTTTAGGCCGTTTAAACCAGTCTTTCTCGTTGATATGGGTGATGGTGTTGAAAATCTGCAGCAGCAGCGGTGTCGCAATATCCGCGCCCGACAGTTCGGGAACGCCTTTGCCGTCGAAGTTGCCCGTCCAGACACCCACCGTATACTGGTTGTTGAATCCGATGCTCCAGGCATCGCGGCGGCCATAGGAAGTGCCGGTTTTCCAGGCGATTTTAGGAATGTTCAGTACATTCTCCGCTCCGTTGGGCAGGTCTGTCCTTCGCAGCATCGTCAGGATTTGCGCCACCATGTAGTTGGCTTCCGGAGATAGTATTTCTGTCCCTTTCCGGCATCGGCGTATTTGGTAAATACAGGAGGGAAGTAGGTGCCGTTATTGGCGAACACCGAATACATGCCGGCCAGTTCTTCCAGGCGAACCCCACAACCGCCCAGTGCTACAGACAGTCCCAGTTTTTCCCTGTCTTTTTCAATCTGGGAGAAGTGGAGTTTGTCTAAGTTTTCCAGCAAGGTCTTCAGCGAAATTTCATGCAGCACCTTTACCGCCGGAATATTCAGCGATTGCGCCAGTGCATCCGATATGGCGATATCTCCGTGAAAACTTTCATCGTAATTTTCCGGTATATATCCGTCAAAATTCACGGGTACATCTGCAATCACGGAGCGCGGGGTGTAGATGCCTTTCTCAAATGCAAGGCCGTATATCAAAGGCTTTAAGGTGCTGCCGGGAGATCGAACCGCTTTCACGCCGTCCACCTGTCCCTGCGTCGAAGCACTGTAAAAATCGGGTGATCCGACATAAGCAACCACTTGATGAGTCCGGTTGTCAAGGATGATGACCGCCGCGTTTTTAATGTCTTTGAATTGCAGGACTTTGGAGTAGTTGTGCACCATTTCTTCCATATCCAGCTGCATCGTGTAGTTCAGGTGCGACTCTATGATGGGTTGGGTCGGGTACATCTTTTTTAGCCGGATACAGAAATGCAGGGCGTATTTGGGTGGTGTACGGCGGTATGCAGACAAAGGTTCTTCGAGTGCATCGTCAATGCTTTCTTTGGAGAAGGCTTTCTTTTGCAGAAATTTCTTCAGCCACCGGTTGCGTTCGCTTTGGATATAGGCATTGTTTCTGCCTAACTGCAGGCTGCTCGGGCGGTTGGGGATAATGGTAAGAGTCGTCACTTCTGCCAGACTCAGTTGGGCAGGTGATTTTCCGAAATAAAGGAATGCCGCAGATTTGACACCTTCAATATTGCCTCCGTAAGGTACCAGGTTCAGGTAAAGCTGTAAAATTTCCTTTTTACTGAAATTCCATTCCAGTTGCAAAGCCCTGAAAAGTTCGAGCAACTTGGAAGACATGGTGCGTTCTTTGGGCTCCAGCATCCTCGCAACCTGCATGGTGATGGTGGAAGCTCCCGAAGTTCGTTTGTGCCGGATGGTATTATTGACCAATGCCCGGAATACTGCCACCGGGTTGACGCCGAAATGCCAGTAAAACCATCGGTCTTCCTTCTGAAGGAATGCCTGCTGCAGGGTAGGGGTGATTTCACTGAGTCGGGTGTACATCCGCCATTTATCGTCATTCGACAGAAAAGAATACAGGACAGTGCCGTCTTCCGCTTCAATAATGGTGGAGTAATTCCTGTTGGTTTGCAATGGGAAAATGATATCAGCAAGGTTGAACAGTACCATAACAGCAGCCAGGTAAAAAAGCTGCCTCGCATATTTTTGTAAGAATGCTTTTAGAATGTTCATTTTCCTTTAACCGTCATTTTGCAATCAGCATTTTTTTTATTTTTTCCGCGATTTCAGCTGCATAAAATTGCGGAGCGCAGATATGGCATTTTTTTACTTCGTAAAATTCTTTAGGCTCATTGGCATGGTCAAATATCTTTTTACCCATGTAAAATGGAATCATTTCGTCCTCCGTGCTGTGTATGACCAAAACCGGTTTATGAAAATCTTTGATGGATTTGACGGCGCTGTACCCCTGTTTGACGAATATTTTCCCCAGTACCGGAACCATGTGCCCGCCGATGTCTTTATGGGAAGAAAAAGCACCTTCTATGATGAGTCCGCTGATTGCATCCGGTCGCTGAGCTGCCACCACAGCCGACAGGTGTCCGCCGAGTGACTGTCCGTACAACAGCAGTGTTGTGGTGTTGATATCCGGCCTTGTTTTTAGATAATCGAGTGTGGAAAGCGCATCGATGAGCACATTTTTCCGGGTGGATTTTCCCTGAGAGAATCCGAAGCCGCTGTAGTCGAACATAAATACCTGAAACCCTTTTTCTGCAAGCGGGGAAATGGCCTTGTATTGACTGAGCAGACAGCCTCCGTTGCCGTGCAGGTGGAGCAGGGTAGTGGTGGCGGTAGTGTTCTTGGGTTTTAAGAGCCACCCGTTCAGTATATTGCCGTGGGCACTTTTGTAGTTTACGCTTTCTATGGAGAAATCAAAAGTAATGGTATCCGTCCCGTTTTTTAGGAACAACGGCTGATGAGCCTCCCCTGAAAATAAAACCACAGTGGAGTCGCTGGACGTTTTTAGTCTGAGTTGAGTTGTAGAGGCAGGTATCTTGGCAGGCTGCAGAAACAGTTTATTAAAACTGCAGGATGTGAGCAGAATGGTTATGATCAGTAATTGGAAAATATTCAGTTTTGGTTTGCCAGACATATTTTGACAGTTGGTTAATTCTGTACACAATATAACTTTTTTAGATTTATGCCTATATTAGTTTCCGTATTGAGTTTTGTAAAAATAAGATATGCCGGAAAGACAAACCAATAACCCTCTGCACGGCATCACGTTGGAAATGATGCTTCGTTACCTGCTGGCCTATTACAGCTGGGAAGGTTTGTATGACCAAGTGCCGGTAAATTGTTTTAAAATCAATCCTTCCATCAAGTCAAGCCTGACTTTTTTGCGCAAAACACCCTGGGCGCGGCAACGGCTGGAAACCATATTCATCTACATTACACGCGATGGGATAAAAGAAGAATGGTTTGATTATAAAGAATAGTATATAAAACTATTCAGCAGTACCTGGGTCAATAACGGTACTGACAGCATTGACCGCATTGGCCGGAAAGCCGCCTTGCCGGGCATGTTCCCTCACCATTTCTTCGTTGGGCGCATTGTAAATGCAGTAAATTTTATTGGCAGTAACATAGCTGTGTACCCACTGGATTTCAGAACCCATACTCCTTAATACTCCGCAGGAGGTTTGTGAAATGGCTTTCAGTTGTTCAGGTGACAGATTTCCCGCTCCGGGTATTTCTCTTTCGATTACATAGGTTGGCATAGGTTTATTTTTTGGTTTTGAATAAATTAAAGTTACGATTTATTTGAAACAGGTAACACTATTCAGGAACGTGTCTTTTCTTTTTTTGACCAGATGATAAGCAGCCAGACGATGGTAACAACACAGGCAATACGGAATATCCAGATGTATTGAATCAGGTATTCATAGAAATAAAGTCCGATTAGCAGATAGCAGGAGCCAGCGCCCAGTTTAAGTAAGCCCAATTCCCAATTAGACCAGGTTGTTTTTGTTTTTAAAAAGTTCATGTAACTGATTTGCCATTAAAGTTACACACTTTTTAAGACAGGGAGGGTGAATAGTTATACTGGTTGCATTTCTGTTTGAAATATACAATGCTATACTTTTCTTAAATATTTGGTCAGGATAACAATCGTCTGTCCCTCGATTTTGCCCTCAATTTGTTCCGTGTTGTCGTGCACCAGCCGGATATTCTTGACGACTGTACCTAAACGGGCATTCAGGTTGGAGCCTTTCACATCCAGCGATTTGGTGAGTATCACCGAGTCCCCGTTTTGCAGGATATTGCCATTGCAATCTTTATGCAATTCCACTTCGGATGAGTTTTCATGGTCGCCGGTAGATTTTGCCCATGCCATAGTGGTATCGTCAAAGTATAGCATGTCTATGGCATCTACAGCCCAGCTTTCATGGCGTAAACGGTTGAGCATCCGCCACGCAACGACCTGTACAGCCGGCACTTCGCTCCACATGCTGTCTAAAAGGCATTTCCAGTGCGCGCTGTCCATCGGTTCTTTCCGGTTGAGCTGGTTGCTGCACGTCTCGCATACCAGCAGGCTGTCGCCGATGCGCTGCTGCGGATGGGGAGGGATATCGTAAACGCTTAAATTATGGGTGGATGCGCATAATTCACATTGGTTATTGCTGCGCGCTCTTAGTTCTGATTCTACACTCATGATTTCGAAATGTTTACAAAGGTACGGAATATATTTAGAGAAAATTCAACAACGAATCCTCCTGTAATTGGGTAATGCCCATTCTCTATATCCCTATAAGATTTTGTGTTCGTCTGATAGTTATTATCTATGAGATAAATTGAACATAATGTACTAAATTGTACTTTAATTATTCTAAAAAAAATTAACCTCGTTATGGAAAACAGTAAAGATATGACCAACCCAACCGGTGAGTCCAAATGCCCGTTTTCGGGAGGAACGCTAAAACATAGTGCCGGCAGTGGCACGAGAAACCGTGACTGGTGGCCCAATCAATTAAAATTAAACATCCTCCGCCAACACTCTACCTTGTCCAATCCGATGGGTGAGCGGTTCAACTATGCAGAGGAATTCAGGAAACTTAACCTGAAGGCTGTGAAGAAAGATATCTTTGACCTGATGACCACGTCGCAAGATTGGTGGCCGGCCGATTATGGCCACTATGGGCCGTTCTTCATCAGGATGGCTTGGCACAGCGCAGGTACTTACCGTATCTCGGACGGCCGCGGTGGTGCGGGTTCCGGTACACAGCGGTTTGCACCACTCAACAGCTGGCCTGATAACGCAAACCTCGACAAGGCACGCCTGCTGTTGTGGCCCGTTAAACAAAAATACGGCAAAAAGATTTCTTGGGCTGACCTGATGATTCTAGCCGGCAATTGCGCCCTAGAATCGATGGGTTTTAAAACCTTCGGTTTCGGTGGCGGAAGGGAGGATGTTTGGGAACCTGAGGAAGATATCTACTGGGGTTCAGAAGACAAGTGGCTGGATGATAAACGCTATACCGGCGACCGTGAACTGGAAAATCCTTTAGCTGCCGTTCAGATGGGGTTGATTTATGTGAATCCGGAAGGTCCAAATGGAAATCCGGATCCGCTCCTGGCAGCCCGTGATATTCGGGAGACTTTTGGACGTATGGCGATGAATGACGAAGAAACGGTCGCGTTGATTGCCGGCGGTCATACGTTTGGCAAGACACACGGAGCCGCCGATCCGGGCAAATATGTAGGACCTGAGCCTGCTGCTGCGGACATCGAAGAGCAGAGCCTCGGCTGGAAAAATACCCTCGGCAGCGGGAATGGGGTCAATACCATTACAAGTGGCCTGGAAGGAGCCTGGACGACCACCCCGACGAAGTGGAGCAATAACTTTTTCTGGAACCTGTTCGGCTATGAATGGGAGCTGACTAAAAGCCCGGCCGGTGCGCACCAGTGGAAGCCGAAGCATGGCATGGGAGAAGCTACAGTGCCCGATGCACATGACCCTTCCAGACGCCATACACCCATTATGCTGACGACCGATCTCGCCTTGCGATTCGATCCGGCTTATGAGATAATATCGAGACGCTTTTTGGACAACCCTGACCAGTTTGCAGATGCCTTCGCACGAGCCTGGTATAAGCTGACACACCGCGATATGGGACCCATTGCACGTTATCTTGGCCCGGAAGTGCCTGCAAAAGCGCTGATATGGCAAGACCCCATACCGGCTGTCTCACATCCGCTCATTGACGAAAAGGACATCATGGTGCTAAAGGCAAAAATAATGGACTCGGGATTATCTGTTTCACAACTCGTATCAACGGCATGGGCATCCGCATCCACGTTCCGTGGTTCTGATAAGAGAGGTGGTGCCAACGGTGCCCGTATTCGCCTGGCACCACAAAAGGATTGGGAAGTCAACAATCCAGCTCAACTGGCGAATGTGTTGAGGGCGCTGGAGGGTATTCAAACTGAATTCAACACGGGTAGTAAAATCGTTTCACTTGCCGATTTGATTGTCCTGGCAGGATCTGCAGGCATTGAGAAGGCGGCTAAAAATGCCGGTTTTGATGTAACCGTTCCATTTATACCGGGCCGGGCCGATGCTGCTGCTGAAGAAACGGATGTAGACTCATTTGCTGTTCTGGAGCCGGCTGCTGACGGGTTCCGTAACTACTATAAACCCAAACATACCGCATCGGCAGAGGAAATGCTGGTGGATAAAGCACAGCTATTGTCGCTGACTGCGCCGGAGATGACGGCTTTGGTGGGAGGGATGCGTGTGCTGAACGCTAACTTCGACAACTCCAGAATCGGCATATTCACTGAGAGTCCGGAGGCACTCACCAACGACTTCTTTTTAAAACTGCTCGATACAGGCACTACCTGGAAGGCATCGCCGGGCACTCAGGGGGTGTTTGAGGGCAGAGACCGTAAAACAGGCGAATTAAAATGGACAGGTACCCGTGTCGATCTTATCTTTGGTTCGAATTCAGAACTTCGTGCTCTTGCAGAAGTGTATGCCTGTGAGGACTCAAAAGATAAATTTGTACACGACTTTGTCGCGGCATGGACCAAGGTGATGAACCTTGACCGTTTTGACTTTAAAAGGTGATACGAACACGTTTTGAAGCAGGATTCAGACCTTAAACACTTTCGCTATCACTTTATGATAGGTGTTGGGGAACATACGAACAATCCAGTCCAGCGCTTTGGCGTCATTTCCTATTAATATGCGGGGTTCATCTTTCCGGATACCTTTTATTATTACAGCTGCCGCTTTCTCGGGAGGCATTTTCAGTGCTTCTTTTTCAAATTTTGCCATAAGCGCTTTTGCCTCCTTCACATCCTGTGTCGCTGATATCCTGGAATTGCGGGCAATATTGGTTTTAATGCCACCCGGATGTACAGAGCTGACTTTCACATTCGTTTGCATTAATTCCGCTTTCAGCACGTCCGTAAATCCTTTTACGCCGAATTTTGCGGTACAATAGGCGGAGTTGGTCGGCATGCCTGCCAACCCGAATACGCTGGAGATATTGACGATATGCCCTTTATTTTGCTGCAACAGATGTGGCAGAAAGGCCTTTGTCATCCGCACCACTCCCCAGAGGTTGATGTTCATCAACCATTCAAAATCTTCCAGAGGAGTTTCTGTAAACGTTCCGGATGTCAATCCAACACCCGCATTGTTGATTAAAATGATTTCATCATCGGGGTGTTTTTGGATAATATCCACAGCAAACCGCTCTATTTGGGCCGAATCGGCGACATCCAGCATGTATTTTTCTGGTTTACCCTGAGCAAGTTCCAGTGTTTCGTCGAGGCTGCTCTCGTTTACATCACAGGCAATTACCTTTGCCCCTTCCGAGGCGGCCTGCAGTGTCAGTGCCCGCCCGATGCCGGATCCTGCACCGGTAATGATAACAAGGTTGTTTTGTAGCTGGCTCATATTGTATGTATTTATACAAACATACTAAAATCTGTGAGAAAGCAGAAGTATGTTCTTAAAGCCTGTATTTTAGTTGAAGAGTTGTTGTATAAAAAGGCATCGCAAGTGCGATGCCTTTTATTGGTTTATAGTATTACTGCCTGATTATTAAGCTGTTTTCTTGTATCCCAAAACCCATGCAATGACAGCACCAATAACAGCACCCATTACAGTGTTAACCAATACATCGGTTATGACAACCTGCCTGCCATAAAGATTCATGGTTGACCACATGCCTAAATCTACACTTAGGGCAATCAACAGCGAAATGGCGGAACCTGCCAGGGCACCGTTTTTAAGAGTGGTAATAGCTGCCCAATTGCTGAATATGATAGCCATCAGCAGGGTATAGGCAAAGCCTGCCACAAAAATACCAATAAGATTCGGCGGCATTTTTCCAGACCGGCATAATGCAGGGAATGTGCGGCATAGAAATCCGGCAATAAGAAGCCGTAAAAGAGCCATCCTAACAGAAAGGAAGCTACTGCGCCCGCCAGGGCTGCAATTAAAACTCTTGCATTCATAATTGTTTGATTTTAGTTCATTCAAATTAGTCTATTTGAACAGGATTATCAATTTGTTTTTATTAACAACACTATTTTCCGCCGTTGCGTATCTGATAACATTTAGTTTAATAAGTATTTGAATTTCATATACTTATTAAATAATTTAAAACTAATAATTTAAAATTTGGCTTATAGCCGGTAATTGATGATTAAGTGGAAAACTTAGTTAAGGAATGAACTTATAGCCGACACCACGCACGGTTTCAATGTGTTGTTTACCAACTTTTTTCCGAATTTTTTTTATATGTGTGTCAATGTTCCGGTCACCGACGATGATATCATCCCCCCATACTTTTAGCAGGATGTAGTTGCGTTTGAACACTTTTCCCGGGCGGGAGGTGAGGAGTACCACCAGCTGAAACTCTTTTTTGGATAGTTTCAGCGGTTCTCCTTTTTTGTAAATCATCACTTGTTCTTCATCAATCTCCAGGTTACCGTATTTTTTGATTTCTTTCGGGGTTTCTTCCTTGTCATAGCTGCGTCGCAGCAATGCTTTGATTCGGTGTGAAAACAGCCTGGAGCGGGAAGTTTTGGAAATAAACTCATCCGAACCGGATTCAAAAGCGGTGATTTGAGTAAAGTCATCCGAACGGTTGGAAAAGAATACAATAGGCAGTTTGGCCAAATTGGCATCTGCACGGATATCCCAGCAGATTTCTATGCCGTCCGCTTCATTCAGGTCAACTTCCAGAATAACCAGGTCAGGCTTTTCTTTCTTGATGACACTCACCAAATCCTTGGTTTTGGTTACCTCCGTGAATTTATAATTGTCTGTCTTGAAAGATTTAATCGTCTGCTCTATACTGGCTTTATCCTTATCGACAATAAGGATATGGTATTTTCTGGTTTCCGTGTTCTTTGAATCCATAAATTGTTTGTCACTACTAATGTATTCCATAAATACGGTATAAAAAGGTTATCTATATAAACAACGCACAAAATTCACACAAATTACAATAAATATTGATGCTACAATGTTGACCGGGTAAAAAATCAGTCCTATATCAAAATGGCATATTCCTTTTCTCCGCAAAAATCGTCTGTTTGGAATGATATTTGATTATTCTGGATGGATGGTGTTCTGTAGTGGTTTTTTGTTAAAATTAAACTACATTTGAACGAAACACCTTTAATTATTGTTTATTGCTTATGTTTAATAATATGAAATACAAATTAATTAAATTAAGTGCTGTCGTGCTCTCGCTTACAGCCATTACGATTAGTTGTAATGCCAGCAGCACAAAAGCCGAAGCCAGCGTTGCAGGTGCTTTGTCCGGTAAATCCGTTCATGATTTTACGCTTAAAGATATTGACGGAAAAGACGTTTCATTGGCTCAGTACAAAGGTAATATCATAGTGATTGTAAATACCGCCAGTCAATGCGGCCTGGTGGGGCAGTTTGCCGAACTGGAGGCTTTTTACAAGAAATACAAAGATAAAGGCGTAGTGGTATTGGGTTTTCCTGAAAACAATTTTATGGGACAGGAACCGTTAGATAATGCGGAAATAAAAGCGTTCTGTTCTAAAAATTACGGAGTGACCTTTCCTATTTTTTCCAAAATATCCGTAAAAGGGAAAGACATGGCACCCCTATACAAATTTCTGACCGACAAAAATGAAAATGGCGTGTTGGACGCACCCATTAAATGGAATTACCAGAAATTCATCATCGATAGAAATGGTTCTATCGTTGCCTCTGTGGCACCTAGAACGTCTGTGAATGATCCTGAATTTATGCAGTACATAGAAGACTTATTAAAATAAACTAAGTCTGAACTAAGAATCTTGGGCTTGGATTTATCCAAGCCTTTTTTTATTTTTAGCAATGCTCCTTGCGCGAACGATCATATTTCAGCCTAAGCGTTTACCCGCTCAATTTAAGTTTCAATCTGCACATCCGCTGTCGGAGTTCAAGTTTGATTTTTCTATAGGGGAACACAATTATCATATAAATGCGGTACACCTGAAAGCACCTGAATACCAAAGGTCTGGTTTTTTTTCTGCATGGTACCCTGAATCATATACAACACCATTTGCCTAAAGCGGATATTTTCATTCGGCACAATTATGATGTGGTTATCATGGATTATCCGACTTATGGAAAAAGCAAAGGCAGACTGACGGAAGATCTGCTGCATCAGGTTGTGGAAATTACTTTTAGAAAAACATTGGAGGCATTAAACTATTCCGGTAAGGTGATTCTGGTTGGCCGTTCGCTCGGTACGGCTTTGGCCAGCAAACTGGCCACTAAAATCCATCCGGAAAAGCTTATCCTGATTTCTCCATATTATAACATGCCTGATTTATTTCAGCATAAAGTGAAATTGTTTCCGTTTAAACGGTTGAAATTTAAACTGGAAAATGACCGTTTTTTAAAGGAGGTAGCCTGTGATACCTATATTTTTCATGGGAGCAGGGATAAACTGATTCCCATTCAACTATCCCAAAAGCTGATTCCTCTCTTAAAAACGGAAAAATACTTCATAGAAATCCCCGATGCGGATCATTTTAATGTCCATGAAACAGAAATTTATCAAAATACGATAAAAAATATCCTTTTATAATTCCTTGTTTTTCAATATCTTGTAATTTATTCGAAAAAAACATTCCCAAAAATTTATGGAATCCGTATGTTGTTTGTCTCTCAATGGGTGAAAGCAGCAAACAAGTAGTGTGTACTTAATCGCGAAAACAACCTTGTCCAATGCTTGAGTATAAATTGATTTTTTAACGTAATTAAAATTTAACAACATGTCAGCAATCAGAAATCAAGTACAGTTAATCGGAAACTTGGGAAAAAAACCAGAAATCAAAACCTTTGGACAGGACAAAAAAATGGCAACCTTCAGCATCGCTACGTCCGACTATTATTATGATAATAAAGGCGAGCGTCAGCAGCAGACTCAGTGGCACAATGTTATCGTATGGGGCAAGCAGGCAGAAACGGTTGAAAAATACCTGGACAAAGGCAGTGAAATTGCACTGAACGGAAAGATTACGTACCGTCACTACGATGATAAAAATGGCAACAAGCGCACGCTTACTGAAGTGGTAGCCAGTGACTTTCTTTTACTGAGCAAGAAAAACTAAGTTTCCTTGTCTCATCCCGCAGGTATACCGTGAACATACGTTTCAGTGTATCTGCGGGATTTTTTATTTAAAGGAGTTAATCATTGTCTTGAAATGAAGAAGTTATGAAGATGATACTCATTGCATCAAAGCAATTATTGACAGAAGAACAAACATGCGGGCAACTGCCTGACTGTGAAATTGACCAAACATAAAACAAAATTCATTTTTCCATGTTTTATTGTTTTTGTACCTTTAAAACATGAATGATATGGTATTAAATAATGGAACGGTCATTACACCGAATCCAACACTGGAAAGTCATTATGTAGAAATCCTGAAACTGATAGGTGAAGACCCTGCACGCGAAGGGTTATTAAAAACACCCCACCGCGTAGGAAAGGCGATGCAATACATCACTCACGGTTATAATATCGACCCGAAATCAATTCTGCAGTCTGCCCTTTTTCATGAAGATCAGAAAGAGATGGTTATTGTGAAAGATATTGAGTTGTATTCCATGTGTGAACATCATATGCTGCCGTTTTTTGGCAAAGCACATGTGGCTTATATCCCGAACGGAACCATCACCGGCCTGAGCAAAATCGCCCGGGTGGTGGATGCTTATGCCCGTCGATTACAGGTGCAGGAACGACTGACGACACAAATCAGGGATTGCATTCAGGATGCTTTGAATCCATTGGGGGTGGCTGTGGTGATTGAAGCCAGGCACATGTGTATGATGATGCGCGGGGTCCAAAAGCAAAATTCCACCACCACTACCTCTGCTTTTACCGGCGAATTTGAGAAACAGGCTACCCGCTCGGAATTTGTCAAATTGATCAGCGCCAAATTATCTTAATTTACCAATAGTTTAAGATAACACCGTAATATTCTTAAACCTGACTCCATTTAAATGCAGTCAGGTTTTTATGTTTATTCAGGTTTAAAATTATATAACCTTCAAAATGATTAAAATCGCTGAAAGTGGCGTATTTTTGAATACGCTAATACAGAACTGACTTTTATGAAACGAACACATATCATTGCCCTTCTTTTTATTGCCGTATTGGTGGCTTCCCTGACAGCTATGCTGGGGAAAGGATTTAGCCGTTATGACAGCTTTGAATCTTCTTATGCTAAAAAAGGGAAAGAGTTCACGGTCGTGGGGTATCTTAATAAGGAAAAGGCTATTGAATACGATCCTACAATTGATCCCAATAAATTTTCCATGTATGTGATTGATGAAAGAAAAGTGGAGAAAAAAGTGATTGTCTTAAAAGCCAAACCCAGAGATATCGAAAAATCGGAAAAGATAGTTATCACCGGAAAAATGAAAGGCGATGTTTTTGAGGCAAATGATATTTTGCTGAAATGCCCTTCAAAATATAAAAACAGAGAGGCGCAGGCGAATAATGGAAATGATATATAATCTCCGATTGCTTACTTTTTACTGCTCACCTCACCTCACCATTACAATATGAATATTCACGCTTTAGGTCAACATGTTTTGTTTGGGAAAGTCGGCCATTTCCTGATCATACTCTCTTTTGTTTCTTCATTAGCGGCCTGCATGGCATATTACATTGCTACCATTAACCGGAATGATGTCATTAAATCACATCCGTGGATCAGCTTTGGCAGAAAAATGTATATACTGCATGCCGTTTCGGTATTAGGTGTTTTGGGTAGTTTGTTGCTCATTATTCATAATCATTTCTTTGAATACAAATATGTATGGGAGCATACCTCTATGTCATTGCCTGCTTATTATCAGTTTTCCGCCATGTGGAGCGGGCAGGAGGGCAGTACGCTGCTTTGGATGTTCTGGCACGGCATTTTGGGGTGTGTGCTGATCTTTAAGGCCAGAGAGTGGGAGAGCCCGGTGTTGACCATTGTTGCCCTGGCTCAGGTCATGCTGGGTTCCATGTTGCTGGGTATTTATTTCTTCGGATATAAACTGGGTTCCAGTCCCTTTGCGCTGATAAAGGATACCATGGATATTCCGATTTATAAAATGAATCCGGACTGGGTGCCGGAAGATGGTACCGGTTTAAATCCTTCCCTGCAAAATTACTGGATGGTCATCCATCCACCCACCTTATTCCTGGGGTTTGCTGCCTGTACGATTCCGGCCGCTTTTGCCATTGCTTCCTTATGGGTGCGGAATTTTACAGATTGGGTAAAACCGGTGTTGCCGTGGAGTTTGTTTGCTTTAATGATATTGGGAACCGGTATTTTAATGGGTGGTGCCTGGGCTTACGAGGCCTTAAGCTTTGGCGGCTTCTGGGCCTGGGACCCGGTTGAGAATGCATCATTAGTGCCGTGGCTGGTGTTGGCAGCCGGCATTCATACACTCATGGCTTACAAGCATACAGGATATTCACTGCATGCAACGTACTTGTTTTTTATTGGGTCTTTTTTATTGGTATTATATTCTTCTTTCCTGACCAAAAGCGGCGTTTTGGGAGATGCATCCGTACATTCATTTACAGACATGGGAATGAGCGGACAATTAGTGGTCACTCTCCTTGTTTTCATAATTCCTGCCGTTTATTTGTTTGTCGAAAGAATGTATAAGAAGCAAATCCCTTCCAAGAAGGAGGAGGAGGAGTTATCGTCCAGAGAATTCTGGCTGTTCATCGGTTCACTGATATTCATATTTGCCTCCGTTCATATTATCGTGCTGACTTCTTTTCCGGTAATCAATAAAATATTCAATTCAAAGTTAGCTCCGCCATCAGACATTAAGAGCCACTACAACAATGTGCAGATATGGATGGCTGTATTGGTGGCGTTGGGTTCGGCGGCGACTCAGTTTTTCAAATACAAAAAATCGGATACGATAAAGATTATAAAACAGTTAGTGCCGGTAAACATACTATCGGTCGTATTGAGTATAGCTGCGGTTGTTGCTTACAGACTATACTCACCGGCATTTATATTACTTGTTTTTTGCGGCTTCTTTTCGATTTTTGCCAATACACAATACGTTTTTCAGGTGCTAAAAGGAAAGTGGAAAATTGCAGGAGGCTCCGTTTCTCATATCGGTTTTGCCGTAATGCTGATTGGTATCCTGATTTCTCAGGGCAGACAGGAAGTGTTGTCCGTTAATAAGTTTGGGATTGATTATGGCAAGGGATTTTCAGATAAGGATATCGCGGAAAATGTATTGCTTTACCAGAATGAACCTGAGCAAATGGGCAAGTACCGGGTCACTTATCTAGGCGATTCAACCTCTACACAGAATATCTATTTTAATGTCCGGTATGAAGAACTCGATAAGAATGGTAATGTAAGAAACGACTTTATTCTGCATCCAAATATTTTATTTAACAGCAAGATGGGTAACAATCCGGTGCCATCGACCCGAAAAACGTTAGGGTCTGATTTATATACACATATAACATCCGCACCTTTGAGAGAGGACGGCTCAGAGGTGCCTTCTAGTACTGATGAAACATATACCATCAGCGTTGGTGATACAATTACCGCTTCCCGTTGCATGGTGGTTCTCGAAGGAATCAATCCGGATGCGGAAATTAAAGGGTTTGAGAAGAAACCTAAAGATATCGCCATAGGCGCCCGAATGAAATATATTTCATTGGATACCACTTATTATATCGAGCCGGTTTATCTGGTAAGGGAAGTTTTCGCTACCAGCATTCCTGCAAAAGTGGAGGATAAGAATGTGAGTTTTTCTTTGGTGAAAATATTAACGGAAGAAAATAAACTGCAAATACTGGTGGAGCAGAAACTCAACAAGTATATTATCATGAAGGCTATCCGTTTTCCGCTTATCAATGTGTTGTGGTTAGGTTGTTTCATCATGGTATCCGGGATATTAATGAGCATCCTCAGACGTAAGCGGGAGAATCGGCCTGATTAAAGATTGAAACGTTGAAAGACACTATCCGTAAAATATCATTCATAGGCAGCGGCAATGTAGCCACACACCTGGCAAAGGCATTTGCTCAGAATGGTATTGTTGTCCGTCAGATATACAGCCAGACCTGCGATCATTCCGAAGTGCTGGCATGGCAGTCCAATTCCATTTACAGTTGTGATTTGAATGAACTGGATCTGGATGTGGATTTGCTGATTTTTGCGGTGAAGGATGATGTTATCAAGGATTTGTCAAAAGTGATATTGGCGAAGAAGCCCGATATAAAAGTGGTGCACACTTCCGGCACGGTCGGATTAGATGTGTTTGAAGGTGCAAAGAATGCCGGAATTTTCTATCCGTTGCAGTCTTTTTCCAAGACGAAGAGGATAGATATTTCTCAGGTACCATTCCTGATTACGTCTTACAACGCTGCGTTTAAGGAGGAGCTGCTGGGTTTGGCGAAAGTGCTGAGCAAGAAAGTGTATGAATACTCGGATGAACAGCGAAAGCATCTGCATATAGCAGCTGTTTTTGTCAACAATTTTTCCAATCATTTATTTGCTTTGGCACAGGATTATTGCGAAAAGCATCAGCTGGATTATCAGTTGCTGTTGCCCCTGATTCATGAAACAATCACCAAGATCGATACCATTACGCCGAAGAATGCTCAAACCGGACCGGCAATTAGAAACGATGCGGAAATTATAGATAAACATTTGCAAACCTTAAAAAAGGAAGATGATCATCTGTATCAGATTTATAGACTATTGACAGATTCAATTTTAAAAATGTACCGTTAATTTTAAGGCCTGCCACTTCCACTGAATCAGGCCTTCTTGCCAAATTTGTGAGATGATGAACATATATCCGAAAAATGTCCTCCAAAAATTAGAGTTTCCTTTTATCCTGAAGGAATTGGATAACCTATGTTCAGGAACATTGGGTAAAGATTTTCTGCAACGGCAGGATTTCATAAATAATATCACTGAATTGAACCGCCAGCTGCAATGTGTAAAAGAAGTAAAGGAGATTATAGAAAACGATTCACCCCTTCCGCAATATGGATTTAACACCTTGCCGTTTCTTCAGAAACTGTCCATCGATAACTATTACCTGGATGTAAAAGAATTGTCAGCTCTTTATTATTCGCTGAGTGCCGTCACCGAGCTTTTCAGGTTTTTCACGCCCAAGGCACGGCATCAGTTATATCCGTATCTGAGTGAAATGGTTGCTGCGTATAGCATTGAAACAGGTTTGATTGCCGCCATATCGAAAGTCATAGATTTATACAAGGAAACGGTAAAGGAAAATGCAACACCTGCATTATCAGGAATAAGAAGACAGATAAATGAAAAGATTCAGGAGATCAACGCCGTTTTCAGAAAAGCGGTCAATCAGTACAGACAGCATAATTATCTGGCTGAAACCGAAGAAACGGTTCGGGATGGCAGGCGTGTCTTATCCGTAAGGTCTGAATATAAACGAAGTATCAAAGGGTTGATTACAGATGAGAGTGACAACGGAAATATCACCTATATCGAACCCAATGAGACGGTTTATATCAATAATGAACTGGCACAGTTATATCTGGATGAGCGAAGGGAAATACAGAAGATACTGATACAGCTAACAAGATACATTCAGCCGCACAGGGAAAATATAGAGTCGCTCCAAATATTGATGGGGGAATTGGATGTGCTGCGCGCCAAAGCTTATTTTGCGATTCATTATAAATGTACCATGCCTGAATTAACAACGGAAAGGATGATATACCTGAGAGAATTTGTCCATCCCGTACTCTATTTTCATCACCAGAAACAACATAAACCGATCGTTGACAACTCTATTTTATTGGATGAAAAGAGCAGGATGATGGTCATATCCGGTCCGAATGCAGGCGGTAAGTCGATAATTCTTAAATCGGTAGGGCTGATACAGTTGATGCTGCAGTTCGGTATGCTGATTCCCGCAAGGGAAAATTCTGTCATGACGGTTTTTGACCAGCTCTTTGTTGATATTGGCGATGAACAGTCCATTGAAAATGATTTGAGTACCTACAGCTCACACCTGACGAATATGAATTACTTTCTGTCACATGCAAGCCCGAAGACTCTGGTGCTGATCGATGAAATGGGAATGGGCACCGACCCGGCATTGGGCGGCCCGATGGCGGAAGCTATTCTGGAGCAGATACATCAGAAAAAAGTGTTTGGGGTGATCACCACCCACTTTAATAATCTAAAGGTCTTTGCCGCCAATACGGAAAATATGCAAAGCGGCGCGATGGCGTTTGATACTAAAAACCTGAAGCCGCTTTACCAACTGCAGACCGGACAACCGGGCAGTTCCTTTACATTTGAAATTGCCAAAAAATCAGGACTTTCGGAGTATATCATAAATCGTGCAGCTGAAAAGACCGGAGGAAACAAAAAAGCCTTGGAGGATGTGTTGAATGACATCCAGACGGAAAAGCATTTTATCAAAGGACTTAGAAAAAATGTACAGGCGAAAGAGACGCAGCTGTCAGATCTCACTAATAGTTATGAGCAGTTGAATAAAGAGCTGGATAAGGAAAAAAAACGATTGTTAAAATTATACGAAGCGCGTTTGCTGGACAGATTTAATACAGAAAGCAGAAACCTTGAAAATGAAATGAGAGTATGGAAAGAACAGAAAAACGAAAAATCTAAATTCATAGAAGTCAGGAAATATATTGATGAGCAAAGGGAACAGATAGAGAAAAAACTGGATGACGATGTCTCCCATTCAACCATTCAGGCTGATGCTATAATCGAAGTGGGATCCCTCGTGAAACTGGAAGAGGGGGTGGAAACAGGCAGGGTGCTGGAATTAAAAAACAAGGTAGCACTGGTCGCTTTTGGCAATATTCAGACAAAAATAAAAGTACATCAGCTGGTGCCGGTGGGACAGGAGAAGAAAACTCCCGAATCAAAACGAAATACCTATTCCTCTAAAATACTCCTGGAAAAGAGTGAATTTGACTATAATCTGGACATCCGCGGACTGATGAAGGATGAGGCCATCACGGCACTTGATAATTTTATGGACAGGGCCATCATGTATGGAATTCATCATATTAAGGTCATTCACGGGAGGGGTACCGGAGCCTTAAAGCAGGCCGTACAGTTTTACCTGAAGAAATACCCTCATGTAAACAGATTTTACTACGAAAAAGAGCAATTTGGAGGCGATGGAATCACAATTGTGGAAATGAAATGATTGGCTTTTCAGAACAAAAAATCCTATATTTATACTAAATCTTATACTCTATGACAAAGCGTTTCCCTTTGTTGCTGTTTTTTATTGCAATCAGTGTACAGTTATTTTCAAAAATCAACTTTCAGCTTATTGATATTAACCCTGCCGGACTCAATAATACGCTGTCAAAACACAACTACGATGCATTCAGATATGATAACAGGGATTTCCTCGTTGTATTACCTACATTCAATTCCCCGGAATACCTGATACAAAATAACATGGAGATACAGTCGTATCTGGGAGACGGCTATTATCTGGTTTCGATGAACAGTGAAAATACAGCAGCCATATTTCAAAATGCTGTTTTTGAAAGGATAGGGTATATTTCACCGGAGTCCAAGATTCAATTATCATTGAAAGAATCCGGAACAGAGGTGAATCCGGTAACTGTTATGGTAGCTCCGGCTGTAAACAGGCAGGCTCTCGAGGCAGCGGCACAAAAGGCCGGTTTCAGTATTTCGGAATACGATGAAAAAAATAACCATTTTTCTGCGTATGTAAACAAGAGACAACTAAATCAGTTGTCAGAATTTCCTTTTGTCAGTTTTATTGGCCGCTATTATGAAAAGAAAAATATGCTCTATTACGAAGGCGGTCTGATGATGGGGGTGAATCAGATACAGGAACCTCAACCCTATAATTTCAACCTGAAAGGGAATGGAGTGAATGTTGGTGTTTGGGATGAAGGTACAGTAGGTACTAACTTTGAATTGCCGCCCTACAGGAATTATGTGGTAGATAAGAAATACAGCTTTTTGTCAGCAACAATGCATGCTACCTTATGTGGCCGGGGTTTTAGGTGCGGAAGGTAATTATTTTCAGCGCTATTCCATTGCACCAAGATCTAATTTGTTTTATTGGGATGTGGCAAATGATATAGTGAAGGAAGTTGCTGATGGAAAATCGACGTATGCCGTTGACATATCCAACCACTCTTACAACTTTGCTCCAACGAATTGCTACGAATCCGGATTGTATATTCCGGAAGCATCGGATCTGGATAAGGCGGCTAATCAGCATCCTACATTATTGCCGATTGTAGCCGTGGGAAATACGGCTGTCGGTTGTGTGGTGACGGATACCTTCAGTTCTGTAGATATTGGATTCCAGGGATGTAAAAACTCCATCACGGTCGGGTGGTTGTTTCCCAATGAACGAATCATTGAGAACAGCGGGAGAGGGCCTACCGCTGATGGTCGGTTGAAACCGGAATTGGTGGCAAAAGGATTTCAAGTCGGGACCGTTGGCCCAAACAATGCCATCCCTGCCATTGCATACGGTTCTTCTTTTGCGGCACCTCAGGTGGCAGGCCTGGCAGCATTGATTCACCAAAAGTACAGGCAGCAATTCGGCGCTTTTCCAAACGCTTCGCTGGTCAAGGCGTTGCTCTGCAATACAGCCAGAGATTTAGGGAACCCGGGACCTGATTATATCTTCGGATTTGGAATTCCAAATATTTTAAAGGCTATTGTATCACTGGATAATAATCAGTTTTTTGAAGATAATGTCAGTCAAGGTGTTTTTAAAACTCATGACATCGTTGTTCCTTCCGGAATGTTGAATTTGAATGTGACTGCAGATTGGACAGATAAAGAGGGCAGCCCAATTGCCTCTAAGGCGTTAGTGAATGATCTCGATTTGAAGCTTGTAACACCTGCAGGTGATACGGTGCTGCCATGGCTATTGAATCCTATGCAGTATAAGAATACAGCAACCAGAGGTGTTGATAATTTGAATAACATTGAACAGGTTACGGTTAGTTTTCCGCAGGCAGGCACCTATCAGATTGTTGTGAAAGGAAGTAATGTTCCGTTTGGGCCCCAGGATTATTCGGTTACGTATGCTTTCCAAAAGAGAGAGATTGAAATCACTCATCCCAATGGCGGTGAATTCCTGGATGCAGGTTCCTCTTCAGTTATTAAATGGATCAGAAACGGCATAGATTCATTGTGTAAAATTCAATTTTCGTCAGACAGCGGAGATATGGCAGAGTGTTGCAAACAATTATCAATTTTCCAGTCAAACTTATAAATGGACATTTCCTCTTTGCTCAGTGAAGACTGTTTAATAAAAATTATATCCGGACAAAATATCGATTCATCGGCTTCTATTTTACAATTGGCTCTCAAATATTTTACCCGTTAATTGGCCATACAGTATGTGACAGGACGATTAAGATAAGTTGGCCGGCAGTTACGGGTGCTACAGGCTATAAAGTATATTTATTTACAGACAGTGCCTGGACGTTAGTGGGACAAACCAATTTGCTGACGTATACGATAAATAATTTGACAAACGGGAAATTGTACTTGTATTCCATTTCCACCATTAAAAATGGATTTGAAGGCAATCATAGTCTAGGAAAACCATTTACGCCGATTCCAAATGTTTGCAGTACCTTAAACGATGTAGGTGTATTTGCCATGTATAAACCGGGGATTGGAAGAAAATTCACCTCTTCAGCGTTGTCAACCACTCAAAAACTATCTTTCATTATAAAAAATTATGGAACTGCTACACAGAATTCCATGACAGTTTATTACATAGATAAATAATGGTACTGTGCGGAATGCCGTTCTTACAAATGCATTAACAGCAGGTGATACCTCCATAATTTAGTTTAATGTAAGTGAGGATCTGAGTGCAATAGGAATTTATTCCATTAAGGCATGGACCAGTCTTGCAGGAGGATAATAACACGTTCAAAATGATACGCTTGATTTACTCTTTGAGACATATACCTAATCCTCCGCTGAATCTTCCTTTTTTTGAATCTTTTGAAACAAGCAATACGACATTGTCCTATACTGCTTATGGAATAAACGGATTGGAATATGCGGATTATACACCCGAAGTTGGCGGAAGGTTTCGTTCGGATGAAGGGAATTTATTTGCAAAAGCCGGCAACAGGGCTGTATCGTTGGATAATTACATTGGTGTGGCACCTTCCAAAAGAAACGAATTGATTTTTTTAATTACTATCTATCCAATTATATTGATTCCATTATTTTTCTGGATTTCAATTACACGAGCCGTAATGAGTCAGATGCCAATGACTCAGTCTATGTTAGAGGTGATGATACCAAGCCTTGGGTATTTTTATATGATTTGTACGCAAACAGAGAAAATCCATCAGTATATAAGCAGGTAAAAGAATTAAATTTATATCAAAAATTAAAATTGGAGCACAATCAGAGATTTTCGGCTTCCACCCAATTGAAAATTGTACAATCTGCCATAAAATCCGGCACTACACCTTTTACGGACGGAGGTTATTCTTTTGATGATTTTAATTTGTATGTTGCCGGAAAGGATGTCGCTATGATTGACCTGTCTGTCCGAAAGATAAATTGTACAAAGAATCTTACAGGACAACCAATTACGGTCAGGATAAAGAACAACTCCGGACAGGTAATAAACAATCTTCCCGTTTTTTATAAGGTAGGCAATAATCCGACGGTCAGTGAAGTCATTGCAGGACCCATCAATTCCAATGATACGGCAACCTATGTATTTAATACGTTGTTTAGTTACAGTACACCTGGATCGTATTCTTTGAAAGTATGGACATCGAATCCCGGCGACAGGTATAAACAAAATGATTCCATTAATTTTGCTAAAATTTTCGTGATGCCTACTATTCATGAGTTTCCTTATTACAATGATTTTGAGTCCAATAACGGAAATCTGTTCTCTGATGGTATAAACAACTCATGGGTATGGGCTTCTCCTGTCAAATTTAACATGAGTAATGCCGCGCAGGATAATAAGGCATGGACAACCGGTATTAATAAAGGATATAACTTTAATGAAAACTCATACCTCTACCTGGGCTGTCTGGATTTTACAGGCTTTACATCTGACCCGTTGATTTCCTTCCATTTTATATCGGTGATGCAGGCGGAATCTGATTCTGCTTATGTGGAATATTCCACGGATGGTAATACCTGGAATCGCCTGGGTTGTTACAATTGTGGCTTGAACTGGTACAACGGAACGCATAACAAACCTTATTGGGATAATATTATTTTTCCGTGGCAAACGGCAAATACAACTGTTCCATTAAATTTACTGAATGACAGCAGCAGCTTTATATACAGGATTCATTTACTGTCTGATAATTTTTCGGTCACTGAAGGGTTGGGAATTGATGATATTCACATAGTTAGTGATTATCAGGATATCGCATCAAAAGATTCTGCCTATGTTTCACAGGTTTCGACAGGGAACGGCTGGATTTCCTTCTTCAGGAATGGTAAATTAGTGGCGGATCTGTATGATGATGGTAAAGTGCTCGGAAATATAGCTTTGGGCTATGAAGCCAGCAGTACCAAACATAAGGACTTTAACAATAAAAACATTCTGCCGCGCAACTGGGTGATTAAACCGCAAAATCAGGTGGCGGGGAATTATAAGCTTCGCCTGTATGTTTTGAATGATGAATACACCGGTTTTGCTTTAGCGGAAGATTCCATCAATCGTATGGGAGATATAGGTTTGTTGAGATACGTCGGCCTCAATACCAATTTGGATGTTGTGGACAATCATGTCAGGGCTTATTATAAATATTATACCCCGGACGATATTCAGTTTTACCCATATCTGGGGGGGGATTATGTGGAGCTAAATACAGACACGCTGGGGGAGTTTTACCTGATAAGCACCAAAGAAGATGCAGATGCCATCAAGAATATCAACCTGATTGATTTTGCAGCACAAAAGATTAATGACGATGTATACCTTGAATGGAAAACATCCAAAGAAATCAACAGCAAAGATTTTGTAGTGCAGTATTCTTTTGACGGGATTACATTCATCGATATTGATACCGTTCCGGCAGGCGTCATTTCAAGTAATACTACATTGTATAACTTCCTCCATGAATTGAATGCAACGGTTGGCGTATTTTATTACAGAATAAAAATGATCGAATACAACAATACCGTAAATTATAGCCTGATAGACTCTGTATATTTCTCTGCCAATGTCGGGGTTTTACAGAATACCTCTTATGTAAAAGCTTATATTTCCGGAGAGGATATTGTGGTGGACTTTAAAAATAAAGTTCAGCTGCATTCTGTAGTAAACATCTTCAATGTTTCCGGCCAGCTGCAGTTTTCTGCCAAAATGCTTTTGGCCAACGGCCCCAATCCGCTGGGGATAAAAGATTTCGCAAAATGGAGCAGCGGGCCTTATTTTCTGCAGATACAGACAGGGGAACTTAATTATTACTCGAAATTGCTGAAACAGTAATGAAACCAGAACTGGTTATTACAAAAGACGGAAGCGCTTCGCTGTACAGTATTGAATTCGATGAGCATTACCACTCCATTCACGGCGCCTTGCAGGAGTCGCAGCATGTGTTCATCCAGGCCGGATTACTGCATAAAATGAAAGCGGATATTTCTAAATCCATATCCATATTGGAAATAGGATTCGGTACCGGATTAAACGCTTTGTTGACTGCCATAGAAGCTCAAGATTACCAACTTCGAATAAGCTATACCGCTATTGAAAGATATCCCTTAGAGCTTGCATTGTACGCTCAGCTGAATTACGGGACGATACTTCAGAATAGTACCGGTGAATTGCTTTTTAAAACTATTTATACATCTGATTGGGAAATGGAAATGGAGTTATCCCCTGGTTTTGCACTCAGGAAATGTAAAATGAATATAGAAGACATAGATTTTTCGAATCAGTTCGATTTAATTTATTTTGATGCATTTGCACCTTCGGCTCAACCTGAATTATGGACAAAGTCTGTATTCGACAGTATGTATGCGGCGTTGAAACCAGGCGGAATATTAGTGACATATTGCGCAAAAGGAGAGGTGAAACGAACAATGAAAAGCGCCGGATTCAAAGTAGAGCCACTTCCGGGGCCTGTTGGTAAACGTGAAATGACCAGAGCAATCAAAATTATATGACACCATCTAAAGTCGATTATATCATAATAGGGCAGGGGATTGCAGGCAGTATGGTGGCCTATTTTCTGTTGCGTCAGAAAAAAAATATTTTAGTCATTGATGAACTCAACCTCCATTCTTCCTCTAATATAGCGGCGGGGGTAATTAATCCCATTACGGGAAGAAGGATGGTGAAATCATGGATGATAGATGATTTGCTGCCATTTGCGAAATCAACTTACAGGGAACTAGAAAAGGAGTTAAATGCCCGTTTTTTCTTCGAAATGGAAATTATTAAGTTTTTTTCCTCACCGGATGATATCAGGATATGGGAATCGAAACAGTCAAATCCTGAATATACTGGCTATATGGGTACTATTACTGAAATTAATGACGAAACCCTTCATGCACCCTTTCAGGCTGGAATCATTCACCAGGCATGCTGGATGGATGTCCCTCTGTTTGTAAAATCATTCCGGAATATGCTGAAAAAAAACCACCTGCTTCTGGAAGAAAATTTTGACCAGAATCTGCTGAAAACAGATAATTTAATCAGCTATAAGGAAATTGTGGCAGAGAATATCATCTTTTGTGAAGGATATAAAGCATCACTCAATCCCTGGTTTGATTTTATCCCGTTTACAGTAGCCAAAGGGGAACATCTGATTATCCGGTCAGATAAACTGAATCAAAAAGAAATTTTAAACAAGAACGTATTTATAATACCAAAAGGAAACGATATCTATAATGTTGGGTCTACATTTAGCTGGGACGATCTTTCTGATAAGGTAACGGAAACAGGCAGAACCGAGCTGATCGGTAAATTAAACAGGATGATTAAATGTGAATATACGATTATCGATGAAAAGGCGGCTGTTCGTCCCACCATCAGGGATAGAAGACCAGTTATTGGAAGGCACCCGATTTTCAATAATGTGTATATTTTTAATGGGTTAGGGACGAAAGGGGTATCACTGTCACCTTATTTTGCGAATCATTTTGTGCAGTATTTGGCGGGTAATGTTCATATTTTACCTGAAATTTCTGTCAATCGCTTTGCAGTTTGAATATCAATCCATTATTTTTGCTGGATTTAAATAAGTATAAATTTTAAATTACCTTTAAGGGATGAAATTGAAGAGTTCACTTCTCAAAGCTATACCTCTGTTACTCCTTTTGCTTTTCATGGTATTGTATAAATACCGTTATCAGCTAAAGTTATCCAAACATCCGATAGAAGTGGAAGAAGCAATTGATTCCACTTATCTCAAGAAAATCGTAAATAAGGAATTTGTTGCATTTGGAAATGTAATGGGACGAGATTTTAAAGGAATTGATGCCACCAGGTACCCGATAGATCATGCTATGGACAGCGGTATGAATATGATTAATAACGATCAGTTTTACATCATAAAATTATATGATCCGGAAAAAATGATTGAGGTGTATATCGCTATCCGTGATCTGGTACTGCTGACAAAAGTACCCTTTTCCTATTCGTTTGTAAATGGCACTAAAGTTCTGGTGACAGCATTTATTAAGAAGAAAGACGGTGTCAATGCGATGTACGGCGGCACCATACACAACAACAGGGGTAAATTGAAATTATCGGGTTACAATAAGACAACCAATACCGTAATTGGCGAGCTGGATGCGGAGCTGGATGCCGTCATTGAGAATGGTACCTGCGATATCATAGGGCTGAAAATCAGCAATGCGATTTTAATGCACAACAAAATTGAGTAATGTCAGTTTAACTGATATTGCAGTTTTAACAAATTACTGTACAAGCCTTCTTCCATCCTGCTAAGCTGCTGGTGATTGCCTTCCTCCACTATCATACCGTGATTTAAAACAAGAATCTTATCTACATTTCTTATCGTAGATAACCGGTGAGCAATTATGATGGTGGTACGTCCTTCCATTAAACTATCCAGTGCGCCCTGTACCAGCTTTTCGGATTCTGCATCCAGAGCACTGGTCGCTTCATCTAACAGCAAGATGGCCGGATCTTTTAATATTGCTCTGGCAATGGCAATTCGCTGCCGTTGTCCGCCGGATAACTTCACCCCGCGTTCGCCCACAATGGTTTCCAGTCCATCCGGGAATTTGGAAATAAATTCCCATGCATTTGCTTTTTTAGCGGCATATATCAGCTCTTCTTCCGTAGCATCTAATTTGCCGTATAACAGGTTCTCGCGGATGGTGCCGCCAAACAACAACACTTCCTGCGGAACCAGTGCGATATTGGCACGGAGTTGCTGTACGTCGAAGTTATAGATGTTTTGACCGTCTATGAGTATTTCTCCGTTGTTGGTATGATAAAATCGCAACAGCAATTGGAGTATGGTCGATTTTCCTGCGCCGGATGCTCCAACCAGTGCAATCTTTTCACCTTTATTTATTTCAAAGGAAATGTTGTTCAATACCTCCATGTCCGGTCTGGAAGGATACTGGAAATGGACATTCTTAAAAGTCACCACCCCGTTTACTTTCTTTGAATTTATTTCGGCTGAAGTCGTTTCCTGCTCTATGGATAAGATACTGATCAGCCTGTCGGATGCCCCTAGGGAGGAAATGATCTTTCCCAGCAATTCACCCATACCCGCCAGGGATGCGGCGATGAATATGGTGAATGTAATAAATTGCAGTAACTCCCCAACAGTCATCAGTTTCTCCTCTACCTGTCCGCTGGCTTTATATAAAATCAAGACCAGCACACCGAACATACCCATTATCAGGAAGGAGATGAATGCAGCCCGGTAGGTTGCCGACCGCAAGGCCAGATCTTTTACATGGCTGATCTTGTTCGCATATCGGTTGCTTTCGAAAAATTCATTAACGTAGGCTTTAACGATGTTAATGTTGTGAAAGGTTTCTTCCACTACAACATTGGATTCTGCCAGTGCTTTTTGAGTATTGTATGCGATATTTCGGATCATTCTGCCGAAGACAGCAGCAGATATTATCAGTATGGGTAAAGTATATAATATAAAAAAGGTAAGATTTTTAGATAATATGAAGATAAAGGCGACTCCCCCTACAAAGGTGATGATCTGTCTGAAGAATTCAGCCAGGTTGATGGAAAGCGCTTCCTGTATGGTGATGATGTCTGTTGAAATTCTGCTGATTAATTCACCCACCCTGTTTTTTTCAAAAAAATCAATAGGCAGACAGATAATCTTGTCATATAATTTCCTTCGGATATCAAAGATTACCCGCTCATTGACCTGCGCAAAGATATACACCCTGAAGAAGGACAAAAAGCTTTGCAGGATAAGCACTATAAAAAGCAGCCTTATAAGGTCATATCGGGTATAACAGTTAATCAAAAAGGTGCCATCCTTTTTTTGGAGTATATGCATGGGAATGCCCTGGGCGATATCGGCAAGTTTCGGCAGAAAATACGGAAAGGCTAAAACGGTGACACTGGAGAAGCTCAAAAGGATCAACCCGCTGAAAAACAAATACTTGTGTGGTTTTATAAATTCAAAAAGACGTAAGCTGTTTTTTATCCGCTCTTTGGTGATTTTCTTATCGGTATCTTTAAATGGATCTACAACCACACTCATGGTATTTTTATTGACAAAAATACAATGTTAGACTCTTAACAGTCGTATAATTATGAAAATTTACAATTATTTATTTAGCTGCATCCGTATTTAGAAGAAAGGGTAATAAACAGAACGAAATCAGTTCAGCTGAGCCTTTTCAGATGGTTTCTTCTGATAAATCCTGTATTCCGTTCCTTTTGCAGCGGCTTTTCGCAATCTTCGTTCAATATCGATTTTTTCCCGTTCGCTGCCTTTATACACAAAACGGGTGCCCATCACATAATCCCATAGCGGAAACGTGACACACCAGTTCTTATCCTGATCCGGTGCCATATGATGGTCATAATGCCAGGGGAGGTATTTATAACCCCATTCGGGGTCCAGGTGCGATCTTTTATGTACCCGGTAGTAATTATACTGGGACAGCCACATGGCAATCGTAAATCCGGGTGCAATCGGCAATAAAGGAGCTACCGCTGCGGCAGCCACACTTAAAGATAGCACTTCGTGTGTTTGTCCGTTAAACTCTTTAAAGATAGATTGCTTGTAGTCGGAGTCTTCATAGTTTTCTTCCAAAACCTTGCGGTGATGGGTATGCCAGTGATAACTCCACATACTTTTTTTGTTTTTTCCTCTTTTGTGCAGCCAGTATTTATGAATATACCATTCACTGGCATTGGCTGTTATCAGGCCTGTTATAAATCCGAGCATACTTTAAATTTACTACTAAAAATAGGAATATTTCCTGAAATGTTATTACTAAGTTCCTGTATTACAACAAATATTTAAATCCATTGTTACCTTTGTTTGGGATATGCAGTCAGGCTTACATTCTTTAGATTCGGATTTTTCATTTCAGATGTATGCCGCTTTGTCGGGTATAGACCAGGATTTATGGGATTCCATAGATTTAAATAAACCCTTCTTTCAAAGCCATGCCTTTTTGAGTGCCATTGAAAATATTCATCCGGAAATCCAATTCAGATACGTACTGGTCTATAAAGAGGGGCAGGTCATTGCGGCGCTTTACACCCAACTTCTTGATTTCTCCTTTAAAAACCTGGTAAATTATTCGGAGAAGACATCAAACTTTCTAAAGGTTACATTCAGGGACTACATGGCTGAAAAGAAAACAAAGCTGCTCAATCTGGGGAATGTTTTTTTTACAGGCGACAAAGGGATTATTTGTAAATCGGAAGGATTGCTGCTGCCGTACATACCTCAGATTTTTCATAAAATATATCAATCCTTTAAAAAAAACAAACCCAGCGCCTTCCTGATTGCGAATATCTATTTGGAAGATGAAAAAAAATGCCTGAGTTTTTACAACAATGCATTCCACCCGTTTGTAACGGATCCCGATATATTTATGAGCATCGATTCAGCCTGGAAAGATTTTGACGGATATATGGATGCATTGTCCTCCAAATACCGCGTCAGGGCAAAAAAAGTGCTGACAGTCTCGTCCGGAATTACATCCAAAAACTTTTCATCCGAAGAGCTGCGTTTTCATAAAACGGATCTCTTGAAATTGTATAATAATGTGGTGAATCATGTCGCGTTCAACATGGCCGTTTTAAATATAGATTTTTTTGAGGAGATGAAATCGGTTTATCGGGAAAGGTGCAGTATCCTCGGTTATTTTAAGGATAATGAACTTGTCAGTTTTGTCTGTCTGTTTAATGTGGATGTAGATACGATGCATGTTCATTATATCGGGTTGGATTACGGTTTGAACAGTGAGTTCAAGATCTATAACCGTATGTTACTGGATTTTGTAAGAATTGCCATTGAAAATAAAAAAAAATATATCCATTTTGGCAGAACGGCAACGGAAATAAAAACAACGATAGGCGCAGTTCCCAAACCCTTGCATGCATATATAAAAATGAATAACGGGCTTGTGAATGCATCGTTGCCTTATTTCCTGAAGCGTATCAGGCCACCGGAATATACTGCGAGAAATCCATTTAAGTAAAATCGTTTTTGTGTCGCTCCTGTTCTTTCAGGTAATCTTCAAACGTCTTTCTGTCTTCGTCCGTTTCCTCTTCATGCATTTTTAAAAATGCGTCTTGAAATTCGTTTCTAAAGAGGAAGGCTAAAAGCAATCCAACTATCCCGCCGAATAAATGGGATTCCCAGGATATTCCCCTTTCGAGCGGGAATATACCCCACACCATTCCACCATAAAATATGGCGATTCCGCTCGAAACGGCAATGGATTTTATGTCCATCCTGAAAAAACCGCTGAACAACAGGAATGAAGCTAATCCGTATACGATTCCGCTGGCACCTATATGGTAGGAGTCCCTGGCAAACAACCAGACCATTAATCCCGTTAAGATGTAGTTTAATACCCAAACCCAAATGGCTATCCGTTCGTAGGTAAAGAATAATAAGATACCCAGCACCAATAAGGGTATTGAGTTGGACAACAAATGCCCCCAGCTTCCGTGAATGACGGGTGAGGTGAAAATTCCGAATAATGTCGTTGAGTCTCTTGGATAAATTCCCAGATACCCAAAATCCAAGCGAAAGGTGAATTGGAAAATATTCACCACCCAAATGGTGAAAATGAAGGAAACTGGTATGGATAATTGCTTTTTCATCATTTTAGAACACGATTCCGGTTTTTATGATTCCAATGCACGCATTTTAATTTTAAGATAACCTGAATTTTTATTAACATTCTGAAATATAACGCCTAACATCCGTATTTTAGCGCACAAAATTTTTTATATCAATGATAATTGCCGTTCCAAAAGAAACCAAATTTAAAGAAAATCGAGTGGCATTAGTGCCGGCGGTCGTAAAAGATTTAGTTGCAAAAGGTTTTTCTGTAAATGTTGAAGCAGGAGCCGGGCTGAATTCATTCTTTAATGATGAAGATTATAAAAATGCCGGAGCTGCTGTTGTCACTGAAAAAAACGCCGTTTATGCTGCAGCCGATGTTGTTCTGAAAGTAAATGCGCCGCAGGCAGATGAAATTGCGCAGATGAAAAATGGAGCGGTGCTGATTTCATTCATGTGGGCCGCCACCAACCCTGATTTGGTAGCAAGCTGTGAAAAAGCAGGTATTTCCGCATTTTCTATGGATGCGGTTCCCCGTATTTCGCGTGCACAGAAAATGGATGCATTATCCTCACAGGCTAACTTAGCCGGTTATAAAGCGGTATTGATGTGCGCCAATCAAATTGGAAAGATATTGCCGATGATGACCACTGCGGCAGGTACCATCAAGCCATCTAAAGTGGTGATATTTGGTGCCGGTGTGGCCGGATTACAGGCTATCGCAACCGCTAAGCGATTGGGAGGAATTGTCGAAGTGTCGGATATTCGTCCAGAAACAAAAGAACAGGTGCAATCCTTAGGCGGTAAATTTATTGAAGTGAAAGGTGATGACACCATTAAAATGGAAGGCGGTTATGTTAAAGGCGTGTCCGAAGAATTTTTGAAAAAACAACAGGAGTTGGTCGGCAAGCATGTGGCGGAAGCGGATATCGTTATCACCACCGCCTTAATTCCGGGCAGAAAGGCGCCGTTACTGGTAACCGAAGAGATGGTGAAATCCATGAAATTCGGTTCCGTGATTCTAGATATGGCAGTAGAACAGGGTGGAAATGTGGTTGGCAGTAAATTAAATGAAACGATAATTGTTAATGGTGTAACCATCATCGGCGAAGGAAATATTCCGTCTTTACTGCCGATGAATGCCAGTGACCTGTACGCAAAAAATATTCAAACCCTGTTATATCACCTGGCGACCAATGACGGATTCAAATGGGAGATGGAAGAAGACATTACCAAAGGAAGCCTGATCGTTCACAATGGTGTTAAGGTGCATCCATCCGTAATTCAATGATTATTCAGCTAATTAATACATAAAACAAAACCTATGGAAATAGTAGATTTTTTTGTTCAGAACCGTGAAATGATTTATTTCATCATTCTGGCGATTTTTGTTGGTGTGGAAGTTATCGGCGGTGTTCCAACCGTTTTACATACTCCGTTGATGTCCGGTGCGAATGCCATACATGGCGTGGTTATCGTGGGTGCCATCATCGTGATGCTGGACACGGATCCGGATAACATCTTCGGCCTGATCTTGGGTTTTTTAGCGGTTATTTTAGGAACACTGAATGTCGTAGGCGGTTTTGTAGTGACGGACAGAATGCTGGAAATGTTTAAAAAGAAATAAAACGATTAGAAGATGTGCTAACTTGAAAAGCTGAAAGGGACACATCTGCTAAGTATAAAAATATAAAATCAGAAAACAGATTTAAGGCTAGAAATTAATAATTTTCAAATTCCCTGATCTTCAAATTTTCAAATCAATAGAATATATGAAAGGACTTTTAGAAATATGCTACCTCATCGGTTCGGTCACCTTTATACTAGGACTGAAAATGATGGGTAATGCAAAAACTGCCCGTAAAGGAAATCTGATCGGGGCTTTCGGTATGACCATAGCCATTTTGGGTACTATCTTTTTATTCGAAAGTGACCACACCTCCAGAAACACGCTGAAACTGGTTTTAATCTTCGGTGCTATCACCATCGGTTCTGCCATCGGCTGGCTCACCGCCAAACGGGTAGAGATGACCAAAATGCCGGAACTCGTTTCCATGTTTAACGGCATGGGCGGTGCCTGCGCCGCATTGATCGGGCTAACGGAGTTTGAACACAACCTCGGCAACCCTGCTGCGTTAAGTTTCATAGTGGCAGGTATGGTGATAGGTACCGTATCCTTTTCAGGTTCTATCATTGCCTATTTGAAATTGGCAGGTAAAATGAACAAACCGTTTCGCCTGCCGCAATACAATGTCCTGAACAATGTAATTCTGTTGCTATTACTGGCATTTTCTGTAGCCGTCGTATTGCTGCACCAGTCATTGCCGGTCAGCATCATTTGGGTATTATTTGTGGTGGCCGCCATCTATGGCATTTTATTTACCGTCCCTATTGGCGGTGCCGATATGCCGGTGGTCATTTCCCTGTTAAACTCGTTCACGGGTCTGGCTGCGGCTTTCGGTGGGTTCCTGTATGACAACAAACCGATGCTGACGGGTGGTATTCTGGTGGGTTCCGCCGGTACCTTATTGACGCTTGCGATGTGCAAGGCGATGAACCGACCGTTGAGCAATGTCATATTCGGGGCATTTGGCGGTGGCAGCGGTGCGGCTGCAGGAGCGGAGACGACCGGAACCATCAAAGATATTCAGGTGACCGATTTAGCGGTATTATTGAATTATTCCAAAAAGGTCGTTATCGTTCCGGGATACGGATTGGCGGTTGCCCAGGCACAGCACATCATTCATGAGTTGGAGAAGATACTGGAAGAAAGGGGTGTTGAGGTGAAATATGCGATTCATCCCGTAGCGGGACGTATGCCCGGTCACATGAACGTGTTGCTGGCTGAATCGAATGTGGAGTATGATAAATTGGTGGAGATGGAAGATATCAATCCGGAGTTCGAACAAACGGACGTGGTGCTTATAGTAGGTGCAAATGACGTGGTGAACCCGGCTGCAAAAACGGATCCTTCATCCCCCATCTATGGCATGCCGATTCTGGAAGTGGACAAGGCAAAACATGTGGTCGTTAACAAACGTTCCATGAATGCAGGTTATGCCGGAATCGATAATTTACTGTTTTATGATCCAAAATGTTCCATGTTCTTCGGCGATGCAAAAAAAGCATTGACGGAACTGGTGGCGGAAATAAAACAATTATAATCGCATAATAAATGCGGATAGATTAACCGGGATTTTCTATATTTGCATTCGTTCATTTTTTATTGGGGAATTAGCTCATTTGGCTAGAGCGCTTCGCTGGCAGTGAAGAGGCGATCGGTTCGAATCCGATATTCTCCACTTTATATTTTTTCCGATGATTTCTTGTATGGCTATGGATTTAAAGGCAACTTGCGGAACCTTCACAGTCTGCATCATCACAGTCAGTAAATCCATCACTATCGTCATCAATTCCGTTAGTGCACAATTGTTCTTTTCCTTTTTTACCACAACTGGTTGTAGTTAACGATAAGGAACTGATACAGAAGAGCAGTACTATTAATTTTAAGGTCAGTAATTTTTTCATAATTTTTAGTTTTGTCTCTTAAATTTATATATTTTTTCACCTTCCCGCAATTTTTTTTATGCTTTCATTTTGGGAGATAAATATGTATAAATCAGCTGACTTTGCCGTTGTGGGTGCAGGCATCATGGGCTGCAGCGTGGCTTTTGAATTGCGTCAGAAGTTTCCACATGCCAAAATTATCGTATTGGAGCGCGGGACATTTCCAAATGGCGCATCGACAAAAAATGCCGGTTTTTTGTGTTTCGGTTCACCTACCGAGATTTTATATGACATGAATCTGATGGGCGAACAGCAGGCTGTTGAACTGGTAGAACAGCGGTATGAAGGATGTCAACTACTTCATGAACGACTCGGAAATGATAAGATGGATGTTACTGCTTTTGGCGGGTATGAACTTTTACTGAAGGAACTTCGTCCCACACTTTCAAAGGAAGAGATTCAGCATCTCAATGAAAAATTGAGACCTGTTTTTAAGTTTCCCGTTTTTTCTGACGTGTCTGATGAAATAAGGATGTACGGGTTTTCCGAGAATGTATCCCAGCTGTTATACTGTGCTACGGAGATGCAGATTGATTCAGGAAAGACAATGCTGAATTATTGGAAATTACTCATCGAAAATAATATTCAGATTCTTTCCGGTGCAAATGTCCAGCATATCAGCGAAAATAAGATTGAGGTATATTCAGAAACGAACGGTTCGTTTCGTATTACCGCAGACAAAATCATGCTCTGTACAAATGCATTTATAAAAGAACTGTTTCCGGATGAAGCGGTGCTGCCGGGCAGGGGACAGGTTATCATTACCAGTGAAATCGATGGACTGACTCTGAAAGGAAGTTTTCATTTTGATGAAGGCTTTTATTATTTCAGGAATGTGGGCAACAGGGTGTTGTTTGGTGGCGGCAGGAATTTAGACTTTGAAAACGAACAGACAACGGATTTTACCGTCAATGAAATGATTGTTCAGGAACTGGAAATGAAACTCAGGAACATGATTTTACCCGGTACTCCATTTGAAATCGAACATACGTGGCAGGGAATTATGGGGTTCTCACCCGATAAGCGGCCGGTAGTCAAAAAGCTGAGTGATTACACACAGTATATCATGTCGTGCAATGGCATGGGAGTGGCCTTATCGCCGCTGATAGCTAAGCAGGCTGTGAATGCCTAATGATTTGCGATACTTCCACTGCATCTTCGGGCGTGTCAACACTCCTGCTTTCAAAGGGTGTTATACCTGTCTTGATAGTATACCCGTTGTCCAGCCATCGGTATTGTTCGAGATGAAATGTTTGTTCATGCTCCGTTGGTGATAGGGTTACTATTTTTTGAAGTGTCATTGCTTTAAAGCCGTAAATGCCAATATGTTTATAGAAGAACCCATCTGCTTTTATCCTGTTCAGGAGATTTTCTTCTTCAATGATTCTATAAAATGCAACAGCAACGGCATGGTCATCCGGAAAGGCCTTTACTATATGCCCGTTTTCCAATAAAGTGAGGTCAGTCTCTCTTTTTACCAATGTTGCCAACTCGATTTCACTATTTGAAAAGAGGGAAGCCAGTTCGTCTATCTGTTCGGGATGGATGAGGGGTTCATCTCCCTGGATATTGATAATGACATCAAAATTTTCGTCAGTTTTGTAATTTTCCAGCACTTCGGCACATCTGGATGTACCATTCAGGTGATATCCTGAGGTCAGGATAACATTTCCGCCAAATTTTTCTACTGCATCAAAAATTCGTTTATCATCAGTGGCTACAACAACATCGCTCAGGCTCTTGGCTTTCCGGCATCGGTCATAAACGCGTTCTATCATAGGTTTTCCGGCGATATCGGCTAAAGGTTTCCCCGGAAATCGGGAGGATGCATAGCGTGCAGGGATAATTCCTAAAATCTTCAAAATGGTACATAATTTGTACGTCAAAAGTAACGTTATATTGACTAAACCTGACATCCGGCTATAAAATAGGTGTAAACCATTGTTGAAAAGTTTGAAAGGTTTCAATTGTTTAAAGCGTCATTTTTGTCCCTAATTTCATTCTTTATGAGCAGATTCATACTTTTTATCATCATTTCCTGGTTTACAATACTTTCCGTTATGGGCCAGAATGCCGGTAAAACGACCGTTAAAAGCTCTAACTACCAAATGCATGTTGTGAAGTTTGGTGAAACATTGACTAAGATTGCTCAAAAATACGATGTTCCCAAAGTGGAAATTCTTAAGAATAACCCTTCTTTGACAGAGAACAGCATCAATCCAGATCAGATCATCCGGATTCCGAAGGAAGTTAAAAATAAGGACATAACTGTTACAAAATCAACTATTAGTAAAGAAGATGACAAACCATTGACAGATGTAAAGACTGCCGTTAAGAATGTTAAATACCATATAGTTGAAAAGGGCCAGACTCTGTTTTCCATTGCAAAAACATATAATATTACGGTTTCAGACATTGTGAAATGGAATAATCTCCCGGATCTCAATGTGAAGATCGGTACATCGCTGATGGTCAATCAGTCGTCAGCCGCTACAGTTCCTGTCAAAACCACAACTGAACCTGCAACTGTCGTCAATACAAAGCCGGAAATTGATTTAAAGCCGGTATTAAAACAGTCAGATATCCCATCAGCTGCTAAAGGTGAAATGCAAAAGGAAGCTATGGAAAATCCGCTTCCGGCAACTGATGAAGGAACGCCGGATATTCAGGCATCCTTCAACGAAACCCAAAAAGAGCTGAGTAAAACGTACAAGCTAAAGGCAGGTGCGCTGGCAGTTCAGCTTCAAAAAGGTACCGGTGCCCCCATGACAACCACCTTGGGAGCCATGGAAACTACCTATTTTGCCATGCATAAAACCTTATCTATCGGAACCGTCATCAAAATAAAAAACCTGACCAACAGTAAGATTGTCTATGCAAAAGTGATTGGAAAACTGCCGGAAACAGATGAAAATAAACATGTGATGCTCCGATATTCAATGGGCGTAAAGAAAGATTTACAACTGCAAAATGGCAAATGCTACCTGCAAATAGAATATCCCAATTAGTTATATTATTGTTAGATAATCAAACATGATTTAAATCATTTTTTTATTAACCATTATATTGCCATATTTGTAAAAGGAAAATAAAAGCAAGTGCAACGTTACAAAGTAGTAACTATTACTCATAAAACAGCCAAAGTCAACAGGCTCAAAGATTATCTGCTGACAGATGAAGATACTTCAGGCTTTCCTTCTAATCGGTTGAAAGAGTTAAAAGAAAATTTTGCTATAGACGAATTGTTGTATCTCAATACCTGCAACCGCGTTACTTTTCTCTTTACGAACGATAAGAAAATTGATACGAAATTTCTGAAAGATTTATTTCTGTTTATCAATCCGCATTTCAATAAGGAATTGCTGAATCTTCATCTGACGAAAGCGCTTGTTTTCGAAGGGGAGGACGCTATCCGGCATTTTATGGGTGTGGCGGCATCTTTGGACTCATTGGTTATCGGCGAACGTGAAATATTGGGGCAAATCAAGAATGCCTACATGAATAGTAAAAAGAACAGTTTGTGCGGTGATGAAATCCGGCTGGCTTACCAGCAGGCAATCGTATTCGCTAAAAAAATTCATTGTGATACCAGAATCGGTGAAAAACCGGTTTCAGTTGTGTCATTGGCATTTAGAAGTTTATTTGACAGGAATTTTTTTAAATATTCCAGGATGCTGATTATTGGCGCCGGACAAACCAATAACCTGATGGCCAATCTATTGGTGAAAAACGGCATCGAAAATGTAATCGTTTATAATCGAACACTGAGCAAGGCGGAAGAGCTGGCTTCCCGATTCAAGAACGGACATGCCTTTCCTCTGGAAAAACTGGTGCAGCATGATGAAGATGCTGACATCATTCTGACGTGTACCGGCGCTAATTTCCCGGTTTTGACAAAAGATATCTTTGATAAGATAATTCCAGCGAACAGGAAAGTGACCATTTTGGACTTGGCCGTTCCGCAGGATGTGGAAGAGGAAATCATAGGAATGAAGAATGTCGATTATATCGATGTGGGTTCCCTGGAGAAAAAAGCGAAAGAGAATATGCAGTTCAGAAAGGGGGAGTTGTACAAGGCGGAAGCGATGCTCGAAGAATTTATCATCACCTTCAGGGAGTTGCACAAAGAAAGAAGGCTGGAACTGGCATTGGCGGATATTCCGAATGAAGTTAAGACAATTAAGGACAGAGCCCTGAATCTCGCATTCAAAAAAGATATAGATAGACTGGATGCGGACTCAAAGGAAATATTGCAAAAAGTAATGGCATATATGGAGGAAAAATACATCGCCCTGCCTTTTAAAGCCTCTAAAAAATCGTTGCTGAATAAAAAATTCAGACCTTAAATAATATGTTTGTATAATTGCAGCTGCAAACTGTTTTATGAAAGGTAAATCATCACCACTTATTATCGGAACACGCGGCAGTGAGCTGGCACTGTGGCAGGCCAATTTTACCAAAACCGTTTTAGAATCAAACGGGTATCTGGTGGAGTTAAAGATAATAAAAACAAAAGGAGATGCCACACAGCAATGGAATCTGGGCTTTGATAAAATCGAAGGCAAAGGTTTCTTTACCAAAGAACTGGAAGATGCCTTATTGGCCGGTGAGATTGATTTAGCCGTACATTCCTGCAAGGATTTACCAACCGAGTTTCCCGAAGGCTTAACCATAGCTGCCTACTCAAAGAGAGCCAATCCTTTTGATATTCTGCTGATTTGTAAAGATTCGAAAGACGAAACAAAGATTTTAAAATTAAAATCACTGGCAAAAATAGGCACGTCATCTGCAAGGCGTAAGGCCCAGTTGCTTGCATTGCGGCCTGATATCGAAGTAATGGATTTGAGGGGTAATGTGCCTACGCGTGTAAATAAACTGAAAGAGAATGAATACGACGCCATTGTCCTGGCATCAGCGGGACTGGAGCGATTGAACATAGACCTGGAAGAATTTGAAAAGGTCTGTTTAAAGGCACCTATGTTTATCCCCGCACCCGCACAAGGTGTACTGGCCTTTCAAATCAGGGAGATGGATGCGGATATGCAACAGGTATGTATGCTCTTAAATGATGAGGAAAGTGCTTTGCTTACAAATATTGAACGCAGGTTGCTGCATGATTTTGAAGGCGGCTGCCAGATGCCTTTAGGTGTGTTTGCGGAAAGGAATAATAATGTGCTGGATGTCTGGGTTTCACAGGCAGCCTCCTGGAACAGCATTCCGAAACGTTTGCATAAGGTTATCCCGGCGGATGGTCAAAACTATTCGGCGGCTATAGTTTCCGGATTGAAAAATAACAAAACGAAATCTGTCTTTATTTCTTCCGAATTGAAAGAAAATGATTACCTGAAACGTGTTCTGGAAGCACATCAGTATCCAGTGGATAATAGATCTTTCATAGAATTTACGCCCATCGGATTCGATTTTCCGACAGACGCAGACTGGATTTTTTTCAGCAGTAAAAATGGAGTGAAATTTTTCTTTGAAAAAGTGAATAGCGATAAGCTGAAAAATATAAAACTGGCAGCAATTAATCAGGGTACCGCACAAGTGGTTTTTGAATTGGGATATGCAGTCGATTTTATTGGTTCCGGCAGCGATCTGTCTCAGATAGCAAAGGATTTTGACGAGATTGCTTATGGCAAAATTATATTTCCGCAGGCTAAAAGATCCATGCAAAGCATTCAGAAAAATCTGACAAAGAATACTGATATTGAGACGTTGGTGATTTATGAAAATCAACCTGTAGGCATAACGGAAGCACGGGATGAAGCTATATTGGTTTTTACCAGCCCCATGAGCGCTCAGGCTTACTTTTCTCATTTTGAAAAAAAAGCTGATCAGATCGTCATTTCCATTGGAAATACCACTTCTAAAAGGTTAGCAGAATTGAATGTGGATGGCATTATTACCGCCTTTGAACCTACCCCATGGGCAATAATAGATGAAATTTTTGCACTAACCGAATAATTAATTCCACAATCTTTACTTTTTAGCTTCAATTACTGGTATAGTTTTGATTTTTTAGTAAATTAGTATATCACATTTTATATGAAAAAAAATTACCATGCTTCTGCCCCTGCTGATAGGGGTTCTTACTATTTTAGCACAACCTGCCAATGATGCCTGCCCGAATGCCTTCTTAATCAGTAATGTCAGTAACTACTGCTCCGGTACAGCCGCCGGTACAACGGTGGGTGCAACAGATGATGTTTCGACAACTGGCGGTTATGGAGCTGCTACCTGTTGGGGTGGCGGTGCCGTTACAGATGTCTGGTATAAGTTCGTTGCTATTGCTTCTGATATTACCATCATCATAAACGGAAATCAGGGCAGCCCGGTTGGAGGCACCCTGGTAAGGCCGCAGGTAACATTATACAACGGTACCTGTGGAGGCACTTTAAATGAATTGGTATGCGGATCAGCGCCCGCCGGGCAAAATATTATTCAGATTTACAAAGCAGGATTAACCGTTGGTGTAACTTATTTTATACGGGTGGATGGTATAAATGCCAATACGGGTACTTTCCAGTATTGTGTGAACAATTATAATCCGGTACCTTCTCCTACGAGTGACTGCAATTCGGCAGTAGTATTGTGTGATAAAAGTGCATTTGCTGTTCCTGCCGTCAGCGGTGCTGGCGCCAATGCTGCAGAAATGAATAGTGCGGCTTGTATGGGATACGATCCTATTATTAATCCGTTTAATGTGGAAACCAACTCTGCCTGGTATGTATTTACCTTTAAGACATCCGGTACGTTTACATTTGTACTGAATCCATCCAACCCGGATGATGATTTGGATTTTGTGGTGTATAAATTACCAAACGGAATTGGTAACTGTAGTGGCAAAACCGTACAACGATGTGAGGCTTCTCAATGTCCACCGAACTGGACAACCGGGTTGAATACAACCGCTACGGATGTTTCTGAAGACGGAGGCTGTACTGCCGGTCAGGATAATTTTTTAAAACAGCTGACAGTGGTTGCGGGTGAAACGTATGCATTGGGAATTAATAATTTCACCTCTACGGGGAACGGATTCAATATCTCCTTTGGAGGCACAGCAGAAATACAAGGCCCCACTGCGATATTTAATGATAGTGATGGAAATGACTCCATTTGTATAAATGAACCAATTACCTTTTCGGATGCTTCCACTCCGCCGCCGGCAGGAACGCTTGTTCAATGGACCTGGAACTTTGGTGCTGGCGCCAGTCCTGCAACTTTTTCAGGTCAAAACCCTCCTCCTGTTACATATACCACAAACGGAACCAAAACCATTTCCCTTACCGTTAAAAGCAATCAGGGATGTCTTATTACATCTACGAGAGCTATCGTTGTTGCAATACAGCCTCCAACTGTCAGTATTGGTGTATCACAAAATAATATTTGTCCGGCTACTTCCGTAACCTTCACTGCAACTCCCACTAATGGTGGTGCTACACCTGCCTATCAATGGTATGTAAATAATAATCCTGTCGGTGGCAACAGCAATACGTTTACAACTTCTACGCTCAATAATAATGATCAGGTTAAAGTTCAGTTGACAAGCAGTTCTACTTGTGCGGTTCCGAGTACAGCCCAGAGTAATATCATTGCTATGATAGTTACGACACCATCGCCGGTGGATGTATCGATTACTGGCAATTCACCCATTTGTACTGCTCAGTCGTTAACGCTTACTGCAAATCCAACCAATGGAGGAGCCACACCTGCTTACCAATGGTATTTGAATGGGAATCCGGTTGGTTTCAATAACAATACGTATTCCAGTACCACTTTTGTATCCGGGGATGTTGTGACAGTTAAACTCACCAGCAGTTTAACATGTGTCTCAAATAATCCTATGACCAGTAATCCTGTTGCCATTACCATAAAGCCAAATCCAACGGTTACGGTGAATAGCCCGAGTATCTGTGATGGTCAGACAGCTGCACTAACTGCAAATGGCGCCACAACCTATAGCTGGACAGGTGGATTGAGTGGTAACTCACCTGTAACACCTGCATTGAACACTACTGCCACTTATACCGTCACGGGTACAACGAACGGATGTACAGGAACCGCTGTAGCTACTGTAACCGTAAAACCCAACCCAACGGTAACGGTGAACAGTCCATCCATTTGCAGCGGCCAAACAGCTACATTAACTGCCAATGGTGCCACAACTTACAGCTGGACGGGCGGTTTGAGCGGCAATCCTGTAACTACACCTGCATTGAGTACCACCACTACTTATACCGTCACCGGCACAACGAATGGATGTACAGGAACCGCTGCAGCAGCTGTAACCGTAAAACCAAATCCTACGGTAACAGTGAATAGCCCATCCATTTGCGTGGCCAAACAGCTACATTGACAGCCAATGGTGCCACAACTTATAGCTGGACAGGTGGATTGAGCGGTAACCCCGCTACGACAACTGCATTGAATTCTACAACCACTTATACGGTTACTGGTACTACGAATGGATGTACCGGAACTGCTGTTGCTACTGTTACCATAAATCGAATCCAACGGTTACGGTGAATAGCCCGAGTATCTGTGATGGTCAGACAGCTGCTCTAACTGCAAATGGCGCCACAACCTATAGCTGGACGGGAGGATTGAGTGGTAACTCACCTGTAACACCTGCATTGAACACTACTGCCACTTATACCGTCACGGGTACTACGAACGGATGTACAGGAACCGCTGTAGCTACTGTAACCGTAAAACCCAACCAACGGTAACGGTGAACAGTCCATCCATTTGCAGGCCAAACAGCTACATTAACTGCCAATGGTGCCACAACTTACAGCTGGACGGGCGGTTTGAGCGGCAATCCTGTAACTACACCTGCATTGAGTACCACCACTACTTATACCGTCACCGGCACAACGAATGGATGTACAGGAACCGCAGCAGCAGCTGTAACCGTAAAACCAAATCCTACGGTAACAGTGAATAGCCCATCCATTTGCAGCGGCCAAACAGCTACATTGACAGCCAATGGTGCCACAACTTATAGCTGGACAGGTGGATTGAGCGGTAACCCCGCTACGACACCTGCATTGAATTCTACAACCACTTATACGGTTACTGGTACTACGAATGGATGTACCGGAACTGCTGTTGCTACTGTTACCATAAAATCGAATCCAACGGTTACGGTGAATAGCCCGAGTATCTGTGATGGTCAGACAGCTGCTCTAACTGCAAATGGCGCCACAACCTATAGCTGGACGGGAGGATTGAGTGGTAACTCACCTCTAACACCTGCATTGAACACTACTGCCACTTATACCGTCACGGGTACAACGAACGGATGTACAGGAACCGCTGTAGCTACTGTAACCGTAAAACCCAACCCAACGATAACGGTGAACAGTCCATCCATTTGCAGCGGCCAAACAGCTACATTAATTGCCAATGGTGCAGCAACTTACAGCTGGACGGGCGGTTTGAGCGGCAATCCTGTAACTACACCTGCATTGAGCACCACCACTACTTATACCGTCACCGGCACAACGAATGGATGTACAGGAACCGCTGCAGCAGCTGTAACCGTAAAACCAAATCCAACGGTGACAGTGAATAGCCCAACTGTTTGTAATAACCAAACAGCCACACTATCCGCCAACGGAGCCGCCACTTACACCTGGACCGGCGGATTAAGCGGTAACCCCGCTTCTACACCGGCATTGACCAGTACTCAAACCTATACCGTAACAGGTACGACAAATGGTTGTACAGGAACTGCTGTGGCTACAGTAAATGTTAATTCTAATCTGTTAATTGCTGTCAATAACCCGTCTATCTGTGATGGACAAACAGCTGTGCTGACTGTCAGCGGTGGTACTTCCTATACCTGGTCAGGTGGATTAAGTGGTAATCCTGTAACAACTCCCACATTGAACACAACCACCACCTACACGGTTACCGGCACTACGTCTGGCTGTACAGGTTCTGCGACTGCAACAGTAACTATAATACCAAATCCTGTAATTAACGTTAATAGTCCGGCAGTTTGCAGCGGACAATCTGCAGCACTCACAGCAAGCGGGGCAACAACCTATACCTGGACAGGAGGTCTTGGTAGCGGGGTAAGTGTCACAACACCTGCATTAACCGGAAATCAAACCTATACGGTTACAGGAACAACAGGCGGATGTACGGGGACGGCTGTTTCAATCGTTACTGTAAAACCAAATCCTGTTGTTACTGTCAATAACCCGGGAATCTGTAGTGGTTTAACAGCAATATTAAATGCAAATGGTGCTTCAGCTTATAATTGGACAGGAGGCTTAAGCGGCAATCCGGCTACCACACCGGTCTTAACAAGTACACAAACCTATACTGTTACCGGAACCTCCAACGGTTGTTCGGGAACTGCAACCGCTATTGTTACTGTAACACCCAATCCGGTTGTAAATGTGAACTCTCCAAGCATATGTAATGGTCAGACGGCAACACTTACAGCCGGTGGAGCCACCACCTATTCCTGGTCAGACGGGTTGGGGAGTGGTACGACTGTGATAACCCCGGCTTTGTCATCTAACCAGACTTATACGGTTACCGGCACTGCAAACGGATGTACCGGAACTGTGACAGCGAGTGTTACTATAAAACCAAATCCGACGGTTACGGTCAATAACCCAAACATATGCAGCGGACAAACCGCCATCCTTACTGCCAACGGAGCATCTACCTATACCTGGACAGGTGGATTGGGTAGCGGACCGAATGTCACATCACCTGTACTAAGCACTTCACAAACCTATACGGTTACAGGAACTACGAATGGATGCACAGGTTCTGCGGTGTCATCAGTAGTCGTAAAACCAACAAAATCCACCAATATAACCAGATCCATTTGTTCTGATGATAGTGTGAGGATTGGCACGCAAACATTTAATCAGTCCGGAAATTTTACGGTGGTGTTGCAAACTTCACAAGGATGTGACAGTATTGTTATTTTAAATCTTACTGTTACAAATGTCTTGACGCCTTCTGTATCTGTCACAGCCAGTAAAACAGATTTATGTCCAGGGGATATAGTTACGTTTAAAGCAACCCCCGTCGATGCCGGTTCGAATCCGGGTTTTCAATGGATGTTGAATTCAAATCCCGTTGGAACAAACAATTCGCAATTCATTGCCTCTAATCTGGGTAATAATGACAAGGTGGAGGTAATTGTTACCAGTAACGCTGCATGTGCCACCCCGAAACCGCCACCAGTGATTCAATTGCTGTAAGCTTAAGTAATGTTACATATGTCAAACCTGTTGTTGCTTATTGTAAAAATGATTCTCAAACCATTGACTTACTGGTTATAGCTGCACCTGATCCTGACTTCGATGTCAAATGGACAAACGGAAGTGTTGTTACTACTAATTCCAATTCCGTTTATACGGTCAATAATCTATCCAATGCTAACATACCATTTGAAATTACATATGGTAATAACTGTAAGGTAACTGATTTTTTAAGGGCTACCGTTCATTCATTGCCGGTCATCAATGCAACGTCAGATATTGCAGATGCTAAATATGAGCAGGAAGTTCAGCTGAATGCCAATGGATCTGCATCATTAACGTTTAACTGGCTTCCATCCGACCAGGTCAGTAATAATAGTGTACAAAATCCAACAGCAATCATCAAGGCGACAATGCTGTATAATGTTACCGTTAGAGATACCAATGATTGCGTCAACTCAGATACGGTTTTAGTCCGGTTGATTGACGAGTGTACGGAAGATTTCATTTATATACCGAATGCATTTTCGCCTAACAGAGATGGTGTAAATGACTGCTTCGGCATCATGTCTCCGCCAAAACTCTCGAATTACAAGATGTCTGTCTTTAATCGCTGGGGAGAGAAGGTGTTTGATGCGGTGGATGAGAATGACTGCTGGGATGGAATGTTTAAAGGTACGCCGGCATTGTCGGATGCCTATGTTTATGTGCTTAGTTTTATCTGCTATAATGGAAAAAACCTGTCCAAAAAAGGAACGGTTACTATAATAAAATAATCTGATTCTGGAACACTACAATGCGCTGATGAGCAGTTGTATGATGCCTATAATAAAACCAAGGACAGCACCTATGATTTCGATGAATCGGAATTCCCTGGATGTAATGTGTAACAGCAATTGTTCAAGGCGTTCGTCTGAAAAATTAGCCAATTTGTTCTGAACAAGTTTTTGAATATCTAATTTCTGTTCAATTTTTGTGATGGATGTGTCAATTAAATTAGGAGGTTCCTTTCAATTTCTGTGACAATCGTCTTATGGACACTCTGTATCAGCTGATCCGGGACAATAGCATCTAACAAGGCACTTTTTTCTATTCTGTCCCGTATGGCATTATCTACTCTGATGGCTATTTCTTCTTTAAAATTATTCAGAGCATCCGGATCCTGCATCCTTTCTTTTATATCTGAAAAATTAATCAAATCCCGTTGAACAATAGTTCCGAGCTTTTCGGCAATTCGCGGTTTGTTTTTAGGGAAAATTCCATGAAAAGTAATGAATGCTATTTTTACAGGTCTTCTTGGATGAAAGAGCATCTTTATGGCTAACCAGTTGGTAATCCATCCAATAAATGCACCAATCAATGGAACAGCCCAGGTTTGCCAGCTTATAAGTTGAATGGATAAAAGCATGTCCGGTTTTTTTATTGAATTTGTTGTTGTTGCTGCCACCAATCGTGTGGATTGGTCTGCCAGGTGTTTAAGGTTTCTAATTCATCACTGGAAATATATCCTCCTTTTGCAGCTGCCCGAATCAGGAATTCGTAATTAGTCAATGTCTTTAACACCACACCTTCCGCGTCGAATTTCTGTTTTGCAGATTCAAAACCATATTTATATATCGCAATCATTCCGATGACCTCGGCACCTGCAGCCCGCAGATCGCTTACGGCCTTTAATGAGCTTCCCCCGGTAGAAATCGTATCTTCCACAACCAATACGCGTTGGCCATGCCTTAAATCTCCTTCGATAGTATTGGTTAGTCCATGTTCTTTAGGTTTGGAACGTACATAGATAAATGGAAGATTTAATTCGTCCGCTATAATAGCTCCGTGTGGAATACCGGCTGTGGCTACTCCGGCAATGCAATCGGTATGCGGAAAATATTCATTCAACAGGCTGATTAACCCATCTTTTACAAAGTTTCGTACTTCAGGATAGGATAATAATTTCCGATTATCACAATATACAGGAGACTTTATGCCGCTCGCCCAGATAAATGGATTTTGTGTATTCAGTTGAATTGCTTTTATTTGCAGCAGATATTCTGCTAATGTTTCTTTGTAGGCGTTGTTTTCCATGCGTAATATTGTGAGCAGTATGATTAAAAATAATTGTTGTCATTAATCGTCGTAAATGTATAAACTTTTTATCAATAACAAGATAGTTTTCCTTTGTGAAAATCCAGCTTTTGTGGATAATTTAATGCATGAAGAATTTATTATAGAGCCTTACACGACAAAGGAGAATTTTAAAAACATTTTAAGAATTATTCTAAATAAGGAAAATCCGAATAGCATCGTTTTGTTTCACAGAGACCCGGATAAGGTTTTTACGGAAGTGTGTTCTTATTTCAGGTGCATCGAAGCAGCCGGTGGAGTCGTTGAGAACCCAGCAGGGGAAGTGTTGTTGATTCATCGCAGAGGATTCTGGGATTTGCCTAAAGGGAAAATTGAAAAAGGAGAAACGGTGGAAGGCGCTGCAGTTAGGGAAGTTATCGAAGAAACAGGATTAGAGAATGTGCGTATTGTTGAACCGGTCCGCTTTAGAAAATTTAAAAACAAAGCTACCTATCACTCCTACGCTATCGATGGTGAGTTAGCCATAAAGGTTTCCTTTTGGTTTAAAATGACAACTGATTCTGTCGGCACTTTAATTCCACAATCGGAAGAAGATATTGAACAGGCCATTTGGGTGAAAAAAAAAGATATTCCCGATTTCTTTGATAATATGTATCTGTCGATCATTGATGTGTTGAAAGAGATTTTATAGCTTTATTCCAATATCCATTTCCAAAACAACAGTGTTGGAATTGAAAACAGAATACCAAGCGTTGGCAGCGCGTTTGCCAGTTTTTCGTCCAGGCCATGTTCCGTTGCCATGATGGATGAGGTAATCATCGGCGGCATGGCACATTCCAGCACAGATACCGTATGCAGTTCCGTTCGTTTATCCAGGATAAGATAGAACAGCACAAAAATAATCAGCGGCGCAAGAATCAATTTATATAAAACGCCGGCAAAAAAATTACGCCATACTATATCTTTCAGCTGCCATTTAAACTGAAGTCCAAGCGACAGCATGGCCAGTGGAATCATCCACATTCCCAGAAACTCAAGTGACTTTAATACGTTTCCACCAATAAAATCTTTTGGAATAAATAAGGCTATGATAAACACCAGGAACGGCGGGAATTTCAGCAGCCGTTTGTAAATATCCTTGTGTGTATAGTCGGATGAACTGAAATAAGCAGCAATCAATACACCCAGTGTTGACATGATGAGAAAGCTGCCCGGCTGATCCACAAAAATGGCATACCGGATGCTCTCTGCCCCGTAAAAATAGTTCAAGATGGGAAAGCCGACAAAAGAGGTATTGCCCAGTCCGCAACATAAAATAATACAGGCAATTGTTTTTTTATCCCACTTCAACAGTCTGCCGATAGCAAACGCGTAGCCGATGCTCATAAAAAAGATTATCCAGGCGGATGCTATGGGGTATATGACTGACTGCGTGATGCTTAAATAAGGGACTTTAGATAAGGTGATAGCAGGAAGCGGGACAAAGATGATGAACTTGTTGATTTTGCGGAATAAATCTTTAGGTAAAGAACTAAAGAACTGAGCAATGATTCCCAGTAAAAAAAGACCGAAAAGTAGTATGGGTTGCTCCATGCTGACGTATTGCTGCAAAGGTGCAAAGAATACTTATCATTATCATGCAAAAAATCAGTAAAACCGGAAAATTAATGCATGTTGAAATGCTTCTGATACTTTGGCTTTAGTTGCTGGTTGTTGTCTTTCAACCAGGTCATAGCCATTTTATTCGGTACTTTAACGATGGGAGGTTTTTTATAGGTTCCGAATATCCTGTCCCAAAGCGCCGTGGTCACTCCGTGGTTTACTTTTGGATTGCCGAAGTGGTGATAAAAATGATGTTTGCGCATTCTTAACCCATAACGAATAAGCGGTTCTCTTATATGAAATCGTCTGTGTGTGACTTCGTAGATGAAATACATGCCTGCAAATCCAAGTGAAAATATAAAACCCATTTTAAATGTAAAATGGAGTCCTGTCACCAATGTTGTAAAAGCAAGGACTGCTACAGCTAACGCGATTTTTTTGATTAATGGAGCGAAATAGTGTGCTTCCGCATGGTGCCGCTGATGTTCCTTTTTTATGATTTGTTTTCCTTTTTTCTGATGTCCCAGAAAACGATGGATAATATATTCCATCAGAGTCCAGAAAGCAATGCCGGCTACTAAAAACAGGATACCTTTTATCATGGCTGAAGAATTAGATTGTTAAGGTATATTTTTTTTACGGCTTCGGAAAGCAACAGACACTTAAAAGTTTGTTAAACTTTTCGCAGGTTATACTCTATCACTCTTTCATTAATTTTGAAAGGCTTAACCGAATCCAGACCCAGATATGCTGCTGCTTCCTGGACAGATCTGTTCGGATGACGTAAAGTCAATTCAGGAACCAAGCCAATCAGTTCGCTTCCATCCACTTCAATGCCATAATTTCCCGCAATCTTTTTGATGCAGTCGTATACTTCTATCAATGGGCTGGCAAAAATATCCGTGATGTTGATGGATATCTGCGTGCACTGATATTCTTCCATCCACCAACCGATGGCTTTTACATGCTGCAACAGGCAGCTTTCATATGAGCCATCGTTCTTTGCCCGAATTTGCCGGATTTCCAGTGCGATTCTTTTGGCAAGGCTGAGGTCTTTACTCTTCAGATTTATATTATAAGCGATTAAAAAATTGCGCGCTCCCAGAGCCATCATGCCAAATCTTTCATTGAAGTCGGCAGGGCCGAAATCCGGTTTCCATTCCGGTAACTGTATTTTCTGAGGGATGCTTTCGTATTCGCCTTTGCGAAGATAAGAAAGATTCTTTCTTTCAGGCGAAGTTGCAGAATGTTCATACAAATACACGGGTATCCCCAAATTTCCAATCCGATTCCCCAAAAGTTTTGAAAGTTCCACCACTTCTTCCATTGAAATATGATGTAATGGGATTAATGGGCAAACATCACAGGCTCCCATACGCGGATGTTCACCTTTGTGCATACGCATATCAATTAATTCGTTTGCGGTTTTTATTGCAAGATAGGCGGCTTCCAACACTGCAGAAGGTTTTCCAGCAAAAGTGTAAACCGTTCTGTTGGCATCATATCCGGCATCCACATGCATCAATTTTACATCCGCTGTACTATTAATGGCAGCTGCAATCGCATCAATAATGGCCTGATTTCTTCCATCCGAAAAATTAGGTACGCATTCTATCAGTTTGTCACTATCTGTAAACATCACGAATTTGATTTAATAAATTCAACGACATTTCTGATCCATTCTTCCGGTTTCTCCAGCATCGGGTAATGGCCGCAGTGGTCGATTTTAGTATAGACTGCATTCGGAATTTCCTTATGTAATTGTTCTGCGATGGCTTTCACCGCAATCGGGTCTTGCTGTGCCCATAAAATATGCGCTGGGATATCTAATTGCGTAAGGGCCGGAATCCAGCGGTTCCAGTATTTCACGCGTTCATTGTTGTACTGAGATATTTTATGCAGGACATCTTTTCCTGCGTTCATCATCAGCAACTCCCAGAGTTCATTCATTTCATTCAAATCACATAATTCTTTATCAAACCAGATATCCTGCATGGTTTTGATGAAAGTGCGCTTGTTCATCAATGCGACAATATATTTACCCCAAAACGGATGTTTCAGCAATTTTTGCACAAGTTTAAGCTGCGCCAGCTCGATGTGCATGCTGCCGTTGCAAAAGGTGACAGATTTCAGTTGTACAGGTTCAAATCCCTGTTGCTTTCTTACAATAATTTCATTGGTAACCGTTGTCCCGTAATCGTGTGAGACCAGATGGATTTCTTTCAGACCGAGTTGTTTCCATAATTCAATGGCAATTTCAGCCTGTTCGATTAATGAGTAGGAATAAGGAGCCGGCTTGGCAGATAAACCAAATCCGAGATGGTCGTGAATAACATATGAAAAATCTTTTTCTAAATAGGGCAGCACTTTGTAATAATCGAATGAGGCCGACGGGTAGCCATGCAAAAAGGCGATGGTTGGCTGGCCCGTCTGATACTGAATGTTAAAAACGGAATGTCCGTATACTTTGGTGTACTTGCCTTCCGATTCCCATTGTCGTATATTCATTACTATAAAAATAGCTTTTTTTTATTAAGTTTGATGTGCCGATTATGTCCTCAGAACTGAAAAAATTCTTTCATGATTATGTGCCTCTTCCAGATGCAGAGTTGGAAGATATTGTCAGTAAATTCAGGAAAAAGAACGTAAGGAAAAATGAGTTTGTACTGATGCAGGGCGAAATCTGCAAGGATTTGATTTTTGTACAAAGCGGCTGTTTGCGTTTGTACTATTTACAGGATGAAGTGGAAGTGTCTGTCTGGTTTGCACTCAAACACTCTTCCGCCATTGAAATTTACAGTTTCATCAGTGAAACACCCACCAATTATTTCCTGCAGGCCATTGAAGACAGCGAAGTCTTGTACCTGCCCAAAGCAGAACTGAATAAATTATACCTTACCCACCCTAAGATGCAGGAGATGATGCGCAAATTCTGGGAGGATGTGATATTGCATCTGCTGCAACGCTTTACCGCCCTGCAGCGCGACTCCGCCGAGCAGCGTTATCTGGATTTGTTGAATAAACCGGAATTGCTGCAGTCCATTCCGCAGAAATACCTCGCTTCCTTTATCGGGGTGACACCGACTTCATTGAGCAGGATTAAGAAGAATATTCGATAAGCTTTCATGTCATTTCGGCCGCCAGGGAGAAATCTCAATATATAACAGTTTTTCCAAACTTCAGAGCAGAGTCTCTCGTATAGGACTCTGTGTAATAATTACAATGCAGAGTCCCTTTTAGGTGACACTGCTGAGAATGAATATTTAGCTTCTTTCATTGACGATACACCAACTTTCCTTGGTAGGATTAAGAAGAATATTCGATGAATACTTCAGGGGTATAACCTTTATTTGGTCAGGGTGATAAATCTTAAATACCCAAACAGATAATTTGTTTTTTTCTCCATTTTAAACCCAAGTGTACTCAGGTAAGACTCAAAATCAGATTTAATAAAATCAAGGTAGTATTTGCTCTCAAGTAGATTAATCAGGTGATATGAAACAGTTCCTAGAAAATCGTTTTGGGGTAAATCATATTCTAAGATGAATAGTTTCCCGTTACTTTTTAAAACTCGTCTTACTTCCTTTAATACTAAAGTTCTTATTTCTAATGGCATATCGTGCAACCCCAGGCTTATGGTAACGATATCAAATTCCTCATCTATATAGTTCATATTGCTGGCATCCATTAGCAGGAATGTCAGATTGTTCTTTTTATTTTTCTTTTTTGCAATTTCAAGCATTTCGGATGATAAGTCAATTCCAATAACTTTCTCTGCCGTTTTACTTAAATCCAGCGCCAGACTACCTGTTCCGGTTCCAACATCTAAAACTGATTTGCCGACGGGATGGATTGTTGTTGTAATGTCTCTTCGGACATCAGCCAGGAGAATTTCAAAAACGTCATATACAGGTGCCCACCTTGAAAAATATTGGTCATTATATTGCTTATAGTTTTTCATGTTTTTTACTTTTTTATTTTAAATCCTAAGTCCACAGGAATGATATTCTCACCAAACATATCTCGTTTGGTGAATATATAAATCGATAAGTTAAAATAATTGTCTTTCCTGAATCCTTAAATCGGAACGGTGACAATATCTTTTTTCAGATTTTCAGTTGCTCCCGATTTTATGCTGTTGCGGAAGTCTTTCATGTTCCATACCAGTTTGATTTTTTCTTTCAGGCCCCACTGTCTGGTGTAATAGGTCGTGCCTTTTGCTATATCCTTTTGTTTTACACTGGAATGGTTGCCTTTTAATAAAAGATCAATAGCCTTTAGATACAGCTGATGTGCATGGTCCATTACTTTCTGGTGGACATCCAGCAAAGTTTCATTGCCTTCAAATCCGGTAAATTCAGTGGTGATGATATTGCCGGTGTCAATTCCCAGGTCAATCCACATGATGGTATTGCCGATGAGGTGGTATTGTTTGGTGGCAATACACCAGTTGGTGCAATTAGGGCCGCCCTTAACATAGGGGGACAAGCCGGTATGCAAATTCAGTATTCCTATATCCGGTTTTATGGACAACATCTTTTCCTTCAATAACCTAGTGCCGGATACGATAATCAGATCCGGTGCTATTGCTGTCGTGAAATCATAGGCAGCCTGTGAGTTGATATTTTCAACGTCGATTGTCTTTGTTGGAGGGTAGTCGGTATAAATGTCATTGTAGTAACGTTTCATACCCCACCAGGCATCTGCGATGGCTTTTAAAAATAGTTTCTCGATCACTTTCTCTATGAGCTTAGCCAGGGTGATTTTGGTTTTGGTCTTTCTGCTTTCCAGTATGATTCCGCTGATTGGGTACTGCTTGTGTATCTTATTCGCCAACGCCTTTTGATTGGCTTCGTTGCCTATCCAGAGAACAATTTTCATTTGTAGCCGATTAATGTTTTAATATTTTCCAGGGTATTGGTGATCCGCAGTCTGGTTTTCCACCAGGGTTCGTTATAGAGTTCTATTCTGGGAATTTCAAATACATCATCTTTGAGCGGGTCATACGTGTTTTGTTTAACAGCCAGCCCAATTTCATAGCCGGCTTCTTTGCTTAATCTTTTGGTCGTTTCGTTGAAACTTCCAACAGGGTAGGAGATGGTCACCGGGAAATAGCCGAGATGCTCTTGAATGGACTGAGCGGAATGCAGAAGTTCATATCTTATTTCGTCTAGATTGTCCATTGTTCCGAGCATGCAATGCGTTACGGTGTGGGAGCCGATATAATGGCCAGCCTGGTGGAGTTGATTCAGGTCATCCCAGTTCATCATTAATCTGGGCAGCTCAGCATCGGAAAAGCTCTTTACCACAATTTCCAGCACTTCCGTCCTGTTTGCGTGAGAAATATTCTTTAAAAAAGGTTTAAGCTTCTTGACATAGGCTATCCTTTCTTCTTTTGTCTTTAGTTCCGATATTCGTAATTCAGGGGTTAAAAAATCATAGTTTAAATCTATTTTGGAATGTTTCGTGTGCTGGAAGGTATGTTCTAACACATGCGTCCAGGTCGGCACGTTTCTGTCGATGCAATCCGTCACCACATAAAAGGAAGCCTTGCAGTGGTATTTTTCCAGTATGTCGGCGGCATAGTCAATATTGTCTTTGTAGCCGTCGTCAAAATTGATGGTAGCGTATTTGTTTCTGCCCTGCCTATTTCCCGATTTCACCAAATCTTCAATACGGACGACATCGTAATTGCCGGATAGGTGCTTGATGCATTTCTCAAATAGTTTTACATCCATAGGATCCCACAGAACATCCCGTTCCGGATATACACGATGAAACAGAAAATTTCTTATCATAATGGATGATTCATTCAAAAATCGTGAAAATAAATCTCACTTACCAAAAATAGAGGCAACCCGACATATTTCCAAATATTTGGTAGTTTCTCAGTTTGAATTTTTGTTAAAATTAGTGATATTATTTATTTAGATTTTTTTGCTTGTGTGATTGTAAACGTATCTATATATAGTCTCGCCCACTGTAAGTGTCCCTAAAAGTCAGGTGTAAGCCTCCCGGTTCATAGTGCCACTCAATAGTAGACATTTTTATTTCTTGCCCTATGGCAACTTTTCTCTTAAACTTATACTATAATTTTGCGTTACTTAAAATAAAAATATGTCAACTACTACATCATCTCAAATTGATTTTAGCCTGAAATACAAGGTTAAAGACATGTCCCTTGCAGAATGGGGACGCAAAGAAATAACGCTTGCAGAAGCGGAAATGCCGGGCTTAATGGCACTTCGTGAAGAATTCGGTCCTTCACAACCATTGAAAGGCGCTCGCATCGCCGGTTGCTTACACATGACGATTCAGACGGCTGTGTTAATAGAAACATTGGTAGCTTTAGGTGCTGAAGTGACCTGGTCTTCCTGCAATATCTTCTCTACACAAGATCATGCTGCTGCTGCTATCGCTGCTGCCGGTATTCCGGTGTTTGCCTGGAAAGGCCTGAACGAAGAAGAATTTAACTGGTGTATCGAACAAACCTTGTTCTTCGGTTCTCCGGAACGTCCGTTAAATATGATACTGGACGATGGCGGTGACTTAACCAATATGGTGTTTGATAACTATCCTGAACTGGCAAAAGGTATCAGAGGTTTGTCGGAAGAAACGACTACCGGTGTTCACCGTTTATACGAAAGAATGGAAGCTGGAACTTTATTGATTCCGGCTATCAATATCAACGATTCCGTAACGAAATCTAAATTTGACAACAAATACGGCTGCCGTGAAAGTTGTGTAGATGCGATTCGTCGTGCTACCGATGTAATGATTGCCGGTAAAGTGGCTGTTGTTGCCGGTTTTGGTGACGTAGGTAAAGGTTCTGCGGAATCTTTACGTGGTGCCGGTGCGCGCGTGATTGTTACAGAAATAGACCCAATCTGCGCATTACAGGCTGCCATGGAAGGCTTTGAAGTGAAAAAAATGAAAGATGCGGTAAAAGAAGCGGACATCATCGTGACTACAACAGGTTGCCGTGATATCATCACCGGTGAACACTTCAGATTGATGAAAGATAAAGCGATTGTGGCGAATATCGGCCACTTTGACATCGAGATTGATGTTGCCTGGTTGAATACCAACTATGGTCATACTAAAAACACCATTAAACCGCAGGTTGACCTGTATACTATCGATGGAAAAGATATCATCTTACTGGCTGAAGGTCGTTTGGTGAACTTAGGTTGTGCTACCGGTCACCCTTCCTTTGTAATGTCAAACTCTTTCTCCAATCAGGTGATTGCTCAGTTAGAATTGTGGGCAAATGCTGACAAATACGAAAACAAGGTGTATATGCTTCCTAAACATCTGGATGAAAAAGTTGCCCGTCTGCACTTAGCTAAAATTGGCGTGGTGTTGGATGAGTTAACTCCTGAACAAAGTGCTTATTTGAACATTCCGGTGGCTGGTCCATATAAACCGGAGTATTACAGATATTAATAGTATTGAGTGCTCTATAATTAGTAATCAGATAGAATGCCGTCTCGGTTTAATTGAGACGGCATTTTTTATTTACGTTAAGTATAGTTTAAGTACAAATTGTTGATTTTGCATTTTCAAAAAAAAATCTATCTTTGCAGTCCAGTTCTTTTACTAGACGGACATGTTAGCTCAGTTGGTTAGAGCATCGGTTTGTGGTACCGAGGGTCATGGGTTCGAGCCCCATACGTGTCCCATTTTCTACTTTATTTATTGGATGAATTTATGGTGTATGACCTTTAATGCAGGCAAAACCAGTTTGTAATTGAACCAAGCCAATACATATCCTGTACCAAAACCTGCAATGATATCAGCCGGATAATGCAATCCCACATAAACCTGTGCAAACCCAATAATTGCTGCCCATAAAATCCAGCTAAGATTTATCCACTTGTTTGAAAAAATACCACTTAATACAATACTGAGTGCCATTGTCATGTGATTGGAGGCGTGTGTGGACGGAAAACTTAGCCTTCCGCCGCAATGATCTACCAGAAGCCTGACATGGAGAAAACCATTATAACAGGGGCGGGAGCGGTTAAAGATTGGCTTTAATAGTTGATGAGTGCTGGAATCGGCTATTGCGAAGGCAATAAGCACAAATAGTATGTATAACCAGGCATCTTTCTTGTAACGATGGATTACATATATTCCTAATAGAAGATAAATCGGAATCCAGGTGCGTGCATTTCGAAGGACAGGCATCAGAATGTCAAATACGGCATTTGATATCGTATGATTGATGAAATGAAAAGCACTGTAATCTGCATTTTTCAGGCAATCTATGAACTCATTCATCCACTTATACTTTCTTTGCTAGAATATAATCCGTTAAGTCCTTTAAAGTGGAGACAGCAGCATAATCCTGTTCCGGAATCTCAATGTTCAGCTGTTCATTAACAGCCACCATGAATTGCAGAAAATCGAATGAGTCCATTCCGAGTTCTGCCCGGAAATTAGCAGTTTCATTCAACTCTTCCGGTTCTGTGTCCGGTGCTGTTTTTTTGAGCAACTGAATTAGGATGGATTTTATTTCTTGATCATTCATAATGTTTCAGGATTTTGTAACAATTTATTAAATGCAGCTAAAAATTTACTGCCTGTAAGTCCGTCAGTGGCACGATGGTCGCCCGCCAGTGTAACATAGGCAAAGGTATGTTCTTGCTCTTTCCCATCGGCAAAGATAGTTTCTTTAAGCATATCTCCGATGCCAATGATAGCCACTTGTGGCGGATAAATGATTCCAAAAACTTTGTCTGCGCCGCCTTCTCCAAGGTAGGTCATTGTGATGGTGGAATCGCTCAGTTCGGAACTGCGTAATTTCAGTGCTCTTGCTCTTGGTATCAAGTCATTCAGCGATGCCATGATTTCGTCCAAACTCTTTTTGTCTACGTCATGAATGGCCGGCAACATGATTCCACCGCCTTTGAGTGATACGACAAATCCGATATGAATGCCGTCCTTTTTGATTAAACCGTTTTCCCATACTGCATTTAAATCAGGAACTGCCAGCAAGGCATCCGCACATGCCTTTAAAAACAAAACGGCCGGTAATAAGCGTTGCTGTATGCTGCGGCCGGCATTCTGGGCAGTCATCCATTCGATGGCTCTTGTTATATCTATTTTTTCTCCAGGTAATAATGCGGGATTTCCCGGTTGGACTTGCTCATAGCGGCGGCTACCGCAAGCCGTATGTTTTCAGAAGGTGTCGCCGTAGTTTTATTTTCTGCAATGGGGGGATTCGAGATTGCTTTCTCTACATCCTCTTTGGTGATGACACCACCTTCACCTGTTCCCGTTACTGAATTTAAATCAATATTTTTTTCAGCAGCCAGCCGTTTTGCCAGAGGGGATGCCTTAATGGCTGAATGGATGGAAAACGGTATTTCTGTTTCAGTCTCTTTCCATTCTGAAGGTTCAATGATATCTGGTTTAAGTTCGGGCGTAACCACCTCGGCTCTGAAGGACACATTTACTGCTTCTTGAGGTGGTCTTATGATTGCCATGACAGCCCCAACAGGCACCTTTTCATCTTCTTTAATGACTAATTTTTCAATGACTCCTTCATCAAATACTTCAATGTCAATATTTCCTTTTTGCACTTCGACGGATGCAATGATGTCTCCGCGTTTGACGGTATCACCCGGTTTAACTTTCCATTCCCGTAGAATACCGTCTTCCATATCGGCACCGAGGCTGGGCATTTTGAATTCAATCATGCTGCACTATTTTTTGTACACGATTTACAATATCCGTTACCTGCGGTACGGAAGCTTCTTCCAGGTGTTTGGGGTAGGGAACAGGTACTTCCAGACCGCATAAACGTTGTACCGGTGCATCCAATTCATAAAAGGCTTTTTCCATGATGCGCGCACTTATTTCAGAAGAGATGCTTACAGAACGCCAGGCATCTTCAACGATGAGTACTTTATGCGTTTTAGCTACGGATGCCAGGATAGCGGCTTCATCCAATGGTCTAAGTATCCGAAGATCTATCACTTCCGCATCTATTCCCAGCATTTCCAGTTCAAAGGCTGCCTGCAGGCATTTATGTACCGCGCCGCCGTATGTTACTATTGAAATATCGATACCGGATCTGAGCACTTTAGCTTTTGTGATATCTGCTATGCCCCCCTCATTTTCTTTTATTTCTGATTCCATGTTGAGTAAAAAGGTATATTCAAACAGAATAACAGGATTCTGTTGCTGTAACGCAGCCACCAACATACCTCTGGCATCTTCGTGTGTACCTGCAGCTAAAACAATCAATCCCGGGACATGTGCAAAGATAGGTTCCCAGCTGTGAGAGTGCTGTGCAGCTAACTGACGGCCAATACCACATCCGATTCGGATAACGACAGGAACATTCAACTGCCCGCCAGTCATGTGGCTGAATGTTGCAGCATTATTAAAAATCTGATCCATAGCCAGCAAACTGAAATTAACGGTCATGATTTCCACAATCGGTCGCATGCCATTCAGAGCCGCCCCAATACCCGCGCCCACAAAACCGGATTCGGAAAGCGGGACATCCATGATTCTGTCTTCGCCAAATTCCTCTAACAAACCTTTGCTGATGGCAAAAGCACCGCCATAATGCCCCACATCTTCTCCCATGAGAAATACGTTCTCGTTTTTTTGCAATGCCTCTCTCAGCCCTTGTTTCAGAGCTTCCCGATAGGTGACTTTAATAGCGTTCTTACCCATTTGTTGATTTTTCGCTGTATAGAAACTGGGTAAGGTTTTCGACAGGCTCCCATGTTCCTGCTTCCGCATAATCCGTAGCTTCCTGAATCTCCTTTTCGATTTTTGCATCAATAGATGAAAGCGTGGTTTCATCACTCAGCTCATTTTCCAGCATATGCCGCTCAAGTAATAGAATCGGGTCACGGTGCTTCCATTCTTCCACTTCATTTTTATTCCTATAAAGTTCGGCATCAAACATGGAATGTGCTCTGAAACGATAGGTATTGCATACCAAAAAATAAGGTTTTCCGGTTGTTCTTATATTCTCAACGGCTTTCATAGCTGCCTCACATACCTTTAAGACATCCATACCATCCACTGCGGCGGATTCAATGCCGTAATCTTTCCCTCTTTTTTCGAGTTCCTGTGACGCATGCGTATATCGTATAGCCGTTCCCATCGCATATAGATTGTTTTCGCAGATAAATAAAACCGGCACCTGCCACAGGGCAGCTAAGTTCATGGCTTCGTGAAATTCTCCTTCAGCCATAGCTCCTTCGCCGAAAAAACAACATACTATTTTATTCTGCTTTTGTTTTTTTACAGCTAATGCCATACCAACGGCTATAGGAATATGGCCGGCAACAATCGCATTCCCGCCGTAAAAGTTTTTCTCCTTATCAAATAAATGCATGGAGCCGCCACGACCTCCGCTGCAACCTTCCTTTCTGCCATACATTTCCGCCATTATTTTTTTTGCGGGAACATTACGCGCCAGCGCATGCCCGTGCTCCCGGTAGGTAGCGATAACAAGGTCATTCTCGTTCAATGCCTGTGATACACCAACCGCTACCGCTTCTTCACCGATATATAAATGCAGAAAACCGCGAATTTCCGTTTTCGTGTACATCTCCGCCGCCTTTTCCTCAAACCTTCGGATAAGCTTCATTTGATACAGAAGATACAGCGTTTCTTCCTCCAGCAGATTGTTCTTAAAATTCGCTTGTTCTGCCATTTCTCAGGATTGTTCTAAAGTGGATAAATCGCCTTCCGGCAAACCAAGTTCTCTCGCTTTAAGTAAGCGTCTCAATATTTTGCCGCTTTTTGTTTTTGGCAAATTATCAATAAATGAAACCTCTTTCGGCGCAATGGCCGGGCCCATTTTTTTTCGCACAAATCCCATGATATCCATTCTTACTTCATCATTCGGCTGATATGCACTTTTCAAAACAATAAACGCTTTGACAAGCTCACCGACAGAAGGGTCAGGTTTGCCGATAATGGCAGCTTCCGCTACAGCAGGATGCTCCATCAGTACACTTTCTACTTCGAAAGGCCCCACCATATGTCCGGATGTTTTAATGATGTCATCCGCTCTGCCAACAAACCAAAAATAGCCATCCGTATCATTTTTTGCCAAGTCGCCGGAAAGATACCATTCACCTCGGAAGCATTTTTGGTACCGTTCTTCTTCATGCAGGTACGTTCGGAATAAGGATGGAAATCCTTTTTTCAGAACCAAATGTCCGCTCTTTTCAGGTTCTGTTATAAACTGCAGTCCATCTGCTGTCTCTTCGGCAATGGCTGCCGTTACGCCCGGCAGTGGTTTTCCCATTGAGCCAGGTCTTACCGGCATAGATCGGTAATTTGCCATCATGATGCCTCCTGTTTCAGTCTGCCACCAGTTGTCTAAAATTGGAACGCCGAAGGTTTTTTGTACCCAAATTACCGCTTCCGGATTCAGCGGCTCGCCGACACTTAAAATCAGCCGCAGGTTTTCAAGGTTATAATCTTTGGAGGTGTCAATATTCAATCGCATCAGTCGTCGGATGGCGGTAGGAGCGGTGTACCAGATATTGACTTTTTGATTTTGCAGAATGGTGTACCACCTTACCGCGTCAAATTCTTCTTCGTCAATGATATTCGTTACTCCATTGACAAAAGGAGAGATGATTCCATAAGATGTACCCGTTACCCAGCCGGGGTCGGCAGTACACCAGTAAATGTCACCTTCATGAAAATCAAGCACGTATTTTCCGGTCGTGTAATGCGTCAGAACGGCATTGTGAACATGCAGGGCGCCTTTCGGCATGCCGGTGGTACCGCTGGTAAAATGCAGCAAAGCCGGATCGTCGGGTGAGGTTGGAGGAATAATAAAACTGTCCGAAGCCTCTGACATCAGTTTGGAATAGGATAACACGGAATCAGAAACAGGTTCATCAATATCAGTAATCAGGATATATTCTAATGCAGGCAGCCTTTCTAGCAATTGCTTTATTTTCTTTTCATATTGAGTGAGTGTTGTTACTAAAACTTTTGCATCGCCTTTGCTTAATCGCTGCCAAACCGGTTCCGGGCCAAAGACAGAAAATAATGGGCAGTACACGGCTGTCTTTTTGAGTGTACCTAAAGCGGTGATATAGAGTTCAGGAATTCTGCCGGTAAAAGAGAAGACACGTTCGCCTTTCCGGATGCCCAGTCTTTCCAACACATTGGCAAACTTAGATGTAAGCTTATGTAAGTCGGTGTAGGTAAAATCCTGTACATTGTTGTCTTTCCGAATCCACCGAAGTGCCACCGTATCTTTGAGATGGCCATCGGCATTTCTTTCGGTGGCTTCAAACGCAATATTGATACCCTGATTACCCGGCAGCCCATTGAGTTGTTTGCGTTCATTCTCCCAGTTAAATCCAGCATATAGTGCATCATAATCCTGCAGGTTGGGTGTAACGGACGAATGGGTATTCAAAATGTCAGACATATTCCTGTAGATAAAAAATTACCTATTAAAAGTACAACAAATTATGATTGGCAAAACTGAGAAATATCAGTTTCAAAAAAAAACTCCCGTTTAAACGGGAGTACAAATAATTAGCAGATTAATTATTGAATGGGTTCCAGGTACCTGGTATAGCTATAACCTTCCTCCCCATCATCTGTTCGAACCAACCACCATTGGTCATTCGTTTGGCTGATTAAAGTAATTATTTCACCTTTAGCCGCTTTTCCAACAATAGGCTGATCGGTTCCCGGACCTTTGCGTATATTCAAATTTGAGTGTTCGGTGATTACTTTAACTTTTGTAACAGCAGCATCTACCGATACGGAAACATTTAAAACTAAATCCCCGGAAGTAAAATTAGGATCAACGGAGTCGTAGACTGCCCAAAGCTGGTCTTTTACTGAACCATTGGGTGCAGTTCCATCGACATACAATACATTATCCTGTTCTCTGACCAGCAATCCTGTTACACCTGAACTTGCAGCTGCATCAAGGAGTTGTTTATATTTATCTTGTAACGACATAATTCTTTATTTTACGGTTAATTGGTTATCAATCTTTTTCGGTTTCAGGCTGTTTAACGTTTGCATAAGTTTGATTAAATCTTTCTTCTGGATTTCACCTGTTAGTGTAACAACACCATCTTTGACTTCCGTTTTTACAGTTGGGAAATCTTTAGAAGCATCTGTAACCGCTATTGACAGGGGGTCATCAGCAGTAATTTCCACAGGAGGCGGAGGAGGAGGGGTGACAGTTCCGTTATTCACTACTGATTTTAGTCCTTTAATGCCTTTAATGGCCTCTTCGGCGGCCAACATAGCGGCTTCATCTTTAAATTCACCGGTTAGTGTTGCTACACCATCCGTTACTTCTACCGTTATACCTTCAGCTATCGCTGAGATTTTTTGTTCAACAGCTTTTTTTATGTCAGCATCTTTTGGTTTGCAGGCAGTAAAGCATAAAACTACAGCTACAAGAATTACAGATAGTACTTTTGAAATTTTCATAAAACAATTATTTGTGCTTATAAACATAAATAATTATTCTGACAAATCAGTTGTTTTTCACTTTTTTTTTTAAACAATTAGATTTGGCTATTACTTATGAATCTGCTGGTATATTATGATTAATTTTTTCTAAAATATTCTGCAACCCTTTGTTGTGCATTTTTCCGGATATCCCACCAAAAGAGGTTGTAATCTACGAGGTGTAATACATTCTTTCTGCGCATAAAGGTCAGGTTCGTTTTCGCCCATAAATAAGACGGCTGACAGATGCGGGTTTCCGTGGTGAAATATTTTTTGCGATTTACATTCAATAAGATTCCTCCGTGAGATACAGCCGTTAACGTATCCATTTTCCACGAAACGGGATTAACACAGACATTGCCGAAATAACGCAGTTTGTCTTTATACAGAAATCCATCCTTAAAGGTGGACCAGGTCACATAACAGTTGGTTTCTGCGGCCTCTTTACAGGGAGTGAGCACTTCATAGCTTTCTTTATTGATTTCATATCCAACCACATACGCACAGACCAGTTTTGCTTTCATTTCCGGTGTGTCGAAAAAGTCTTTCAGCAAACGCCTGCCATGTGTGGTACCCTGGCTATGCGATGCAATGATAATGGGACGTCCGTTGTTGAAGTGTTGCAGGTAATATTCAAATGCTTTCATTACATCCTGATAGGCAAAATCCAGTGCTTTCTCTGAATTGCTGGATGTGTCAAAAAAACATTTGACAATAGCCTGACGATAACGCGGCGCATATACGCGTCCTACCTGATTGAAAACGGATGCCTGGTATTTTACCGGCAATCGATCAAGCCTTTTATTGAGTTTCTTGTTGTTTACATCCGCATTCCAGGTCTTTCCTTTCGAATACAAGGTAGGATAGATATAAAATACATCGACATTTTTCAGAGAATCATTTATCCAGCTTTCTATTCCGGGTGTGAGGTCTGCTGCGTCCTTTCGAAAAGGCAGTGCACTCCAATAGTTTGCATCCGAATAATTTGGCGCTTTTGGCTGATCTGTCGCAATAAATAAAGGAAGGGGTTTTGAAAAAGATGATATAGTAATTGTGACAGCAGATAGCAGTAAGGTTTTTTTCATTTCTATTATCTTATTATTTGCGCTTCTTCATAGTTATCCGGATCTATATTCGGATTCAATTTTCGTAAATCATCCTTGGTAGTGTGCTGATCGGTTCCTATGTAGCTGTTATCCAATTTGTTGATGTAATATTTCTGATGGCTGTTATCTACCTGAAAAGTTTGACCGGTTGGTGTTGCAACGGTACTTTCTTCCTTTATCATATTCAAAAACATACCGTGATTGTTGTCAATCGAATTCTGCTGTTGTTTCCAGCTGTTGTTATGTGCATCATTTGCAGCCTGCATGTTTTGCATTCTTAATTGATGTCGTTGGCCTGAAGCATGTATTTCTGCCATATTTCGCTGATGATCTGCCTGCATTTTTGCCAATCGCTGCTGACGCATGCGTTCTTCGTTTGCCAGCCAATCCGGATTATGTTTTACGGTAGATACAATTTTAAAAACCATTTCGTTAAACGAGGCAGGATTGCCTGTGGTGGAAATCCCATTTACACCGGGCATCCAGATTGTATTAAAGAGCGTAACGGTACAATTTAAAAGTGCATGTACTTTTTTTCCGTTCATATCATAGTCAAAAAATATCCTCGAAGTGGTAATTTCATCTGCTTTCATGCCATTTTCCTGAAACTGGTCTTCAATCAGTTTTATGTATTCAGGGCAAGTCGATTTTTGGGTAATATTAAAATTGGTAAGTTTGCCAAATTTGTTTTTAACATAATTTTCCAGATACTCATCTGCCTTTTTGTATTCTTCGTATCTGAATAATGGGTTTTGATTGGCTATGCTGCCATACTGATTAGACAGATCGTTCGGAATTGAATAAGCAGGCATTTTCGGGTCTCCGATAAACAATGCAGTATTTCCATCAGGTGACAGGGATGTAGCAACATTGCGTGTCAAATCATACACTCTGTAGATATAGGCGTCGTTTTTCCAGCCTCTGGGAAGCTGCACTTCAAATGCTTTTTCTGCCGGATCCTGTATCCATTCAAATTCTATATCATCAGCACTAACGGTTGCGGTGCTGTTTTCAGCAATTCCGGCACTTTTTTCGGAGCCTGACGATGTATTTTTAGTGTTACAGTTTTGAAGCAGCAGAAGTGACGCTGAGCATGCAACTAATAAAATAATATGTGTTTTCATGGTTCTTGTTTTGATAGTAAGATATGCCTTTTATTCCTGGTTGTCAAGTCATACGCCCGGTTTTCATTATAACTGAATTTCAAATTCATTCCTGTCGGTGTATAGTTTCCAGAATTGATCGGCTATATTAGCTGGATTGTGTATTTCGGCATCCGGTTTTACAAATCCGCATACGGTCACGGTACCTACAAAAATATTTTTGGGTTTTAATGCAGTATGCAGGGAGTTGGCCATATTCCTTATCGCCGCTTTTCCTATTGCCAAAGAGCCATACTGCGGATCAGGCTGCAAGGCGAATCCACCGCCAGTAAGTAGAATGGTGCCTTCTCCTTTCTTCTCCATGTCTGATAACACAAGATTCAGCATGGTCAGGACGCCCGCCGCATTGACCTTGAAATCGCGTGTCAGCCCATCGGCTGTTTCGTTGGCGATATTCACCATTTTTATTTTTGCGGCGTTATAATGTACCACGTCAACATCATTCCACTTTTCCCATATCTGGTTGAACGCATCTTTCATGGATTCAGCGTCACCGGCATCCCCCACAAATGCATGGGCGTCTATACCTTTTTGCTTAAGTTCAGCCGTCAGTTTTTCTAATTTCTCTTTTCTCCTGGAAATCAATGCGACGGAAAATCCGTTCATTCCAAATTTTTCTGCAACACCCTGGGCGATTCCGGGACCGGCTCCGATTATCACAATCAATTTACTCATATCCTAATTTTTCTTTGCTAACAAAATATATCTGTCCGATGTTTTCGGGTTAAACGGGTTTAAATGATAATCCCCGAATTCCCGGACTAATGTAAAACCGGTATTGTTTAAAAAGGTATGAAAATGATGCTGCATCAATGCCTGGACTTCTTCCCTGTACATCCACATCTTTTCTTCTTTTTCAATCTGAATATGCTTGATTATCTTCCCGTTTACCATATCTCTGCGAATATAAAAATGATATCCGTCTATCTGTTTATTTTCTCTTAAAACCAGGTTTTTAATGATTTTTTCTGTATTCATAAAATCAATCAGGATATGGCCGTTGTCCTTTAATCCGGAATGCATGCTTTCAAATACCATTTCATTTTCTTTCAGGTCATTGAAATAACCCAGACTGGTGAAAAAATTGAAGATGTAATCGAAATAATTTATCCGGAATGGCAGCCGCATGTCGTGTACATAAAACTCCAGATTATCCAACTGGTACATGGTATTGGCATACCGGATGCTTTCTTTGGATAAATCCAATCCAACCACGTCAAATCCTTTCTGTGCCAGGTAATAGGCATGCCTTCCCTTGCCGCAGGCCAGATCTAAAATACTGCCATATTCTATATTCAGGTGTTTTAAGACCGCATCAATAAAATGATGGGCCTCTTCCTGATTCCGGTTTTTATATAAGATATGGTAAAACGGAGAATCAAACCAAAGCTCAAACCATTCTATTTTATCTGTTGTCATATCACGCCGTAATTGTATCTATATGCCTGACAAATCTTTTCCATATCCCACTTCCCCAATAGACTGTAGTAAAAGTAAGCAATGAAAACCAATATACCACCTCGCAGCCCCATGCAATATACAATGGGCTCTTTTTTAACTGTATAAAATAATAACAGTATCCAATATACGAAAAGCAACAGAAAAGTTCGACCATAGCGGGTATCTTGGTGGCACCCGTTCCGATAATTCCCTGATTCATGATCATCCCGGACGAAAAGAACAGCAAGGCAATCATCAATGTATAAAACGGAGGGATGCAGTCCTGTATCAGCTGCAAATCATTGGTAAATAAGGATAAAATCGGCCGGGGAAATAGAAGAATTATCAGGTTGAGCGACATGGAGATTCCGACAGTGACAAGAATTACCTTTTTGAGAGCCGGAATGACATCTTCCAGTTTGCGCTGACCGATGATATTGCTGATAATCGTATTGCTGGCACTGCCCAGGCTCCAGACGGGAATACCCAGGAATACAAACAGGCTTTTAAGAATGCCTGAAACGGCTAATTCATGTTCCCCTAATTTTTCCACACACAAAAAAAAGTATTGCCAGGAAGTGATACCGATTAAATTTTGCAGTACAATGGGAGTGGACAAATCTATCATTTTCCGGAATTGCAGCCACTTCAACACCTTAAAGCGAAAGGCATCATATGTTTTAGTGTGTTGCTGCCGGATAAAATATACCAGGTAGACTAAGAATAAAACGATATTGGCAATAGTGGTTGCAATGGCAGCACCTTTAATACCCAATGCCGGAAATCCCAGTTTCCCAAAAATGAGTATGTAATCTAAAATGATATTGGTGATACCCATCAGCAAGGTGGCATATGTTATAATTTTCGTTTTTCCTATGCCGGAATAAAAGGCATTAAAGCAAAATCCGAATACAACAGCCGGTACGCCGATATTCATGTATTTTAGATAGGTTAACGCCTCCTCTTGTATTGCTGTTGATTTTACGGAGATAGTAACGATTGCCGGCGATGCAAAAGCAAAAAAGATTAGGGTGATAACTGAAAGTATTGCGGAAAATGCCAGCAGGTGATCAAATGCAATTCCTATTTTGTTATAATGCATTTCACCGTTGTGCCGTGCAATCATTACCTGGGCGCCTCTGGCAAAACCGCCTGCAATAAAGGTGATGTTAAAGAAAAATATACCGGTTAGTGTTACGGCATCCAGCGATATTTTACTGTAATGGCCGAGAAAAGCCGTATCAATCAGCTGGTTGATACTGTTGGCTAGGCTGCCCAAAATGATGGGAAAGGCAATCTGCCATATTTCGCGGTATGTTCCTTTTATCTGCACGCTGATCTGATAAAATAAGTGGTTGCCGTAAGTAATCATTAAAACTAACGGATATTGGAAAAATAAGTAATTTTTTCGTTAACGAGGCCTTTATTCTAAAGTGTCACCCGTTAACGTGGGCTTTCACATCTTCCATTGGTCGCCCCAAAGCCGGTTCCCGCCGTCTACGTACAATGTTTCGCCGGTGATATAGGAAGCCATCGGCGAGGATAGGAAGAGAACGGGCCATCCCACTTCTTCCATGGTACCCATGCGCTTGTTGGGAATGCCGTCTGTAATGCCTTTTAGAATGGCTGGTGGATAGGTATCCAGTCCGGAGGAAAGGATAATACCCGGTGCTACGGCATTTACACGAATATTATAGCGAACCCATTCTATGGACAAGGTTTTTGTGAGATTGTCTACACCTGCCCGTGCTGCACCCGTATGCGCCATGCCCGGAAATCCTCTGTAGATATTCGCGATGATATTGACGATATTCCCTTCATTCTGTGGAATGAAAAAAGTCTTTGCCATAATCTGTGTCACATAAAAAGTACCTATCAGGTTATTGGTAACCACCGCACGGAATCCGTTGAAAGAAATATTTTCCGCCGCTGCCGGAAATTGCCCGCCGGCATTATTTATCAGGATATCCAGCCTTCCGGCATCGGTTTTTATTTTATCCGCCAGTGCCTGTATTTGTTCCGGTTCCCTGATATCGGCAATCGCACTGCGAACATCACCAAACGCATTTAATTGTTCTATCGCTTTTTCAATCTTTTCTACGTTTCTCGATGCAATGTAGACGATAGCGCCTGACTGCAGATACTGTTTTGCGATGGTATAGCCGATGCCGCTGCCGCCTCCCGTTACCAGTACAATTTTGTCTTTAAATAAATCTGTCTGAAACATTCTTATAGTTTAATTTCAACAAAAATAAAGAAAAACTCTTACCAAACGCTCGTTTGAAAATAAGAATTATTCTTACAATTGTTAGATGTTGTTTTTGCTGCCGCGAATACTGATGAGTAAAACACCTGTCAAGACCAAGAGTGTTCCAAGAAAATGCATGAAGGAGAATGATTCATGCAGGATATAGTAGGAGAAGACAATCGTTGCAATTGGGCCGATACTCGCAATGATTGCCATATTGGATGAACCAATCAGGGCAATCCCTTTTGTCATCAGAAAGGATGGCAAGACCGTACCGATGATGGCCACACCAATTCCCAAAAGATAAACCTGGTAAGGAAAAGAGAAGATGGCGAAACCATGGACAATCACATAATGTGTCAGGACGGCTATACAGGAAACTATCATGGAGATACAGGTGAACCGCACCGTGCCGATATTTCTTATCAATAGGTCGCTTCTGACCAGATACAGGGCATACGTCAGGGAGCTCAGCAGAACGAAAATGGTTCCTTTGGTCAGATCGGAGCTGACATAAGAGGATTTATCAGAATAAAATGCGATGAGGATGCCTATATAGCAAATCAAGACGGCTGTAATCTGTAGGGTGGAAATCTTACGTTTGAAAAATATTCTGGACATGATGAGCACAAAGGTAGGGTAGGTAAAGATGATATTTCTTTCCAGTGATGCGCTCACATATTGTAAGCCCATAAAATCAAATAAAGCGGCAAGATAATAACCGATTAACCCGAGCGTGATGATGGATATCCAGTTTTGTTTTCCGATTGCTTCGGGCACTTTCTGGTATTCATTGATGAGGATTAATATATACAAAGGCAATGCGAACAGCATCCGGAGCATTAGGATTTCCAGCCCGTCAACACCGAATGTAAAGGCCAGTTTAGCGAATATTCCTTTCGTAGAAAAACAAACGGCACCGCAAAAAACCAAAACGATTCCTTTATAAAAACTGGATCTTATCATAAAAAAAGGCAGCCCGGATAGGCTGCCTAAATATCTTTAAAAAAGTCTAATTATTTCATGGAAAATGAAGACTGGCCAATTAAAAAGCCTTTTTCATAAACTTCTACAGAATATTTTCCGGAAGCAAACTTGAAGGATTGTGCCCAGTACGAACATACCGTTTTAGTTTCGTTTTGATAATCCGGACTGATTGAGTAGGTATAAGGAATATCATTTCCGGTGGTTGCTTCTGAAAATGTACCGCTTCCCAGATTCTGCAATTGGATAGTGGAACCATCCGGTGAAATGATGCGCACCTCAATCTTTGTTTCGCCGCTCGGAGCTATCTTATTTTGCAATACATCAAAGCATACTCTGAGTTTTTCCGCATCCTTAGCTTTGCTCACTTCATCTTCTTTTCCTTTTCTGGTCATCCGGATAGGTGTAGCCTGAATGTTGGCAGTGCTCAAAATAGACGCCTTGTCTATTCTGTCTTTCATGCGTTTGTTTTCATCGTCAACTTCCTGTTTTTTCTGAAGAGTGGAAGAAAGCTCTCCGGAAATACTGTCACGTTCCTGGAACAATAATTTATTCACCGTCACCAGTGAATCAATCGTTGTCTGGAGGTGCATCTTATCATCTTCCATTTGCCTCATCAATGCCTGTGCCTCATCCAGTAATTTGCTTTTAGAAGCATCATCTGACTTTAATCCAGATATCTGGGCAAGCAATGCATCAATTTTAGCCTTTTTGGAGGTTAACTCCTGTTCTTTTACTGTTAACAGACTGTCTAATCCTGCATTTTCAGCACGATAGCTTTCTATTTCCTGTAAAGATTCTGCATACTTCTTGTCGAGTTCTGCTTTAAGGGTTTCAACTTCATCTCGTTGTTTTTCAGTAACGACGATGGTTTCTTTGGATTTTTTTAGTTTTACATTGGTGTACACCAAACCACCAATTAAGAGGGCAATCAATACAATGTAGATAGCATGTATCCTGCTGTTTGAGCTGCCATTTTCATTTTCTGACATAAGAATTTTGTTTACGTTCCTGCAAATTTACGTTTAAATTTTGAATAGTTGATGTATCTTGCATAAATATTCTGAATTATTTTTTACCTAATACAAACAAAAACTGTGAGTTATGCTGGATAATATGAAAATGGAGGATATTCTTTTTATTGATATTGAAACCGTGCCGGGCGTTAGATCTTTTCACGAGCTGGATGCTTATGTTCAGGAATTATGGGAAGAAAAGAAAGGCAGACATAAAGGGGAAAATGACGAACCGGAAGATTTCTATTTTAATAACGCCGGCATATTTGCGGAATTCGGAAAAATAATTTGCATTTCAGTTGGCTGGCTGGCACAGGATGGCATGTTTCAGGGATTTGAACTCCGATCATTTGCCGGCGATGATGAAGTTAAGTTATTAAAAGACTTCTCCTTCTTCTTAAAAAAGCAAGCAAGCCTTAGAAGTATGGTTTGCTGCGGTCATAACATCAAAGAATTTGACGTACCTTATATTTGTAGAAGAATGCTGATTCATAATCTCAAATTGCCGGATTATTTTGAAAGCCTGCAGGCTAAGAAACCCTGGGAAGCCGGATTGCTGGATACCATGGATTTGTGGAAATTCGGAGACTACAAAAACTATATTTCCCTGAAATTACTGGCACATTGCCTTGGAATTCCTTCGCCCAAAGACGACATTTCCGGCAAAGACGTTGGGAGGGTTTACTGGCAAGATAACGGGTTGCAGCGAATTATCACCTATTGTCAGAAAGATGTATTGACAACCGCGCAAATAGTTTTAAAATTGAAAGGATTATCCTTAATTTCGGATAGTAATGTTAAAATAAACCAATAGTACTTTTATGAGTGAATTACTTTTAGACGTTAAGAACTTAGTAACAGAATTTAAAACGGAAAGCGGTATTGTGAAAGCGGTAGATGATGTTTCGTTTCAGGTAAATAAAGGGGAAGTAGTCGGTATTGTAGGGGAGTCCGGTTCCGGCAAATCGGTCACATCGTTGTCTGTAATGCGACTGATTCCCCATCCTCCCGGACAAATTACAGGCGGACAAATCAACTATTACCGTGATGGAAAAACAGCCATTGACCTCGTAAAGATTCCGGAACAGGAAATGCGGTCGTTTCGTGGGAATGAAATTTCCATGATTTTTCAGGAGCCGATGACATCCCTCAATCCGGTGTTTACCTGCGGCAATCAGGTGATGGAAGCGATCATGCTGCACCAGAAGATTTCTAAAAAAGATGCGGAAACTAAAACACTGGATTTATTTGCGCAGGTGAAACTGCCCAATCCGGAAAGAATCTTAAAATCCTATCCGCATCAGTTATCCGGCGGACAAAAGCAGCGTGTGATGATTGCGATGGCGATGAGTTGTCAGCCAAAAATACTAATAGCCGATGAGCCGACCACTGCGCTGGATGTTACGGTCCAAAAAACAATATTGGAACTGATTAACGAACTCAGCCGTCAGACAGGCATGTCCACGATTTTCATTACGCATGATTTAGGTGTCATTGCGGAAATAGCTGATAAGGTGGTGGTGATGTATAAGGGAAAGATTGTTGAACAGGGAACTGTTTTGGAAATTTTTTCCAATCCCAGACATCCATATACGAAAGGACTGCTGGCCTGCCGTCCGCCACTCGGAAAAAGGCTGAGCAAACTGCCGGTCATTGCAGATTTTATGGAGGAGAAGGACGGTATCATTACAGAGAAGGCAGCCGATATGAATGCGCTGGTCGAAGCATTCGTGGTCAGTGAAGCAACCACGCAAAAACGATATGAAAACCTGCAGCAGCAAACACCGATTCTGCAGTTGAAGAATATACAAACCTGGTTTCCGTCTAAAACCAATATTTTTGGCAAGCCGCTGGATTACGTCAAGGCAGTAGATGATGTGTCGTTTGATGTGAATGAGGGCGAAACACTTGGATTGGTTGGAGAAAGCGGATGCGGAAAAACAACATTGGGCAGGACGATTTTGAGATTGGTGGAACCAACAGGCGGTAAGGCTGTTTTTGACGGCAAAGATATTTTCAACTTAGACCAGACTGAACTAAAACTGCTGCGTGAACACATGCAGATTATTTTTCAGGATCCGTATTCTTCCCTGAATCCGAGGATGACGATAGGTAATGCCATTCTGGAGCCGATGCAGGTGCACAATAAATATGGCAACAACGCCGAGCGGAAGGATAAGGTGATTGAATTGCTGGAAAAGGTCAATATGAAAGCGGAGCATTTTCAGCGCTACCCGCATGAGTTTTCCGGTGGTCAGCGTCAGCGTATCTGTATCGCACGAGCCCTGGCATTGAATCCGAAATTTATCATTTGCGATGAGTCCGTTTCCGCGCTGGATGTTTCCGTTCAGGCTCAGGTATTGAACCTCCTGATCCAGCTGCGGGAAGAGTTTAAATTCACCTACATCTTCATTTCACACGATTTATCGGTGGTGAAATTTATGAGCGACAGGATGGTGGTGATGAACAAAGGCAGGATTGAGGAGATGGGACTTGCGGATGAAATCTATAACAACCCGCAGCAGGAATACACCAAAAAACTGATAGCCGCCATACCGAAAGGGAATGTGGAAGATATTCGCGCCAGATTTGTACGCGTATAATTTTTTTTAATCAATGCAATCTGCTTTTTTCGGGAAGTACGCATTTTCGCTTACATATTTAAACAGCATCTATGAAATTTACGGTTGGTGAAAAAGTGCAGTTGGAAATCGGCAGACCAACGAATCTGGGTATTCATGTGCTGATAAACGGCACACAGGATGCCATGCTGTACCACAATGAAATATTTCAGCCGCTGACCTTAGGGCAAATCACGGATGGCTATATCAAAACGATACGCAGTGACGGAAAGATTGATGTCAGCCTGCAGCCGCAGGGTTTTCACAAGGTCATAGAACAGAATTGTTCGGGGATACTGGATAAACTGAAGGCAGGAAAAGGAATACTGAAACTCACCGATAAAAGTACTCCAACAGAAATACAGCAGGAAGTGAACATGAGTAAGAAAGCCTTTAAAGCCGCTATCGGTCAACTGTACAAACAAAAGAAAATTACCATCGGCCAGGATGGTATTTATGCGGTAAAAAAATAACTACTTGTTCATTCGTCCTATCATGCAGCTGGCATAGCTTTTCAACTGCAGCAACAGACCATTCTCTTCTGTGGCTTCCGGATAACCGAGTGAATGAAGTTTTTGTGTAATGGCTTCCCTTTGTACAGCACCGGAATGCAGAACCGTCACCGAGTCTTCATCATGATTCACCATTACACTCTCCACACCTTCCAGTTCGTTCAGTTTGTTTTTTATCGTTGTCGCACAGCCGTCACATTTTAGGTTGGCGATGATGATTTTTTCCGATTGCATAGTTCTATATTTTGTATAAGCGAAGTTAGATACTTTAAATGGTTTATAGAATGATTAAAATCAGGAAACAGCTGTTCGTTTTGTGATTCGAACAGTTCTGCGAAAAAAATGCAGTTTTTTACAGGAAGTATAGTGTCCGGGTTCTTGTAATACCCTTTAAATCCATTGATCCCCAAATGTTTTTGGTTTTGTCACTTCGTTGATTCTAACTCAATAGACACTTTGACACGAATATATTAAACTGCTTATAATTTTTCATATGTGCTGCCAAAACGGATAAACATGCCTATACTGTAGGGTTTTTCGTTTTTTATTTTGCGTTTCAGGTAGTAGTTCTTATCACCTATACAGGTTCCCTTGCAAACGTTTTTAGTAGTAATGTATTTTTCAGAAACCTCTGTTATACTGTATTTGCGCAATCCTTTGTATGCAGAATCTATACTTTTTCTGTAGGCTGAATCTGTAACGATACCGAACTGAAGGGCTTTGGTAATTCCATAGGAAAACATGGCAGTACTGGAGCTTTCAATATAGTTTTCAGGTTCCTGCGGGCGTACGGGCAATTGGTACCAGTGTCCGTTCTGTTTATTTTGCAGTTCCGGCAGATGCACCAGCATTTCCTTTAAATATCCGGCCAGTTCCGGCCAGTACGGATTATCTTTAGGCACCGTCTCCAGCGCATCGGATAATGTCACTACGATCCACCCGTTGCCTCGTCCCCAGATTTCGGCACTTCTGCCGGTTGTTTTATCCGGCCAGTTTAACTGGCCGCAAAAGGTACAGTGAGATTTCCGGTCGCTGTCCCAGCCATGTACCCATAATCCCCATTCTTTATCCTGCAGTTTATCACGGTGTACACGGATTTGCAGCATTAGTTCATCGAGATAGGCGGTATCGCCGGTGGCTCTGAACATTTCGAGCAAAAACTGACCGATCATAAAGATGGTGTCGTCCCATAACTCCAAATCTTTTCTCAGATGAGAAACACCTCCGTCTTTGGTTCGCTTTATCTTTAAGTAATCCGAATAGATTTTCTGACAGGCTCTTTTATACTTCTCTTCCCCGGTGATTCTGGCAAGGAAAGCCATCCCGATTCCGGAAGCCACGGCATTCGGTATTTTCCCATTTGCAATCGGGTAGGTTTTATCCATCGCAGTACGGACATACTCAAGATAGATTTTCTTTTTATCCTGTTCGCTGTTATCGTATTGCCTGATCATCGTATACAGCAGGGAAGCGTTCATCCAGTTCCAATGAAACTTCGAGGGGGGCAGGTATTTTTCCCGGGCATAGGTATCCAGCGTATCAACCCAGGATTGTGCATGGCTATGCTGGTGCATGGAAAAAATCAAAAAGCTTAACCCTATCAGTATTTTTGTTGTCATCTGTACTGCAAGTGGTAGTTTATTTTTTGATAAGTAGTTTTTGGGTGTAAACATCCTGCTGATTTTCGAGTAAAAGCATATACATGCCTTCTGTCCAGTCTTTAGTTGTAATATTTACTGTATTGCCCGGCGGAGGTGCTGCCAGATTTTCGGAATAAATCTCAGAACCTTTGATGTCAAATATTCGGAGTGTTGCCGAACGCAGGGACAGAGGTACGTCTACCTTCACAGCATCTGTGGCCGGATTGGGATAAATGGTCAATTGTTTGACATCTTTGCTGCTGTTTAGTAGGGCAGTTGGAGTTTGTGTCGGACCGGAAAAGATATCACCGTTCCAGGCATATTCCAAGGTCTTTCCATCCACTGTTATTTTTGAATAGTAAACCCATTGTAAGGTAGGTAAATTGAAATACCATTTTTCTTCGTACTGCGATTGTTCAATAATTTGCTGGAAATTGTCAAAACTGCCATACATATCGGCATTGCCAACCATAAACACCCACGTTTGCCCGTCGGGATTCTCACAGGCCCTGACACCGTTTATTTCGCCTGTACAGCTTCTTCGAACGGCAACATAACCATCACCTTCGCGCCCTAACAGCCACTTGCCGCTCTCCCGGACTTCATCCATTTTATCGGGTTTAAAGTGAAGGGCAACATCCAGTTTTTCATCTTTATAGCCGAATAAAGCCAATCCCTTTTCCGGACGATACATCACCAATGCTACATTTGATTTTTGCTGTACATAAGGCAAATGTGTATTTGCATTGTGAGAAGGTCTGTTATCCCAGTCAGTATCGGGTTTTCCTGAAAGTGTAAATACGGCACTTGTTCCGGCGTTTACCATAATTGGAAATTGCTGATAACCTAATTTCCCTTTCCAGAAATCCTGTAAGGATGATAGGGTGACCGATTTATTTTTGAAAATAGCGATTTTCGGATTATATATACCGGAACTTTTGCTGATAGGACTGGCGATTTCCGCAATAACCGGTGCCAGATCTGTAGGTAAAAAGGAATATTGTCTGAAATCGGCAAATTCAAAGTGGTCCCATAAATTCAAGTCTTTTAATAATTTGAAAGTGGAATAGGAAACATCCGGGTGAAAATAGGCACCAGAACTCCATTGGAAGATAACCTTGTCTTTAGTGGACATCATATTGTTAATATTGTTAATGCCATTCTGTAAGGTGTGACCTGAAGTATAAACAGTATCTAAGTTGGGTTTCCATGAATTGATTACATCATCTAGCGGAACTGTTGTAGTTGCTAAAAAGGCACCGGCATGAGAAGGACCATTTTCAACTTCACCCAAACCGGTTAACAGATAAATCAGGTTATTATGATTTGCGCCATAAGCGGTTTCATATTTTCCGGGATAATTTCTTCCGGCAGTGGGAAATAATACACCTCTGTCATTGGTAAGCAGTAACAGTTCTTCTTTTAATAATTTTTGTGAAACCTGTGTTGCCAGGCTTTTGATTTCGGCATCTTGCGAGAAATCTGCCAGATTTAACAATCCTGTTAAGCAATAGGGGGCATAGGTGGTTGAATTGAACTCATAAAAACCGTATTGCAATTTCAATTTCAGATAATGACGTAACCTTCTGTCTAAAGTACTGTCTACCACTTTTCCGTATTTCTCATGCAGTAACCAGTCAGATGCCATCCACATGATCATATGATTTTCTGACCAATACTCCCTGTTATCCTCATTTGCTTCTAACCAGAATGGAAGTGGTGCTAAAACCGGCAGTATCTGACTGTCATATTCTCCGTTTGATAACAGCAGAATCCGGACTAATTTTATGATATCAAAATCTGCAGTAGATCTGGTTGAGACATTAGCTAAAATAGCGGTTAATTCCTGTTGGTTGACGGGGATTCCTTTTGCAGCCTGAATGCTCAGAGCGTCTGAATTGACATTATTTAAGGCATAGTCAATATAGGTTGTTCTTCTGGCATCAAAATCAGGGTTACCCGCCATGCAGGCAGTAAAACCGATATAACAAATCAGAAATAAAATGGTGTAAAATCGAATCATTGCCGATGTTTTTAAAAGTGAAAATGACAATACAAGATACTGTAATTTGTTGAAATCGTATACAATCCCTGCAAAGATTGTATAAGCGCTTAAATTGTCTTATTTTTACAGTATGTCCAAGAAGAAAAGATAAACAAAACCAGGCACACTCATCCGCATAAACGTGAGAAAAAGGATACTAAAAAAAATCATGAAATATTTATTGTAGGGGAAGAGCTTACCGGGATGATTGATATTGCCCGGAGCGGGGATGCTTATGTGTCCATAGAGGGAAAATCAAAAGATTTTTTTATTCACCGCAAAAATACGCATCATGCTTTTGACGGTGACACCGTAAAGGTGCAGCGTGTACATAAACCCAATGCCGTTCGTCCGGAGGGATTTGTAACGGAGGTTGTCAAAAGGAAACGTTCTCATTTTATAGGTGTGGTGGAAAGAGTCAATGACACCTGCTTTGTGGTGGCAGACAATCCGGGTATAAAATCCGATTTTTATATTCCGGAAGGCCGTTCCATGAAAGCCAAACATAAAGATAAGGTGGTGGTAGAACTGGCAGAATGGCGTCCGAAGGATAAAAATCCCATTGGACATATTACCGAAATATTCGGTCAGGCCGGCACTAATGATATTGAGATGAAATCCATTCTGGTGGAAAATGGCTTTTTCACTTCCTTCCCAAAAAATGTGCTGGACGAAGCGGATGATCTGGAATTTAAGGTATCCGAAGATGAAAAAAGGACACGAAGGGATTTTACGGATATTCCTACCTTTACCATAGACCCTGCAGATGCCAAAGATTTTGATGATGCCCTGTCTTTTCGTGTGCTGGAGAATGGCCTGTATGAAGTAGGTGTACACATCGCGGATGTGTCGCATTATGTGAAAGAACATTCTGCATTGGAAAAAGAAGCGTTCAAACGGGCAACCTCGGTTTATCTGGTGGATAGGGTAGCGCCCATGTTTCCCGAAAGGCTTTCCAATATCATCTGCTCGCTGCGGCCAGATGAAGATAAGTGCTGCTATGCAGCCGTTTTTCAAATGGATGAGAAAGCGGCGGTGAAGGATGTATGGTTTGGCAGAACAGTGATTCATTCCCAGAAACGCTTCAGCTACGAAGCTGCACAGGAAATCCTGGAAGGCAATGACGGTGTGTTTAAGGAAGAGCTGTTAAGACTGAATGAACTGGCACATCTGTTACGCAGAGAGCGGTTTAAAAATGGCTCTATCGGTTTTGAAGCTCCGGAAACCAAGTTTCAACTGGATGAAAATGGGAAACCCGTCGGTGTATATATCAAAGAGCGCAAAGATGCCCATTTGCTGATTGAAGATTTTATGTTGCTGGCGAATAAATACGTGGCCAAATTTATCGGGAAGGATAAAAATGAGAACGGCAAGACGCCGTTTGTCTTCCGGGTGCATGATTTGCCAAACGAAGAAAAATTAATCGACTTCCAGTTGTTTGCACAGAAGTTCGGATATAAAATACAGTTTGATAATCCGAAACAGATTGCCCGTGAATTGAACCGGCTGATGCAGGAAATCGAAGGAAAACCGGAACAGGCTGTGTTGCAGCAGCTTGCCATTCGCTGTATGGCAAAAGCCGTTTACACAACCGATAATATAGGGCATTACGGATTAGGCTTCGATTTTTACACGCATTTCACGTCCCCTATCCGTCGTTATCCGGATGTGATGGTGCATCGGCTGCTGGATAAAATCATGAACGATAAAAAACTACCGACCAAAGATGAACTGGAATATCAATGCAAACACAGCAGTGAACGTGAGCGTGCAGCCAATGATGCGGAACGATCATCCGTAAAATACAAGATGGCGGAATTTATGCTTGACAGAATCGGGGAACATTTTACGGGAGTTATTTCGGGTGTGAAAAACTGGGGGATTTATGTGGAATTGCCGCAATACAATTGTGAAGGGCTTATTCGAATCGAATCGATGAAGAACGACAGTTATACTTTTGATGAACGGAAAATGCGTTTTCTGGGCCGGCATCAGGGGCATACCTATCAATTAGGGGATAAGATAGATGTTACACTTACAGGTGTGGATATCGAAAAGAAAACGATTGATTTTGAATTAAAGGAAAGTCACGGTATTTTACTGTAAGTCCGTATTACATATAATCCGCATCATAACCCCAGCGGTATTCCATCAAATAACCAAGAGCCAGGTCCACCTTCAGGTCTTCAAACAATGCTCTGTAGATATTTTGAATGATAGGTAGTTTTATACCGGTGGTATCTGCCAGTTTTTTAGAGATACTAACGGTCTTAATCCCTTCTGCCACTTCCGTAGAAGTGGCGATAATCTGTTCGAGGGTTTCACCTTTAGCAAGGCGGGCACCCACCGTATAATTTCGGCTCATAGGAGATGTACAGGTCGCTATCAGGTCGCCGATACCGGCCAGCCCGAGAAATGCTTGTTTTTCCGCACCCATTGCCGTTGCCAGGCGAATAATTTCACCTAAGCCGCGTGTAATTAAGAATGCCATTGCATTGTTGCCGTAACCTAACCCGCCTAAAGCGCCTGCAGCAAGTGCCATCGAGTTTTTGAGTACTCCTGCTAATTCTACGGCATAAATATCGTGGTTGCTGTACACCTGCAGCCGTTTGCTGCGTATTGCGGCTTCGCCTTCTTTAATCACCTCATCAAACTTACTTGCAATGACGGTAGCTGCCGGATGCTGATTGGCGATTTCCCGTGCTAAGTTAGGTCCACTCATGCAACCCACCCGTTTTACACAGGTTTCTTCCAGTATCACCTTACTCATCGTGTAGGTATCCTGTGGATACAGTACAACATCCCTGTCCAGGATGGATTTTCCGGGTTCTAATTTGATGTCAAATCCCTTTGTGCAGTGAATCATCATATGATACGGTTTTAAAAACGGCGCCATATCGCGCATCACCTGCCTGAAACTATCCGACGATACGGATGGCAGCAACAGATAGCATTTGTCCGTGATTTCCTGCATATCGTTGGTTGCCGTGACATTCGGATGGATGGTCTGTCCGTTATTGATACGATCTCTATTGATAATTTCAACAGCCTCCGGTCGCCGGGAATATAAGAAAACCCGACCGTTTTCAGCAAGAAGGTTGGCAACTGCGGTACCAAAACTTCCTGCTCCTATAACAGCAACGGGATGTTTATCAGATGTGCTTTTCGAGACCATAGCCATTTAATCTGTTGTGATAATAATACAATAGTTTCAGATCTTCACTGGTAATATTGCCCACCTTATTCCGCATGATTGGAAGATTGGCATGATAGATGCAAACGTTGTTGATGCCCAGCTCGATGATTTCTTCCAGTTCCTTGGTCGTCATGTGCGGGGCCAGTTTTATCAAGTTCTTGTTGTTCAGCATATAGAGTTCGTCAATTACTCTTTTAACAGAAGTTTTGAATGTATCCCAGTCAATTTCCCGGTCTTCATCTGAAGTACGGAGCAGTGTAAATAAATCCGGATAATCCAATTGTTTTTTCAGTAATTCAAAAGCGGCAAATGCAACAACATGGGAGGCATAAACGACATTATTGCTGAAAAACCCGTCAATGATTTTGTCGCCGAGCATTTGGGTGTAGATCGTTTCACGCTGGTCATCAGCTTTCAAATGCCCCTTGTTTATAAAATAATTTCTGATTTCCAGTTTATTTCCGGTCTTATCTAAGCTGTAACCATCATTATCAACGGCATTTCCGAAAATATCCATCGGTTCACTTAAGGATAAAGTGATATCCGTAGATTTTGAAAATGTCTCCCAGAAAAACTTCCATATAGCTTTCCCGGTAGTTTGTGTATTGTCATAAACCAGGTATTGCTCTTTTCCAATTCGTTTCAGTTGTTCTTCTATGAGAGAAGAAGCTTCCAATACGAAGTGATAGCTGATGGTAAGCGGCACGATAAAAATTTTAGGTGCCAGGTTTGCCGGGTTTTTTTCGTAATGGATGCGTTGAGCTTCCACAACAGTACCGAGTAATCCCAGCTTTAAATCCGTTTCAATATTTCCTGCTCTGGAACGGGTTCCGCCCGGGAAAAAAATGGTATGTGCTCCGGCCAGTACATTTGTCCTGGAGAATGATTTAAGGGTTTCGAGATAGATGGGATTCTTTTTTCTCCTGTCTAACTTATAGGCGCCTAGATTACCCATAAACAGGCTGAAGAATTTAGAATTAAACAGATTTAAACCGGCGCCGTACTGAAATGCGGGCATACCTATATAGTCCATACCAAAACCAATGATAACGGAATCTAAATTACTGAAATGGGTAGGCACTAAAATAACAGTCCCTTTGGTAGCTAAGGTGCGCAATTTCTCCACCGGTCCTGACACAATCAGTTTGTCTTTCAGTTTATCTTCAGGATTAAACAGTCCTTTAAAACCGCCGAAATGAGCATTAAACAAACGTGCGAAAAAGCGGCGCAGAATCTGCCGGGCAAACCAAAATAAATTGGGGATGAAATTACCTATGATTTCGTTGGCGTAGCGCGACATAATATCCTGCAGCATTTCCTGATGCTGCTCTTTGGAGATATCTTCATCATTATGCGCCGGATCCGCCTTTAGTAATCGTTTCTTTATACTGCCCCAGAATTCACGGTCGTCTTCGGGGTCCACTTCCCACGGATCATTCTTGATACGTATATGCTCCAGGTAAAGTGTTTTTTGCAACTGGTTGCGCAACGCAGAGAGTGTAGGATTGGCCTTGTTGAATTCTAAAACTGCTTCTGAAATAGTTTCCTGTAAGATTTTGTCCCTTTTTTTGGCTATCAGGTTGATTGGCCAGTCTTTTATTTTGGGAATTACTGATTCAAGCATAAATATAAAATCACTAGGTAAGTAAAAATAGGTATTAAATTAGTAAAATCTATGTTTTTTTGTTGAACCATTTATATTAATCAGGTTAACTTTCATACGGATGCGGTTTTCACCGGAAATAAAATACAATATTGACGAGTTGGAGCGAATCATTTCCAAAGGGGAAGGCGTGCAGCTGGATTTCAAGCAGACCATCACGAGTCAGCGTAAGATTGCCAGAACATTGGCGGCATTTGCCAATAACAGAGGCGGTAAGCTGTTAATCGGAATAAAAGATAATGGTGCCTTGTTGGGTTGCGATATTGATGAGGAAATGTATATGATTTATGAAGCTGCCGAACATTTTTGTGAACCTCCTGTCGATGTAGTCTTTTCTGTCTATGAAACAGATGACATGTTGAATATATTGGAAGTGGATATCAATAATAGCTTGCGAAAACCTCATTTTGCGCAGGATGACCATGGAGTCTGGCAGTTGTATATGCGCAGCAATGACAAGACGCTGATGGCTTCCAAAAACACGCAGCGTATGCTGGAAAATGAAAATAGGGAAGAGGAGATGGAACAAACCGCACTGGATTCTAAAGAACATTTCGTGCTGGAATACCTGAAAGATAAACAAACCATTACAGCTAAAATTGCAGCGCACCAATTGAATATTTCCCTCCAGAGGGCAAATGGGTTATTGGTTAAACTGAATAAACTTGGATTGATTCTGTATAATAAAGATAAACGGGGAGAGTATTATTTGCTGCGTTAGCAATCCCTCTTTCTGATTATAATTTACCGGCCGGTTAAAGTAAATGAAACGTATTTATTAAAAATTTCATCAAATCTTTCCTTTGATTTCAGCTTGTCTTCAATCAGATTGATCGGCTTGAGAGACGAAGTGTCTGCGGGTGTTTCTTTAGGCTTTTTGTCTTTTTTATTTTTCGGCCGGAATAATTCTTTTAAGCTGTCGAAATCCTTTTGGAATGAAATAGCGCCGCCAGTTCTCACTCTGTCCTGATTGATGATGTCAGTCGTATAGTTTGTGGTTCGTGCATAGGTTTTTAGCCGTATTCTTCCATCCGGTGTAACCAGGTATTCTAAAAGGAAGTCACCGGCGATTCCGGTGTTATTGGTGGTTTGTCCGGTTGTTGTATTGGCGACCGTATTGTTGGCATTACCAAAGTTGACATTGCCGCCAATCGTTAATATCAAACGGCTGCCCAGTAATTCCTGCTTATAGCTGAATCCGAAATTTCGGGATTCCTTGGACTCCAAATCACTTAACAGCAAATCGATGGATGCACCTTTTATGACCTGCGACAAACCTTGCGATAGGAGCTTGGAAATCTGGCTTGTCAGAAGTTGTGTAACGGTATTGGAATATGCCTGAAATTTCTGGTCGGAGGCAGTTCCGAGTGGCCAGAAAGAACTGAACAAGAGCAGTGTGCCTGCTTGTTTATCTACTTCCGCATCGTTTTTAGATATTTCATCCAGCACCCGCATCAGTTCATCGGACTGGGCGGAAGCTGACCCTGTTGTAGGTGCAATCCTGAACCCGATTTTCGTTTTTTCCAATGTACCTGTTATCAAGAGGTTTAAATCAATTGGGAATGTTCTGTTCTTTATGGTCGAATTGCTGTCCACGATATTCCGGACAGAAGCTGCCTTTACATTGTAAAGGCCAACGATATTTAATTCAGCTTTAAGCGGATCGCCGTTAAAATTGATGGTGCTGCCTTTTCGAACATTAAATGTTTTATTTAAAATTCCCTGAAAATTAAAATCATATTTACCTTCTGTCAGGTTATAGGTACCTTCTATGTTAAGTTCTCCTTTTTTATTCATGGTGAGGTTGAGGTTCCCTTCCCCGCGACCGATGATTTTATCATTGGAGGATGGATCAAGAATGATATTGGCTACGGCATCCGGTGTCGCCGTGATATTCATATTGAGATTCAGACCACTGATTTTTGATTTGTAATCAATCTTTTTGATGGTATCTCTCGGATCTACAAATTTTACAAAACTGTATCCTTTATCAGCTGCCTTATCAGAAACGGGTAAATTGAATTCTGTATTTTTCATCGTTTCCATTCGGGTTACGTCAATAAATAAATCATTGAAGAATCCGGATATGCTCACTTCTCCTTTTGCAAAGACTTTTCCATAGAAATCCTGATTGTCGTCATAGGTGATATTCATAAAATTAAAGCCGGCCGGTGCGCTGAAGCTGACATTTTCCGCTTTAAAATTCTTAAATCCGCTGTGCTGAAGTTTTCCTGCCACCAGAGCCGTATTGCCATAATTATCGTACACGGTCATTTCTCCAAAGTCAAATCCCTTTTGAGTGAGTTTCACTTCTTCATTGACCAATTTGAAAGTGGTGCCGAGGTAACGCATTTTTAATTCAGCTGTATCAATAATCTGTGCTTCGCCGAGTAAAACGGGCTTTTTAATATTTCCCGTGACTTTTACATTTCCTTTAACAAAAGCTCTCGGGACGAGCAGTTCTTTTTTAAGAAGTGCTTCCAGAAAGTTCAGATTCACCTTTTCGATGTCTGCGTCCACATCTAAATTTTCTTTTCCCGGAATCTGCATATCATAACTGCCGTCAAAGGACAGCTGGTAATTGTCATCTTCAATGGTGCCGCCAGCCTCCAGGATTTTTTTTCCGTTTCTGCCGTATACACCATCCAGGCCAATATATTTTACTTTGTAATCCAGCACCTGCAGATCATTGATGGTGATATCAGCATTGGCCTGTAGTTTGGTGAGGATATTCCTCAGGTTGACCGTTCCGGAGAGTTTTCCATTCCTGATTGCACCGGTTGAATCAATCAGCTGGCCGATGTCAATCAGATCCAGGTTCTCGATATTTATTTTTGCATCGGACAGTGTATTTCTACCGTTTTGTATGTTTATTTTCTGTTTATCCTGTATCAGTGAAAAATTCTTGGCGATAAAGATACTGTCTATTATGACCAGTTCATTCTCTTTCTGAACTGTCCATACTTTCTTATTCAGCATAAGTTTTGAGTTCAGTATTTTTGCGGTAATGGTATCTTTGTTAAAGTCTAAGGTAGATAATAGCCGAACGGCGTTGTCGGATGTATCGCTTGAAATATTGACGTGCGTCAGTAATTGTTCCAGTGAACTGTTCAAGCCCAGATGTATATCTTCGACAACTGTTTTACCGGATTGTATTTTTTTAATTTCACTGTTAAGCAACAGATCCCTTTCCTGTATGTCTCCGGTCAAAGCGATGCGATTAAATGCTATGTTTTGGAAATTGGCAGAATCCAGTTTTGCATTGATTTCAAAAAGATTGTCTTCCGTGCTGATGCTGGCATTTAAGTCCAGCTCACTGATATATTTCAGGTCAGGAACGAAGACTTTGAATAAACCGAAGTCAGATTTTAATTTCAATCTTGCTTCCAGTTGCTGCGGTCTGCTAAGTTTGAAATCCTTCTCTTTTGGTTTTATCAGTTTAGAATAATTGCTGAGAAATACTTTCATGGAAGGAACCAATGTGATAGGGTCGAATTCTCCCACAAAATTTGCATTAAACTGGTCTGAAGTGATGGTGTAATTTTTTGTTGTGCCGTCATTTTGTAAATCAATGTCCACATCTGATAAGACCAGGATGTCTTTTGCATTCTGTAAAATCAGGTTGCTGAACTTTCCGGTACCCATCAGGTTTCCAATGTTGTTACCGGCTGCGTGTACTTCACCATCCAGCGAAATCATTAAAGTGTCTTTTGTTAAATTAAGTTTTTTCAGGTCCGCATTCTTGATACTGGTGACGAAGTCGAATTTTGGCAGCTTATCATTAAAGTCAGCGGTTCCGTTAAAGTCAATCAATAAACAATTGTCATCGTAGAATGCCTTTCCTTTGAACTTCTTCTTGTCCAGTAGGCCATCCACTATTATTTTGTCAAATACAAATCCATTGAAGTAGAAATTGCGGATGGTTCCGGTAAGTCTGGTATTCAGGTCTTTTGCATTAAATCCGTTTCCATTTGCATTCAGGTCCACATCCGCGGTGCCAAATAATTTGTGATTGCCGGTCAGTTCTGCAATATTGATTTTTGTTGCAATAATATTGCCCGAATAAGTAGGCGCTTTTCCATTCGGAAAACTCATCCTGACATCCGTTGTGATACTGCCCAGGTTGCTGGTTGTCAAATTTCCACGGGCAACAAAATCATTGATGAATCCAAAATAGGAACCTTTAAAATGGATGATGCCGGCATTTTTTAATTGTTCGGGCATCTTGAAAAGTGGCAAAAGCGTTTTCAGGTCATTCGTACTGGTAGTAATGTTATTCGCTTTTATGTCAAATAAGGTTTGATTGATTTTGGGTAATCCTTTGATATTTCCGGTTATATTGATTATGGTGTTTTTACCTGTTTTTAAGTCCAGTTCATCAATCCTCAGGTTGGCTAGTTTCCCCTTAATATACCCATGCATGGCAACATCAGCAGGCAGGTATTTGAGTAATTTAGGTGCGAATACACCAACATCATTCGACTTAGCCAGTACTTCCTTAAGATCGGCCTTGAGAATAACCTTGTTTTGGAAGTCGCTGAAAGAACGCCATTCATCCAAAAATTGTATGGATAAATTTCCTCTGATTTTTGAATCATTGAATGCAATATCCGCATTGTCCAGGTAAATGCCTCCATTGTCCAGTAATGCGATACCTTCCAGTTTTTTTACGTTTGCATTGCTGTCTGCCAGTGCCTGCAGTTTTTTCATGTTGACATGCATGCCGGTGGAATCCCATCGGTAGTTTCTGAAATCCAGCTGAATCTCATGTATGTTCATCCGGCTGATCAGGAATGTTCCAGCCCTCTGGTTTTTATGGTGGAAATCCATCGAGTGGGTGCCATTTACAATCGTTAGCTTATCTAACGTTATATTGAGCTTTTTCCCTAAACCCTGTACATCGAAGCCTTTGCTGGGTTTTCCGCTTGGTTTCTTCTCTTTTTCGTTGTACTGTGTCAGTTTAAAATAGGGATCTGTCAGTACAATTTGTTTTGCATCTATTTTAAAGTGGTTGAGATTCAGTTCCCTTAAATCAATATAAACTTTGGTAAACCGTATATCAAACCGCTTGTCTTTAAAATGGTCGTCCAGAATGATTTTACCGTTCGTTAGATTCAATTTTTTCAGCTTAAGCTCTAAAGGGGATGAGTTGGTCGTGGTATCGGCAGGTTTTTTATTTTTGGAAGCAAATTTTGACAGAATAAACTGGTAGTTATACAGACTGTCATTTATTCCTCTATAGCCGTATAACCTCAGTCCATCCATGCTTATATTGTCAACGTATATCTTTTTGTCTCTCAAATGGGTGATTTGTTCCATCAGATTTTTTCCAAGCATCATATCTGCACCCAGTCTGTTTACGTACAGGATGGTATCGGATTTATTTTTTTGGGAAGATAAGTACACCCCGTACATATCCAGGGTTCTGATAAAACTGATGCTGACAGAGTCTATCTTTACGGTACTGCCTAATTCTTTTGATAAATATTCACTTACTTTGTGAACCAAATAAGTTTGAACTTTAGGTTGTTGGATTAAATAAAAGGTGGAAAAAAATATAAGTAACAATATCAGCACGATGACTAATAAGGTTCGGAAGGTATATTTCAGGAATTTTTTCAACAGCTATCTAAAAAGTTACAAAATTACGAGAATTTAAGCAATAATTATGCCCGATATAGTCATATTAGCGATTGAGTCATCCTGCGATGATACTTCAGCTGCCGTATGCATAAACGGCAGGGTTGTTTCGAACCTGACAGCCGGCCAGAAAATACATGAACAGTATGGCGGTGTCGTTCCGGAACTTGCCAGCAGGGAGCATACCAAAAACATTATTCCTGTCGTTGAAGCAGCCATCAAAGAGGCAGGCACCAACAAGGAGGAGATTTCGGCGGTAGCTTTTACACGCGGACCGGGTTTGATGGGATGCTTGCTGGTTGGTGGTATTTTCGCCAAGTCATTTGCTCAGTCATTAAACGTCCCATTGATTGATGTGCATCACATGCAGGCGCATGTCCTGGCGCATTTTATTGATGATCCAAAGCCATCCTTTCCATTTTTATGCCTTACTGTTTCCGGTGGTCACACCCAGATTGTTTTGATAAATGATTATTTTGATATGAAAATCCTGGGCGAAACGGTTGATGATGCAGCAGGAGAGGCTTTTGATAAAACAGCCAAGTTGCTGAATCTGCCTTATCCGGGAGGACCGCTGATAGACAGATATGCACAAACCGGAAATCCGGATGCATTTAAGTTTTCTGAGCCGCAAATGGAGGGACTGAATTTCTCTTTCAGCGGCGTTAAAACCAATATTTTGTATTTTTTAAAAAATGAAATTAAGGCAAATCCTGATTTTATTCAGGAACGACTGAATGATATTTGTGCTTCCGTACAAAATGCGATTGTCCGTATTTTGATGAATAAACTTAAAAAAGCAGCTCAAGAAACCGGAATTCGAGAGATAGCCATTGCAGGTGGAGTCAGTGCCAATTCTGAATTGCGAAACCAATTTTCCCGGTTAGGTACAAGTTGTAACTGGAGTACATACATACCTGATTTCCAATATTGTACAGATAATGCCGGCATGATTGCTATAGCAGCGTATTATAAGTTTTTGAGGCAAGACTTTTGTCCAATTGACATCCCTATTTTGGCAAGAATGTCAATGCAATGAACATTTCTGAATAAAGAGTAATTACAGAATGATAAATTGTTTTTATTTTTACCAAACGTTTGTTTGAAAAAAATCAGTTTTTTATGCGTAAATCTATTTTGCTATTAACATCCTTAATGGTGGCTGTCTGCACTTTTGCACAATACTCCATCGGAAACAGGAAGTTTATTTTAATCGATAAATCGAGGAGCAATCGCAGTATCCTGACATTTGTCTATTATCCAGCCATTTCCACCGGATTGGATGCACCCATCGTCAATGATGGCAGTAAGTTTCCGGTTGTTTCATTTGGACATGGTTTTGTGATGTCGTCACTGGCCTATCAATGGCTGGCAGAAGCATTGGTACCTTATGGATATATAGTTGCATTTCCCGGTACAGAGGAAGGAGTACCTCCTAATCACAGCGATTTTGGGAAGGATGAAGTGTTTGTAGCTCGTGCATTCAGGAATTATGGTGATTCAGCCACCTCCTTTTTATTTGGAAAAACAAATGGCTATACGGCAGTGGGTGGCCATTCCATGGGCGGCGGTGCTTCTTTTTTAGGTATGCAAAATGTAACGGACATCACCACATTCTTCAATTTTTCGGCCGCTGAAACATTCATAACGGAATCTGCCATTCAGTCTGCAAAAAACTGTAACCGGCCGGCACTGGTTTTTACAGGCACCAAAGACTGTGTGGCACCACCAATCGGCAATAGTCGTTTTATGTATAATAACTTGGCTTCCGAGTATAAGTTTTTTGCCAATATTGTTGGTGGTTCTCATTGTCAGTTTGGCGACCCGAATAAAACGCCCTGCGAATTGGGAGAAACGCTTGTCTGCGCCGGTACGACCTATATTTCGCAGGCTGACCAGAAAAATAAGGTGCTATTGTTACTGAAACCCTGGTTGGATTTCTGGACGAAAAGAGAATGTGCCGCAATCACGACCTATTACAATAATGTAGCCGGCAATCTTTCAGCTATCGATACCTTGCAGTCTAAAATAATCACATGCGGAGCACTGGATGTAACGACTGCTGTTCGGAATCAAACATTCATCAGGGCAAATTTATTTCCGAACCCAACTACCGGCAATTTTACATTGGAAACAGCCGAAAATTATACCAAAGGTTATTTACAATTAACCGATGTAGCCGGAAAAGTTGTCGATGCTCAGCAATTTAACAGCCAGCGCTCCATACTGCTAGATTATACGTCCATTGCGAAGGGTATCTACCAATTGCAGTTCAGTACGGAAAAGGGTACTTTTACCGGTAAGATAATGATTGAGTAAGTATTTGCTCAGCAGTTTTTGTATCATTGTAATATGGAACGCGTAAAGATTTCCTTACCTTCAAAAATCTTATTTACCACTGTTTTTACTATTGGTAAGGACGATATCAATGAAGCCAATCATATGGGCAATGAACGTATCCTGGTTTTTACCAATGCCATCCGTTCTCCATTTTTCAGACACCTCCAGTTGACAGAAAATGATTTTGAAAAGCTGGAAGGAACTATAGTGGTGAATCATTCCATCCACTATCTTTCAGAAGGTTTCCTGGGAGATATAATAAGGTGTGAGGTAGGCATCACCAACCTGTCTGAATGCAGTTTTGATGTGGTTTTTAACTTTAAGAAAAAAGATGGAAAGACAATGGCCGTTGTCAGAAGCGGGTGTGTATATTTTGATTATGCGGTCAGAAAAATTCGCGCATTGCCTGTAAAATTATAACTGCCTTTTCAACATGACAATGCAGTTTTATTATCGTATATTACAGTAGTTAGATTTCGAATATTACAAAAATAAATAAAGACAATAATATGCCTGCTATAAAATCTTATGCCGCGCTCAGTGCCACTACGCCTTTGGTTCCGTATTCCATTGACAGAAGAAACCCCAAACCTCATGATGTACAAATAGAGATACTCTACTGCGGTGTCTGTCATAGTGATCTGCATTTCGCCCGGAATGACTGGGGGATGTCTGTCTTTCCCATTGTACCCGGTCATGAAATTGTGGGAAGGGTGACGGCGGTAGGGAATGAAGTCACCAAATTCAAAGTGGGAGATCTGGCCGGTATCGGATGTATGGTGGATAGTTGCCGCACCTGTGACAACTGTAAGGAAGGGCTGGAACAATATTGCTCGGAAGGGGCTGTGTTTACGTATGGCGGAGTGGAAAGGGATGGCAGTGGAAATACGTACGGAGGTTATAGTAAATCAATTTTGTCACACGAAGATTTTGTACTGCATATTTCTGATAAACTGCCGCTGGAAGGAGTGGCGCCATTGCTTTGTGCAGGTATTACAACCTATTCGCCGCTGCGCCACTGGAAGGTAGGAAACGGGACAAGAGTTGGCGTATTGAGATTGGGCGGGTTAGGCCATATGGCTGTGAAACTGGCTGTATCAATGAGTGCTGAAGTCACCATGCTGAGTCATACGGCTGCAAAAGAAGCGGATGCTAGAAAACTGGGGGCGCATAAATTTGTACTCACCTCAGATGCAGAGCAGACAAAATCGGTAACGGGCTATTTTGATTTCATTCTCGATACGGTTTCTGCCGAACATGATTATAGTTTTTACCTGAGTCTGTTGCGTACCAACGGAACCATGGTTTGTGTGGGAGTTCCTCCGGTTCCTGCAACCATACCGGCCATGAATCTCATCTTTGGACGCAAGAGTTTTGCCGGCTCCCTGATTGGGGGAATTTCGGAAACACAGGAAATGCTGGATTATTGCGCCGAACATAATATTGTGAGTGAGGTGGAAGTGATAGCCATGAAGGATATTAACGAAGCCTACGAGCGTATGTTGAAAGGTGATGTGCGTTACCGTTTTGTGATTGATATGGCAACATTGTAGGTGTCATCCAACTTTGTATTTTCTGTTTTTCTGCTTTGATTACCTGATACGTCCGTCACTTTAAGATAACATTATTTAAAGAAATATTTTGCCTTGAATCAAAACTAGGTTGTGGCACTTTCTCTTATCTTTAGATAAAATTGTAAAGTTATTTTATGCCCTTTTCCGCCCGTAACAGAACCCGGTATATCCAGCAACTGCAAAACGATTCATTTGACTTATTGGTTATAGGCGGCGGCATAACAGGTGCCGGCATCGCACTAGATGCCATAACAAGAGGTTTAAAGGTTTGCCTGATTGAAAAGTCAGATTTTGCCTCCGGTACCAGTTCACGTTCCACCAAATTAATCCACGGCGGTTTACGCTACCTCAAGCAACTGGAATTCGGTATCGTACGGGAGGTCGGACAGGAGCGTGCCATTTTGTACAAAAATGCACCGCATATCGTTATTCCGGAGCGTATGTTGCTGCCAATTGTCGAAGGTGGCTCTTTAGGAAAGTATTCCACATCCCTGGGGTTGTATGTCTACGACCGTTTGGCGGGCGTTGAAAAAGAGGAACGGAGAAACATGCTGTCTAAAGAAGAAACACTGGAAAAAGAACCGCTGCTCAATCAGGATATACTAAATGGTGGCGGTATGTATGTGGAATACAGGAGTGATGACGCCCGACTGACCATTGAAGTCATGAAGTCGGCAGTCGAACGCGGTGCATTATGCATCAATTATGTTTCCTTTGAGTCTTTTACCCATAATGCAAGTGATAAGGTAGCGGGTGCATCGTGTAAAGATATGTTGAGCGGTAAAATATTTTACATCAAATCTAAAAAGATCATTAATGCCTGCGGTCCGTGGGTGGATGAGCTGCGCAAAAAAGACAAATCACTCAACAAAAAAAGACTGCACCTTACCAAAGGAATTCATATCGTTGTTCCTAAGGGAAAATTACCGATTCATCAGGCTGTTTATTTTGATGTGCAGGATGGCAGGATGATATTCGCCATTCCGCGCGGCAAAAAAGTATATATCGGCACCACGGATACCAACTATAACGCGGACACGAATTTTCCGTTTGCCACCCGGGAAGATGTTAAATATGTCCTGGATGCGACCAATCTTATGTTTCCAAGTGTTTCACTACAGCTTGATGATGTGGAATCCAGTTGGGCAGGCTTGCGCCCGCTAATTCATGAAGAGGGAAAATCACCGTCTGATTTATCCCGAAAAGATGAAATTTTCATTTCCGATTCAGGGTTGATTTCCATTGCAGGCGGTAAATTGACAGGATTCCGCAAGATGGCGGAACGCTCGGTCAATGTAGTGTGCAAGCAGCTTAAACTGGAAGAAGGCAGAACATTTCAGCCGTGTATTACCGATAAGATTGTACTCAGCGGCGGTAACCTGGATAAATATCCGGCAGAATATGCGAGAGCGCTTCAGGAAGATTTTAAGCAATTTTATGTGGATGATGTATATGAGCTGGTGTTAAAATACGGAAGCAATACACAATATGTGCTGGCATCTGCCCAAACGAATTTTAAAAACGATTTGATTCTGGCGGAAGCGGATTATTGCCTAGAGAACGAGCTGACAATGAATGCTGCTGATTTTCTTATTCGCAGAACAGGACGGTTGTATTTTGATCGCCCGGAAGTGAACACCCTGATAGAGAAAGTGGACGATTATTTTAACCGTCAACTTGAATACTCACCGGAAATGATTACCAAAAATCTGAAAGATTTTGAGAAAGAATACACCGGGGTGATTGCTTTCCGAAATGATTAGACACAACATTTTAGTAGTCATTCCCTTGTAAATGGGAATCTCATTCGATTTTTTACCCCCTCTTCGAAGATATCCTACTAAGGCATTTTCTACTATAAATTGCTAACTTTGTTTTATCTGTTGAGTTATTCAAAATATGCTACTATGTCCAATAAAATGCTAAAAATCGACCTTCCGCAAAATGAGCCGATACTCGGCTACCTGCCGGGCAGCAAGGAACGCGCAACGCTGAAAGAAGAATTGAATCGGAGGAAAAATACAGTTTATGACATACCGCAGGTGATACACGGCAAAGAAATAAGAAGTAATAATACCCTGGATTTGTTCCCACCGCATGAGTTGAACCATAAAATAGCCCACTTCCATCAAGGTAACAGCAAGGATGTAAATGCCGCCATTGAATCCTGTTTGAATGCGAGAACGAAATGGGCAGCGATGCCCTGGGAGGAGCGGTCTGCCATTTTTCTGAAAGCTGCCGACTTGATTTCGGGACCTTACAGGGCGAGTATCAATGCAGCTACCATGCTGGGGCAGTCTAAAAATGTATTTCAGGCAGAGATAGATGCAGCCTGTGAACTGGCCGATTTCCTGCGCTTCAACGTCTATTATGCCAATCAAATATACGGCGACCAGCCTATTTCCGTATCCGGCATCCGGAACACGGTGGAATACCGCCCTCTGGAAGGATTTGTGTACGCCATTACACCGTTCAACTTTACGGCAATTGCAGGCAACTTATGTGCGGCACCTGCCATGATGGGTAATGTGGTGGTCTGGAAACCCTCCCATTTTCAAATCTATTCGGCATGGACGATTATGGAGATTTTTAAAGAAGCAGGATTGCCGGATGGTGTAATAAATCTGATTTATACGGAACCTATCGAAACGTCTAAAATCATTTTGTCGCATCCTGATTTCGCAGGGGTGCATTTTACCGGTTCTACATTTGTGTTTCAGGAACTCTGGAAGATGATAGGAAACAACATAGACACTTACAAAACCTACCCCAGAATAGTGGGAGAGACCGGTGGAAAAGATTTTACGCTGGCACATCCTTCTGCAGATATTGATATTTTATCCACTGCGATTTTAAGAGGGGCATTTGAATATCAGGGACAGAAATGTTCCGCCTGTTCCCGGGCGTATATCCCAAAATCGTTGTGGGATAAAACCTGGGAGAAGATGTATGAGGCTTTAAAAACGTTTAAAGTGGGCAATACGGAAGATTTTTCCACTTTTATGGGGGCGGTTATTTCTGAGGATGCTTACAAACGTATTACGAAATACATAGATCAGGCTAAAGCCAATCCGAATAATATCATCATGTACGGCGGCGGATATGATAAGAAGAAAGGATATTTCATTGAACCGACCGTCATTTTGACCAAGGACCCGAAATCGCTGACGATGGTGGAAGAGATTTTTGGGCCGGTACTGACCATTTATGTTTATGAAGACGAAGCGTTTGAAGAAGTGCTGCATCTGATCGATACCACCTCCGGCTATGCGCTGACAGGCGCCATTATTGCACAAGATGTATACGCGCTGGAAAAAATGAAAATGGCTTTGACCAACTGTGCAGGCAATTTCTATGTGAATGACAAATGTACCGGTGCGGTGGTGGGTCAGCAACCCTTTGGCGGTGCCCGCAAAAGCGGTACGAATGACAAGGCAGGCAGTAAGCTCAATTTGCTGCGCTGGGTTTCGCCGCGCACCGTGAAGGAAAACTTTGTTCCGCCGAAGTTCTATACCTATCCGTATATGAGCGAGGAGTAATGAATAATGGTAAATTATACAATATATCGAATCCTGAATTCTACCGTTAAATTAAACTAAAAATATTGAGGTTGTATTGGTTCTCACCAAAAACAGTGATATCTTGCCGGAAATTATGTTATAATGCGTCCTCTTTTACTTTTAATTTTATTGTTTGCAACAACTACATTCGTTTTATCCGAAGATAAAGTGAATGCAGCTACTCCGGCCAATTACCTGGTGAGTTATGACCTGGTGAAATCGCATACTAAAAAATCAATTTCAGCACTTTGGAAAAAACACCATATCCCCAAAGTTATTTTACATGTAAAGAATGATGTAGATATTTATGAAATTATCTACCGGGCAAAGTGGATAGACAGCACCTGGATTCAATGTTCCGGCATCTACTATGCGCCCAAAAACATAAAGAAACCGGCACCGATCCTGATGTACGGTCACGGCACCCAGATTCACAAGCATAGGGATATCAGCGACGAAGATGCGCAGCAGGGCATTTGTCTGGGTTTTGCCACAGATGGGTATGCCGCCTGCTATCCGGATTATTATGGTATAGGAAAAGGGGAGAAGGAACACCTCTACCAGCACTCCTGGTCGGAGGCAATGTCCTTTATCTACATGTTGTATGCCATAGATGAACTGAATAAACAAATCAATGTAAAAACCAACGGACAGTTATTCCTAACCGGTTATTCGCAGGGCGGACATTCCTCTTTTGCCGCGCAGAAATACTTGGAAGAGTTGAATGATCCGCGTTTTAAGGTAACCGCCACTTCTCCTATGAGTGGCGCTTACGATATGACGGGCGAGCAGGAAAAGTACATGTTTCAGGTGTATCCGCGTCCATTCTATTTACCCTATCTGTTGGTATCTTACCAAACAGCATATAAAGTACTGGATATCGATAATATTTATTCCATCTTTAAACCACCTTTCGATACGTTGCTGCCACAGTTTTACTCTAATAATAAAGACAATACATTGGATTCCCTGGACAAAATCATGCCTAAGATTCCGGCAGATGTGGTGAAGGATTCTTTAGTGGAAGTCTATAAGTCAACCCCCGACTTTCTATTTACCAGAAAATTAAAAGAAAACAGTCTGATAGACTGGAAACCGCAGGCGCCGGTGCAATTGTGTTATTGTAAAGGAGACCGTGAAGTCAATTATAAAAATTCGGAAGTCGCTTTTAGTACGATGACAGGAATGGGGGTTACAAAAATTAAGTTGAATAACTTAAGTAATAAATTAGACCATAATACCTGTGCGCCTTTTGCCGTGATGGCGACCAAGTTCTATTTTGACCGATTTAAAAAACATGGGGATAATCCAAAAATGAAGGATGTACCAAGGTTTAAGAAGGCACTGGCTAATATCATAAAAAAGAAAGAAGAGAAAAAATATGAACAGACCGGAGCGGATGGCATAAGGTATTAATTTATGGATATATTTACGGATTCAAATCTTGCAGACATATATCTGCAAGGTTTTTTAGTAAATTTGAAAGATGAAGATCAAGATATGTGGCATGAAGTATCCGGAGAATATGCAGGCAGTGGCTGCATTACAACCGGATTACCTGGGATTTATCTTTTATCCGAAATCTTCCCGTTATTGTGCGGACACCCTGAAGTATGAAGATATCGCCGCTATAGAATTTCCAATTCAGAAAGTGGGCGTTTTTGTTAATGAAACCATTAAGGATGTCATTCGCCTTTCCACAGAATCCGGAATGGATTTAATACAATTGCACGGTGATGAAACGGCGGAATACTGTGAGAATTTAAAACTGCTGGATTTCCGAATCATAAAAGCTTTCGGGATGGATGATAGATTTGACTTTAGCGGTTTGAATGAATACGAGGAGGTCTGCGATTTTTTTTTGTTTGATACCAAATCAGTGAATTATGGCGGCACCGGAAAAAAGTTTGACTGGACTTTGTTGAAACAATATCAACTTCAGAAACCGGTTTTTTTGTCCGGCGGGCTGGATATATCCGATATTCCGGGTGTTTACGATTTAATAAAAGATATCCCTGTTCATGCATTGGATTTTAATAGTAAATTGGAACTTGAACCCGGACGGAAGGATTTAGAAAAATGCAGATTGCTGATAGAATCTATACGTAACGGTATTTAAAAAATAGATAAATAAATGACAACGGGCGATAAATATCAGGTCAATGAGAAAGGCTATTACGGCCAGTACGGTGGAGCCTATATTCCAGAAATGCTGCATCCGAATGTAGAAGAACTGCAGCGGCGTTATAAGCAAATCATAGCGGAAGAAAGTTTTCAACGGGAGTTTCAGTCACTACTGAAAGATTATGTGGGCCGACCAACACCCCTGTATTTTGCAAAACGTCTTTCAGAACATTTCAAAGCAATAATTTATCTTAAAAGAGAAGACCTTTGTCATACCGGTGCTCATAAAATCAACAATACGGTCGGCCAGATCTTACTTGCAAAACGTTTGGGGAAAACCCGTATCATAGCGGAAACAGGTGCAGGGCAACACGGAGTTGCAACTGCCACCGTATGTGCATTAATGGGTATGCCCTGTGTCGTTTATATGGGCGAAGTGGATATCGCACGGCAAGCACCCAATGTACAGCGTATGAAGATGCTGGGTGCGGAAGTACGTCCTGCAACCAGCGGCAGTAAGACGCTGAAGGATGCTACCAACGAAGCGATGCGAGACTGGATTGCTAATCCTGTTGATACGCATTATATCATTGGCAGCGTGGTTGGACCGCATCCGTTTCCGGATATGGTCGCCTATTTTCAGAGTATCATTTCAGAAGAAATAAAAGTACAGTTAAAAGATAAAACAGGAAATGAGAATCCTGATTTCGTAGTAGCCTGTGTGGGCGGCGGCAGTAATGCAGCCGGTGCATTCTATCATTTTCTGCAGGACGATAAGGTGAAACTGGTGGCCGTGGAAGCCGCCGGCCATGGCGTCTATTCAGGGAAAAGCGCAGCAACGACCATATTGGGAAAGCCGGGTGTATTGCACGGAAGCAGGACCTTGTTCATGCAGACCGAAGACGGACAGGTGGTGGAGCCGCATTCCATTTCTGCCGGTTTGGATTATCCCGGAATCGGCCCGATACACGCCAATTTATTTGAAACCGGACGTGCCCTCTTCCTCAGTGCCACGGATGATGAAGCATTGGAGGCGGTGTTATTACTGTCAAGACTGGAAGGTATCATTCCTGCATTGGAGAGTGCACATGCCATTGCGGTACTTGATAGGATTGGAGCAAAAGAAGCTGATGTGGTGGTCGTTAATCTTTCCGGCCGGGGTGATAAAGACTTGGATACCTATTTAAAATCATTGAAGCTATAGACTCAAATGAACAGAATTAAAGAACTTTTTCAGCGAAAGCCGCATAATATACTCAGTGTTTTCAGTACAGCAGGATTTCCGGAACTGGAAAGTATCGTACCCGTGCTGGAACAGCTGCAGGCAAATGGGGTGGATATGGTGGAAATCGGAATGCCGTTTTCAGACCCGACGGCAGACGGTCCGGTGATTCAGCATTCCAACACCATCGCTATAGATAATGGAATGACATTGAGCGTCTTGTTTAGCCAGTTAAAAACTATCCGTGATAAAATTCACATACCACTGGTATTGATGGGATACATCAATCCGGCTATGCAATACGGTATCGATAATTTTCTCAAAGACGCCCATGACTGTGGCATTGATGGTGTTATTATTCCTGATTTGCCGTTATATGAGTACGAGACTTTCTACAGGGAAAAATTCAGTCAATATCAGATTCAAAATATTTTTCTGGTGACACCGCAGACATCGGAAGAACGCATCCGAAAAATAGATGCATTGACAGACGCATTCATCTACATCGTTTCTTCCAATGCCATTACCGGTGGTAATTCTTCTATTCAAACGGTTCAGACTGCCTATTTTGAACGCATACAAAATATGCAGCTGCTGAATCCGACACTTATCGGTTTCGGTATCCGAGATAAACAAACATTTGACGCAACTTGTCAGTATGCCAATGGAGCCATCATTGGAACCGCTTTTATTAATGCTATTGATATGTCTGATGATTTAAGCAAGGACATTCATTCTTTTATTCGTTCCATTCAATACGCTGATTAATGATTTTATGGAGGTCGTCATCCTAAAATATAATGCAGGTAACACGAAGAGCGTAGAACACGCTTTGCACCGAATTGGCATACAGCCTATCATTTCTGATGATGTGGAAGTGATTCAAAAAGCGGAAAAAGTCATCTTCCCGGGTGTCGGTCACGCTGAAGCCACCATGAAACACCTGAAAGAAATGAAGCTGGACGTTGTTATAAAAGAATTAAAACAACCCGTTTTAGGCATTTGCCTGGGGCAGCAGCTAATGTGTTCGCACAGCGAAGAAGGAGACGTGGAGTGCCTGAATATTTTTCCTGTAAAGGTTAAAAAGTTTCAGCAGGAGTTGACAAAATCAAAAATACATTTAAAGATTCCTCACATGGGCTGGAATACCATACAGCAACTATCTTCTCCGTTGTTTAAAGGCTTGGATGAAAATCATTATGTTTATTTTGTGCATAGTTATTACTGTGAAATGAGTGGCTGCACCATAGCCGCTTGCGATTATATTCTTCCTTTTGCAGCTGCTATGCAAAAAGATAATTTTTTTGCCGTTCAGTTTCACCCGGAAAAGAGTGCAGAGTCGGGCAGTAAAATTTTAGAAAACTTCATAAATATCTGATGATTAAATGCTTGCATATTGTTTAATGTGTTTTAGTTAACGATATACAATTCGTATATTTGTTTATCATTTTTTATACGAATATCTGTTTGTGTTTTTCCAACAGATAAAAAAGGAGTAGGTTTCATACACCACTAAAACAAAAAAGATAAATGAAGAATTTTTTTATCCTGTTGAGCTTTATGATGGCTCTGCATTTCAACTTGATTGCACTTGACGATAAAGAAAGAGGCAACGAAAGCGGGACACCCCCCGAAAGAAGAACCTGTAAGACAAAAATTCCGTCTTTAGAATGGGAAAATGATTTTCAGCAAAAAATCACCCGGTATGTAGCATCTCAAAATAATCCTCAGGCAAGGATAATGACGGATTATACCATTCCGGTGGTCGTACACGTAGTCTATTGGAATGCCACTCAGAATATCTCACAGGTACAGGTAAATTCACAGATTGATGTACTGAATAAAGATTATGCCGGTATCGGATTAAATGTCGGGGATGTTCCTGCTGAATTTTCATCACTTGTTTCCAATACCAATATTCAGTTTTGTATGGCTCAGAAAAAACCTGATGGAACGAATATGACAGAGCCGGGTATAGACAGAGTAGATGCACAATCAGTCGGATTTTCCAATCCCGGTACATTCGGATGGTTTAGTAATTATGTTGATGCCACAATCAAACCCGCTACCATCTGGGATCCAACAAAATATTGCAACATATGGGTCTTACCATTGGAAGATGGTACTTTGGGTTATGCTACCTTTCCGGCATCCTCCACCTTAAGCGGCATTTCAGCCCTTGACGCAGGCGGTCCCGATGATGACGGTGTAGTTATAGGTTATCTTTATTTTGGAGACAATACCGGTACGGTCACCGGTTCCGCACCGTATAACCGGGGCAGAACGACTTCGCATGAAATCGGTCACTGGCTCGGTCTCAGACATATTTGGGGAGATTTCAATTGCGGAACGGATTATTGTAATGACACACCCACCCAGCAATCAGAAAATTATGATTGCCCTTCGTTCCCGAGTGTTTCATGTACTAACGGACCAAATGGGGATATGTTTATGAATTTTATGGATTACACAGATGACCCGTGCATGTATATGTTTACACCCGATCAGCGCACGAGGATGCAAACGGCAATGGCCAATGGTACCTACAGATTCCCTCTTTCCTCTTCTAATGTCTGTACTATCATACCACAAGCCCCTGTTGCAAACTTTTCAACAAACAGAACCAGCATTTGCCCGGGAAATACGGTCACTTTTACAGATTTATCTGCAAATGCACCGACATCCTGGTTATGGACTTTCCCAGGTGGGACACCTTCTGCCTCGACTGCTCAAAATCCAACCATCACATATAATTCGGCAGGCACGTATGATGTTACCTTAAAAGCATCGAATGCCCTTGGAAATAATACGATCACCAAATCGGCTCATATAGTTGTTGGAAATCCTGCCGGCGCTTCTCTGCCCTTCTCAGAAGGATTTCAGAGTACGACCTTCCCTCCAACAGGATGGACCTTGTCATCTGCTTCGGGTTTCAACTGGTCAAGAACAACTGCTGCAGGTGGTTTTGGTACATCTACAGCAAGTATGTATAATAACAATTTTGACAATAATGCGAATAGTCTAAAGGATGACGTATTAACTCCTACGATTAATTTAAACGGTGCCGTAAATCCTAAGTTAAAATTTGATGTTGCGTACGCACCCTACCTGAGAATAAATGGTACCAGCAAGTTTGATACACTGGAAGTGCTGATTACTGATGTCTGTAGCGGAACTACCACCAGCTTTTACAAAAAAGGAGGAACTCAACTTGCTACAGCAGCGGCCACCTCAAATGGATTTACACCTACCACTTCTCAATGGAGACAGGATTCTGTATCGATACCCGCTCCGTATTTAAACAAATATGTCAAAGTAATTTTCAGAAATTATGGACTCTATGCGAATAATATTTATATCGATAATGTCAACTTGTATAGCAGTTCTTCCTCCACACCTACCGCCACTGCTTCATTTACCCTAAGCGACACAGCTGTTTGTGTTGGCGGAAATCTCCTATTCACCAATACCTCAACGGCATCAAGCGGGTCGCCGGATTCAGTTCGCTGGACAATCAACGGTGGTACTCCATCCACTTCAAATTCGATTACCACCGTATCTCCTGTTTTTAATACGGTAGGTACATATACTATAAGTCTGGTTGCATACAAATCTGGTAATGCGAGTTCACCTTATTCCAAATCAATTCGGGTGAAAGTATTTCCAACTGTAACGGTAAATTCATCCTCAATTTGTGCAGGTTCTACAGCCACTTTAACTGCCCAAGGCGCAACCGCTTATTCATGGACAGGCGGATTATCCGGTAATCCGGCTACCACTCCGGCATTGTCCTCCACCACAACGTATACCGTTACAGGTACAACAGGTGGCTGCAGTAAAACAGCCGTAGCGACTGTTACGGTTACAGCATTACCGAATGTTACTGTAAATTCACCGACCGTATGTTCCGGTAAAACAGCGACATTAACTGCGGGAGGCGCAACCGCTTATTCATGGACAGGCGGATTAAGCGGTAATCCGGCTTCCACTCCGGTATTATCCTCCACCACAACGTATGCCGTTACAGGTACAACAGGTGGCTGCAGTAAAACAGCCGTAGCGACTGTTACGGTTACTGCATTACCGATTGTTACTGTAAATTCTCCGACCATCTGCTCCGGTAAAACCGCCACATTGTCGGCCGGTGGCGCTACAACCTATACCTGGACAGCCGGATTGAGCGGTAATCCGGTAACAACACCTGTTTTAAATTCCACCACAACTTATACCGTAACGGGCATGGCAAATTCATGCAGCAAAACAGCAATAGCAACGGTTACAGTCAACACGACACCAGCGACGCCAACTATAACACAAAGCAACGATACTTTATACAGCAGTACCATTGTTGCAGGAGCGACGTATGAATGGTATAAAGGCGGTGTTCTGCAAACAACCACCAATTTCCCATTCTTTAAAATTACAACCTCAGGTGTTTACACAGTGAAAGTGATTAACGGTGCTTGCGCTTCCTCGATATCAAACAATTTTAATGCATCCCTGACTGCGGTTAAACTGAATCAGTTAAGTTTGTCATTTGCAGTTATTCCTAATCCGAATAACGGGATTTTTGAAATAAAAATCACTTCTGATAAAAATAATGACTATCAGCTGAAATTGTTTAATATGACCGGACAGGTATTGCTAAACGATGCTGTGAGGATAAGAATTGGGCAAAATTCCAGACTAATCAATGTATCCGGATTGGAAAATGGCATGTATTTCATCAGCATTATCGGAGATGAAGGGATGGCGACTCAAAATATTATCGTTCAATAAAAAATATTTTTTCTATTTTACAAGTCCGGCTTTCAGTCGGACTTTTTTATACAAAGAACAACCATGCTGATCATTCCTGCAATAGATATTATAGACGGAAAGTGTGTCCGATTGACGAAAGGAGATTATGATTCTAAAAAAATCTACAACGAGAATCCATTGGAAGTTGCCAAAGAATTTGAAGCCAACGGAATCAGTCATCTGCATCTGGTGGATCTGGATGGCGCCAAAAAAGGAGAAGTGGTCAACTGGAAAGTACTGGAGTCCATTGCTTCACAAACGAACCTGAAGATTGACTTTTCCGGTGGAATAAAAACAAAGGCTGCTGCCCAAAAGGCATACGATATAGGAGCAGCACAGATAACGGTAGGCAGCCTGGCGGTTAAAAACCCGGGTGAATTTGTGGATTGGATATGGGAATTCGGGGAAGAAAAGCTGATTTTGGGTGCAGATGTCATTAAGGATAAAATCGCCATTCATGGCTGGCAGGAAAGCAGCACAAAGGATATTTTTTCTTATTTGGATTTCTATTTTGAAGAAGGGATAGATTATGTGTTGTGTACCGATGTATCCAAAGATGGTATGTTGCAGGGGCCTTCCGTTGAATTATATCAGGAGATTATTGATGCATACGAGGGACTGAAGCTGATTGCCTCCGGTGGTGTGTCGGGTATGAATGATTTAATCCAATTAAAGGATATGGGTTGTTATGCCGCGATTGTAGGAAAGGCATTTTATGAAGGAAAGATTTCGCTGACAGAATTAAAAAGCATACAATAACTGCTTCTATGTTGACTAAACGCATTATACCTTGTTTGGATATCAAAGACGGACAAACCGTCAAAGGGGTGAATTTTGTCAACCTGATTCACGCCGGCAATCCGGTGGAACTGGCACAGGCTTATGTGGAACAGGGTGCGGATGAGTTGGTTTTTCTGGATATAACAGCTACAGTAGAGAAACGAAAGACATTGGTGAAGCTGGTGGAAAAGGTGGCGGAAGCCATTAATATACCGTTCACGGTTGGCGGCGGCATCTCGTCGACAGAAGATGTGGATGCCTTGCTGAGTGCCGGCGCTGATAAGGTTTCTATCAACTCATCTGCAGTCAAACGCCCTGAACTCATTGATGAATTGGCCGCTCAGTTCGGTTCTCAGTGCGTCGTCGTCGCGATTGATACGAAACTGGAAGATGACTGGAAAGTATATACACATGGAGGCAGAACATCCACGCCAATTTATACCAAAGACTGGGCAAAAGAGATACAGGAGCGCGGTGGCGGTGAAATTCTGCTGACTTCCATGAATCACGATGGCACTAAAAACGGATTTGCACTCGATATCACACGGTGGTGTTCGGACAATGTGTTGATTCCCATAATAGCCAGCGGGGGTGCCGGCAAAAAAGAGCATTTTGCCGATGTCTTTAAAATGGCTGCTGCAGATGCCGCCTTGGCGGCCAGTGTATTTCATTTCGGGGAAATTGAGATTCCGGATTTAAAGAATTATTTAAAAGAACAGGGAATTACGGTAAGAATATAAATCGTATTTTTGAGTATGCAAGCAGACTTCCAAAAATCATCCGACGGCTTATTGCCGGCCATCATTCAGGACTTCCAGACAGGTAAAGTACTGATGTTGGGATATATGAATGAAGAAAGTCTTGCTAAAACAAAGGAACTGAATAAGGTTACTTTTTTCTCCCGCACCAAAAACAGATTATGGACAAAAGGAGAGGAGAGCGGGAACTTTCTGGAAGTGATGGATATAAGACTGGATTGCGACAGCGATGCATTCTTGATAAAAGCGAAACCATCCGGCCCGGTTTGTCATACCGGCAATGATACCTGCTGGTATGAAAAAAATAAAGATGAATTTTCATTTTTACACTACCTGGAGGCTTTGATTCTGGACAGAAAGCAGCATCCGAAAGATAACTCCTATACCAATTTGTTATTCGACAAGGGCCTGAATAAAATTGCTCAGAAAGTCGGTGAAGAAGCGGTGGAAGTCGTGATTGAAGCGAAGGATAATAACGATGAATTATTCAAAGGGGAAGTTGCTGACTTATTCTTCCACCTGCTGGTTTTAATGGCGGAAAAGAATATTTCTTTGAATGAAGTGCTGACTGTCTTAAAAAACCGGCATAAATGATTCCTTACTCTTCTTCAATTTCTTAAATAGTGCTTTAATAGCCATTCCGGAACTAAATCAGGGTTAAGTGTTGTTTATATATCAAATCAAATTGTAAAATGAGTATCTGGAGAGTTCTGTTGAGTATTTTATTTCCTCCTCTGGCCGTTTATGACAAAGGCTGCGGAAGTATTGTCATAACATTTATCCTGACATTATTGGGATGGGTACCGGGTGTGATTGCCGCCCTCGTTATCCTGAACAATCCCAAGAGCTAATCTGTAAAAAGAGATTTTCATATTTCTCAACACCCCCCCCGACTGATTCCGGACGGCTTTTTATTCCTCTTTTCTTTTGGACGGACGAATGATTAAACGCAACGTTCTGTCATATGTGAAATAATTGTACAGCCAACCCAGTGTAACTGTGAGTTTGTTCCGGAAACCGACCAGCGTCATCACATGGACAAACAACCAGGCAAGCCATGCAATAAATCCGCCCATACGAACGCCTTTACTTTCCATCACGGCTTTATTCCTTCCGACCGTTGCCATAGAACCTTTATCGACGTATTTAAATGTCTTTATTTCCTGATTTTTTAATCCGCGCAGGATGTTATTAGCCACCAGATGGCCTTGCTGTATGGCTACAGGAGCGACCATAGGATGGCCTTTGGGGAAATCCTCCTGAGCCATGAAGGCCACATCGCCCAATGCATAAATATATTCAAATCCTTTTACCCGACAAAAATCATCAACGGCAATCCTGCTGTTTCCGGCAATTAAATCAGCGGAAAGCCCGGCTACCGGATTTCCTTTCACGCCGGCCGTCCAGATAACTGTATCGGTTTTAATTTTCTTCCCATTATTCAGCGCTAGTTCGCTGTCATTATATCCGGTCACCATGGTATTCAGCCAGACGTTGACACCAAAGTCCTTTACATATTTCAATGCCTTTTCAGAATTTTCCGGATGCATCGCCGATAGTAAACGGTCTCCCGCTTCAAATAAATGAATCTGCATCTTTCTGAAATCCAGTTCGGGGTAATCTTTAGGCAAGATATTTTTTCGCATTTCACCGATGGCTCCGGCTAATTCCACGCCGGTTGGGCCGCCTCCCACAATGGCTATGTTAATCAGTTCCTCTTTCTTGCTTTCATCAAATGTGAGCAATGCCTCTTCAAAATTTTCCAGAATATAGCTTCGCAAATCCAGCGCCTGCGGAATATCCTTCATCTGTTGCATCTTACCGGACTCCGCTTCTGAAAATTTAAAGAAGTTGGTGGTACTGCCGGTGGCTATCACCAGATAGTCAAAATGCAAATCACCGATGTCTGTATGTATTTTTTGATTTGCAGTATCTATCTCTTTAACTTCCGCCAACCGAAAAATCCCGTTTGGGATATCCTGCATGAATTTTCGCAAAGGATAGGCTATACTTCCTGGTTCCAGTCCGCCGGTAGCAACCTGATACAATAACGGCTGGAAGGTATGATAATTGTGTTTATCCAGTAAAACAATCTGGACATCCTGATTCTTGAGTGCCTTTGCCAGCTCAATGCCGCCAAATCCGCCGCCGATGATAACCACTCTCTTCTGACCTGTGTAAGGTATCTTTAAATCCATTTTTTAAATTTGTTACAAAAATATCCCAAAAAAACAGGATTTAGATGAAGACAATATTACGTTGCAACTATTTTTGTCTTTTTCTTTATCTTCGCTGTTCTTATATTTTATCCGTTCAATTCATTTAATATTCGCAATTATGGCACATATACACCTGATAAAGAAAGAAAATTACGGCATCATCCAGATGGACAGGGAGAAAGCAAACCCTATGAACCATGAATTTGTTGCAGAGATGAGGATTGCACTGAAAAATTTCATGGAAGATGACAGCATTGAAGGTGCCATCATAAACGGGAAAGAAAATTTCTTTTCTGCCGGGCTTGATTTGCCGGAGTTATATACATACGACGAAAAGCAGTTTGAGAAGTTTTGGCGAAATTTCATGGATTTGGTTTGTGATCTCGTGGCGTTCGATAAACCATTGATTGCATCCGTTAACGGACACTCGCCGGCAGGCGGCTGTATCATTGCCATCGGATGTGATTACAGGGTAATGGCGGAAGGTAATTATAAAATCGGACTGAATGAGATACCTATTGGCATAGTTGTGCCGCGCGGTGTTTTCGATATCTACAGTTACTGGATTGGCCAAAAGACAGCCTATCAGTACCTCATGGAGGGGAAATTATATTCTCCCGCACATGCCAAAGAGATGGGGCTTGTGGATGAAGTCGTACCGGCAGATCAGGTATTGGAAACTGCCGAAGCGAAACTGAAACAATATCTCGCCTTCAATCAGGCCGGATGGCGTATCACCAAACGCCAGTTAAGGCAAGACCAGCTGAAATCCATCAGCTCCATTTCTGATTTTGAGATGAAAACATTCCTGCAGCAATGGTGGAGTGAGCCGGTTCGGAAGAGCGTAGGCCAGTTTGTAGAGAATCTGAAGAAGAAATAAATTGCAAGATAAATTTCAATCTTTTGAAAACCGCTTATCGAAAGTGTACAAACGCATCGGTAAACTTGCCCGCAAACAACAGTTGGCTTGTTATCGGGTATATGATATTGATATGCCGGAATTCCCTTTTATCGTTGATGTCTATAAAGACTGCATTTATGTGGCTGAATATAAAAGTAAACATAAACTGTCAGAAGAAGAATACTCGGATTGGCTGGACACATCCCTTCAGATTATCCAGCAGGTATTTGAAGTCGGCAGAAAACATATTTTCCTCAAATTGAGGGAACGCCAGAAAGGGGAGCGCCAGTACTCCAAACTGAATCAGGAGAAAAAAGAAATGATAGTGGATGAAAACGGGTTGAGTTTTATTGTCAATCTTTCCGATTATTTAGATACAGGTTTGTTTTTGGATCATCGCATAACCCGTCAGAAGGTCAGAGAAATCGCAGATGGTAAACGCGTGTTGAATCTGTTTTCATACACCGGAAGCTTTTCCGTCTATGCCGCGGCAGGCGGAGCATCCAGAATAACGACCGTTGACTTATCGAAGACCTATATAAACTGGGCGAAACGGAATCTGACATACAATAAATTATACGATGACACCAAACATGAATTTATTCAGGAAGACGTGCTGCAGTATCTGAAAACAGTACCTTCCAATTCATATGATTTGATCATCCTGGATCCGCCCACATTTTCCAACAGTAAGAAAATGCCGGATGTTCTGGATATACAGCGTGACTATGCGGCAATCATAAACCGCTGTCTGGATGTGTTATCCAGAAATGGAGTGTTGTTGTTCAGTACGAATTACAGGGGATTTGAACTGGATGCGGAAAAACTGCAGACCAAAAACATCAAAGATATTACCAGGCAAACCACGCCGTTTGATTTTGAAGGGAAACTGAAACGCAAATGCTACTGGATAACAAAGTAATCCTTACTCCAACTTTAGGCCATATTTTTTGCAATAGGTTTCTTGTTCAGCATTATACGCAGGATATACTGCATTTGCCTTTACTTTTATCCTGGCGAGAATCGCTATTTTCTTATCTTTGAAATCTTTTGCTTCCAGTTCGGGGTCTTCTACAATTTTCAACAAATCACCATATTCATGTTCCGCTATATCTTTATAAAACAGGAATAATTTTTTCGCCGCATCGAGATAAGCGGTTTCATTATTGTAAGCTTTCAGGCTATCCGTAAAGGTGATGCTTCTGTTTATTTCAAACTTTAGGATTTTTAGATTAAGTTCTGATACGCTTTGATTAAAATTATAAACTTCCGTACCGATATTCTGCTGTGCTTCCAAAATGGACTGATGGTACGTAAAAGCATCGATGTTGTAATTCTGAGAATAACAACTTACTACGGAGCATAGAAATAAACCAAGAGTGTAAAACCTTTGCATTAACGGAGAATTTATGCAAATATATCAATTAAAATGCCAATTTGAAGGATGTAACCATTTAGAAGGGTTTTTTGACTTAATGATTCATTTTCTTCAATTCATGGATGACATCCGTGAAGAATACACGGGCATCAAAATTTGGATTTCCGAAAAACTGCGTTAATCCTACCATATCCGCGTGGCTAACGGAGGAGGCAGCATCTGTTTGAATCAATCCTCTGTAGTTTCCCCATTTGCAGGATTCTATACCCACCATGCCGTCATTCTTGCCTTCATAGGGACGAATGATGTAGGCGATTGTTTTCCATAGTATATTGGGGTATTCCTTGCTGACATGGCTGGCATAACTCTGGTAATATACTTTGGACGAATCCGGGACCTCTTCATTAAACTGTTTCATACTCTGTGTGGTAACCTGCACCACCGCTCGAAGACTATCCGGTCTCTTGTCACCCATCAGTGTGGCATACAGGTTTACCAGGCGGGCTGTTGCAAATTTAGGTAAAGGCAGCCTTCCCAAAATAATATCTGCCAGATGAGTGCCCTGATGGGGAGAGCCTAACGTAGTGATGCTGGATATGTGCTCGTCCATTCCAAGCCTGCTGGCAATATAACGTGCTTCCAGACCTCCCTTGGAGTGACCGATGATATTTATCTTGTCTTTCTTCGTTTTTTCCAGAATATCCAGTATCCTGAATTTTAATTTCAACGCATTGTCCGGAATGGAAATAAAGGCCTCCTGATGTGCGGTATACACATCACAGCCGTGTTGTTTCAGATGGTCGGGAATCAATCCCCAATAGTGTAATACCCTGTTATGGTCGTGAAATCCTAATCCGCTGACTAATATTACAGGATATTTCGTGTCGCAATGGGATAGTTTTTGTGCTTCTGTCATCGTTTTTTATGCTTTCTAATCTAATTCTTTATTGTTACACGATATTTTTAAAGGAATGCAATTTTAAAATATGTCTCCTAAAAAGCAAACCTTTTGCCGATAACTTTTTGGCTTAACCATGAATTAATATGAAAATAGTTGTATTTTAAACAAATTCTATTTTAATTTGTACTCATGAATAAAATATTTTACTACGGCTATTACTTCTTTCGCTCTTAAGCGGGACTAATAATATTGTAGTTTACTATAAAATAAAAAGTCCCGATTCATTCGGGACTTTTTTTATACCACCAATATGAAACCAACAATAGCGATACAGGGATTTGAAGCGTCTTTCCATGAGATAGCAGCCATACAGTTTTTCGGAAAAGAAATTGAAACGGTGGAGTGCGCCTCTTTCCCCAAACTGTTTGATGTCATGAAAAACAATCAGGCGGATTATGCGGTCTGTGCGATCGAAAACTCTTTGGCCGGTTCCATATTGCCAAATTATGCTTCGCTTCGAAATTCAAACTTATCCATCATAGGGGAATTATACCTGCGAATTGAAATGAACCTGATGGCACAGCCCGGGCAAGCTATCCGGGATATAGATGAAGTGCATTCCCATCCGATGGCTTTGCTGCAATGCAGAGTTTTCTTTGATAATTATCCTGAAATCCAGCTGATAGAATCCAATGATACGGCATTAAGCGCTAAAGAAATTAAAGAGCATCACATCAAACACAGGGGAGCAGTTGCCAGCAAGCGGGCAGCAGAGTTGTATGAACTGGAGATTTTAGCAGAAGATATTCACGACAATAAACGGAATTTTACCCGTTTTTTGGTGCTGGCAGATATTGCCAAACAGTCAAAAGAATTGATAGATTTTAATAAAGCTTCTCTTAGTTTCAGGGCACACCATCATCCAGGTAGTTTAGCTAAAGTCCTGACGACAATTGGAACCCACAACATCAACCTTACCAAGATACAGTCACTTCCCTTTATTGGGGAAGAATGGCAATATTATATGTATGCAGATTTGGAAATTGAACGTAGGGAGGATTACCAAAAAATGCTGGTTGAAATAGTGCCGCTGACAAAAGAATTAAAAGTTTTAGGAGAATATAAACAAGGAGAAAAATTACAATAAGATGATTATTCCACCGGCTGATAAATTACAGCATATCAATGAATACTACTTCTCCGCCAAGTTGAAGCAGATAGCCCAATTGCGCGCAGAAGGGAAAGATATTCTGAATTTAGGAATCGGCAATCCCGACCAGGCACCGTCTGAACAAACCATTGAAGCATTAAAGAAATCAGCGGAGCATCCCAAGAATCACGGGTATCAGAGTTATATAGGCATCCCAGCCTTGCGAAAGGCTATGAGCAATTGGTATAAGTCCACATATGACGTTACATTAAATCCGGATACCGAAATATTGCCGCTGCTGGGTTCCAAAGAAGGCATCTCCCATATTTCCAATGCTTACTTAAATCCTGGCGACAAAGTGTTGGTTCCGAATCCCGGATATCCTACTTATACCGCTGCTGCATATTTGGCAGGTGCGGATCCGGTTTTTTATGATCTGGATGAAACAAATGGCTGGGCTCCTGATTTTTCCAATCTCAACGAAGCCACTTTACGCGATGCAAAATTACTCTGGATCAATTATCCCAATATGCCTACAGGCGCAAAGGGAAATGAGGCGATTTTTAAGACACTTGTTGAGGTGGCTAAGGAATTCAATATTTTAGTTATAAACGACAATCCATACAGCCTTGTGCTGAATGAAGGTATGCCGGTTTCCATTTTCCAGACGGAGGGAGCGATGGATGTTTGCCTGGAACTGAATTCTTTAAGTAAATCACACAACCTCGCCGGTGCACGTATTGGTATGGTCAGTGGCCAAAAAGCCTACATCGATACCATTTTGAAAGTGAAAAGCAATGTAGACAGCGGTATGTATCTACCCTTGCAGGTAGCGGCGATAGCAGCCTTATCCAACAGTGCTGAATGGCATGAGCAACGCAATAATGAATACAGAAAAAGAAGAACCTATGCCCACCAGATTATGGATACATTAGGTTGTGTATATGATAAGGGACAAATCGGCATGTTCATATGGGCAAAAATTCCGGATACATACTGTCATGTTGAAGAGCTGACAGAAAAAGTATTGCATGAAGCGAATGTATTCATCACACCGGGATTTATTTTTGGAAGCAAGGGAGAACGATATATCCGTATTTCCCTATGCAGTCCGGAAAAAGATTTGAAAGAAGCATTGGACAGAATCATTAAATTGAACTAACACATGAAAATAGCCATTATCGGTATCGGTTTAATAGGCGGTTCTGCAGCCATAGATTTGCGCGCGGCAAATTTTGCCGATTCGTATACGGGTGTCGGACGAAGTAAAGCGAACAGTGAACTGGCAGTGGAATTGGGTTTAGTGGACGAAATCCTTTCAAGAGAAGATGCCGTTCAACAGGCGGATTTAATTATTCTGACGGTTCCGGTAAACAGTTTGATGGAAGAATTGAAATTCGTGTTGGATCATATTCAGCCGCATCAGACGGTGACCGATATGGGTTCTACGAAAGGGCATATCATCGATGCCATCAAAGACCACCCGAAGAGAAACCGATACGTCGCCTCACATCCGATGGCAGGAACCGAGAATTCCGGTCCGGGTGCCGCTATTCCGAACTTATTCCGCAACAAGGTTTGCATCATCTGTGATAAGGAAAACAGTGATGCAGATGCCGTAACATTGGTTGAAAATATGTATCGGATATTGGGAATGCATTTGAAATATATGGATGCGCAACAACATGATATGCATGCGGCTTATATATCCCACATATCCCACATCAGCTCTTTCGTGCTGGCAGCTACCGTGCTTGAAAAAGAAAAAGATGAAGAGGCCATTCTTGAAATGGCGGGCGGTGGTTTTGAAAGCACCGTGAGGCTTGCCAAGAGTTCACCCGAGATGTGGGCACCCATCTTTCACCAAAACAAGAATTATTTACTGGAAGTCATGGATACTTATATTGAAAAGATGTATCATTTCAGAAACCTGATCAATAAAAATAAAAACGAAGAATTGCTGAACTTTATGAAACAAGCCAATGAAATCCGGAAAATATTGAAATAGGCAATTATCAATCCACCTTTAATAAATAGTAATGTTTTAGTGGTATGTGAAGAGAATAAAACAATTGAATTAATTTAGCAGAACTGTATCCATTTCATAAAAAAATAAATAACGAATCATATGAGTAACTTATCCATTATCCCACTGAAAGACTGGGGATTTAATTTCGAAAGACCTGTGATAATTTCCGGACCATGTTCTTGTGAAACAGAAGAACAGATGACAGAGACCGCCAGGCGCCTGGGTGGAATCGGAATTGATGTGCTGCGAGCCGGCATCTGGAAGCCGCGTACCCGGCCGGGTATGTTTGAAGGCATCGGCAGGGAAGGTTTATCCTGGCTGGTGAATGCCGGTAAGGAAATCGGGAAACCAACCACCGTGGAAGTGGCTACTGCACAACATGTGGAAGAATCGCTGGAAGCAGGAGTCGATATACTCTGGATCGGAGCTCGCACCACCGTAAATCCCTTTTCCGTTCAGGAAATTGCGGATGCCCTGCGGGGTGTAGATATACCGGTTTTGGTAAAAAATCCCATCAATCCGGATTTGCAGTTGTGGCTGGGCAGTATGGAACGCTTGAATGCTGTTGGCATTAAACGCTTAGGCGCCATCCATCGTGGATTTTCATCGTATGAGAAATCCAAGTACCGCAACAAGCCTATGTGGGAACTGCCGGTTGAACTTCGCCGCTTATATCCTAATATGCCGATTATCGTGGATCCATCGCACATCTGCGGATCCCGCGAGTTGATTCCTTCCGTATCTCAAAAAGCACTGGACCTTGATTTTGACGGTTTGATGATTGAAGCTCACCGCGATCCGGACAATGCATGGAGTGACGCACAACAGCAAGTTACACCGGAACGTTTAGGTGAAATTTTATCAGCTCTAATCGTTCGTTCCAGCAAACTGGATGACTATGCAGAAAATAAACTGGAATCCTTACGAGCACAGATTGACAGAATTGATAACTATATGCTGGAAATAATGGGCGAACGGATGGATATTGCCAGAAAGATAGGAGAGTTCAAACGCGATAACGGCATCACCATCCTGCAGACCAACCGCTGGGATGAAATTATCCATGACCGTATCAAGAAAGCAGCTAAAAAAGAACTGACGGAAGACTTTGTAAAAGACATGATGGAAGCCATTCACCAGGAATCTATACGTCATCAGACAAAAATTATGAACAATATTTTAGCTGAATAGTAAGGGTATTGTATAAGTAGTTGAAAATCAATTAAATGTGTATTTTTGTCGTTTTTTGCAAATGTTAGTAGATTAATGCCTTACAAGTTGGCTGTAACCCGATTGTTAGATAGTTTATTAAATTTGACCAACTTATTTATCATCTAAATCAAAAAACAATGGACACATCGAAAATGATTCAGGCGTACTGCCTTAAAACGAAGGAAAAAAATGTACCTATGCACGATGCGGTAATTACCAAAACGTCCAGAGGTGGTTATTTGGCTTCCGGAAATGATGGCAAAGGCAATAAAATGGCTGCTATATTAGGTGAAGCTAAAGCACTGCAGGCAATTAAAGACGGCGTTGCTAAAAAAGGATTCTAATCTATCCTTAACAAGTTTTTAAGATAAAAAGTCAACCCCGGTGGTTGACTTTTTCTATTTTTGAAGTATGGAAAATTTTACCCGATATTTTCTTTTAATTTTTTTATTTTTTTCTGCCATAGATACCGGAGCACAAACCGCCAGAGAATCATTCAAAGCATTGGAGCAGCAGCATAAAGAATGCGAGAAATTTAAGGCTGATTCGGTAAATTGCCACAGAATTTATCTGCAGCAACTGGACAGCATCATGCTCATTGTATTTGAGAAGGTGAAAGTCAATCTGCCGTCTGAGCAGAAAGCAAAAATCATCAAAGAACAACTGAGCTGGAGTGCACAAAAAAACAGTTTCTTTAAAAAGCAGGATGAAAATTTTGTCTACAACCTGCAGGAAGGAATCTGGACGAAGGATATGATAAGGATAACCTATGCAACCAAGTCTGATTTTGTCCGTAAAAGGCTTTTAACCTTGCTGAAACAGGTACAGGAATAGATATGTATGAATTGATGGAAGGATTTCGTTGCTAAAAAATATCAAATGCATCATCTCCGTTATTGTCTTCGTCTTTCATGTCATTTCCTTTGGACGGTATCGTCTTATAAGACGTCATTTGCTGCATTTCCTCAAACAATCTGTCCGCATCATAAAAGCGTCCGAAATTTTTATTGAACCGGAGCGGAATGGTATCTGTCGGACCATTTCTGTGTTTCGCAATAATCACTTCGGCAATCCCTTTCAGGTTTGCCCCGTCAGCGCCTTCCGTCATATTGTAGTATTCCGGTCGGTAGAGGAACATTACCATATCTGCATCCTGTTCTATGGAACCCGATTCCCGTAAGTCAGACAGCATCGGCTTTTTTTCGCCTCCGCGCGATTCAACACTGCGGTTCAGCTGAGACAAAGCAATCACCGGAATATTTAACTCTTTGGCTAATCCTTTCAGGGAGCGGGAAATGGAGGAAATCTCCTGTTCACGGTTCATCCCTTTATCGCCGCCGCCGCTCATCAGCTGTAAATAATCGATAATCACCATCTTGATGCCGTGTGCGTTTTGCAAACGGCGGCATTGTGCCCGTAACTCGTAAATATTGATGGCGGGCTGGTCATTGATATAGATGGGTGCCTGCGATAATCGTTCCACTTTCTCCAGCATCATGGCGTATTCGGCATCGCTCATTTTACCATTGGTGATGCGTTGTGCATCGATTTCGCATTCCAGTGAAATCAATCTTTTGGCTAACTGAACCGCGCCCATTTCCAAAGAAAATATGGCCACCGGCATATTGAAATCTACGGCTGCGTTGCGAGCAAGGTTTAATACAAAAGCCGTTTTACCCATGGATGGACGGGCAGCGATGATCACCAAATCCGTTGCTTTCCAGCCGGAAGTGATTTTGTCCAGATCGATGTATCCCGATGGAACGGAATCCGACAGCAAACCGTCCTGGCGTTTGATCAATCCGTCAATCTCTGTGATGGATTTGGATATCAGCTGTCCGATGCCCTGAATGGAATTCTTCAGGTTCTTGTCTGTAATTTCATAAATGCGTTTTTCCGCATTATCCAGCAGGTCGAATACGTCGGTGGTATCTTCATAAGCATCCCGTATGATATCATTGGATATGCGTATCAGCTCACGTTGGATGAATTTTTGTATGACGATGCGTGCATGGTATTCTACGTTAGCGGAAGAGGCTATTTTATTGGTTAATTCACTGAGATAATAGGCGCCGCCCACTTCTTCCAGTTTGGCATCCTTGCGCAATTCTTCGGTTACTGTCAGCAAATCTATCGGCTGTGATTTGCCGTACAGATTTTGAATGGCACGAAAGATGGTGGAGTGTGCATCCACATAAAAACTGTCCGGTTTCAGGATATCCGACACTTCCGCAATCGCATCTTTTTCAATCAATATCGCACCCAGTACCGCTTCTTCCAGTTCACGCGCCTGCGGCGGGATTTTTCCGTATAGAAGATTGGATATATCTTCCGTTTTATTTCTGGTAAATCGGGTTGATCTTTTGTTGGTAGCAGATTCTTCCATGGGGAAACGAAAATACAATTTTAAGTTCGATGTTATTTCAGGAATAGTCAACTTTAGGATGTTAATTATTTCCTAATCGTGGAACAAAATGTTTCTGTTTTGATAAATAGACAGTTAGAAGATATTATGAAATAATACTGTGGATCAATAGCCATATTTCGTGTACAAGTGCCATATTTTAGTGTATAAACAGGTGGAAAAAATGTGTAAAACTATTGTAATTAAGATGCTTTCTCCAGACGTCCATCCTAACAGACAGACCTGTCGGACTGGTCTGGTATATTGAAAAATAAGGAATAAAAACACCTGTTTGATCCTGAATTCAATGAATTTGTGTAACTTTAAGATACATATTCAACTCAGATGAAAACACTTCAGTATTTCGTTCTCATTTTATTTATTGGCCTTATCGTTAGCTGTAGGAAGGAAACCGAAAAAGCCGTATTTGCAGTGCCGGTAGTCAAGAAGATATCCGATATCCGCAGCAGGGTTTCTGTGTCAGGTGCCAGGCTGACGCAATCCGACGGTAAAATATATGTGACCTCTCATCTGCTGTTTTACATCGCACAGGAATCTGGCGTACATATCTTTGATAATCATACACCCGCCAGTCCGCTAAATATAGCATTCATCAACCTCGAGGGTGTACATGATATCGCTGTTAAAGGCAATTACCTCTATGCCGATAATTTTGTGGATTTGCTGGTATTTGATATCTCCGATATCCATGCCATCCGTTTGGTTAAAACTGTCGAACATGCATTTTCCTTTTATCCGTCTTATCCGCAAACCGCTGAGTTTTACGACTATCTGGAAGCGGCAGATTCAACGGAAATAGTGGTCGGTTATCGTCTGGAAACCAGAGACCGTCCGAAATACGATGTACGTATTCTGATGGAAGCCGCCTTTGCTGATCTGCAAAGCAACACCGGAGGCGCTGTCGGTACAGGAGGCTCTTATGCTCGTTTTCAAATCAACAGCAACGCCTTATATGGTCTGGAGTCTTATCAGTTGAATGTATTTGATATCAGTGATCCTGAGAATACCGTCTTTGACAAAAACGTCTATATGACGGATTGGCTGGGAGGCGGGGCATTTGAAACCTTGTTCAAACAACGAGAATTCCTGTTTGTAGGGTCCACGAATGGTATGTATGTCATCAATGCCTCCGATGCGTTCAATCCGTTTTTCGTTTCCTCCTTCTCACATGCCACTGCCTGCGATCCGGTCGTGGTAGACAATAATACAGCTTACATTACTGTCAGAGGCGGCAATTCCTGCGGTGCTATTGAAGACCAGGTAAATGTGATTGACATTTCAGATATAGAACATCCGTCGCTCACTTCCACCTATTTATTGAATCAGCCATACGGATTGGGCGTGCGTAACAACACATTGTATGTGTGTACCGGCTCGGGAGGATTAAACGTATTTGATGCGGCAAATCCGGCTGCTTTGATTCTCAAAAATACCTATCCGGATGATGTTACCGATGTCATTCCGCTGGCGTCGCATCTAATCGCCGTTGGAAGCAATAGGATCATCCAGTATAGCTACGGCGCTGATTTTACGCTGGATCCTATCAGTGTGGTGAATTTTTGAACGTATTGAGAAGTGGGATTTGAGATGCATGATTTCAGATTTGGCTTTTACACAGGGTAACTCACAGCACACCGTGTGCTTTCGACGAGAAACGAGGAGAAAACTTGCTATAGAATTGGGATTTCAGATTTCAATTTTATCAATCTATTTTTCATCAGCCAGTTAGTTTCAGTTAAGGCGATGATAATTTTTTGCACCTTTGAGATATTTATCTTCGATAATCCTATATTTTAACCAAACGCATTTATTCCTGTTATATCCATACCGATTATCAGCAGGTGTACTTCGTGGGTGCCTTCGTAGGTGATGACGCTTTCCAGGTTCATGGCATGGCGCATAAACGGAAAGTCGCCGGTAATGCCCATTCCACCGCAGATCTGGCGACAGTCGCGGGCAATGCGCAACGCCATTTCCACATTGTTGCGTTTCAGCATAGATATATGTGCCGGAGTGGCTTTTCCTTCATTGTTAAGGGTGCCTACCTGATATGCCAGCAACTGTGACTTGGTGATATCGGTCAGCATTTCCGCCAGTTTCTTTTGTGTCAACTGGAAAGCTGCAAGCGGTTTACCGAACTGCATACGTTCCTTGCTGTATTCCAGGGCATGGTGCAGGCAGTCCATGGCAGCACCCAGCACACCCCAGCCGATGCCATATCGCGCGGATGAAAGACAGGATAGCGGTGCTTTCAGCCCCTTTGCCAGTGGCAATATATTTTCTTCCGGAATTTCCACGTCTTCAAAAATCAATTCACCGGTGATGGAAGCACGAAGGCTCCATTTACCCTTTATTTCAGGAGTGGAGAAGCCTTTCATACCACGTTCCACTATGCAGCCAACAACGTGCCCGTTTTCATTTTTTGCCCATACCACTGCTAAATCACAAAGAGGAGAATTGGTAATCCACATCTTGGCGCCGTTGAGCAGGTATTTGCCGTTTTTTTGAATGAGGCGTGTTTCCATACTCGATGGGTCAGAACCGTGATTGGGTTCGGTCAGTCCGAAACTGCCCAGGTATTCGCCTTTCGCCAACAACGGAAGAAATTTTTGTTTCTGTGTTTCAGTGCCGAATTTCCAAATGGGATACATTACTAAAGAACTTTGTACACTTGCGCAGCTACGGATGCCGCTGTCGCCGCGTTCCAGTTCCTGCATGATCAATCCATAGGAGATAAGGTCTAATCCGCTGCCACCGTATTCGGTTGGAATGTGCGGCCCCAATGCACCGATTTGTCCGAGTTCTTTCACCAGTTCTTTGGGGAAACGATTGTGTTCGGCACAGTCTTCAATGATGGGTATGACGGAAGTATTCACCCAGCTGCGGATGCTGTCGCGTATTATTCTTTGTTCGTCAGTCAGTTGTGCATCCAGGAGCAGATAATCGAATCCGCGGTAAGAAGATGCATATCGGTTAGACATAATAGTATTTTATTTGTTTAAAAAAAGTTAGGTTTGTACCAAATGCAAGATATGCAAAAAAAAGCATGGATAGGACTGGAAGGTATGGAATTTTATGCGTACCACGGGGTGTATGAGGAAGAGCGTAAGATAGGTGGTAAATATGTGGTAGATGTGCAGGTATATGCCTGTACGGAAGGTGCACAATGGCGCGATGATTTAAACGGAACCGTAAATTATGAAAGGATTTATCTTGTGGTAGAAAAAAATATGCAGGTTCCGGTACAGTTGATCGAACATATTGCGAGAAGAATAATGAATGATGTTCGTCTGTTTGTGTCTATTGATGATATTATAAGAGTCAAAATCCGAAAACTACATCCACCTCTGGGTGGCAAAGTCTACGCGAGTGTGGTGGAGCTGGAAGAATAAGGAGTTATTATGCCAATAATTCAATAAAAAATAAAATACAGCTTCAAACTTTGACTAAAAACATCGAATAATTTTGTATTTAGATAAAATAATGTAGATTTGCATTCCACAAAAATGGTCGGTTGGCCGAGAGGCTAGGCAGAGCTCTGCAAAAGCTCGTACGGCGGTTCGAATCCGCCATCGACCTCCAGGCTGAACGAAAGTTCAGCCTTTTTTATGTCTCCATTTCCCGAATTCTCACTTATGAACACCGAATGATAAATATCATGGCAAGTGTATAGTATATGGTATAAATTTGAACCATAAATTTAAACACTATGAATACCACTAAAAAAACAAGCATATTACTAAGTATCCTGTTATTACTTTTTAATAGCATTTCTGTTGCTCAAAACGAAACAACGGATTCAATTATTAAAAAACACTATTTCAAATTTCAGGGACGTGTAAAAGGAGGTGCCGGAACCAATTTTAAATCTTATCCTTTTACCCTGGATGTCCATAATGTAACCATTCTGGATAGTTTTATTATAAAGAACATTACCCGTTCGGATGACAGGCAGGATTTCTTAAAATCGAAATGGGGCGGCTATGGCGGCGCTAATTTTGATTTTTACTTTCACAAGAATATTGGCTTCGGTGTAGACATAGATTATTTTAATAACAGGATCAATTATGTCGCACCGGCAGTATTGACCAATTTCATTACTTCAACAGCCACTGAGAATCCGCCTACCAAACTGGTAGAGAGCAACCGGAAAAATCAACAGTTGATATTCGTAGGTATCGGACCGAGCGCAAAACTTTATACCAGCGATAAGGTGGATGTAGATTTGAATATGCGTGTGGGTTTAAGTCATTTGAAAATGGGTTCGTTAAATGTAGGAATTGATTCGTTAAGCAGAAAACTGACCGGTAATGAACAGGATCCTCGCAAGACAATCTTAGAATATGACTATAATAAAGGCGTAAATGCAGCAGGCTTAAAAGTCGGATTGTATGTCAATTACTGGTTTCATAAAAACGTAGGGGTAACTGCCGGAATGGACTATATTCATTCATTTGTCAGCAATAATGCAGTTAAAACAGACGCGGATTATAAACTGAATTACCTGCGTCCAGAGGATTTTGTGAATAGTTCAGGCAATTTAATTCCATTTCAATACTTTTCGTCGTCTACTCCTTTAAATGCTTATCCCGTTAAGAAATTAAATATCAACCATCTCGCATTGAATGCAGGTCTGGTCTTTCGTGTAGAGAAGACATCCGTATCGAAGAAAGCTCCTGTTAAACGGGAGATGAATAAGAGCATCATTGTTACAGTGAAAGATAAATTTACGGGCATGCCGGTAAATGAAGTGGACGTAACCCTGGCAGATGCCAATGGAACAGTAATAGGGACTAAAAAGACAGGCAAAGACGGAAAGGTGACATTTGAAGACATGGCTCCCAATGTTTACGCTTTGACAGGCGACAGATATGGCATTAAAACAACCTCTGAAAGTGTCAGTAAAACGGAATTCGAAAAGAAAGGTAATATTTACAAAGAACTGTTCTATGAAGATCCCGGATTCATTCTGGACGGTATAACGGTTGAATGTGATAAGAAAGATAAACCAATGGCCGGAGTGGAAGTGGAACTGACGAATAAGGAAACCGGAAAAATAGAAAAAGCTACGTCTGATGCCAGCGGTAAGTTCTCTTTTCATCTCGATGCCAACACGGATTACAGCGTGGTAGGCAGCAAGGATGGTTACTATTCCAATATTGAAGGCATCACCACCAAAGGACTGGACAGAAACAGAACCTTGTATGTCAAACTGAAATTATGTGTAGAACAGCTGGAAGTTGGGAAAACCTTTGTACTGCGCAACATCTACTATGATTTCGATAAATGTAATATCCGAAATGATGCATCCAAAGAACTCGATCATTTGGTGGATATCATGAAGCAGTATAAAAATATGACCATAGAGTTGTCTTCTCATACGGATCAACGCGGAACAAATGAATACAACCTGAAGCTTTCTCAGTGCCGTGCGGAAAGTGCGGTGGATTATCTGATTAAACACGGTATCGATAAGTCCAGAATGACAGCAGTCGGATTTGGCGAGAGCAAGTTGCTGCAGGATTGCACAGGCGTGGCAGGTTGTCCTACAGATTCAAAAGGCGATTGCGACTGCCACCAAAACAACCGAAGAACCGAAGTGAAGATTATCAAGATGTAGTAGGATACCAAATTTTTAATAAAAAAGGGATTCATATTGAATCCCTTTTTTATTAATGCACAACCAATACTTTTTGGATGCCTTGTTTTGCACCATCGGAAATTCTAAGCAGGTACATGCCTTCTGAAAGGCTGGCCGTATTAATTACAAAATAATCTTCTTTAACATCCGCAGCGTAAACCTGTTGCCCGAGTATATCGAAAAACTGCACTTTTACAGCAAACTCCCTGTCCGGCACGGTAATATGAAACTGATTGTTTGCAGGATTCGGAAAAACACTGAACGGAATGTTCATTGCCGTATTGTTTTTTACATAAACGGGTTGGAAAGGTGGTGGATCCCCGCTGAAGATGATTAAGCCGCCAGAACTGTTTCCGGTAAGCATCTCAATTTTTCCGTCAAGGGTTATATCAGCTAAAGCGGCGGTTGTTCTTAGTCCCAGTTTATCCTGAACAACAATGGAGGTAAAGCGGAAAGTATCTGAAAGGTTGTCTTCAATGTTATCATAAAATTGCAGACCGCTTAAATTGGTGCCTAAAATCAAATCATATTTTCCGTCATTATTGATATCGGCAATCGAAGGATGTGTAAACCCAAACTGGCTGCTGCCGGTTTTTATTCTTATTTTCCCAAGCGAGTCAGTCAAAAAAATAAATTTTATGCTTCCTGCCTCACTGCCGCTGTAATAATTGATATTGCCGTTTCGTTCGCCAATGATTAGATCTGTTTTGCCATCTCTGTTTAAGTCTACGATACATGGTGCGGCATACGCACCGATATTGATGGCGGCATTCAAAGCGTCTTTCAAATTGCCTTTGAAAACCAAATTGGGTGGATTGCCTGCAGATGCCGTATTTTCCCAATAGATCAGATCGCCGGTAGATAATCCAATCACAAGGTCAGTGTCTCCGTCATTATCGATATCACCGGATGCAGGTTTGATTTCCTGTACGCCGAAGGTGCTGATATTTAAGAAATCATCATTCAGCAGTGTAAAGGCCGGATAGGCGGAAGAACCGGTGTTTTTATAATAATGAAGTTTATACACGGCTGCATTGACATAATCTTTATAGCCGCCGTTGCCCAGTAATATATCTGTCAGCCCATCGCCGTCAACATCCATAAAACAGGGGTTTGAATTTTCACCAACATCAATCATCTCATTCAGAATGAAGTCTTTCTGCTGGAAACGTAAGTCCACCGAATCACTCCGTATATTTTTGTAATACCAGATGTTTTCTATATTTGCAGCGCCTTCATCATACGTGGAAACCAGTAAATCTGTATTACCGTCATTATCGACATCAAGAAATACAGGGGCGGCAAAGGAACTTGTATTAAATGGAACGTCATAGCCCGGATAATGGCTGTCCTGCTTCAGTACGCTGGCATAAATGGTTGTACCATTATTATATAACAGGTTCATATTGTTGAGTCCTACACTTCCGATTAATATGTCTGTTACACCGTTATTGTCCACATCCATTGATTCAAGATAGGATCCTGTATGCATCACTTCGTTGCTGTTTCCGATTCTGTTAAATTTAAAAGAGCAGGTATCCCTTAATGCATAGGATGATGAGAACGTGTCAAATACATTACCCCAACAGTTGTCTGATTTGTTGAAGTATAAACTGTCACACGATAATCCTAATTCTTTCTGCTGGTTTTCGTAATAGATTAGACGGTTTCCGGATACATTGAACGAAACGACATCCAGGTCACCATCTTTATTGAAATCGTCAATAGTGGGTTTTATGACTTCAGAACAATAAACATTTATGAATATGCCGGAACCGAAATAGAAAAATCCGTTTTGCTGTAAGCGAAACCGCAGGGTGTCGTTTAAATAATAACCTGTATATACTTTTATGTTTCCCGGTGCCTGGTAGGTGAAAAAATCTTCGATACCGTCACAGTTGTAATCCTTCAAAACCATCCAGCCGTTCACTTCCGGAAAGATGGTTGCATAACCCGCATTGAAAACATATTGGGTGGAATTCATGGACTGCGCTGTAAAAACACAGATACGGCTGCTGGATTTATCATAGAGGAACAGATCCTTTTTACCGTCGTGATTGACATCCGCTTTCGCAAACTGAACGCTGTTCACACCGCCGGTCCATGGATGACGCAGCTGTTTAGTGTTTTGGGTGACAGACAGATAATCAAACCGCTGAAAGGTTTGAGCAGCAGAATTTTGAAAAAACAGATAAAAGGCGGCAATCATCAGCCACTTATTGAAAAAATATTTATGATTGAATTTTATTCGTTCCAGACTCATGTTGAATTGTAAATAAAGATAAGGAATAGTAGGTGAACGGAGAAACTATTAAAACGGATATCCAATGGCAAAGTTCAATCCAACAAAGTCTCTCATATTAAATTTATACAGCCCCAGTTCCTGATTATTCGGCTTCTTGTACAATTTATATTTTTCATTATTTACCTTATTGAATATCCACCTGTCACCCGCATCAAATGCAGGGTCATATAGGGCAAATGCCACATCAAAACGGATAACGAAAAAGTTCATGTCCAGCCGCAATCCAAAACCGGCATCCCAGGCAAGCTCCTTCGCAAAACGTTTTACATCAAAATTACTTAAAGGCTTGGAGGGGTCTTCTTTTATCAGCCAGATGTTCCCGATGTCCGTAAAGATGGCGCCTTTAAATACTTTGTAAATGGTAAACCTGTATTCAGCATTCAGCTCCAGTTTGATGTCACCAGTTTGGTCTAATAAGCTTCTGTTGGGCTGGTCGTATATTCTAAATCCACCCGGTCCGAGTAGGCGGAATCCCCAGCCACGCATGGAGTTGGGCCCTCCGGCAAAAAACTGTTTTACATACGGCATGACGGCAGTATCACGATAGGTGGAGTTTCCATATGGTATGCCTATTCCGGCAAACAGCCTGAATGTTAGCGATTGCCCGCGTTTGAAGTTGAAATAATAGCGGGGTTCCGCTTCCAGGCGTGCAAACTGAGAGAAACTGACACCGCCCAGTTTATAGGGCTTTTCATTTCCTTTCTGTGTGATGGACGCAAATGCGTACAACACATTTCCTGAAAAGAAGGCATTGCCCCGGAAATAAAAGAAGTTTTTATATTTCCCGACATTGAGGTTTTGGTTGGTGTAGGAGAAGGTATACTCCTGACCCATTATAAACTGCTGGCTGAAACTCTGTTTAAAACGGGGATTTACTTCCATTAACCGCTGAATGGAATCGCTTAGGTTGGTAGGTAAAACATACGTAAAACTGAGTGGGGTGAGAATATGCCTGTACCTGTCATTGTACCATTCGTACCCGTAACTGGTACCAATGGTTTGAATGTTATACTGCTTGATTCTTTTTTGAAAGTTGTAATTCAGGCTGATGAATGTTCTCGGTTTGTATTTCTGATAGGTAATGCATTTGTTTTTCTTAAAAGTTGGAAATATGCGGGCTAAATTGATTTTAGCTTCCACATTAATATTGACCGCATTGATGGCACTGTTTTCGATACGCTTTTCTTTTAGCAGCTGAAACTCAACTCCGGTACTGATATTAAACTGAAATTTAGCAGCCGTACGGAACAGATTGTTATTTCGGTAGGCACCGACCAGGTTAAACCCTAATGTGCTTTGTGCATTGGTGTTTAACTCGATATCCGTACTAAAGGAGTGTCGTTTGGCCGGCGCGCATTTTATTCTGGTATATAATCCGCTTTCTTCCGGTGAAATGGAGATTGGTTCATTCTCTACGTTTACAAAACGGAATACACCCAGGCTATTGAGTGCATTTCGTGTTTTTTGCAACTGGTCTTTATTAAAGTAGTCACCGGGTTTTATATAAATGGATTTGGTCAGTGCTTTTGGAAGTACAGAACTTCTTAACACCCTGTAATTCACATTGCAGATGGTATCGTAGATGAAATCTTTTCTGCTTAGCTTCAGATTTTCCTTCTTTTTGTCAAATTCGATTATCTCATAGTTGATTTCAACATACGAGTATTTTTTATGTATCAGGGAGTCCTGTTCATTCCGTACAATCAATTCCGCATCAATCTGATGGTTCCCAATTGTACTGTCGATATTCAGGAATATATATTCAGGGCTAAAGGTGAAATATCCCAGATTCTGAACCAAATCAGCCAAACGCTGACGTTCTTTTTTGACCAGTTCTATATCAAACGGATCTCCTTTTTTCATAAGCATATCCTGCTGCCTGGAAGACACAATAAGGTATAAGGAACTATCTTCAACGGATAACTTAACATTTCTGTAGGTAAATTGAGGTCCTGACTGTATATTGTAGGATACGCTCGTCTTCTTCTTTTTTGTGTTAAACGCAGCGGAAACGTCATTGTAGAAATATCCGTGATAAAACAGGTAGTTCTTCATCCGGTTGATGGAGGTCACCATGGTGGTAGAGTCAAAAAGCACCGGTCCCTCACCGCCGGACGTTTCATTCAGAAAGTTTTCAAAACTTTTCTTTTTCATTAATCTTACGAGCGCTAACGTATCTTTACGGGTATAATTACCGCTTCTGATCTTTTCATCCAGCATTTTTTTCTTTACCAGCCGTTTTTCATTTTTTAAAATGGTCATGGTATAAATACCCAACTTTAACCGGAATAAGCTCAAAAATTTTGTATTGGGCTGCTGATTGTAAACCACCTGCTTGCCTAATTCTGATTTCAACTCGGTTTTATCGCTGTAAACCTTACCGGTATATTTTATGTTTATGCCGTTGCCAATCAGCAGGCTTTGGTCATCTTTGACTAAATGTTTGGTTGCTGAGCAGGAATAGAGCAGCAGTATGCACACTACATATCCGAATTTTTTACATCTTTGAAAATAATTTTGCATAGAATGCTCAGTCAGCCTGAAATAAAACATATTAACGCGCTCAAAATTAAGAAATACCGCCATAAGTATTCCGAATTTATTGCCGAAGGGGATAAAATTATAAAAGAATTAATAGATGAAGGATTGGAAGTTGTAAACATCTATACTCTGCAAAATAATTTCAGCTTAAACGATCGCAGAATTAAAATTGTTAATGAACCGGACTTAAAGAAGATAACGGCATTGACACAGCCACATCAGAGCCTTGCCGTATTTAAAATTCCAACCCATAAGATGACCGTACAGAAAAATGAATGGGTGCTGCTGCTGGATGATATCCAGGATCCGGGGAATATGGGTACCATTATCCGTACCTGTGACTGGTTTGGTATACACAAGATTATCTGCTCGAACGGTTGTGTGGATGCTTTCAATCCCAAAGTAGTTCAGGCGAGCATGGCATCCGTAGGCAGGGTGCAGATTATCGAAAATGACCTGGAAAAGATTATTGCTGAACATAAGTTGCCTGTTTATGGTGCCGTATTAGATGGGAAAAATTATCATTCACAGGATTTTTCCCAAAAAGGCGCTATTCTCATCGGTAATGAAGGACATGGTATTAGAGAGGATTTATTGTCAAAAATTACTTTTCCCATTACCATTCCCAAAAATGGGAAGGCCGAGTCGCTGAATGCAGCAATTGCTACAGCGTTGATTCTGGATAAACTGTAAGATTATTTTGTCTTTGGTGTGTATAATTCCAATGATTGTTTTTTGATGACATTTGGAACATCACCGTCTTTTCGTTTTTCATAACCGATTTCATTGACATGTTTCCATTTGCCCTTTTTCCATTCGAAGCCTTCATAGGTTCCGTCGGGGATGTAATTTCCGAAAAACCCTTCCAGTGCATCTCCGCTTGGAACGACGTGGTCGTAAATGACTTTCTTCTCCGTTTCATTATAACTCATGGTGGCTGTAGCTTCGTCAGAGAATTCAAGGATGAAACGGTTCAGGATTCTTCCTTTGCCCATGTCGATTACAGGTGCACCAAAACGTACCTTACCTTGCTTATTAAAAGATACGATTTCCATTACTTTCTTATTGCTTGTTTTATTGTTTCCGTCCCACCCAAATAAGGTGTAATAGATTTTCTTTCCGGCTTTTACCGTTTTTATGCCATAATATAGTGCGCCTATCCAGTTTCCGTTATCCACGTTGATATCTTCCTGATGATCCGTAAAATCGGAGTAATCAATCAATGGAAACATCTTTAAAGTGTCTGATTTAACCTGCACGGTTCCAAAATACTTGTAAAGGTCAATATCGCTCCGGGTGTACCAGGTAAAAATTTTGAAGGAGCCATCTTCCGGCATTACTATTTTCCAGGGCAATGTAGAGTCCCAGCGGTAATAAAAGGAGTTTTTGACCTTCAGCGCTTTCGATAAAGACTTGATAATGCGGTAGCTTGCAATTGTTCGGTTTTCTTCGAACTGACTGTTAATGAGTGTGTCACCATAGATACGGATAGTATCTTCCAGCGACTTTATTTTGATATAATCATCGGGAGCTAATTGCGCTTTTGTAGAGAAAGAGAAAAGAAATGCGGCTATTATAAGTTTGTATTTCATGTTGCGGTATAGTTCAAAATTAATACCAAAATTAAACGTTATAAATTATAAAAAAGTATGGAATCAGTGATATTGGTATAAAACTTGTATTTTATCTTTAAATTTCTGAAGATTCATTATTTTCAACAGGCGTTAATGTATGAGACTCATTTTTTGTTTTTGTATTTTATTTATCGATAATATTGTATCCTATGGACAAAATGTTCAATGGGCCTTCCAGCTGATTGAATTCTCATCAGAATACAGGGACAAGGACATACCAGAAAATTCAAACAGGTACAGGGCAATGCAGGTATTGGGCTATCCGAATACCATGAAATATGGTAAATCGGTACTGGCATGGGCGCCCGCCAAATCACAGGCTGGAAAAGAGTCCATCACTGTTGGTTTCAGTCACCCGCAGACTGTTCAACAGGTGATAATTGGAGAAACGCTGAACTCCGGCTCTGTCGCAGAAATCATATTGTATGATAACTCCGGTAAAAAAATTAGTGTTTATGAAAATTTACGACCTTTTCCTACCCAAAAGATGTATGATGTGCTGACATATTTTAAGATTAAGCCCACCTATAATGTGGTAAAACTGAAACTGATACTCAATACAGATGCGGTGATTGGCATGCAGCAGATTGATTGTATTGGAATTTCTTCCGCTACGACACCATATCTGCAATCCATCAATGTGATAAAATACAGCGAAACCGTCGGGCTTCCTGAGAATTTAGGTCCCAATGTCAATTCAGAGTATTATGATCATCTGCCGATGATTTCTCCTGATGGAAGCAGGTTGTATTTCACCCGAAAATTTGCGGAGCAAAATATTGGCAAGGAACACAACGACGATATTTACTATTCCTATATCATGACAAATGGTAAGTTCTCCCAAGCCGAAAATATCGGTCCGCCCTTGAACAATGAAAACAATAATTTCATTTGTTTTATCAGTAGTGATAATAATAAATTATATACGGCAAACAAGTACATCCGCAACTCCTATAATTATAACGGTCTTTCATATTCTGCCAGACAAAAGAACGGAGAGTGGTCCAAACCAAAATCTTTGGATATTCCCAACCTGGTGAATGACAATGAATTTGCCCATTATCATGTCAGCCTGGATGAACAAACGGTTCTGATGGCTATACAACGTCCGGATTCCTACGGTGATCTGGATCTATATGTTTCTCATAAGTACAGTGATGGCAGTTGGTCGGCACCCAAAAATCTGGGACCCACTATAAATACTGTCAGCTCTGAAGGGAGTGTCTTTTTAGCCGCAGATGGTAAAACGATGTATTTTTCTTCAGCAGGGTTGCCGGGATTTGGCAGCTATGATATGTATATGACCAAACGGCTGGATAACACCTGGACGAACTGGAGCAAACCACTGAACCTCGGTGATAAGATCAATACGGATGAAATGGATATTTATTATACTATTCCCGCATCCGGTGATTATGCCTATTTTTCCAGTGGAAAAACCTATTTCGGCTTAAATGATTTGTATCGAATTAAACTGCCTAAAGAAATCCGGCCGGAACCGGTTGATATCAGCAGGCTGGTATCGACATCAAATACTGATCCAGCAATTCCAGCAACTTTTAATCAGCCTGCGCAACAACCTCTAACATCACCTACTGTTTTCAAACCTGTTGCCGCTAATACACAAACGGACGAATTGCAGCGAAAACTGGATGCCCTGAAACAGCAGCAGAGTCAAATCAGTTCTTCTCCGGTTGTGCAACAACAATCCAAGCCGGTAAATGCAGCTGTACCTGTCACACCCCAGGCGGCTGTAAAGAAAGAAGTTGTAAATTCGATAGAACCTTATAAGGCGCCTGAACCTGCCAGAAAAGTACTGAGCAGAGAAGAGCTGGCTGCACAGGAAAACATAAGAAATAATCCAACTGTAAATCCGAATAACAATGATTTGTCGAAGTTGGCACAAAAAGATTTGCCGATTGCTGTTACAACCCCTTCCGTCGTCAACAGAACAACTGCACCAGCTGCAAGTCAGCCTAATTATGTTACCAATGAAATTGACCCGGCTGCAATTTCTGCACCGGCAACTCCAACACCTGTATTTAAGACAAATAATCCTGTTACGGATGAATTACAACAAAAACTGGATGCGTTAAAAAAGCAGCAGACACAGGCATCTGTCAGATCTTCTGCATCGTCACCGACAGTTTATACGAATAACAAACCAATTAACCCGGCCATAGATTATCCAAATCCGACGGCACCCACAGCCACCACAAGTGCGACGACAGATGCTTTGCAGCAAAAGCTGGATGCCTTGAAACAGCAGCAACGGGAAGTTGGACAAAGCAATAAATTAGAATCCAATCCATGGCAACAGAAACCTTATGACCCACAGCCTCCTAAAGAAAAACAGGAGGATAAGTTTTCGCAGGATTATGATGCGTATCAGCAAAAACTGGATGATTTGAAAAAGCAGCAAAAGAATCCGACGTTTGCAGTTAATTCTGCTCCAACTCCTGCAAAAACAAATTCAGCTCCGGCTTCTGATATCAGTCGTACAATACCAGTTAGCAGCCTGCCATCACCAGCCTTCTCAGCAAACTCCAATCCAGTTATTTTAAAATATGAGGAAAAATTAAAAAAACTTCAGGATGAAATGGCTCAGCTAAAAAAGCCTCAGGTAACAACACAGGCACCGCTTTTATCAGGAAATACGGATGTTCAAATGCCTGATAAAGATTTGTCTGTTCCTGTTGGTAATAATACAACTACAGAGGAGACTCCTGCCGTAGCTTCCGCACCGGCTGCAGAAGCTATAGTTCTTCCTGAACAGAAATCTGAAGATACACCAACTGCTCCTGTACGTTCTGAAGCATTAGTGCAACCCGAACATTCAGCAGTTCTGGCGGATGAGAAAGCCAAATTAGATTCCATTCAGGAAGCGCAGAAGGCTGCCTCTCAGCGGCTGACAGATATGCTGGATAAACTGGGCAGCAGCAAACAGGATTTGGAAAAGGATATTATCGATTTACAGACACAGCGTACAAAGTTTTCTGTGGAAAAAGATAAGCTGGCTTCTCAGAATGCGACACTGGAATCGGAGAAAAGCAGGTTGGAACTGGAGAAAAAACAGATGGACGATTTGCTGGCACAAATGCAGGATGAACGGGATAAGCTGGCTGCCGAGAAATTGAAGATGGAACAGGATAAAGCCAAACTGGATGCCCTGAAAAATCAACAGGAGCGGGAAGTGCTGACGTTAAAGCGTTCGATTGATTCATTGTCAAAAGTGCAGCAGCAAACAGGCAATAATACCCAACTGCAAAAGGAATATGATTTATTCAGCGTGCCGCTCGAAGTTGGCGCCGTTGCACAGGTCAACAATATTTATTTTGTCGCGGATGCCTCTTATCTTCAGATTCCTTCTTACCCTGAATTGGATAAGGTGGTTGCATTCCTCAAAAAAAATAACAAGCTGAAGGTTGAGGTTGGTGGACATACCAACGGCTTATGTGATGATAATTTCTGTCAGAAACTATCGGGCAGCCGTGCTAAAACCTGCGTAGATTACCTCGTCAGTAAGGGCATTTCTACGGTCCGTCTTAGCTACAAAGGCTATGGAAAAACAAAACTGCTGTTGCCGGAGAAACCCGATAATCCCTTGAATCAGCGTGTGGAGATAAAAATCTTAAGTATAGACTAACGGTCCTAAAAAAGCGTATCTATATGCCGATGACCCCATACAAATTTTTTATCTTTGCAGCATGTCAACAGAACCATACGATCGTATCTTCGAACAATTTCCTCCGGTTTCTGCCGCAGAATGGAAAGAAAAAATCATCCGTGATTTAAAGGGTGATGCTTATGATAAGCTGATCTGGCATTCAAAAGAAGGTATTGATGTCCTGCCATTTTATACAAAAGAAGATAATGAAAAATACCAGCTTCAGATTCCACCCAAATCATCCGGAGGATGGCAGATTACTGAACGGGTTATTGTGGATGATATAAAAGAAGCGAACAGGGAAGCATTGCATGCGTTAAACTATGGTGCCACATCCATCATTTTTAACCTGAAACATACATTATTGGATGCCTCTGAAACCGATTGTCTTACAAATGGGATTTTGAAGAATATTGCGCCTGTTTATTTTGAGGATTACTTGAAGGATAATAAATCGGTGCTGGAACATGAAATACCAGACAGTTGTACTCCAGTTATTCTTATACCTAAGCAGGAGACGATAATCAGTGAATTAGTATATGCCCTGCAAAAAGGTTTAGAAGGGGATATTAGTGTAAATAGATTTCATTTTTATACCGGCCAAAACTATTTCTTTGAAATTGCCAGATTAAGGGCGTTTCGCTGGCTGTGGAAGCAGGTTTGTCAATTAAAGAATGAACCGTATCAGCTTACTGTTTTTTGTGAGACTGCCATACAAAATGGGGACGATAAATATGAATATTCCAATATCCTGCGTAACACGACGGCAGCGATGAGCGCTGTTTTGGGCGGCAGTGACGCTGTTATCATCAACAGTCATGATATTCATAATGGGAATTCTGATTTTGGTAAACACATTGCCAGAAATGTTCATCACATATTACAGCAGGAAGCCTACTTTGCTGAAATTGAAGATGCCGTTAAAGGAAGTTATTATATAGAATATTTAACCTTCAAATTGGCGCAAAAAGCCTGGGAGCAGTTCAGAAACAGTTAATTGTTCCTGCGCAGATTGTCTTATATCCTCAACAGATCATATCAAATTTTTGCTTCTTATCTTAAATTCATTCTTTAAATGAATTTAATTCGTAATTTGTTTTTCAAATTAGTATGACCACATGGCTACACACACTTTAGACTACGATTATGTAATCATAGGAAGCGGCTTCGGCGGCTCCGTTTCCGCCCTTCGAATGTCAGAAAAAGGATATAAGGTTTTGGTGATTGAAAAGGGAAAATGGTTCAATAAACCCGAAGACTTTCCGGAAACCAACTGGAACCTGCGCAAATGGATGTGGATGCCAAAGCTGGGTATGCAGGGCTTGTTTAAACTGACCTTCTACCGACATGTAGCCATCCTAAGTGGAGTAGCGGTAGGCGGCGGTTCCGTAGTGTATGCTAATACATTGCCTGTACCCAAATCGGAATTTTACAACAGCGGGCACTGGAACGGGCTGGAGAACTGGGAAGAAACCTTAAAACCTTTTTATGCGACCGCAAAAAAAATGCTGGGTGCAGAAAAACATCCGTATATGAGCCGCAGTGACAAAGCCATGCTGCAATTGGCAAAAGATATGGGGGATGAGAAAGCCTTTGACAAAACAGATGTAGCCGTCTATTTCGGTAAGGTCGGTGTAACTGTTCCCGATCCGTATTTTGAAGGCAAAGGTCCTGACCGAACCGGTTGCAACTTATGTGGCGGTTGTATGCTGGGTTGCCGCTTCAATGCTAAAAACACATTGGATAAAAACTACCTGCACCTTGCACAACAGTCAGGCGCAGAAATCATAGCCGAAAAAGAAGTGTATGATGTCTCTCCTTTGAGTGAAGACGGCAGTGCAGGTTATGAAATCAAATACAAGGATTCCTTGTCCTGGTTTCCGAAAAAAGGCAGCGTGAAAGCCAAAGGTGTCATATTTGCCGGTGGTGTGTTGGGTACGATGGATTTAATGCTGAAGCTGAAAGAAGGTTCGTTACCGAAATTATCGGAAAAACTGGGTACCGGCATCCGCACCAATTCGGAGAGCCTGATAGGTGTTACAACTTACGATAAAGACGTTTCATTCTCAGAAGGCATTGCAATTGGGTCTATCGTCAATATTGATGAACACAGACATATTGAACCGGTTAAGTATTCGGAAGGAGCTGGGTTCTGGCGGATCTTCATGGCACCGATGGTACAGGGGAAAAATATTTTCATTCGCTTCTTCAATATGCTGAAAGACTTTTTTATGCATCCGCTGGATAACCTTAAGGTGTTCTTTGTGGATGACTGGAGTAAGAAAACCCAGATCCTGTTGTATATGGAAAGTATCGATTCTACTTTAAGCCTGAAAAGAACCAAAACAGGTTTTATGAAAACAAATCTGGATACCGGCCCGGCACCAACTGCTTTCAATCCAAAAGCACAGGAACTTGCGCATAAGATTGAAAAGATTGTGAACGGCAAAGCGATGGTGATGAGTACAGAAACTTTATTGGGTATTCCCACGACTGCTCATATATTGGGCGGAGCCTGTATGGGTAAAGACGCTTCCAACGGTGTGATTGACAAAAATAATCATGTCTTCAACTATAAAAATATGATGGTCTGCGACGGCAGTATGATGTCTGCCAATCCCGGAGTAAATCCGAGTTTGAGCATTACTGCTATATCTGAACGGGCCATGAGTCTGATACCAATGAAAAATGATAATCCGGAGTTTGCATGAACAGATGCATAATCTTTTTCATTTAATATTGAATCATAGATATGAAACGAATCTTACTTGTTATAGGAATAGTTTTTTTTCTGGTGAATAACAGTTGCGCGCAGAAATACTACCAGATCAGATGGCAAAACAAGCCCAGAAATTTTTATGTATACCTGCCCAGAAATTTCAGCCCATCTGAAAATTTACCGGTCGTCATCAATATGCACGGTTTCCTGACAACGGCTCAATTTCAGATGGATTATTCACAATTCAACAAGACTGCTGATTCCGTCAGGTGTATCGCCATTTATCCGGAAGGAGTGGACTTACGCTGGAATTCTGGTACATTTTTCTTTATTTCATCAGATGTGGACGATATCGGATTCTTAGGTGATTTGATGGACAGGGCGGCTGTCTTGTACAATGCCAACCTGCAAAAGGTATATTCCATGGGTTACTCTGCAGGCGGATTTATGAGCTATAAACTGGCCTGTGATGCGACGAACAGGGTGGCAGCCATTGCGCCCGATGTGGCGAGTATGGTTTTTGATAATCTGAATAGCTGTGTTCCGTCAAGGCCCATTCATATGGCAGCCTTCAACGGAACGGCGGATCCGGTGACACCCTATTATGGTATTCCTTCTAATTTTCCGGGTATAGACTCTGTCAGGCATTTTTGGCAATTAAAAAATAACTGTAATGCGGAACCTGTAATCGATACTTTACCTGATTTAAGAAACGATGGTACGCGCGTAGTTACGTACACTTATCAAAACTGTGCGCAGGATGCTCAACAAGTCTTTTATAAGATCATCAATGGCGGGCATGTATGGCCGGGAGCAAACGACATCTTTGCCGGTATTTTAGGTAAGACAACACAGGATATAGCTATGAACACCACCGCCTGGGATTTCTTCAAAAATAAAGAGATACCGCAATCGGTCATTTGTGATGCACCCGGAAACTTGTTGGCAACAGCTGTTTCGTCCGACTCGTTTGTGCTTAGCTGGAACAGTGTAGCAGGTGTAACCCGCTACAAAATTGGATTGACGGATGACAGTGATAAAGTGGTATTTTACGAAACGACCTTCAATACATTGGGCGTGAAAATTGACCCGACAAGACATATCCGCTGGAATGTGGCTTCTTTGTGTAACAGCGGTTATCATAATTGGAATGGAACGATTCCTTTAAATTTCTCCATAACAGGAATCAGTACTAAAGATTCTGATAAATTTACCGTTTATCCCAATCCGGTTACAGATGAATTATTTATAAATATTTCAAAGGCTATTTCGGATAAGGCTACTATTTCGATTTATAATTGTATATTACATGAAATACTTACTATTAAATCATTATCGGGTTATAATAAAATAAATGTAAGTAATTTAACAAATGGATGGTATCAGTTAGTAATTACAGAGGATGATAAAATTTTCATGGCATCATTTGTAAAAAAATAACTCTAATAAATGAACCGGCTTTTACTGATAATAATATTTCCCACTATTGTTTTATGTTTATCTGCATGTAGTGCTAGTCAAAGAAAAATTATGGATTCCCCAAATGAAACTTTAGAGTGGACTAATAGTCAGCAACCTGATACAATTGCTTTTTTATTGATCATTATCAAGTATAATAAAAATAAGACAGCTACAATGCTTACCTATAAAGGTATAACTAAAACTCCGGGGAAATTAAAAGATGAAAATCGGTAATATTTTTGCAAAAATGTCGATTCAGTAACTATCAATCAGGTTTCTTTAACAAACCCATCTAATAGCCTTACCGTTATTGTTACTGATACGACTGATTTATTGAGGGTAAATAATCATACATCAGCACATTTTAGTACGGTTACATGGACAGTAAATAAACTGGTTACTGGCGTTAAGATCAACAGTATCGAAAGTAAAATGGAATTCTCAATTTTTCCAAATCCGAGCAATAATAATATTACAGTTAAGGCAACTTCTGATAAAAAGAATAGCGCTATAGTTGATATTATAGATGTTAATGGCAGAAATTGCTACCATTTTGAAGATCAAAATGCCAATAAAAATGAATTTCAGTATGATATAAATCTTTCTTCTTTTGCAAGGGGCACTTATTTTTTAAGGTTGCAAATTGGTGATGTATCAGATACCAGAACATTCATAAAGCACTAATATAAATACAAAAGACTCAAATGGCTAATTGCAGCATTTATAGTATATGTGTCTAACTGCTTTTACTCATATTTCACTACAAATGCATCTTTGAATCTATCGGATAAGGTTGATTTCAATGCATCTGCATAAGCTCTGTTCTGAAATTTTCCGACCAGTAATTTATAGACCGTCTTGTCCTGTAGTTTTACCTGTTGAACCGCCATCGTCTGTTTATACTTCGCTTCCAGTTCTTCTATCAACGCCAATACGGCATTCATGTCTGAAAAAACGCCTAACTGCAGGCCGAAAAAACCTGTTTTGGTTTTGTCTATGTTTGTAATTACGAAATATGGGGAACGGTTCGTAATGGCATTGTCTTCAATTAAATCTGTTGACTTTAACGGAGGATTTTTACCCTTGTTATTGGCCTGGTAGGATGTAGTTGCAGGCGCAGTAGCCGTTTTAGAGGCGGATGCTGATGTATCCTCTTGCTTAAGAACGCTTACATTGTTATTTGAACTACTATCGTATTCCTGAATACCGTTTTGTTGTGCAATATCGGCGGTGCTCTCGAGCAAATCGGTTGAAATGGAACCTGGCTCCACCACTTCGAGCTTCACATATGCCGTTCCTTTATTTCTGAACCCCAGCAGTTCGGCCGCTTTAGTGGACACATCCACGATTCGCCCCTTTATAAATGGGCCTCTGTCATTCACTTTTACATAAACGGATTTATTGTTTTGTGCATTCGTGACTTTAAGAATGGTACCCAATGGTAAGGACTTGTGTGCAGCAGTCAGTTTATTTTGAGAATAGATTTCACCGCTGGCGGTTGGTTTTCCATGGAAATTAACTCCGTAATAGGACGCTGTTCCAAACTCAACCTGCGCGTTTGCAATACAGAAAGGAATAACAATAAGCAAAGAAATAACTATCTTTTTCATGGCAACTATTGGTTTATTGAACTTAGCTTTTGCCTAAAAAGTCCTTTGCAAAGGTACTGCCGGCTTTTTACGGCTCTGTTAAGGCAGCAGAGAGTTGCATTAAAGGTTCGGTTAAAATTGCGTGTCCTCCCTTGTAAAATATATGTGAAAATGTTAACCCAGTGTTAATAAATGTTTTCATTACCTCTTCCAGCCGCTCCTTTGAAATAAACTCATCTGCGTCGCCTACCAATAAATAAGGAGAGAATGAATTCAGCTTTTCGATTTGATTAAAACAGTCGTTTGGTATACTTCCTCCCCAAAAAACTATACGGTTCAACCTATTAGAGGTGTTAACCGCCCATCTGGCAATGGTAGATGCACCCTGAGAGAAGCCTAAAGCAACGATTTTAGCGTCTGTTTGTGAAATTAATGTTTGGTAAACGTTATCCAGGTATAAAATGTAATCTGATATTTCATTTTCCCGGTCTTCCGTTGTCATCCAGGATGCCCCAACCCGGCCGGTCATATCTTTCAAATAAAACCGGTTTAGCGCCTCCGGAACAACCACGTAATGTTCATCCGGATTCAGTTCTTCAAATTTTTTGATAAAATATTCCGCTAAGAATCCATACCCGTGTGCCACAATCCAGATTAATCTAGTCTTAGGCGATAAAACACCGTGTGTAAAAACACGGGCAGTTTTAGAGGTGGTGATTGAATGTGTTTGTACCATGATTGTAGAAAATGATGTTCCAAAATACTTAAAACACTCAATATTTTTTAATGTTCCGTTTTTATGCCTTACTTTTATAGCGACCTACAATGAAAGATTATAAAAGATACTACATCCTGCCCGAACCGCCTGAAATGGTATACCTGGCATTGACAAATCCTGCTATTATCCGTCTTTGGACTGGTGATGAGGTGGAGATGAAAGCGGAACCTGATACAGAGTTTTCATTATGGGATGGCAGTATTACCGGAATGAACCTGGAGTTTGAGCAAGATAAGAAAATTGTGCAGGAATGGTATTTTGGCGAACAGGCTGAGCCGTCTATTGTTACTGTTTTACTGCATGAACACAAGCAGGGAACTTCCGTAGAACTGCGCCACACCAATATCCCGGATGAAGATTACGATGCTATTGTAGCAGGCTGGAATGACCAGTATTTTGGTGCGTTGACTGATTTTTATGAACAGGGGTAAAAAAACAAGTAAGACTCTTCTTTTATGGAATATAAGGATATTATCATTGAGAATAATGGACAGATAACTACGATTGTTCTAAATCGCCCTAAGACCTTGAATGCGCTGACTCCAAATCTCATCCGGGAGTTGAAAAATGCCTTGCAGGAAATTGCCGTCGATACGAATTGCAAAGTGTTAATAGTAAAAGGAGCAGGCAGGGCTTTTTCAGCAGGGGTGGATTTAAAGGCTATGAATGAAAGCCTTATTGACGGGCAGTTTACAGCAGACCAGATTATTAAAGACGGTAATGAGATTGCATGTCTGCTTCGTAATATGCCGCAACCGGCCATTGCTCAGGTGCACGGACATTGTTATACCGGCGCAACCGAACTGATGTTGTTCTTTGATTTGATTGTTGCTGCAGAAGATGCCAAAATAGGAGACACACACGCCAAATGGGGTATTATGCCCACCTGGGGTATGACACAGCGGTTACCCAGATTGGTGGGTGTGATAAAAGCGAAAGAGTTGTCCTTTTCCTGCAAACCCATCACCGGAAAAGAAGCTGAGAGAATCGGGTTGGTAAACAGGGCTGTAGCATCGGAAGAACTGGAGAATGCAGTGCTGGTATTGGCCGGTGACATCCTGCAAAATTCAGCCCAAACCATTGCCGCTATGAAAAAACTCTACAATGACGGAATGGATACCACGTTGGCGGAAGGATTACAGATTGAAAGCAATTTCAAAACAGAGATAACCGACAGGACAGAATTTCTCAGAGGATTTGAGAAAAATAAATAATGGACAGGAATGTCAGGCTATTTCCCCTTTCTTTAAATCGACTGTTATTTCTTGTATTGGTAGACGGTAACTCCTTTTGGGTTGATCAGCCGGATATCTTCTCCCTTTTCAACAATCGCGATTCCATTCTTAAAGACAGCATGTCGGTCATATTGCGGTTCGATTACAAATTCGCCTTTGGGATTGATGAATCCCCATTTTGAAAAATCCACTTCCACCGCAGCTGAATATTCATTGAAGGTATGAGCATTGCTGTATTGCGGCTGTATGATCCAATCACCTTTTTCATTGATATATCCCCATTTATCCTCCACATTCCGTGCCGGCGCCAGTCCGTTTCCAAAATTTCCTATTTTACTGAAGCCTTTAAGAGAAATGGCGGATTCATGTATATCCATTAAATTCCATTCACTAAATACGGTTTTCTGGGCTCCCAATACTTTACCGGTATAATCCGTCAGGCTGTAATAGGTAGGTTTGATAACAAATTTGCCCGTTTTATCTATCAAGCCCCAAAGGTTTTTCTGTTGTGCCTGCGCATAGCCGTTTTTAAATTCATAACAAAGCTGGAATTGCGGCTGGATAACCATATTGCCTTTTTTGTCTATATAACCCCATTTGCCATTCACCTGTACCCTTGCAAGCCCTTCACTGAAATCTCCTGCTGCGGAATAAGTAGGTGTAATAACAAAAACACCTTTTGTGTTGATATATCCTTTAGGAGCTGATAGGGCATTATCTCCCTTTGCAGCCACCGCCATTCCTTCCGAAAAGTTACCGGCATAACAATATGTCGGTGGGATGACCGGTTTTCCAGCGGGATCCACAAAACCGAATTTTCCGGCATTCATATAGAAAAACAAGGCGTCATTTTGAGCGGAGAGGAAAAGCCCTGTCGAGCATAAAAGAATTGTAAGCAGTTTTCTCATGTATAATTATTTCAGATAAAATTAACAGATTTAATGAATATCAGTTGTTATTTTAGGTCAAATTTTATCCCCTGCGCCAATGGCAGGTCGCTTCCATAGTTGACAGAACTGGTTTGTCGGCGCATATACGCTTTCCATGCATCCGAACCGGACTCCCTGCCGCCACCTGTTTCCTTTTCACCTCCAAAAGCCCCGCCGATTTCTGCACCTGAGGTACCTGCATTCACATTTGCTATACCGCAATCTGACCCTGCTGCAGACAGGAATAATTCCATTTCCCGCATATTTTGAGTCATTATTGCGGATGATAATCCCTGAGGAACTGCATTTTGCAATGCAATGGCTTGTTCTAATTTGTCGTATTTTAACAGGTATAAAATAGGGGCGAAGGTTTCCGTCTGTACAATTGGCAACTGGGTATCGACTTCCGCTATGCACGGTCTTACATAACAATTCGATTCATAGTTTTTTATAGTTAAAACCTCACCTTCCACTATAAATCTGCCGCCTTGTTCTTTACAGGCGTCTATTGCCTTCAGATAGTTGCTGACTGCATGAGTATCAATTAATGGTCCGACATGGATACCCTCTTCTAATGGATTTCCCACTTTCAGCTGGCTATAGGCATTAATTAATTGTTCCTTAAAATGCTCATAGATAGACTGATGTACTATTAACCTTCTTGTAGTGGTACAACGTTGCCCTGTGGTGCCGGTGGCACCAAATACGGCACCGGCAACTGCCAGTTTCAGGTCTGCATCCGGTGTAAGGATGATGGCGTTATTGCCACCCAGTTCCAGTAAACTCCTGCCTAAACGGGCAGCCACCATTTTTCCTACCTCTTTACCCATTCTCGTAGATCCGGTTGCGGAGATAAGCGGAATGCGCTCATCACCTGCCATCCATTCACCTACCTGCCGGTCGCCTGTTATCAGGCAGGATAAACCTTCCGGCAGATTGTTGGCTTTTATAACCTTTTCTGCTATTCTCTGGCAGGCGACAGCCGTCAGAGGCGTTTTTTCAGAGGGTTTCCATATACATACATCACCGCATACCCAGGCGAGTATCGCATTCCAGCCCCAAACGGCTGCCGGGAAATTAAAAGCTGTGATAATGCCCACAATTCCCAATGGGTGCCATTGTTCATACATCCGGTGATGTGGGCGTTCGGAGTGCATGCTCAATCCGTATAGCTGGCGGGAAAGTCCGACGGCAAAGTCGCAGATATCTATAATTTCCTGAACTTCCCCTAAACCTTCCTGCAGGCTTTTGCCCATTTCCCAGGAAACCAATCTGCCTAAATCATCCTTATGCCTTCTGAATTCGTCGCCCATCTGTCGGATGATTTCGCCTCTTTTGGGTGCCGGCACCATTCGCCAAACTATAAAAGCCTCCTGTGCCCTTTGGATAACATCTTCATAAGCGTCTTTGCCGGTGAGTTGCACAGAGGCAATCTTTTGACCATCAACAGGAGAGAAAGAGTCGAGTAAAACAGCCGTTTCTATCCATTGTGTTCCGGTAGAGGTGCCTGAATTGATATCTTGAATGGTTAAATTTTTCAGGAATTGCATAGAATGATTGTTTAGGAAAGTTCTAAATCTGTTTCAGTTGGTAAAGTTAATAAAATGTGAACTGTAACGCTCTATTTGAAAGATTAAATAAGTATATTTTGATTAGTGTGTTTTACATCATAGCTTTGTAGTACAAAATAGATTTATGAACTTATTATTCTTATTAGAAGCCGGAGGTTCATCCGGAACAGGTTTGCCAACCCTGATTATGATGGCGTTGATGTTTGTGGTATTTTATTTTTTCCTTATACGTCCGCAATCCAAAAAAGCAAAAGAGGCGCAAAATTTCATTGACACGCTAAAGGCCGGTGATAAAGTCATCACCGTAGCCGGTATTCACGGAAAAATAGTTTCAGTAAACGAGGAGGATAAAACGTTTTTAATCCAGGTGGATGGCCCGACCCGATTGAAAATAGAGAAATCTGCCATCAACTCTGAATTGTCTAAACCGTTGAACGCGGTTGCTCAGCCTGCATAATTTTTTTCACCCTGTACAGAACAGATTTGCCGGGGTAGTTTTTTTTTAATTTTTTCATGTTAAAGGTGGGTATAACAGGTGGAATTGGAAGCGGTAAGACGACCGTCTGCCGAATCTTTGAAACCCTCGGTGTATCCGTGTATTATGCAGATGACAGAGCTAAAGCTCTGATGAACAAGGATGAAAACATCCGAAACAGGGTGATTGCACTCTTTGGTATGGATGCCTATCTAACGGACGGTCAGCTTAACCGGAAATATATTGCAGAAAGGGTTTTTCAGAACCAGCCATTACTGGCACAATTGAATGCTGTTGTTCACCCTGCCGTCTTTAATGATTCCCAGCAGTGGTTTATGCAGCACGAAGATAAACCTTATACGCTCTACGAAGCGGCGATTCTGTTTGAAAGCGGCAGCCATCTTTTTTTAGATAAAACCATCACCGTATTTGCTCCGTTGGAAGAGAGGGTTGCCCGGACGATGAAAAGGGACAAAGCCAGCAAAGAGGAAGTGATGGAACGGGTGGCTAAACAACTGCCGGAAGAAGAGAAAATCAAGAAGGCTGATTTTGTGATTTACAATGATCACTCGGCACCGTTGATAGGGCAGGTGTTGACAATTCATCAGCGATTAATTGAATTATCCGGATAGAACTTTTTAATTTCGTTGTACGTTATACTCTATAATTCTCTGACTTAATTTTAAAAAATGACTGAAACAGTAAACTGTCTGATAATTGGTGCAGGTCCTGCGGGATATACTGCCGCGATTTATGCTGCGAGAGCAAATCTGAAACCTGTATTATATACCGGACTGGAGCCCGGAGGCCAGCTGATGACCACTACAGACGTGGAAAATTACCCGGGCTATCCAGATGCGGTAACAGGGCCGAAGATGATGGATGATTTTCAAAAACAGGCGGAACGCGTAGGAACGGAAGTTCGGTTCGGATTGGTCACTAAGGTTGATTTCTCCGGAAAAATACATAAAGTGTGGGTGGATGATGAAAAAGAAATCCATGCCAATGCGGTGATTATCGCTACGGGTGCCAAAGCAAAATGGCTGGGTATCCCGTCTGAAGAAAAGCTGAACGGCCGTGGTGTATCAGCCTGTGCCGTATGTGACGGTTTCTTTTATAAAGGAAAAGAAGTGGCGATTGTAGGGGCCGGAGATACGGCCTGTGAAGAGGCGCTCTATTTATCCAATCTCTGTCCGCAGGTACACATGATTGTCCGGCGTGACAAAATGCGCGCTTCCAAGATTATGCAGGAAAGGGTGCTGAAGACACCTACTATTAAGGTCTACTGGAACAGCGAAACCGAGGATATATTGGGAGAGGAGAAGGTAGAAGGGGTTCGTTTAAAGAACCATGCCACTAATGAAGTGACAGAAGTTAAACTGGAAGGCTTCTTTGTGGCTATCGGTCATAAACCCAATTCGGATGTTTTCAAAGGATGGCTGGATATGGATGAAACCGGTTATATCATGACAATTCCGGGTTCCACCAAAACCAATGTCAGTGGTGTATTTGCCGCTGGTGATGTGCAGGATAAGATCTACCGTCAGGCTGTCACCTCTGCAGGTTCAGGCTGCATGGCGGCTCTGGATGCCGAGCGCTATCTGGCAGAGCATTTTCATTAATGCAATAAATATCCCACTATCCATCTTCCGGCCACCGGGGATTGCTTTGGCCAAAGCGCCCGCTGGATGTAAGTGTCCTTAAAAATCAGACAGTTTAAAAATAGAGTTTATTGTTGGTTTAATAAATCAGTAGAAAAAATTACAGGCCGCTCATCTTTAGAGCACTGACAGCGGCTTCCACGCCCTTATTACCATGTTTGCCGCCGGAGCGGTCAATGGCCTGTTGTTCATTATTGGGCGTCAGTACGCCGAATAGAAACGGAATATCAAATTCGATGTTCAAGGTTTGCAGCGCATTTGCCACTGAGGTATTGATATAGACATCATGGTCGGTTTCCCCCTTGATAACACAGCCCAGGCAAATCACAGCCGCCAGGTGGTGTGTCTGAGCCAGTTTCTTTCCGGCAAAGGGCAGTTCAAAGGTACCGGGTACAAACTGCACATGGATGTCCTTATCCAAAACGCCGTGTTGCAGCAACGTTCCCACACAGCCCTTCAGTAATTCAAAGGTGATATGCCTGTTCCATTCAGCCACTGCAATCCCATACGCCTTCCCGTTGCCATCCGGCACTTTGAGCGTGTCGTAATCGGAAAGGTTTTGAAGTGCAGACGCCATAGGTTAGGTTGAACTGTTAGATAAATCGCTGTGGCAGATTACAAGGTTTCCGCCTCCAGTTTTGCGATGGAAATTTCAGAGAACATGCCCTCCTGAGAATTCGGGTAGCCTGTCTTTAATTTCTTATACAATTCCAGTGCTTCTTTTTTGTTGCCTTTTTGTTCGGTGGCCAATGCGGCACGGTACAGATAGGTAGGGGCGGTCACTTCATTGTCTGCAGCATCCGCCGCTTTTTTGTAGTTGTCAATAGCCTTATCCATCTGGTTTTGCTCTGCATAGGCGTCGCCGATACAGCCGAATTTGCGGGCGGTTAATACAGCATCATCCGTGCTGAAATCTTCCAGGTATTTGATGGCTTCGGCATATTTGCCCAATTTCAGGTTGCAAACGCCCGCACCAAAGGTGGCTCTGTTGCCTGCAGCGGTTCCGCCGTATTGTTTGGCGATGGCTTCAAAGCCAAGGTGTGTGCCGTCGCCTTTCAGCGCAAGGCTCATGGAGTCAGAGTCAAAATAGCGTTGTGCATATACAATCGCATCTTTAGCCTTGGTTTCTTTGGGGCCTTTGATGAAATTGGTGTATCCCCACCATCCGCCTGCGCCAATCACTAAAACGGCTGCAACGCCTAAAATAATGTTTCTGTATTGTTCGAAAAAGTATTCGGCATTGCTGAATACTTCCGTCAGTTTTTCGTTTCCTTCTTTCAGAATATCGTGTTCGTTGTTTGTACCTTTTTTCTTTGACATACTATTTGCTTTAAAAAACAGAGCGCAAAGGTACAATTTTTGGCGGATTTATAAAAATTTTTATCCACGAAAGTGAGACAATTGCCGTTTCCCCTTTTTGGCTGTATATTTGGACGATGTCTGTGAAGCCGCTGCATATCCGCCAGATCAAGCTATCCAATTATAAGAATTATACATTCGGTATGTTTGAGTTTTCCGAAAACCTGAATCTTATTGTAGGTAATAACGGGGTAGGGAAAACCAACCTGTTGGATGCTGTCTATTACACCTGCCTTACCAAAAGCTACCTGACTTCCACGGATATCATGGCGACGAATTTTGACAGCGCTTTCTTCCGGATAGAATCCAGTATTTTATTAGATACAGATAATCAATTACTTGAGATAAAATACTTAAAGCATGAAAAAAAAGAGGTTTTTCTGAATAAAGCCAAAATGGAGAAACAGGCGGAGTTTGTCGGAAAATTTCCCTGTGTCATTATCACCCCGGATGATAATCAGCTGATTCTGGGAAGCAGCGAACAACGCAGAAAGTTCATGGATGCTACGATTGCCCAGTTTTCACCGGAATATTTAACCAATCTGATTTCATACAACAAGATTTTGGCGCAACGCAATGCCCTGCTGAAGTCCTTTTATGAGAACCGGACATTTGACAAAAACCTGCTGGACGTATATAACGGGCAGTTGATTGCATGCGGCAAGCTGATTGTTGTATACCGGAAATCATTTCTGGAACAGTTTCTCCCGCTTTTTCAGGCAGCCTATAGGCAGATCTTTGACGGACAGGAGCATGTAAGTATCACTTATGAATCTGACTTATTAGAAAATGGTTATGAGCAGGTTATACTAGAGTCATTGCAACAAGACAGGAATGCCCAGCGCACGACCAAAGGAATCCATACCGATGATTTACGGTTTGAGCTGAATGGGTATCCGGTGAAAAAGACAGGTTCCCAGGGGCAGCAGAAAACCTTTCTGCTTTCTCTCAAGCTGGCGCAGTATGAATTGCTGAAGACGCAAAAACAATTGTATCCTTTGTTGTTATTGGACGATATTTTTGATAAATTGGACTCCAATCGTATCCGCAGGATTTTTGAACTGCTGAACAGCGATTGTTTCGGACAGGTGTTTATCACGGATACCAATGAAGCGGTCATCATGGAATTATTGGAGGAACATGGTATTCAGGAATTTAAAATAATACGGCTTGGCTAATTACAGAAACAGCAGATTTTTGACCTTAAAGGACGTATTGCAGGATATGATTCACGAAATGCGTATCGGCAATAAGATGGACGAAATGAAGGTACGCAAGCACTGGCACGAGTTGATGGGCAGTTATATCACCAACCATACCACACGTATCTTTTATAAACAGGGGAAGTTGTTCGTCTATCTGGAATCATCCGTACTGAAGCAGGAATTGTTTATGGCAAGAGAAAAGATTATCACGAGCATGAACCAGCGTCTGGAGGAAAATCTGATCAGGGAATTAATCATCAGATAGATAGAGGGTACTTATAAACGTATCAGAAAATCTTATCAAAAATATTGACTGACTTTGTTTAATTTTGGAACTCAATTACAACAGAATTGTTATAACTTATAAATACAACTAAAATGGCAGTAGAAATCACAAACGATAACTTTAAAGAGAAAGTACTGGACACCAAAGGGGTGGCTTTAATTGATTTTTGGGCAGAATGGTGCGGCCCGTGCCGCCTAATCGGCCCGGTAGTGGAAGAATTGTCCAAAGAATATGATGGCAAGGCTACCATCGGCAAACTGAATGTAGATGAGAACCGCGATGTGGCTGCACAATACGGCATCATGAGCATTCCAACCTTACTGTTTTTCAAAGATGGACAGTTGATAGACAAACATGTCGGTGTAGCCTCCAAAGGCGACCTGAAGAAAAAACTGGATGCCGCCATCGCTTAAATAACGTTATATGTTCAGGCCGTAAGTAATTTTTTTTTACTTACGGCCTTTTTATTCTTATTTTTCTGCCAGTTATGTCCATTCAACAACAGGATTTCTTTCAATTTGACCAGCTCGACCTGCTTGCCCGGCAGGTGGTGGAAGGTTTTATCATCGGATTGCACAAAAGTCCTTACCACGGATTTTCGGTAGAGTTTGCCGAACATCGTTTGCACAACGTCGGCGACTCTATCAAGGATATTGACTGGAAGGTTTTTGCCCGAACGGAAAAATTATACACCAAGAAATTTGAAGAGGAAACCAACCTCCGGTGCCAGATAGTCATTGATGCCTCTTCCTCTATGTATTTTCCGATGGAAAGAGAGAAAGGAACACTCAACAAAATAGAGTTTTCCTGTCTGTCTGCTGCGGCATTGATGTACATGATGAAAAAGCAGCGGGATGCGGTTGGAATAACCATATTTGATAAGGAAATCAACGTGCAAACCGGTGCGAAGACCAATGCCTTGCATCATCAGCTGCTGATGAATGAATTGTACAAGTTGTTATCCAATGCCTCCATCCGGCAATCTACATCGGCGGCGAAATGCCTGCATCAGGTGGCGGATTCTATACACAAGCGCTCCATGGTGATGGTATTCAGCGACATGCTCGACAGTCTGGATGAGAATGAAATTTTTCTCGCCTTGCAGCATCTCAAACACTGCAGGCACGAAGTGGTCTTGTTTCATGTAGTGGATAAAGCGAAAGAAATTGAGTTCAATTTTGAAAACCGCCCGTACAAATTCGTGGATATGGAAACGGGTGAGGAGCTGAAACTGCAGCCCAATCAGGTGAAAGGTCTTTATATTGAAAAGATGACGCAACGCAAGGCCAACCTGAAACTCAAATGCGCACAATACAAGATTGACCTGGTGGAAGCGGATATAAACGAGGGATACAAATCAATTCTGACATCTTATCTGGTCAAACGAAGCAAGATGATTTAACATCATCTGTTTAAAAGGCACCTCAGCATGCAGCTAAACTACAAGAAATTCGGTGATAAGGGACCCGCAGTTATCATATTGCACGGATTGCTGGGTTCGCTGGATAACTGGCAATCTATAGCAAAAATGCTGGCAGAAAAGTATCAGGTATTTATTATCGACCAGCGCAATCACGGGCGTTCGCCACATGCGGAAGAGATGAGTTATGGAGTGCTGGCAAACGATATAATGGAATTTTGTCAGCAGCAATATATTTCTAAAGCCTCATTTATCGGCCATTCCATGGGCGGAAAGGTAGCTATGGTGCTCGCATTGAATCATCCGGATTTGGTAGATAAATTAGTAATTGTCGATATCGCACCTGTCTACTATAAAGGTGGGCACGAGTCCATTCTGTTTGCTATGGCTGAAGCACCTTTGCATGCCACTACTGACCGTAAAGGGATAGACGTGTTTTTAGAGAAAAGGATTCCTGATTTTGGTGAGCGTCAATTTGTATTGAAAAACCTGAGCCGCAGTGAAAACGGACAGTTAAGCTGGAAATGTAATTTGGAAGCGCTAATTAAAAATTACAGGAATCTAATGCTGTTCCCGGCTAATTCCGGTGTCTCCGATAAATCTGCATATTTTATTAAAGGCGATACTTCGGATTATATCAATGAAACCAACTGGAAGGAGTGTCTGCAATTTTTCCCCAAAGCCGTGTTGATATCGGTACCTAACGCCGGACACTGGGTGCATGCGGAAAACCCGCAAGGGTTTTTATCACCGCTTCAGTCCATTTTATAAAAATAAACCCCGGCTTCGGCCGGGGTTCAACACGCAAATGTTTATCGACAACTCTCTGTGAATAGAGATACTTAACCCGAAGCCGATAATTACCATTAATTATACCCTTTGTAGTTTGCGAATTGTTTATTGTTTTTTGTTTTTAAGGTCCAGTTGCTGGTGCTGCTTTGCTGGTAGGGGTATTTGCCCTTGTTTACGGTTGGCCAGGTTCCGCATCCGCTGCTCATGCTTCTGCTGCAGGAGCTTGTACCCAGCAGTATTACTCCCAGCAAGAGAAATAATGTTGAAGGCACTTTTAACGCTTTTAAAAATCCGGGGGTTGTTTTTGTTTCATTGCCGGCTGCTGCACGGTTCATCTCATGCGAGAACGTTGTGCAATTTAAAGTTCCTGTTTTCATAGTTTTAATTTTTTAGTGGTTTGTTTTTTGATGTTGTAAAGATTGACCATTTCAACGGATCACGGTCCGATAGCTGAGTAAATGGAGCAACGGATGAGTAAATGGTTATTAAAATTGAAAATTTGTACCTTTACGGCATGGTTAAGAAAATTTTACTCATTCTCATTGCTGCCGTATTAGTGCTGTTTCTGTATGTTGCCATTGGCAGAAAAGATTTGACCTTATCTAAATCCTACGTCAAAGAGAAATACAAAGTATCCAATTCGCATTTCCTGAATTGGAACGGGACTGAAATTCACTATACGGAAGCGGGAAGTGGATTTCCTGTTTTGATGATACATGGATTTGGCGGCAACAACCGTGATTTTGTTCTGCTGGATTCATTGATCAATCCGGAATACAGAGTCATTCGGGTGGATTTGCCGGGTTTCGGATTGTCTGATTTTCCTGACATAAAGGAAGAAGACCCAGACTTTATTAAAATCTATGGAGAGTATTTTAATTTTCTCATGGATACCCTGCACCTTGATTCATTTTATGTAATCGGCAATTCTTTAGGTGGATTGATGGCATGGAATCTTACAGTGGAACATCCGGGTAAAGTAAAAAAACTGGTATTGTTCAACAGCGCCGGCTATGATATGAAAGAAGTGATCAAATCAGCCAATGCGAAGGTGTTTAAATACGGCCTGGTCAAATTATTATTGAAAAATGGTATTCCGGTGTTTATGACAAAAAGAGGAATCAGCAGGGTTTTCTATGATAAATCCCTGCTGACACCGGAACGATTGACGAGAGTGAATGAACTTTGGAACAGGGAAGGCAATCTTCCGCATATCATGCGGATGGCTTCCTCTGCGAAATACCTGGACCAGAGTTTAATTAAAAGGATTACCTGTCCCACACTAATTGTTTGGGGAAAACAGGACAAGATAGTTTCGCCGAAATATGCCGATCGTTTCCACGAAGATATAAAAGGCAGCCGCCTGATCGTGTACGACTCCTGCGGCCATGTACCTATGATGGAAAAACCACTGGAAGTAAAACGGGATGTGCTGGATTTCTTTCAGCATTAGTGGTCGCCGAGTGGACGTTTCTTGACCATGCCACCTTTTATATCTTTTACACTTTGGGTGATGATGAAGGCGTCTTTGTCTATTTTTTCCAATTCACTGTACAGTTTACCCATTTCCAGTCGCGTGATGACGGTGTACACCACCTCGCTTTGTATATTTTTTTCGCCTGTTTTGCCGGTGCCTTTTTTTTGTACATAGATGGTATAGCCGCGCTTCAATACGTTTCTGATCATTGCCTGAATTTCCGATGAATTGGGCGAAATGATGGTTACCCCAAAATACTCTTCGATACCTTCCACCACGAAATCAACCGTCTTGGAGGCGGATAAATAAGTCAGCATGGCATACATGGCCGTCTCGATGGATAGGAAATAGGCGGCAAACGAAAAAATAATAACATTAAAGACAAGTATGACATCACCAATGGTGACTCCTAATTTTCTGCTTAAGAAAATAGCCAGCACTTCCGTTCCATCAATTACGGAGCCGCCCCTGATGGCCAACCCGATGCCAGCTCCTAAAAAGAAGCCGCCAAAAATGGAAATCAGCAGCTTGTCGTGGGTGATTTCAGGGAATGGTACGGTTGCCAGCACGATGGAAAGCCCGATAACAGATAGTGTTGTCTTGAAGGCAAAATTTTTATTGATTACGCGCACTCCCAGTAGGATGAAAGGGATATTGACCGCAATTATTAAGATGGAGATAGGTGCATCCGTTAACTCAGTTATCAGTAATGAAATGCCTGTTGCTCCGCCATCTATGAAATTATTGGGTAATAGGAATCCTTTCAACCCAAAAGCTGCGGAGAAGATGCCGAACAGGATAAATGCAATATCTTTTAAGATCCTTTTCAGGGAAATAATAAAATCCTCTATTTCGTCTTCAGGAAGATTTTTAGGGTCATTCGCTTGACTTTTCCTGTTTCGGTGTAATAGAGTATTGGCAATTACCTTTGTCAGTATCGGATTCATAATTAAATTTTGATGTTTATTAAAATACGATATTTTTGATACAAATTCAAATTCAATTTGATGTCTTAATGTTTTCGAAACCTCGGATGGTGTAACGATAGCGACTCTCGCAGGTATTGCTGGTCTAAGTGGGTGTAGATTTCAGTAGTGGTTATGGATGAATGTCCCAACATCTGCTGTACTGCCCGTAAATCAGCGCCGCCTTCGATAAGATGTGTGGCGAAGGAATGCCGGAAGGTGTGCGGGGATATGTTTTTGTTTAAACCTGTTTTTTGCGCCAGTTTTTTAATCACTAAAAATACCATCACTCTGGATATGGGAGTTCCCCTTTTGTTAAGAAATAATATGTCTGAATATTTTGGGTATTGAGGTAATTTTCTCCGGACATGTTCCCTGTAGATGTCAATATTTTTCAAAGCTTCACTGCCGATAGGCACCAGCCGCTCTTTGTTGCCTTTTCCGATCACACGGATAAATCCCACGTCTTTGTAGATATGCGATATGCGTAAGTTGATCAGTTCTGTCACCCGAAGTCCGCTGCTGTATAAGGTTTCGAGCATCGCTTTGTTGCGCACATTTTCGTCCTTGCTCAAATCCAAAGCACCGATAAGCTGTTCTATTTCTGCAAAAGACAAGGTGTCCGGCAGTTTTTTAGCCAATTTCGGCCCTTCCAGTAAAGCGGTAGGGTCCTCTTTGATATAATCGTCAGTAATCAGGTATTTGTAAAACGCCTTCAAACCCGAGATGATACGCGCCTGACTTCTGTCACTCAGACCTAAATCATGTAAATGGGCAATGAAATGTTCTAAATCATCCAGCTTTAAGTCATCCGGTGCCGCTGATTTTCTTTCAATATCCAGATATTGCTGAAGCAATGCAACATCGTGCAGATAGGCTTCCACTGAGTTGGCAGATAAGGACCTTTCAATTTTCAGATAGGATTCAAAATTCTTTATATAATGTTTCCAGCCGGACATACGTTCATTTTGACAAGATACAAGAATTTTTACGCATTGGAAACTTTAAAAAACATATCGTACTTTGCAATGAAATAAGTAACTTTATTATACAATAATAGTATGAAGAAAATTATCATCCTAAACGGACCCAACCTGAATTTGTTAGGTAAACGTGAGCCATCTGTTTATGGTTCTGAAACTTTTGAACAATTCTTAGCAGAAATGAAACCAAAATACGCTCAGCTGGATATTGAATATTTTCAAAGTAATGTGGAAGGTGAGTTGATTACCAAATTACATGAAGTCGGCTTCACCCATGATGGCATTATACTAAATGCAGCCGGTTATAGCCATACGTCCATTGCCATTGCGGATGCCATCCGTGCCATCAAATCTCCGGTAATTGAAGTGCATATCAGCAACACATTCGCCAGAGAATCTTTCCGGCATCATTCTTATATCTCTCCTGTATCCAAAGGTGTCATTGTTGGATTTGGCCTGAAAAGCTATGAGCTTGCTTTGAAGTATTTTGTATAACTTTTATGAAAGCAGTTTTATCCCAAAGCAACCGTCTTACTTATGTGCATACCGAACACAACTGCAAGGTATCCCAGCAGGATGCTGAGTAAAATATATGCTGCCAGTGTAAAATAATTGTGCGAATGGAAAAGGTTGAAATTTTCCAGGGCAAAAGAGGAGAAGGTCGTATATCCGCCGCAAAATCCCGTAACCAGAAGAAACCGGTAGTCGGGGCTTAGTGTATGGTTTCTGTCAATGTATCCTATAAACAATCCGATTAAAAGGCATCCAATCAAATTCGCGGTAAATGTGGCCATCGGAAATACACTGGAATAATATCTGGCGGTGAGAACAGAAGTCAGGTAGCGGAATATGCTGCCTGTTCCGCCACCAATACCAACAAGTAGAATTTGCTTCAGCATGCTTATTCTTTTTTAAGCGTAATCTTTCTTTCTATACCGTTGTCAACTGCATTGCCTTTGCTGTCGAGCAGGGTCAGTTTAATGGTGTTTTCACCCATTGGCAGTCCTTCCATAAAATATCCCGCCCATTTGGTCAGTATAAATTCGTTTCCGTTGATTTCTGCCTTTACCTTATACCCGTTATCTGATAAATCGCAGTTCACGATATAGAAATCCAATAATACGGCATCTGTTTCCGGGCCTTTGTATTCTCCTTTCGGACGGCTGAAAAACAGCATTGGTTTTGTCAGGTCGGGTGCGGCATAACGGGCAACATAACGTGACTTGCCAGTGATGACGGATGTCAGCACATAGGCCTTTCTATTCTTGATACTTTCATGATAGGAACGCGACAGGAACGATAGCATGATATGCTGTCCATCCGTTTTCGTGCTGACGGTGTCGACGTTCTTGTATAATGCCAGATAAGGCTGGTTGTCAATGATGCAGTGTACGTGTTGTCCGCCGGCAGCATTCGCACAGGATTTTACACCTGCTTTGGAGCTTTGTTTTCCGAATTCGTAGTTGGCTGCTTTATAATCCAGGACAATCTTATTGGCATCCAGATCTTCCATAGATGACAGATAGGATTGCTCGAGGGTGGCATCTTCAAATTGTTCCGGTGAATATAATTCGGTAAGTGTGATACCGTCTTTAACGTATGTTTTCAATTGGGCTGTTTTTTCGGTAGTGCTTATAGAACTGGATGACTTCTTATTGCAGGCAATAAATACTGCAACCAACAAAAACGGGACAAGGAGGAAGTAGGATTTTCGCATGACATATTTTTCTTAAAGTTCCGCTTTTTTCTTCCATTTTTTCGAGAAAATAATGTGCATGAATGTTATTAATCCTAAAGTCTTTGCAGGCCGGCTTGTTCTTCAGGCGCTTGTAAAGCTCTTCGTAAAGGTAATGGGAGTTATTGGGATCGTTTTGGATATTGCGGCTGTTTATTTGCTGGATAAAGCGCGTTATCTTTTCAGGAAGAATAGATTTGATTGTTTTTCTCAGGTAATAGATGCTTTTGCGCTTGTGAACAGAGTCACTTTTCGGGATGTCAATTCCATATTCTTTAAAGATACCGCTGAACAAATAGCTGATATAAGATGACTGGTTCAGTTTGTCCTTATAGGATAATGAATACCAGTAGTCCACCCAGTCTTTATCCCAAAACGGCAGATAAAAATCCAGTCCGAAGTACTCATACACTCTCATGGAATTGACAATAAATTTAGACAGCCTGTTTTTAACAAGCCATTCCTGATAGCCGTTCCAGCTGTCATCATAAGCAGGCGTTTCGACTTTCAGATCGTGCTTATATTCTATGTGCGAGGATACGTTGACGGATGAAGCAGGTTCCAGGAAACTGCCAGCGATGATATCCTGACAGAATCCATTCATGACAACAGCATTTTGAGGCAGCAGATGATGTTTTTTCAAATAGTGCAGGGCAAAGAAATCCTGTTCATGCGGCAGGGAAGAGTAATGGTGATTCATATCGGAGTATGTTGCCCATTCATCGGAAAAATATTCATTTAATAATTCATTGGTGTATTCGATGAAATACCATTCTATATCCAGAATTGCAGCGACTTTCTTTGCAATGATGGTATCTGTACTGTCTTTTCTGCCATAGATAAAGCATTTCACATTAGTGCAATTATTCTTTTTAAGCAGCGCCAACAGATATCTGGAGTCATAACCGCCGGAAAGCGGTATGAAAATGGTTCTGTTGCCGGCGTATTGAATGATACGGTTTACTAAAGTCTTTTCGCAGGCTTCTAATTCGTTATTCCTGCAGATTTTATTTTCGTCAGACGAATGCCTGAAATGGTTCTTTATCCGCACAGCATGTTCTTTTGAGTCAATGACAGCGTATTCACCTGCTTGCAGCTGCCGGGTGTCACTGAGGAGTGTGTTGTTTTCAAGGGTACAGTAAACCTTTTTAAATGCGGCTGTTTCGGCGGTATTCCAATCCCCTTTAAAGTGTACTTCATCGGAAATGGTGATATGTTTATTGTCTTCTGTTATAAAAAGCGGGAAAGTGCGGATAATGTCAACAGCCAGGTAGATATGCCCATCTGTTTCTACAACAACTGAAAAGTGTCCGCTTAAAACGTTTATTCTCTGAATAAAATCAGTTTCACCGGTGATGTCTGAAAAATAGCTGGCTAATGCCTGCCCTTTATATAACGTCTCGTTAAACCAGGCGCAGCCAATCACATGAACTCTTTCAGTATGTGTCCATGAATAATAGAGTTGGTATGTCAGTCTTGTAGAAATCATTCAGCCAGTAATTTATAGCGTATGTAGTAAATCAGGTAAAAATTCAGAATAACCCCTGTTATGGAATATAATGCCATGGATATGTAAAAATCATTTAAATATCCGCCGGTAACAATGGATAGAATTCTTACAATGAACATAACAGCATTAAATTTCAGTTCAAACTGCAGCTTGTTTTTGATATCAATTAAGGACGAAACAGGAGAGGTGATGACATTTAAAAAGTACCATAAGATCAGGTACTGGCTGATTTTTCCGGCAGTTGCCCATTCACTGCTGAATAAAAATAAAAATAGCTGTTGACCGTAAAATAAAATAATCAATGAAGGAATAAGGCCCAGTAAGAAAGTGTAGAGCAGGATTCGCAAGGTCTCTTTCTTCAGCTCTTTATTGTCTAAGTTGCTGGCAATCTTGAAGTATACCTGTCCAAGGGCAGACTTGTACATGCCTGTAGGAGCATTCAGCAAACGGGTCGCATAAGAGTAAAAACCGACCATATTTTTTGAAAAGAAATATGTCAGCAGTATGGGGATGCTGTTTCGTGAAACATTATTCAGCAAGGATGACCAGGTTCCGTACTTTGGAAACTGGCCGTATTCTTTCCATATTTCTTTTAATTCGCTTAAATCAAATACTGGGCGGTAGTACCTCAGCAGAAAAATGCTGGCGGTTGTGATTCCAATCAGAAAACCATAGACCAGGGCGTGCGGTATTTTAAGAAATGCAATCAGAAGTGTAAACAATATCGTAACGATGACCTGCAGCAGCCGGAAAAGATTGATGGAAGCGTAATCACTTTTTTTATTCAGATAAACCAATATGGGCTGATGTATCCCATATGCCAGAACGGCAAATGGAAGCAGGATGTAGATAGTATAGTACAGCACTGCGAGTGGAATGCAGATCAACAGCAGTGCGACAAAGAACAGACAGGTAACGGTGAAAGAGGCATTGATGATTTTCTCAGAGTCTTCTATTTCTGCGGGCAGCATGACCGCAATGTCTAATTTAGCGTTTGTTACCTCTATCAGAATGAAAAGGATGGACGTAAATATGCCGAATTCCGCAAAATCATAGGGCGTAAAGAATTTGGGTAAAACTAAAGAAAACAGGAAATTGATGATCTGCACGGCGAGCAATCCCAGGAACAGAATGGAGAAATGTTTGAGAATCGAATTGCCGGAAGATGCTTTATTCATCTGTGCTAAGTTACAATTTTAAGAAATAAGAGCGCCGCTTAATCCTTCAAATTTGTCTAATGATTCTTTTCTGCCGGAGATGGTGCTGATTTTTTCGGGCTTTGATCGCCGCTGCCGATAATATCCTTGATGGTGAATAGTTCACTTTGATTGATTTTGACTTTTATCGGAATGAAACCGAGCGCTTTTACTTTTACATAGCCTTTATAATCCACCTTGATGCTTTTGCCGGGAATCAGCAACCTGGCGCCCTGAGTAAAGAATTTGGACAGGGTAGATGCAGTGTTTACATTTATTTTCAAAGGCAGGTCAAAAGCACTTTGTTTGTTGATTTTCACCACATCCGCAGCCTCCAGTATGGTTCCCAGTTTTTTATCGTCAATAAAGACGTCTATCAGTATTTCATCCAGTTTTACTTTGGCCTTATAAGGATTATAAATGACGGCTGTTATACCCAATTCCACCTGTCTGAGTGAAAAGTGGCTGACATGAAAGTCTTTGGTTTTGACCAGATAGGGTTCTTCCGTTTCATCAGCATGAAGCAGGAACGGAAGCAGGGAAAAATTAATCAGTACAAACAGCCATTTCATTTGCTATACGATTTATTGGGCTTTCCTTTCTTCCCTTCGTTTGCGTCTTTCCTCCTTACGTTCCTCCCTGGTTTCCTTTTTTTTCTCTTTTTTTGTAAGGTATTCATAGGTTTCAGCAAATTTCACGGGTTTTTCAATCAGATTACCATCCTTATCTTTTACAGTAATCGTGCCAATAAACTGAACGGCATACGAACTGGAAGGGTCATGTCCTTCTTCTGCAAAAGGTGCCGTGGAATAAGTGTACTGAAACGGAATGGAAAACTCAGAACGTGGGTGAATGGATTTACCCGATTTGGATACAATTGTTCCAACATCTTTTCCGTCTATGGTTAAATCCAGCACCACATCTTTCAGTGTATAGGATTCTTCACTGTGATTAAAAAATACGGCAAGCCCTCTTGCTTTGGCATTTTCTTTAGACAAATTCCCTAAGTCTAAATTCGCCAATTTATTAAATTCTATACTTTTCTTTTCCTGTTTGCAAGAGAATAGGGTGAAGGCGGTGAACAGCAGCAGCAATTTTTTTTTCATGGCATCCGATTCTGATTTATTTTTGTAAAAGTATTCAATCGGCTTCAATAGTTTATTTTTTTAATCTTTTTTTAGAAAACACTTTTACCAGCTTCCGGAACTTCCTCCGCCGCCGAAACTGCCGCCGCCACCGCCGCTAAATCCGCCGCCGCCGCCCCAGGAACTGCCGCCACCGCTCCAGGAACTGCCACCTCCCGAATTCCAGGTCCAGCCGCCGCCGCTGACTGATACACTCGATTTCCCACTGGATATGATATAAGCGATAAATACGATAAAGACAATAATCAGGATATAGGCCCAGGGCGGTATAGCATCTGTGCCGGTATGTTCAGATGATTGAAAAGTGCCCTGCATGAGTTCGATAAGACGGTTTGAGGCATCCTCCAGTCCTCTGTAATAGTTGTTCTGTTTAAATGCAGGAACAATCAATTCATCAATAATATGTTTGCTGTCATAATCCGTTACATAACTTTCCAGTCCGTATCCTATTTCAATGTCCACCTTGCGGTCGTTTTTGGATACTAAAATCAGGACTCCGTTATTCTTATCTTTTTGACCGATACCCCATTTCCTTCCCAATCGCAGGGCAAAATCTTCAATACTGTAATCGCCAATCGTTTCAACACAGACGATGTAAATCTGCGTAGAGGTGGAGTCATTGTACGCCAGTAATTTTGTTTCCAGTGCATCCCTGTTTTCATTACTTAGCATGGAGGCGAAATCATTCACCAGCCGGAAGGGGGTGGGGATGTCCGGAATACCTTCTTTATCCAACGTCTGACCTCCTGCAAAAAAATGCAATGTCAGCAGTATAATTGCCAGTATCTTATTCAAAGGAGAGGTCATTTGGTAAATCGTTTCTGTCTAATTGATCGATATCCGGAAAGTGGGTACTTAAGGTAATTCCTATTGTCTGGACACATTTCATTATGCCTTCCATGAAGTGTTGGCTGGAGAAATCTTCTCTCAGGTTGCCCAATACAACATCCCAAAAATCAGGATGGACCTTTTGGTGTATCGCTTCATCACCAATGATGGCAAATTTTTTATCTTTTACGGCAATGTAGAGTAAAACGCCATTCCTGAAAGGCGTCTTATACATTTTCAGGGATTGAAAAACTTTCAATGCTCTGTCGTAGGCATCCTGGTCGCAGCGGTCATCAATATGAACGCGTATTTCGCCGCTGGTATGCAATTCTGCCTCACGGATAGCGGCAACCACCGTGTCTTTTTCAACATCCGATAAAAATGTTTTTGCAGATGCCATTGATTTAGAATTGAACTTTCGGCGCTTTTTCTGCTCCCGGATCTGCTTTGAACGGTTCTTTTTCCTTGAACTTAAAGATCATGGCCGTAATGTTGGAAGGGAAAGTACGGATTTGCGTATTGTAATTCTGAACGGCGGCATTGTAATCCCTGCGGGCAACATTGATTCTGTTTTCCGTTCGTTCCAACTGATTCATCAGTTCGCTGAATGCCTCTGTGGCTTTCAGTGTCGGGTATTGTTCGGCAACTGCCAGCAATCTGGACAGGGCGCCGCTGAGCTGTGACTGCGCTTCCTGGAATTTAGCCATATTTTCCGGGGTGATGTCTTCCGCCTTCAACTGGATGGAGGTAGCTTTTGAACGGGCTTCCACAACGGCAATCAATGTCTCTTTCTCAAATTTCGCTTCTCCTTTCACCGTCTCTACCAAATTACCGATCAGGTAGGCCCTGCGCTGATAGGCTGCTTCCACATCCGCCCAGGCCTTCTTTACGCCTTCATCGTAGGAAACTATGCTGTTATAGGAGCAACTCTGCAGAAAAAAAGAACTGATAATAAGTACAAATAGATAAATAAACTGCTTTTTCATGATTTTTTGTTTGAATAAATATAATCAATAATTGTTGCTTTTAGTTCCATTTAGTTGAAAATTTTCAAGGGGAATGTATGCTTTAGATATATGTAATAAAAAAAAGAGCAACAAATACAGTTGCTCTTTTCCTTGCAATTTTTAATTTTATTGTTATTTCAAAGAACAGTCTTGTTCTTCTGTGCCGGTAACAGACAGATTGTCTTCCAAATCGCATTCTGCAACTGCTGCATCTCTTGGAACAGCTACTCCCAAAATTGATCTTAAAATCTTAAAACTTGAAGTTACAGCACCTGTTGTTGGATTTTTGCATTCACACGTATAATCTTTTTTACATGAAACGGATCCTAATAGAATCATAGCCGCAAAAGCTAAAAAAGTCATTTTTTTCATAAACATTGATTTTTGGTTTATTAATAATTACTCAAATGTATAAAAAATATTTAAAATCAGCATTTTTTCTGAATGTTATTTTAACTTTTTAGTAAAAGAGATCAGGTTAATGGCTTTACTAATATCAACCGTCCCTTTAATGGCATCGATTACATGGCCGCTTTCATCATACAACTCCAGTATATCGTAACTTCCCGTGTCGAGATTTAAAATAGCCTTAATTTCAGTATTATTGCGGGATAATACAGAGAATATTTCCATTGTAATCTCAGCCAGATAGCATGGGTTTCTTATATTAAAAATCACATAATAGTTCGTATTGCTTTTCTTGTCGGTACAGATAGCTAACAGTCTTCTCTCCCTGAGTTCTCTTTTTGCCTTTTCAATGGTTATTAATAATGAATCCTGATAACATAATAGTTGCGTTTGGAAAACGGTAGCTTTTGCTTTCTTTGCCCACTTTACCATCTCAGCGTATCCTTTTACGGTTGTTAATGGGTTGCTTATTGGTTGGCCGGAGGGTATTGTAAAATGAGAATTTTTAAGATTCAGCACATTTATTCCGCCGTCACTGAGCATCACCAGACCATGTCTGTACGGAGATATAACGGTGTTTATAATGGCTCCACCTTCTACCGTGAATCCATCAGGCTGTTCCAGAATATTATTAAATCCGCCTGATGACACTATTATCAGAGATTCATCCTTCTTTTGTCGTTCATGCTTTGACACAATGTCGCCCGCTGCAAAGTAATGTGCATCGATATATTCCTGTAATGAATCTTTTCGGGTAAGCCATATGCTTTCACCTATCGTTTTTCCATCGGTTGTTATGAGTCCGTAAGTCCGAACTGCCGGTGTATTGTTTGTGTAAAAGTATTTTTTTATTAGTCTCTGAGTGAGTGCGGGATTCTCTAAAATGGATAAATCCGGTTTTTCATATTCTCTTCTTATAAAAATATGTGCAATCAATAAAATAATTAAAATCAGAATTCCGTAAACTGTTTTTTTTCCACCAGCCCAAATGAGATATGAAGTGAAAAATAAAATAAACAACATCAAAAACCAAAATGCATCGCCCAGTTTTTCATAATACATATAAAAATAATCTTCTAAGTTTACATAGGTTCTGAGAAAGACATATTTAAAATTACCTTTCCTGAAATTGACAATTGCCTTTGTCAGGTTTCCGGGTACGGTACAGATGAATACCTTTCGGTCGGAAAGCCTGGATATAAGTTTTTTGTTTTCAGGGTCTCTGACATCAAAGGTCGTGTTCTGTATGCCGTATTCTAATTTCTTTGCCACCTGACCCAGAATAAAATAACCTATAACGGAATAGATTTCAGTTGAATCTCCGGTATTTTTATAATCCAGGTATTTTTCCCCAATAGTTATCTTTCTTTCTATATTTTCAGCAGTAACAGGATAACTCCCGTTATTGTAATCACACAGCTGATATAAAAAATCATCTCCGCCGTTTAACGTGTGATTTAAAAAGAGTCTGTCTGCTTCTAATTGCTTTATGTCGCTAAAGGATACGTTTTTAAGGTATTTTTGATAAGGGAATTGTTTTAGAAAATCATTCCTGGGTTTAGGTTCGTTGCTTCTAAAATGCTGAGTCATGAAAGCGCTCTGTGCAAAAGCCGTTACGGCATACATAAACATAAATAGTGCCGTCATGTAAAATTTCATCCGATTGAATCCTGCGATTAATACATTCATGCTGGAAAATGTGTTGTACCTTCTTAAGAGAGTGGTACTCAAATATACTAAAACCGTTTACAGATAATGGTATAGGACAGTTTATTATTGCCAAATCCGATTGTAAGTTACAGGCAGCTGATTTTCTAATGATTTATTAATGTCAATCTATCTTAAGTATGCATTTTAAGGTTTTATTTTTATTCTATGACATTTGAGGCAGAAATAGACAATATTCGAAAAAAGATTGAAACGTACCGTAAAGAGGGCAAATCCATGTTTGCAGGTTCTTCTTTTCAGACGCATTCCATACCGATGCTTCATATAATCTCTGTTATTGATAATTCCATTCCCGTATATTTTCTGAATACAGGATATCTGTTTCCGCAAACCATAGAATACAGGGATGAGATTGCCGCTTCATTCAGGATAAATGTGACGGACGTAAAATCATCCACGCCGAGAAATATGCAGAAAGATGAAAACGGGCGTTTGTTGTTCACCTCTGACCCTGATTTCTGCTGTCATTTAAATAAGGTTGCACCGATGGAACCCATCCTGCGTTCCCATGATATCTGGATTAACGGAGTCAGGGCTGACCAGAATGCGAACCGGGCAAAGATGAAAGAAGAGCAGCAGACGCCGCAGGGAGCGATGCGTTATCATCCGATGCTGCACTGGACCAGACAGATGATCTGGGCATACATTAAAGAGCATAATATCCCGCATCATCCGCTGGATGCCGAAGGCTATACCAGTATTGGATGTGAACCCTGCACGAGAAAGATTGATGCCTCCCAGATGGGAGACGAGCGTATGGCGCGTTGGTTCGGTTTAAATAAAACGGAATGCGGGTTGCATACGGAGTTAATCCAATAATGATAGAATCAAGTAACAAGAGTTTGATGAACAGTGTAAATCAGACTACATATAGGATAAATTGAATGAAAGTATTAATAACAGGAGGTGCAGGCTATATTGGAACGGAACTGGTGAAGAAACTGGTAAAGATTCCAAAGGTTAAAGAAATTGTCGTGTACGACAACCTAAGCAAGGGCGGATACAATTTTTTCCTGTGTACCTGCATCGGCGGTGATAATATACGTTTTGTACAGGGGGATATACTGGACACGCGCAAACTGAAGAAAGAGCTTCAGGGAGTGGATGTGGTTTTCAATCTGGCTGCCAAAATCGCATCCCCATACGCAGATGCGGATCCGCACCTGTATGAGCAAATCAATCACTGGGGTACGGCAGAACTTACTTATGCCGTTGAAGAAAGCGATATAAAAAGTTCATTCATGTGAGCAGTTTGTCCGTTTACGGTTCATCCGGCAAAGGGAAGCTGATTACTGAAAGCACCAAACTAAATCCACGGACCAATTACGGTATTTCCAAAATGAGAGGAGAGGCGTTTGTGGAAAGGCTGATGAAAAAATCAGATGTACAGATTGTCCGTCTGGGAAATGTATACGGATTTAATCAATCCATGCGCTTTGACGCAGTCATCAACCGGTTTGCCTTTGAAGCTAATTTCCTTAAAAAGATTTCTATACATGGCGATGGTCAGCAAATCCGTTCATTTATAGATGTGGATAAGGCTGCCAAATACATTACGCAGATTCCGTTCCTGAATGTACCATCCGGCGTCTATAATCTGGTGGATTTTAACAAGTCGGTGATGGATATAGCATTGGCTTTCAAGGATTTATTTCCAGAATTGGAGATGCAGTTCATCAACCAGCACCTGCAACTGAGAAATATTGCCGTCGAAGAGGATTGTAAGATTTATAAATACCTCCCACGGGAGGCTTCCAATTTTAAGGACGATTTATTCACCATGATTAATCAGTTTGCATTCCATTGATTAATAATTGATTATATTCTTCTGTTATTTTTTTGCCTGTTATGGGTATTTATGCACATTGAGTTATCCACATTTATTACTTATTAATCAAATGTTAATAGAAAAAAATAATTCAAAAAATTTGGATTTTAATTCCTGCGTATTATTTTTGTCCCAGGGTTTTTATGTTTCTAGACTTTAGGGTCTGACGGGTAAGTGCAAAGCTTACCCGTTTTTTTGTTACCCCTAGTTTATAATCCCCAATATCCGCTGGTCGTTTATCTTTAATATATCCAGCAATATCTCCCACAGGATGTCGTAAAATACGATTTCACTTTCATGCATGATCTGATGGCTGTAGTTTTCTTTCAGCGCCATGTATTCCTTTTGTTTGTTCAGTTCTTTATAATTAAAACTTTTCTTTTCCATAATGGAAAGCAGCTTGATAAACAAATTACTTCTGGAATCGGAGTCTTCTTTCAGGTATCTGGTTTGATAAACTCTCAACGTTTCAATTTGCTGCATCGCATTATCCAGGTCATTTCGTCCGATATAAAACAGGATGGAAGCGATTCTGGCGGCTAAGTTAAATCCCGATTTGTCGTGGGTGGCGTTTGGTATCTCATTGGAAAACTTGGACAGGCTGAATTTGTAATTTCCGTTTTTGATATAATTTTCGAGGAACTCTGCATATGCGTTGTAAATCACCCATCTTTCTTTCAGTACGGAATTTGCATTTTTATATTGTGCCGTGGAGTGAATCTGATGGATGATCTGTTTTGACTGTTCCGTTTGTTTCTGATTCAGCAGGATTTTTATCTCAAATTCTTTCACCGCCAGATAGCTTACACCCTTTGCGGCCGGCAGCAGCGCATAAATGAGTGACAGCGCCTGTTCATCCTTTCGCAGGTCGAACAGAGATTTTAGTTTATAGATGTAAATGGTATTCAGATAGTTTTCCGCCAGGATAGAGGAGGAGTATTTTTTGTAATCAGCCAGGAACTCGTCACAGACTTCATTCATTTTGGTATTATTACCCAATATTTCAAAATAAAACAGCTGCGTTCGGATGTAGATAAAGTAAACAACCAGCGATTTGGATTCTTTTACCAGTGCTTTGATCTCTTCAGTATGTTCCTTTATGCGCTCTTCCTTCTCTTTCCGGTTCATTTTTATGTAATGTGCCGCGAGGACTACACCGGTGTATATTATCTGGGCTTTCTGTTCCAGTTCATATTCCTTGGCATAAAGCTGATAGGCAGCATATTCCTCGCTGTATCATTTTTCATCGCCGGTCATTCCGTAGTGTACCAGCAGCTTGTAGGAATATTCCTTCAGCATATCAAAGAAGTTATTCTTCTTGGCAGTACCGTAAGCTTCTATGATCAGTTGGATCGAGGCATTTCTGTTTTCCGCATACCGCAATAAGATGTTGCTCAGATATAATCGGTTGACACAGTCAAAGTAGGCTTTCTTACTGCTGTCGCTTTCAGCAGCATTGTTGATGTCAATGAAGTAAAGCGTATTCAGCAGCCTGTTTTTAAAACGGGATTTTAACTTCCTGTAGGTTGCGGCTTCACCGGAAGACTGGTATAGATAATTCAACGCATCTTCATCCGAGTGGATTTCACCATTGGCAATGCCGTCGTAAAACTTCGCAAATAAGGTATCTTTCCTGCTGATTAATGACTTATCAAATACCTCTATCTGGCTCAATTTGCGTTTATTGATGATTTGTACCAGCTCTTTCAGATTCTCCATAGCTTATTTGTATTATATATTACTACTAAGATTGTCCTTTAATGCGAATAAATTTGTTATTAAATTTCCACAATGGTGGAAATAAGAATGTCACATTGATAACAAAAATGCCTTTTGCGCCCGCCTTTGTCTGATATACCTTTACATCATCAAACAGCGAGAAATGAATTGTACTTGTTTGGATATTAAAAAAAGGGCGCAGGCAGGTATGATTCATTTCCCGATAGATACAAAAAGCACTAAGATGATTATCAACATACTAAGAAATATAAAAACCCAATTGAGAGAGAAACGTATTTTTTTGATAATGAATCAATTAAAACCATTGGCTATGTTGACAATTATCACAGACGACGGAGTTGGGAGGTCTTAATGTAACCCAGTCTAGGAACATAAAAGCCCCCAACTCTTAGTCTAAAACGAAAAACCTGACCTGAAATCTAACAGAAGAAACCCAAAACCTAAGTCCGGGAGCATAAAAACCCAAATCCTTGATTTAGCAACACAAAACCCGACAGATGCTGAGACTAAGAGCATAAATTCCCTGGCTGCATTGTAAAAAATCTCCTCTGTCAATTTAGAACCCGGCTGTTTCCGGCCGGCTTCTTTTTTAAACTGATTTGGATATTAAAATGCATTTCTATGAAAAAGACCATTTATTTAATCCTTCTCCTTTCACTGTCCAATTATATGAAAGCCCAGGTGCTGTTTTCGTTTGTTGGAACAGGAGCAGAACAGGATGCAATGAAGCATCACCTGAATGTTGCTTCAGATGAAGAGAATATCGCAAGCGGTTTCCAATTTAATTCCTATAAAATAAATGATACACTGGTACTTTCCGTAACTGGTCCAAAAACGATAATCCGGAAATTAACATTTAACAATAAGATGAAAAAATGTGATTTTGACCAGGTTATCCTGCCCAATTGCGACCCATGCTCTAAAAAACAGTTGGAAGTTATTTTAAATGACAAAAAGATGCAATGGAAAGAAATTTCCAAAAACCAGTATTTATCGAGTATAGAACGGAAAACAATCTTAACGGTCACTCATGATGTGAATAACGTTTGTACGGTAATGACGTTTAAAGAATTAAACATAAATAAAGACGCGTATCTCGGTTTATATAAGGATTATGATGAATATACGACGGCGGAGTATGACTTGACTTTGAAATCGGTTTCCGATTCTCCCCAATGAACAGAAATGAGAAATTTTTTAAAGGCTGACAGAAAGTTCAGCTTTTTTTATGCACTCTCTAGTTGGAAAACCGTTATCTCGGGCGATATACCCAGCCGGCCCGGGTATCCCAGAAAGCCAACACCGCGGTTGACATACAGATGTTGCTGCACACTTTTGTATAAGCCAGCCCAATGCGGATAGACAAATTTTGACGGACTCCATTTGATATTCAATGTAGGAATTTCCACCCCAAACTGAAAACCATGCGTATGGCCGCTGAAAGTGACATGGATATTTTTATAGCGAGAAAGTTGTGAAATTTCTTTATCCCAGTGGGATGGATCGTGAGACAGAAGCAGCTGAATATCGGCATTTTCAGCACCCGAATAAGCTTTTTGTAAATTTCCGAAGGAGCCAAACCTCAGCGTATGGCCGATATACTGAACGCCAATGATAGCTAACTTCTTTCCGTTTCTTTCCAGTATTCTGTTTTCATCCATCAGCAGATCCCAGCCTAACTCTTCCCGTTGGATACGAAGCAGTTCGTTGAAATTATCCTTCATCATCTTATCCGTATCCCATTTTACATACATGCCGTAATCATGATTACCCAGGATGGAATAAACCTTGATTTTTGCTTTTACATTTTTGAGGATGGAAATATAGGGTTTGACTTCCCTTGCAGCATAATTGACCAAATCCCCGGTAAAAAAAACGAAATCGGCTGCTTCATCATTCACCAGTTTTACGATTTTTTCAATGGCGGATTTATCGGCAAAACTACCGACATGTAAATCGGATATCTGGACAATCTTAATGTCTTTCCATTCGTCCGGCAAGTTAGGTATGGGTAATTTTACATTTCTTTTCTGATAGTTATACGCACCCCGGACAATTCCGTAAAAGAAGGCACCGAATGTGGCGGATCCGACCATTAAACCCACACGACTGAAAAACTGCAGGCGGGATATGCCGTTAGCCTGCACATCTGAGGCGGTAGTGGGTCCAAATAAATTGAATGCATAGCGAAATAAACGCAGTATGTCGTCAACAAGCAGGAATGGTATGATGAGCAGTTTGCCTACAAATACTGCCTGTGCAATGCCCATAATAAAAATCTTACTCCATCCGTGCCAGTTGGTAAACCCTTTCGTGATCAGGATGGCCAGTGCGATGTAGGTAATGGATGACAATGTCCAGTAGATGATATAGGCAATGCGTTGGGTAGCAGGTTTTGAAACGGAGAAGGATGTTTTGAGAGACTGAAATACATAAATGTCCACTGTTATCGTGATGAGCAGCGGCAAAAGCATCCAGGCGGGGTTAAATCGATTATTCATAAAAAATTCAACAAGGAAACGTGATATATGTTGTAAATTGAGTGCGAATTTAAGGGAATGTCTTACATAAAAAGAAATAAAACAGCAGTATTTCTTGTATTAGCCGCCTGTAGTCTGGTATTAGTGCTTCAGACCGCCTTTTCAGATAAAAAAACAGCATTGGAACGTACCCAGACGTATTGCCTGGAAAATATTAAATTATTTCAGGCGCAACTGGATACCTTTCAAGATCTTAGCCGGCAGCAAGCAACCCGAAAACAACTGGTGGAGCGTTTTAAAAAAGCCCGAATCGATTTTAAACGGTTTGAATTTTTCCTGGAATACATGGATAACAGAAGGCATCCGTTTTTTAATGGTGCAAATGCGGTTGAAATGGATGACGGCTATAACCCGAATGCAAAACCGGAAGGACTGCAGGTTCTGGAAGCTGAATTATTTACAGACAGCCTGGATTACGAAAGGATTGTTTTTCTGACCAAACAATTGAAATACCGTGCACTTTCCTTTTATCTGTATCTGAAAGATTCGAAACTGAAGGACACCTATATTTTTGAATCACTTCGCTTTCACCTGATACGGATGGAAACACTCAGTCTCGTTTCATTTGATTCTCCGGAAATCAGAAACAACGTAAAAGAGATGGTAACCACCTTACAGACGATACATACCATTTTATCCTTCTACAGGGATGAAAGGAATGATGCCGCAATCAGTTCGCTGCAACTTGATATTAAGTCTTCCATTGCATACCTGTCATTCAAAGACTTTAATTCACTTGACAGATTGCTTTTTATAAGGAAATACCTGCAACCGCTTGCAAAAGGACTCTCGAATGTACAGCAAAAACAGAAGGTTCCTTATCTCGAAGAATATAATAAGTTATTCAGGGTGGTTAATTTGAAATCAACCACCATTTATGATACCGCTTTCATAAATCCCAGGTTTTTTGCACAGGACAAATATTACAAGGATAATCCGTTGTATGCAGAACTGGGAAAAAAACTGTTTTTTGATAAACGGCTTTCTGCTGACGGCAGCATGAGCTGCGGCACCTGTCATCAACCGCAGAATTTTTTCACAGACAGGTTGCCGACAGCCATTACCAATAAAACGGGGGAGTTCCAGAAGCGTAACACGCCTTCTTTACTCAATGTGGCTTTTCAGGCCTCCTACTTTTATGATTTTGCCGCGGTTACGTTGGAGAGCCAGGTTGATCATGTTGTGGTAAATCCGCTGGAATTTAATCACAGTTATGATGAGATACTGAAACGCATCAGCAGCGATACCCAATATGTCCGTTTGTTTGCTGCTGCTTTTCCGGAATTCAAACAGGAGACGGTTTCCATCTATGGCATCAATACATGCATTTCAGAATTTCAGCGAAAGATGATTTTTTTGAATTCACCTTTTGATAAATATATGCGCGGACAAACCACCACACTGGATGCATCCGTGAAACGAGGATTCAATTTATTTATGGGCAAGGCGCAATGCGGTTCCTGTCATTTTGCACCTACCTATTATGGTTTGACACCTCCGTTTTACGGAACTTCCGAATCCGAGGTATTGGGCGTTATCCAAACATTTGATACGATTCATCCGGTTCTGGACGATGATATCGGACGATTTAAGAATTTCGAAATTGACCAGTTTAAATTTTCGTTCAAGACGTCTACCGTCAGAAATGCTCAACTGACAGCTCCATATATGCACAACGGAAGTTTCAGAACGCTGGAGGAGGTAATAGAATTTTATAATATGGGCGGCGGTGCCGGGATGAAACTGGATGTTCCGAATCAAACATTGCCGGATAACAGATTGAATCTGACAAAGCAGGACAAAAAGGATATCATTTCATTTATGAACGCACTGACCGATACGACCGGTATATCCCGGTTTAAATTATAGCTGCTGTTTTATTTCTTCTTTGTAAAAAGTGCCACGAGTGATTTACCCTTATAGAGGTACAGCATTTTAGAAGCCACTTTATAATTTGTCGCTGAATTTATCGCTTTCAGAAAGTCAGTTTCAATAGAATGTTTCCTGCAGGCCATCTTGGTAGTTATAACATTTTCAAATGTCAGTTGAGACTTGTCTATCGTAACGGAAGCGCTGAATGAATTGCAATCGGTGTTTCCTGTGACAGTATTGTTTTTCATATCAAACTGCAGATAGGCTTTCTGCAGGCTGAATGTCTTGATACCATCTTTCATCTTTAACTTATACAGCAACCAGGTACTGCTGTCTCTTATAGAAATAGCCGGCTTTTCCATGCTTTCGGCTAAAGTGTCTTTTTTATTTTTGATTTGATTTCGCTTAATGTATATTTCAGCAGTGTGCTGGAATCTGATGTCCGTACTTCCACCAGTAAACAATATTCATAACCTTCTTTGTAACTAAATCCTTCAATGGGATAACTGAATGCTTTCCATTCACCTATGGGTTCATCACGTGTCAGCAGGCACTTTGAAGCATCGCAATCCGTTTGTTTATCGGACACATATATCACTTTCAAATAGGAAATCGCATAACTATGCGATAAATAACAAACACAGAGTATTAAAAGAAGGTACCTCATTTGGGCAAAGTTATAAATTTTTGATGATTGGGATTGTATTTTGCCCGTTAATGCACTAAATTGGAGTACACAAATAATAGGTTATGAGAAGAAAAATCTTGTTGAGTATCTTATTGGCATTGATTGTAATTCAGTTTTTCCATCCTGTTAAAAACCAAGATGCTGAACTGTTGTCTACGGATATCACAAAAGTGCATCCAGTGCCGGAAGATGTCTTAACCATTCTTAAAACATCCTGCTACGATTGTCACAGCAACAATACCGTTTATCCGTGGTACAACAATATACAGCCTGTTGCCTGGTGGTTGAGCAATCATGTAAAGGAAGGTAAAGAACATCTTAATTTCTCCGATTTTGGCTCTTATCCGGAGAAGAAAGCCAAACATAAACTGCAGGAGGTGAAAGAAGCCATAGAAGAAAATGAAATGCCTTTGACGAGCTATACGATCATCCACCGGAATGCAGCACTGAATGATGCGCAAAAGAAACTGGTACTGGATTGGGTAAACAGTACCGGTGTCAAATAGGAATGGTTAAAAGCTACGTAATACCAAATAATCAACGAGTTGTTTCAAGACTGTTTTCTTGTCCTCCGTCAGATTAAGCTGTTCTAATGCCTGCAGGGATTGCTCGATGTAAAAATTCCGTTGTTCTGTTCCGAACGGTTTGATTTTGTATTCCTCAAAAATAGTCAGGGTTTCTTTCACTTTTTCAGCATTGCCGATACCGGTGCTTTCTGTAAGAATGTCAAGACGATGGTCATTCTGCGCCCTGCAAAGTCTCATAGCTTCAATCAGCAGCAACGTTTTTTTATTTTGAATGATGTCCCCGCCCGGTTGTTTGCCCACCAGTTGCTCATCGCCGTAGCAGTCCAGTATGTCATCCTGTATCTGAAATCCTATTCCGAGGTTTTCGGCATACGTATAGAGCAAATCTGCATCTTTATCGTCCGCATTTCCGAGTATTGCCCCGATTTTCATACTCGCAGCCAGCAATACAGCCGTTTTTAACCGAATCATCTCAATATATGCCTCGTGAGATACATCTTCCGAAGTTTCAAAATCAATGTCATATTGCTGCCCTTCGCAAACTTCGATAGCCGTTTGGGTGTAGACTTCCACTATTTTCTTAAAGCAACGTTCATCCACCTTGTTTAAACATTGATAAGCTTTTATCAGCAAGGTATCTCCGCTTAAAATGGCCGTATTCAGGTTGTATTTTTCATGTACCGTCACAAATCCCCTCCTGACCGGTGCTTTGTCCATCACATCATCGTGTATCAGGGTGAAGTTGTGAAAATATTCTATGGCTAACGCGGCAGGCAGCGCATCTTCCGCATGCCCTCCGAACAGTTCATTGGCTAAAAGCAGCAGGGTAGGGCGCAGCCGTTTCCCGCCGATTTGCAGAAAGTAATTACATGGTTCATATAAGTTAGAAGGCTCACCTTGCAGCAGATTGTCCTGTAAATACTGATTAAAAAGTTCTCTTAATGCTTCGATTGAACGCATAGATTAACAATTTCTAACAAAAATAAGTGATTTAATAGAACTAATTTTAGATTCTCGCATTATATTATCAAAAATGAATACAGCACTGCAAATTGAATGGACGACTGCCTTTGACAAAACCAGGGAAATATGTGAGGAGGATGCAAGTTTTTTCCAATATTCCGTCCGTGAAAAGATGATGGCGTTGATCTATACCTTCCTGCAAACCCTGCAGGAAAATGAACTGCAATTTTCCAGGCCTTTACAGGAAAACCGGTTGCCGTTTATCAGCAATCGTTTTCTGCAGGAACTTAAATCAGACTTTAACAGTTATACCGGTAACCTTCTTTTGGAAGGGACAAATTCCGGTGAAATACAGGCAAGGCCATTTATTGCCAATTATTATCAGTCCTTGTTGTGGAATGCTTTCCAGTCGATATTATACTTTTGGGCAAATGACAAAAGCGATAATAAAGAAAATACGGATGTGATGGTGGAAAAAACGGTTCATTTTACATTTGATATGCTTGCACCCAATCCGATTGATTCCGGAATTGACCTGGCACAACATTTTTTTAAGCTGAGAAAAGCAGATGCAGGAACAAGATAAGATACCAACTTCCAAAGTGGAAAGAGCTTCCAGGGTATTCCGGACCAGCATGAAGGTGGGTGCCAATTATATCAAACACAGCGCACAGAAAGCCGTCAGTAAGGAGGTGGATGAAGATGCGTATAATCAGAAAAATGCGGAGGAATTGTTTAAACTGATGAGCCAGTTGAAGGGCAGTGCCCTGAAAATTGCACAAATGATGAGCATGGACAATGGCTTATTGCCGAAAGGATATGCCGAGAAATTTGCGATGGCACAAAACAGCGCAATGGCTCTGAGTGCGCCCTTGGTCATGAACACGTTTAAAAAATATATTGGCAAAGCACCCAACGAACTTTTCGATTCATTCAAGCTGAATGCGGTGTATGCAGCATCTATCGGTCAGGTACATGAGGCTTATAAAGGCGGCAGGAAGCTGGCCGTTAAGCTGCAATATCCCGGTGTGGCCGACAGTATCCATTCCGATATTAATTTGGTGAAACCGCTCATTCTGCGATTTATCGGGGTAAAAGAAAAGGACGTCAGGCAATATTTTGAGGAATTTGAAGAACGGCTGAATGAAGAATGTGACTACGAACTGGAATTGAAAAACGGAACGGAAATAGCCGAAGCCTGCAGGGATATTCCCAATCTGATCATTCCCAAATATTACAAAGGTTTATCGGGAAAGAAAATACTGACGATGGAATGGATAGATGCCCGGCCATTGCAGTCTTTCATAGACAATGAAACCGACCAGGCAAAGAAGAATCAGGTCGGGCAGGCGTTGCTGGATTTTTTGCACACATCCATTCACGTGCATCATCGTTTTCATGCCGATCCGCATCCGGGTAATTTCCTGGTGACAAATGATAACAAGTTGGTTGTACTGGATTTCGGCTGTGTTAAGGTTTTACCGGAAGATTTTTATACCTACTATTTCGCATTGGCGAAAGACGAAGTCTTTAATGACCCCGGAAAATTGCGCATTTGCCTGGAAGGCCTGGATATGCTGTGGAAAGAGGATAGCGAAGAGGTGGAGAAGCTGTTTTATGAAACCGCTGTCCGGGCGATACAGAACATGTCGAAACCCATGAAAAGCGATGTTTTTTATTTCGGCGATAAGGCATTTTACGATGAACTGCAGGCACACGGAGAAGAAATCATGGGCAATAAAGATTTCAGGAAGCCTTCTGCCATGCGCGGCTCCAGGCATGCCATTTACCTGCATCGCGCATTTTTCGGACTTTATTCCATTTTGTTCAAACTGGATGCCACCGTCAATATAGACAGACGGTTTTTGGATAAGATTCACATTGACTGATCATATCCAGCCTTTAGCCTTAAATTCAAGGTATTTATTGATGGTCAGCGTTGATAAGTCTTCCGGAGCGGTCAGCACCGACTGAATGCCGTATTTGGCTAATTCTTTCACCATCATTTCCTTTTCTGCAAGTATTTTTTTACCGATAGTCTTGTGGTAGATTTCCAGCGTATCGGAGGCGTGTTCATAGCTGTATCTTTCAATCTCGGTATTTTTAAAAACCACCACAAGCAATAAATGTGTGTGATTTAATCTTCTTAAAACAGGCAGGTATCTTTCCAGCGTGTAGTAACTCTCAAAGTTTGTATAGAGTATCAGCAGGCTGCGCTGTTTGATCAGTTTGTTGACAGCATTAAACAGCAATTCGAAATTTGCTTCCAAACCGCTTTCCTGTTCTTTGTGCAGCGTTTCTGAAATCAGTTTCAACTGCCCTGGTTTTTTTGAAGCTTTGATGAAACTGCCCATCTTTTCATTAAAGGTGAGGATACCAGCTTTGTCCTCTTTCCGAATGGCCGTGTTGGAAATCACCAAGGTGGTGTTGATGGCATAATCCAGTAAACTTAACCCGTTGAACGGTAAATCCATTGCCCTGCTTTTGTCCAGTATGGAATAAATCTGCTGGGATTTTTCATCTCCGTATTGGTTAACCATAATCTGGTTTCGCCGTCCGGTCGCTTTCCAGTTGATGGTTCGGACATCATCGCCGCCGGTATAGCTTTTTATCTGCTCAAATTCATAGCTATGCCCGATTTTGCGCATTTTCCGGATACCCTGAAAGGTGTGCAGTCTGTTGAATAATAATAACTCATGTTTCCTGACTTGAACGGATGATGGATAAACAGGGGTGACCGTTTTTAGTTGGAAGATAATTTTATGCTGAATCAGGCCAAGTAAGGTGGAAACAAAAATGTTGCAGTTTCCAAAGGAATATTCGCCTCTTGTCAGCGGCCGGACTGAATAGGTTACCATTTTCTGTTCGCCGGATGACAGGTGGAATTTGAATGAGAAGTCTCTCTTTTGAAATTCAACAGGCAATTCGTCTGCCACTTCAATGTTTGCAGTGGTCAGTTGGTTGTTTCGGATGAAAATGCGAATCTGTTGTTCATCGCCCAATGGCAAAACGGAAGGAGTCTCTCTGGAACAATCTATTTTCTTATCAGATATCTTTACGATAATAAAATCCAGCACTGAAAATGATGCCAGCAGAATCAGTAACAATTTTGCTAATGGTAAGAGGAAATCAAAAGAGAAACTGAGGATAAAAAACAAAACCACTATGGCCCATGCATAGAAGAATCGTCTCGTAAGAAACGTGTTGTATATAAATCGCTGATAGTTGTTTTTAATGGAATTCATTCGTTTGTTTATCTCGGAACTTCAATTTGCCGTATGATCTGACGGATAACATCCTGAGCGGTAATGCCTTCCATTTCTTTTTCCGGTGAAGGTATAACCCTGTGGTTCAGCACCGCTTCTGATACGGTTCGCACATCATCCGGCGTTACAAATGCCCTGCCGGAGATGGCGGCCATTGCCTTGCCGGCTTTCAGTAAAGAAAGGGATGCACGGGGAGAAGCGCCTAAAAAAAGATCGCCGTGCTGTCTGGTCTGATGCACAATCTGTGCGATATAGTGAATGATTTCTTCTTTCACAAATATGTTTTCAATAATGGAACTAACACGTTTTATGTCATCAGCATGAACAACGGGTTGGACGTCATCGGTCACTTTCGCCGAGAAATCATTGTTAAAGCGGTGCAGGATTTGTTTTTCTTCTTCCAGATTCGGATAGTCCATGACGATCTTAAAGATAAAACGGTCCAGTTGGGCTTCCGGCAGGCGGTAGGTGCCTTCCTGTTCAATGGGGTTTTGCGTTGCCAGTACCATAAATGGAAATGCCATCTGATGGGTGTGCCCGTCGATGGAAACCTGCCGTTCTTCCATCAGCTCAAATAAAGCAGCCTGTGTTTTTGCCGGTGACCGGTTGATTTCATCAATCAAAATGATATTGGAAAAAACAGGTCCGGGCCGGAAATTAAATTCCGAATCTTTCAGATTAAAAACGGATGTTCCGAGAATATCCGTCGGCATTAAATCAGGTGTAAACTGAATGCGGGAAAATCCGACTGAAATCGTTTTGGCAAGCATTTTCGCTGTCAGCGTTTTGGCTATTCCCGGCACACCTTCCAGCAGGATGTGTCCCCCCGTAAATAAGGCAGAGAGCATAAGGTCAATGGTGCCTGTTTGCCCGATGATAACCTTTGACATCTCTGTCTTTATTTTTTCTGCCGTATCGGTTATGAACAGGATGTCTGCCTGTTGTTTTGATTCATTGATTTCTTCCATCGTATGATTATTTACAATTTTTATAAAAGTATTCCAATTCGGCGTTTAACTGTTGTAATTGCCTGCTGCTGATTTTTTTCTCTGTACGGATTCTATTGAAAGTATTGAAAATGGATTGCACCGATTCTATTGAAACAGATGATTTTTGTGCCAGTAAATTATAAAATGATTCGTCCGTTTCATTGGTTTTGAGAAAATATTTTTGCCGGATATGATTGAGAAGCTGTAACCGCATTTCCAGCGCTATTTCAAGGTGTTCCTCAGCATTGAAATAAAGCTGTCCTATCGTTTCAACATATTTTAAGGAAGTGTTTTCTTTGGGAGGAATGACTGGAATGATGTTCTGCCGTCGTTTCGCATGGAAAAAACCATAGATAATTACCCCTAAAATGGTCAGATACCATGCCCACCTCAATGTAGCGTGTTTTAGTATGAAGTATAGCGGGCTGTCGCCGAAATTGCTGTTGCCACGGTACTGATTCCCGGTATCAAATTTATATTCATGCGATACATCATCCCACAGGGTGGTTTGGTCCGGCAAATGGGAAAACACCTTTTCGGCATATTCCAGCCCTTTTTGGGTCCGCATGAAATAATTGGTAAAAGGTATGGCGGAGAGTAAAATAACGATCTGTCCCTTTCCGTGTTTTAGTATCGCAAGATTCAATCCGGAATCATACGATTCTTCCAGCCCGGCAAATGAAATGGAATTGATATCCGGAATCGGATATACGCATTCAGAATCAGGTAATGCCCGAAAGGTATTGTAATGGTTGATGATGGTGTCCGCTTTGTTCTTAAGGTAATAGATATAACCATTGCTGTCTTTTAGAGTTGGATGTATGAAATTAAAAGTACTGTACCGCTTGATTTCACTGACAGAGTCGTAAAGTTTATAGTATACTTCATTATAACCGGATGTGACTTTCAGGTGATAGGATTTGTTGATAATACTGTCCAGGAACAGGTAGTGGAATCCTTCACAGCTGATAAAAACGGTGTTCCCGTTTTCGGCAAACCGGTAGAGCGCAGCTGTTGACGCAGAATCATAATAGGGAATGTTATGGATAAAGATATAGTTGTAGGTTTTGTTGCTGTCCAGTTTTTTCAATGTTTCCGGCAGTGGTTTCCTGATTTCAGCAAACCCGTATCTGCTGTACTTCTGTTTTAATAATTCATACGTAATAAATGTACCATAGGCATTCTTTCCGGATTTGTCCAGATTCAAACTCCATTCACCGGAACTGCCTTTCAGTAAATAATATCCGGCTGCGAGAAGCAGTATGACCAGACCGGTCAGGATATATTTATTTCGTTCTCCCGGCACTTTATTTTATTTGGTGTAGAAAGTTTACAAAATCAGGTTGTATGGATTCATATTCCGTTTCTGAAAAATCATTATTGCCAAACCAGCATTCCTCATACAGGTGGGTCAGTTTCTTATAGATGGCATAATATTCGCCGCTTTCTTTTAGTTCACTCAGGTACTGTTTGTTGGTTTTGTATTTTTTCCAGTTGATTTTCCCGTTAAACGAGAGCTGCTGTATGATCATCAGATAGTACAGCCGGATGGCGAGTTTAAAGTTTTTATCTTTTATCGCGGCATATAGATGCGGGTCTATAGCCGCAGTGTCGAGATGCTCTTCAATATCATCCAGCCCTATGCTGATGTCTTTATTCTTTGATTTAACCTTGTATGGCCGTATGCCCAGCACATTCAGCACTAAAAAAAGCAAGGCAAGCAGGATGCCGCCGAATAATATCCATTTTAGATATAATCTTACATTTGGGGGAAGGTTCAGGCTCCATTGTTTTTGTGCCGTATTTTTTTTCTTCTCTTTCTTCCTTTCAGGCTTCACTTCCCTGATTTTAATTTTCTGCTTCAATGCACTCCACTCCGTTTTATTTAATTTTTTTATGGACAGGGACTGCTCTTCGTATTGTTTTTGCTGCATTCGCCCCTTTTCATAACCCGTTGGCTGACCAACACCTGCAAAGTGGGCGTAAAACAGAATGGATGCAGTTAAGGATATGCGCTTAAAGAACATGTTTCCCGGAAGTTTTGCCTAGTTTGTCAAGTTCAAGAATAAGACCTTCTGCACAATGCCTTTCTTTTTGGGAAAAATAAAATATACCCTGAGAGATACAGAATAACTGCGTGCTCATTGTTATGATGGTGGTAACCGCAACAAGAAAAAACAGGAGGAATACGGAGTCGCTGTCAGCGAGGTCATTCGTCAGGTTCAAGGCCACTGCCTGATAGATTATCCAGAAGATGGAGGAGCTGATAAGCAGGAAAAGCGCAAGGCTCAGCAGGATGAATACCGTATGTACGGCAAAAAGATTCATTAACCCTGACTTAAAGGTCATGGTGAAGGAGTTAAACCGTTTTGCCGTTCCGGTTTGTACATATGGGAAAAACACAGAAAAGGATGTGATGAATTGCATGGGAAGAATGAACAGGTAGGTATATAGTTCAAATTTGTAATAGGATATGAATAAATAAAACGCTGTCTGTACACATGCATTTATCAGAATTTGTTTACGGTTCTGCTTCATCCAGTCAAAAAAGGGAATCTTTGCCGTTTTATTTTGCTCAGACAACTCTCCGGAAAACAGGTATGCCGCCTGCATGGATATGAATGTAAAAAGAACAGGCAGCGAAATGGTGAACCAATTCTTTTCACCGGCAAGTAAATAATGATTCAGATTAATAAGGGACCATTCAGTATAATAAATGTCCTGTCACAGGTATTTCTTATTGATGGTGATGCCAATCAGGGTGAAAATCAGCATACTCCTGAAAATGGCGGCAATAAACAGACCGGCGTATTTTCTGTAAATCCGGAATGTATCCAGTATGATTTCAGAAACCTTCCTGATGGAATAGAAATCAAACGGCGGAAAAATTTCAGGCAGTACCTTCTCCGCTTCCGGAATGCGTAGTGTGCCGTTTCGTTTTTTCACCCAGGGCAAATAGACATAATACCCTAAAATGAAGAACAGCGAGATGATGATCAGAGCCAGCCTGAGGATATCCGGCGCCTGTGTGTATCTGGTTAAAAAAGATTCGATGATTCCGGCGGCAACTGTAATCGGCAGTACGGAAAAAAATATTTTGGTGGCTCTTTGAGCAGAGGATAAGAATGATTGTGTTCGGCTGTAGGTACCCGGAAATACCAGCCCTTTCCCTAAGGCCAGCCCGGCAGTTCCGCAAATGACCATGGCGGAAATTTCCAGGGTGCCATGCAGCCAGACCGCCAGAAAGGAGTCCCAGAACAGCCCCCGCTGGATGAAATAAAACTGAAAGGCAGAAAGCATCAATCCGTTTTGCAGTAAGACAAGTATCGATCCGATGCCCAGTACCAGGCCCGAAAAAAAGGTAAGTATATCGACCTTTAAGTTATTGATGACTATGCGGACAAACATTTCGATGGGGCCGGATTGTTTATACACTGCCATCGGATCTTTTTTAGCAATGTTTTCTGCCGTCATGGCCACATACCCGTCACCGAGTATCCTGTTGGCAAATTCGCTGTCATGCCGGTAGGTCAGTAATCCGATGGCAATTGCAACGATTAAGATGATAAATGACAGCAGCAGCTCCGATCGGTGATAATACATGATGGAAGGCAGTTCCTCCATCCAGAAATTTCGGAAGACGGATTGTTTTCTGCGGTTTCTGCTGAATACTTTATGGAAAATACCCTGTGCTAGGCTGTTCAGATAAACCCTTACGGAACGGTTGGCGTAAAAAGTTCTGGCGTATGATAAATCATCTGTGATCTGGATATACAGTTTACTGTACAGATTTGAATCTTTGACCTTATTCCGGGACATTTCTTCAAACTCGGCCCACTTTTTATGGTTTTGCCGTATGAATTTAGTTTCCTTCATCCGTCGCCAAAATAATAAAATTTAAGAATGGAAGTACTTGATTAATTGATAATAAATGTTGTTATTTGATGCAGTCTGCATTTCAGTATTTTATACTATGGCAAAAATAGACGTCGTAACCACTCAAAAAGTAACCATCCAGTATGATACCGCAGGTTTTATGTGGCGGTTTATTGCGTGGTTGATCGATATTTCTGTTATTGCGTTGGTTTTTATTATTATCCTCTACTTTTTATTCACCTACGATGTGTTATCCGGATCCAGGACACTTACTTCTGTACTGACAGGATTGCTGATCTTTTTACAGTATTTCTATACGTTAGTGCTGGAGGTGCTGACCAATGGGCAAAGTATCGGAAAAAAAATCACGGGTATTGCGGTCATTAAACTGAACGGCAACGCGCTGGAACTGAATGATTATCTGATACGGTGGGCATACAGGGTGATAGACTTCGGATTTTCCGGATTTTCTATCGGCACCATTTCCATCCTGATGAGCGCTAAAAATCAACGGCTGGGCGATATGATAGCAGGTACGACTGTGGTGAAACTGAAACCGGAAAGGGTAGTGACGCTGGTCGATTTGCAGAACCTGCCTGAAAAAGATGACTATGTGCCTAAGTTTCCCCGGGTAACAAGTTACAGCGATGAGGAAATGCTGGCACTGAAAAACCTGCTGCTTCGCTCACAGCAATACAGCAATCCCATCTATCAGCAGCTGTTAAAGGATACTGTCCGGAAAATAAGAGGCCAGTTAAACATTGAAGAATATACCCAAATGGATGACCGCACTTTTCTGAAAGAAATTATCAGTGAGTATGTAATCCTGACCAGATAAAAAAAAGCCTCCCAAAGGAGGCTTTAAATGGTTCTTTCTGGACAAAATTATTTTGTTCCGGTTGTCTTTGTAAGCGTTTTTGTAACAGGCTTGGTTGTAGGTTTTACCGTACTTTTAGTCTTGGTAGCAGTTGATGATGCTTTTGAGGTGGTGCTCTTTACAGCAGTTTTTGCTGCCGGTGCAGTAATGGTTGGAGCCGGAGCCGGAGTAGGGATGATAGAACTTGGTTCTGTTGCGGTTGGAACCACAGCAGCAGCTTCTACCGTTCCGCTGATTTTTAACACTACCGGTGAATTTTTAGCATTGGAGTTTACCGTTACACTTTTAGAGAATGGTCCTACTCTGTGCGTGTCATAGTGAACTTTAATCTCTGCTTTTTGGCCCGGCATAATCGGTTCTTTAGGGTACGTCGGAACTGTACAGCCGCAAGATCCGTGTGCTTCACTGATTACGATTGGCGTTTTTCCGGAATTGGTAAAGGAAAATACTCTGTTACCATCAGCATCTTGTTTGATGGTGCCATAATCAATGGCATCGTTGTCAAAAGTCATAGTCGGCGCGTTAGGGTCTGGTGCTGCAGCCGGTGCATCATCTGCAAATACTCCGAAAGTACCTGCCATAAGTGTTAGTGCTAAGAATAATTTTTTCATGTTTGTATTTTTTTATTACTGTAACAAATGTAATGCCTTTTACAACATACCGCTTTGATTGCTGAAAAAATTAAGTATAGTTTAACAAAAACCACATAATCTTTCAAAAACTACGGTATATTTGTCTTATGAATCCCCGAAAACTGATTTTTTCATTTCTCTTTTTTGCCATTACAATTCATGTATTGGCGGAAGTGGGTGTAACCGTAGGTGCACGTGCCGGATTCAATATTGCACACCTGAGAAAATACACTCCGCCGGATATGTATGCTAAGAGAGTCATTATGGGCGCAGACCTCGCCGCTGTTTTACGTATTGATTTCAATAAAAATTTTGGTATTCAGACGGAAGTGGAATTTACTCAAAAGGGGCAGGGCTGGAAACGAACGCAGGACTCCGCGCATTATACCGGAAAACGTATAGCTAATTATGTGCAGTTTCCCATATTGGCCGTAGGCAGGGTGGGTACTGAAAAATACAAAGCCGTTTTCTTATTGGGGCCATATTTTGCATACTGGACCGGTGGTTATACCCAACAGTCGGTATCGGTTGACCATCAGTCCCTGAATGCCCAAACGGTGAAATATGACTTCACCAAAAATGATAACCGTTTCGATGTGGGCTTGGTGACTGCCGCCGGAGCGGATTTTAAGGTGGGCAAAGGGTGGATAGAGCTGATGGCGCGCCACAACCTTGGGTTTTTAAGCACAGCTAAGAAAAATTCCGGCTTGCCGAATACCTATCACTGCAACTTCAGCCTTTCTTTGGGGTACCGCTATACCATCAAATAATCTTCGGTAGCCTAATTATACCCCCGTGTGGAAAAATTCATCCCGCTTTCTTCCTTCAGATTGATACTTTTGTTTGCAACGTACGTGGATTTGTTTAAGTTCCGGCGTTCATTTACCCTGTAACAATTAACGAATAACCTGTTACCCATCATGGCTGAAGTTCAATATACCGAAGAAAACATACGCTCCCTCGACTGGAAAGAACATATCCGTCTGCGACCGGGTATGTATATCGGAAAACTGGGAGACGGATCCGCTCCGGATGACGGTATTTATGTGCTGCTGAAAGAGATCATCGACAACTCCATCGATGAGTTTGTCATGGGATACGGAAAGCAGATTGAAATTGAAATAAAAGATAAGATGGCCATCATCCGCGATTACGGCAGAGGTATCCCTTTAGGCTCCGTAATAGATTGCGTTTCTAAAATCAATACCGGCGGGAAATACGATTCCCGTGCTTTCCAGAAATCGGTAGGCCTGAATGGTGTCGGAACGAAAGCCGTCAATGCCCTCTCCACGTATTTTAAGGTCGAATCCGTCCGGGACGGGGAGAAGAAGGCAGCGGAGTTTGACAAAGGGGAATTGGCAAAAGATTATAAGATTGAAAAAACGGCAGATAAAAACGGCACTCGTTTTCAGTTTCACGCCGATAATTCCATTTTCAGGAATTTCCATTATGTAGCGGAGTTTGTAGAAGAGCAGCTTTGGAACTATGCATACCTGAATGCCGGGCTTACGATTCATTTTAACGGCAATAAATTTGTTTCCAAAGACGGGCTGAAAGATTTACTGACTAAAAAAACCAATGAAGCCGAATTGCGCTATCCGATCATCCACCTGAAAGATACGGATATAGAAATTGCCATCACCCACAACAATCAATACGGCGAAGAATACTATTCGTTTGTCAACGGGCAATATACCACTCAGGGCGGTACACACCTGGCGGCATTTAAGGAGGCGATTGTGAAAACACTCCGCGAATTCTATAAAAAACAATTTGAAGCTTCCGATATCCGTCAGGCGATCGTGGGAGCTGTTTCCGTCCGGGTGCAGGAACCGGTGTTTGAGTCGCAGACAAAGACCAAATTAGGCTCGCAGAACATGTGGGAAAACGGCCCGAGCCTAAAAGCGTTTGTCAATGATTTTGTGAAGGACAAGCTCGACTCCTTTTTACATAAGAATCCGGCCATTGCGGATGCCATGCTGAAACGGATACAGCAATCCGAACGGGAACGAAAAGATTTGAGCGGTATCCGTAAACTGGCGAATGAACGTGCCAAGGCCGCCAACCTGCACAACAAGAAACTACGCGACTGCCGGGTGCATTATACCGATGAAAAAAATGAACTGCACAAGGATACGACCTTGTTCATTACAGAAGGGGATTCCGCTTCCGGTTCCATTACCAAGGCCCGTAACCCGCAGACGCAGGCGGTGTTCAGCTTGCGCGGAAAGCCACTGAACTGTTACGGACTGACGAAAAAGATCGTGTACCAGAACGAAGAGTTTAATTTGCTGCAGCACGCCCTGGACATTGAGGAAGACGTCGATAACCTGCGCTACAACAACGTGGTGATAGCCACCGATGCCGATGTGGACGGCATGCATATCCGTTTGCTGCTGATGACGTTCTTTTTGCAGTTCTTTCCCGAATTGGTGAAGAAAGGGCATTTGTACGTACTGAATACCCCTTTATTCCGGGTCAGAGATAAAAAAGAAACCATATACTGCTATTCTGACCAGGAAAGGCTAAAGGCCATCGGAAAGCTGAAAGGCAAGCCTGAAATCACCCGATTCAAAGGATTGGGAGAGATTTCACCGAATGAATTTGAACAGTTTATCGGCAATGATATCCGCCTGGAACCGGTGGTGCTGAAAAGCAACCAGAGCATTGAGCAACTGCTGGAATACTATATGGGCAAAAACACCCCTGAGCGGCAATTGTTTATTATCAATAACCTTAAGATAGAGAAAGACGTAGTGGAAGAGAACCCTATTCCTGTAGTTGCCTTGTAGTAATTTTATTACCAGACCCAATGCTGGTCGCCTGACCAACATCAAATTAGTTTATATAAACAGGACATTCCTGTTTTCGGGTTTGTCTGCATAAATTACCTTTTACTCAAGCATTGTACCGTTCACACATTTTCCCTGCTATATTTATGTAGATTTACTACTTTGGTATAGCTAATTATGAGGAGTTCCTTAGATTCCGGTCAATAAAAAGCATGATTTTGTACATATTTATAGGGATATATTTTGTTTAGGTCTCCTGTTATTTATGTAGAGATAGTGTTCGAATATATTTTATTTAAAAATTATTTACAGTTGCATGCCGGTACGAACCTGATTTATTGTTAAATTTATAATTACCGAAGCTATGAATGAAACTTACAACGAACTGAATTCCTTAGTGCAGGTTTTTGAAGAAAGCCGGACATCCTTTATGGATGATTATGACCTGGCTTTGGCTGAACTGCAAAACAAAGCGGATGCTTCCCCGAAAATCTGTCAGATTGTGGACTTTGAAAAACATTGCCAGATTTATTTTAATCCTGTTGCTGTTTCGTATTTCGGCGTTTCCAATGAAGAATTATTAAAGTTGGGATTTCAGTATGTATTCAAATACCTGCATCCCGAAAATTTTGATATCATTCGAACCCATTTAGCCTATTTTGCCAATCCTGACAACTACGGCAGGGTACTTTCACATGTTTACTACGTCAATACCAAAACAGGCTGGAGATGGCTGTACAATTGCACCAAGGTGGCTACCTACACCAATGAAGGGAAGGCAAAGTATCTTTTTGTCAACGGAACGGATATTTCCGATTTTTTAGAAGGTAAAAAAGATAAGTTCAGAAAACTGAGAAAGAACCTGGCTTTTGTGGAAGAAAACGCGCAGCATTTCGAAAAGTTAACCCCCAGAGAAAAAGAAATCCTGCACCTGATTGTATCGGAACGCAACAGCCAGGAAATTGCCGAGATGTTAAAAGTCAGTCCCGTAACCGTTGATACCCATAGAAATAACATTATTAAGAAACTTCAGGTGAAATCATCGGTTGGGCTGGTAAAGTATGCCATCATGTTTGACCTGATTTAACCGAAAATAACCCAACGTCCATGAATGTAATTAAATCATCCTTACAGCAGCTCGCAGAGGCATTTAAACAAGCCGATGTCGGGTATGATGAATCATTGGGATATCTGAAAAAACTATGTGATGCATGCAAACAGGTGGCGGTTATCCGAAATATGGACAACAATCTTGTCTGTCATATCAATGACGCTGCACAATCCTACTTTGGTCTCAGCAAACAGGACGTGGAGCACAAGGGCATATCTTTTGCGAAAAAGATATTACATCCCGATTTCCAGCATCTGTACCCGGTGGCGATGACCTTTATTGCCAATCCGGAAAATTTTAACAAGCCGTATGAATACATCTATCTGTTTAAAACCGCCACCGGCTGGACGTGGACCTATACCTGTTTCCAGATAATGGCCCTGCACCCGGACGGTACCCCCCGTTACATCGTGTGTATTGCAGATGATGTTAATAATATCCTGAACAGCAATACTGCCACCGAAAAGTTTGTTTCAGAAATTGACGGACTGAACAACCTGCAACTGGACAGGTACCTGTCCTTATCCAGCCGGGAAAAGGAAATCCTGCGGTTGATCAGTAAGGAATATACGACGAATGAGATTGCACAGGAACTCTTTATCAGCAAGGCTACGGTAGATTCGCACCGCAAGCATCTGCTGCGGAAGCTGAACGTCAAGAGTGCGATTGGCCTGGCCAAGTATTCCCTGCTGTTCGATGCTGAAAATCAATAGCTTCAACTACATAAATGTAGGGATAATCCTTCAGAATCACACTTGAAATTTCATTATATGGTTGTATTTCAGGATAGTTATAATTCAACTATCTTGGAATACAAAACTATAAAACAGGAAAGAGTTATTTATAACCAAAAGGCTGGAAGATTCTTTACTCTTTCTGTTCGTTTTACTGATAATCTTATTACCTGGTTTAATATCTAAATAAATCCCCGGCATTTAATCTATTCCCACTGGCAGGCCGCAGACCGGGTAGCGGTCTGTTTTTAACCTTACACAAGGATTCAGTAAAAGACCATTGCTACATAAATATAGGGATAGAATTCCTGCTCCGGTATTTTCATTTTAACTATAAATGATGATTGTCTGAGTTGTTAAATTGCCCGAAATTTGACCTAAATCAAAGTTTGTACCAGTTAGTCGTATAATTTGATTATCAGTAAGGAGAGAATGGGTGAACTGAGCATACTCATATCCTGTCATAAAACCATGAAACTATGAAATACCAATAATCAGTTCATCATTTTTTTCATAAAGACGGGTGTGTGCAGAAATGCACACACTTTTTTTTATTGCATGGATTGACGCTGGCCGACCTGAATGAATGTTTTCTTAAACCGCCCAGAAAAAAATAAAAATCCAATTAAAAATTGGATTTCACCTTTTAAATTGTGTTCTTTATATATTGGTTTCAGCTAAAAGCGGATATAAAGCTCCGTATCTGAGGTTGTGAATTGATTTTAAATTGTGTTCTTTATATATTGGTTTCAGCAATGGAAAAGATTGTGGAGATTGTGAGTGTGTTGTGAATTGATTTTAAATTGTGTTCTTTATATATTGGTTTCAGCTAATGTGTTAGCTGCCGTTGTATCTGATATGTTGTGAATTGATTTTAAATTGTGTTCTTTATATATTGGTTTCAGCGAAGTATTTATTTTACGTGTTTGTGCATAGTTGTGAATTGATTTTAAATTGTGTTCTTTATATATTGGTTTCAGCACAGGGCAGGTTTTTAATCGGCTCACAGATAAAGTTGTGAATTGATTTTAAATTGTGTTCTTTATATATTGGTTTCAGCGGTTCCAAGAAGAACCCTAAAATCATAAGGGTTGTGAATTGATTTTAAATTGTGTTCTTTATATATTGGTTTCAGCATTATGTATTTTGCCAGTTACTACATAGAACAGTTGTGAATTGATTTTAAATTGTGTTCTTTATATATTGGTTTCAGCTTTTGCGTTCGAATTCCGACCAGTACTGCCTCGTTGTGAATTGATTTTAAATTGTGTTCTTTATATATTGGTTTCAGCTATGAGAAGGAAGAAACTGAAACATCGTAGTTGTGAATTGATTTTAAATTGTGTTCTTTATATATTGGTTTCAGCACAACTCCATATCATTGTCTAATGTCGAAGTTGTGAATTGATTTTAAATTGTGTTCTTTATATATTGGTTTCAGCTGGATATGGACAGCACGATTTAGAGATCAGTTGTGAATTGATTTTAAATTGTGTTCTTTATATATTGGTTTCAGCGAACCGGTGCCAGCGTATGCATAAATATATAGGTTGTGAATTGATTTTAAATTGTGTTCTTTATATATTGGTTTCAGCCGGATGGCTAAGGACCATAATATTGCCATTGTTGTGAATTGATTTTAAATTGTGTTCTTTATATATTGGTTTCAGCCTGAATGTCTTTGAGATTTACCTTTCTAAAGTTGTGAATTGATTTTAAATTGTGTTCTTTATATATTGGTTTCAGCCACCATCAGCATCAACGTGACCGGACAGAGTTGTGAATTGATTTTAAATTGTGTTCTTTATATATTGGTAACAACATTAGAGAAAGCGAGTACGACGGAAATTGCAGTTGTGAATTGATTTTAAATTGTGTTCTTTATATATTGGTTTCAGCCCAGTTTATCGCAGATACATTTAGCAATCAGTTGTGAATTGATTTTAAATTGTGTTCTTTATATATTGGTTTCAGCAGGGATATCCAGCGTATTATCATGGATACCGTTGTGAATTGATTTTAAATTGTGTTCTTTATATATTGGTTTCAGCTGCAATGTCTAAAGAAATAAAACATCAATTGTTGTGAATTGATTTTAAATTGTGTTCTTTATATATTGGTTTCAGCACAACTCCATATCATTGTCTAATGTCGAAGGTTGTGAATTGATTTTAAATTGTGTTCTTTATATATTGGTTTCAGCCAAAGTCCATCCGGTTCAAAGCTCTTCGCAGTTGTGAATTGATTTTAAATTGTGTTCTTTATATATTGGTTTCAGCTCATACTGATGAATATATTGCGGCGGTATTGTTGTGAATTGATTTTAAATTGTGTTCTTTATATATTGGTTTCAGCTCATACTGATGAATATATTGCGGCGGTATTGTTGTGAATTGATTTTAAATTGTGTTCTTTATATATTGGTTTCAGCGGCAATCCATCAACATCCGAAATTTTATCTGTTGTGAATTGATTTTAAATTGTGTTCTTTATATATTGGTTTCAGCTAAAAAGTTCTATCAGATGACAGGAATCGGGTTGTGAATTGATTTTAAATTGTGTTCTTTATATATTGGTTTCAGCCCGTTTTTAAGGTTGGTATTATAGAGTTGTGAATTGATTTTAAATTGTGTTCTTTATATATTGGTTTCAGCATAGATCTGAAAAGGATATTGGTAAATAGTTGTGAATTGATTTTAAATTGTGTTCTTTATATATTGGTTTCAGCCTGGGAATGATAAAGTGTTCTTATATATTGTTTCCATGATTTTAAATTGTGTTCTTTATATATTGGTTTCAGCTGAAACCGTCAAACCACCAATATATATTGATATTCCGGCTGAAAACCGATGTGAAAAAATGCTCCGTATCCGCTATGAAACAGCAGGGTGGGAGCATTTTTTTCTTTCCCCGTCATTTCGACGCAGGAGAAATCTCCTTCTAATTATTGAATATTTAATTTTTTGAAAGGTTGAAGAAAAAAGATCGCTTCGTCGTTCCTCCTCGCGATGACGTTCGCGTGTATGTACTGAAAATTAAAACAATTCCAGTTGCTGCGGGATGTCCGGCAGTTCTGCCTCTTTCTTTCCGATAAATAACTCCATTTGTCCAAATTGCTTGTCCGTAATACAGATAATGCCGACATGTCCCAGCTCCGGCAGCATCCGCTTTACCCGTTTGACGTGCACCTCCGCATTTTCACGGCTGCTGCAATGGCGCAGGTAGATGGAAAACTGGAACATGGAAAAACCATCTTCCATCAATCCTTTGCGGAATTTGGCATACCGCTTACGGTCTTTCTCCGTTTCGGTCGGTAAATCGAAAAACACCAGTATCCACATAATCTGATAAGCGTTCAGGTGCATGATGTGAATAATAATTTTGAACCAATTACCTGCTTTACCCACTGTAAGTACCCCATTTATCGGACAGTCAAATTTAGAGTATTTGTTTGATTTAATAAATTAATTTTCCATTCATTGGGTGTTTGATTCTGTAAAGATTCGTGAGGTCGTCTGTTATTGTATTCTTCTATCCATTCTGCTGTGAGTATTCTTACTTCGTTCAGTTCAAAAAACAGGTAGGCATCCAATACTGCTTCCCTGTATAATCGGTTAAATCGTTCTATATAGCCATTCTGCATTGGTCTTCCTGGCTGTATGAACTGAAGTTTTATTTCATTGTCTGTACACCATAGTTCAAAGTCTTTGGAGGTAAATTCCGGACCGTTGTCTGTTCTTATCATGCGTGGCTTTCCTCTGTACCCAATAATCTGTTGCAATGTCCTGATGACTCTTTTAGCAGAAAGGGGAGGTGTCTATCTCTATAGCCAGTACTTCTCTCGATCCATCATCCATCACATTAAATGTCCTGATCTTTCGGTTCCCCACCATACCGTCACTCATGAACTCCATGCTCAAGCTCTGATTGATATGACTCTGCTGTACCACTCGTTGTTTTACTCTCGCCGGCAACCTCCTTTTGCCTTTTCGTTTTCTGTTTAATTTTAATAGCTTATAAACCCGATATACCCGTTTGTGATTCCAGCTTTTGCCCGCTCTGCGCAGATACGCAAATAACTTCCTGAATCCATAGGATGGATGCTTAAAGGCTAAATCCTGCGCTCTGTAATCACGTCTGTGTCATCCTTCTTACTCCGGTAATAATACTGAGAACGAGGTAATGAGGTCATTTTACAGGCCCTGCTCACCGGAACTTCATAATCCTTTACTATGGATGCTGTCAGTTCCTTTGTTTGCAGAGCCCCAGCCTTTTTGAGATAACATCCTTTAGTATGGAGTGATCCAGGCTTAATTCTGCGTACATCTTCTTCAGACGGGAATTTTCCTCTTCCAAATCTTTGAGTCTCCTTACATCAGAGGTTTCCATACCTCCGTATTTGCTCTTCCAGTTGTAAAAGGTAGCATCCGAGATGCCATGCTCCCGACAGATCTCTTTGGTGGTTCTGCCACCTTCCTGTTGTTTTAAAATGGAAACTATCTGCGTTTCCGTAAAGCGTGTCTTTTTCATAGTAAACAATTTAAATTTAAGAATTTTACTCCATTTTTAAACTGTCTGAGTTTTAGGGACACTTACACCACCCCTTAATCCCCTCAGCGGAGGGGAGACTCGGTTCGTGGAATGCAATACGGTCCTTTCATGTAATTTTTAAGCCCGTATGGTTTCCGGCTGATTGCACTGAATTGCACTGTCCATTTCCCCTCTCGAGAGGGGGTGGGGGTGTGTCCTTACGCGAATTCCGGATACAACACTTTCCGGCCTTTCCCCTCGAAACAAGCCGCCAGTGAGGCCGTCGTGCGCTGTAAACCCACCATCAGCGGGCTCTTATTCCCGTCTATCACCAGATCCATCGCAGGTATTTCCAATAATCGTTTTTTGACAACGGTCGTCAGTTCCTGTTCATCCGTTTCCAGCATCAATTGTTTCACCAGATGGTCCACATACGGACGGTAAGGCTCCATGATGTCATCCGCCAGGCAATATGCGTTGTATTTATTGCGGTGGTGGATGCCGAGGGTGGGCAACAGTCCCGAAGCCACCAGGCCTCTTGCCACGGTCGCCCTCAGGATGGCATAGCCGTAATTCAGGAAGTTGTTGGGGTAATCGCCAAACCGGTGCCGTGTAAAATACGGGTCTTCTTCCTGAAACAGGTTGTTCCAGTAATACCTGGAAGCCTGCGCTTCCTGGTTGGATGTATCGCCGCTCAAAACCATTTTCTCACAGCGTTTCATATAGGCGCTGTCTATCTCCCAGATATCGAGTACTGCCGCCTGGTTGGATATTTTAGATCGGATGGTTTGCTGCCAGAGCTGTTTCTTTATGGGTTCGCTCGCTTCCACCTGTGCCTGAAACTTTTCGGATTGCTGGGTGTGCCCGTCTAAATTGAGCAGCAGTCCGGTAGGGTGGTGCTTGTCGTTGCAGGTGATGACGGCGGCATTGTTGTCCAATAATTTATGCAGAACGGCATGGGTGACCGAAATCTGCGGATGGTCAATCACCAGCACGCCTATATCTTCTATAGCCACCGCAGTCTCTCGCTCTTCAGTCTTAATCAGCAGTTGCTGCTGCTGCACCGAGAGGCGGGTAGGATTGCCGAAGTATAGGGTGCGTTTAATCATTATTCACCAATTTTAATAATTTCGCCTAATTGGTTAATTCTAATCTTAGTTAATCTTTTTAAATGATCATTTGACTGTATTCTTTCCCAAGTTATACCCCTTAAAGAAGTATCCGTTCTCAATACTGTTGTTTCTAAATGATGTCGAAGTCTATTTGAAATGTTCCAGCATTGTTTTTACTCAATTTCTGTATTCTAAATAATTTATTACTTATTTGTTTTCTGTTTTTTGAATCCCAGAAATTTATTTCATTTTCTTCTTTTGGATTTTCTGTATGTTTTAAGTCAAATACAAACAAGTCATTTATTTGCATAGAGAAATGAAATTTACCTAATAAGCTATTATCGTTTTTATTAATAATAGGATAGGGCTTTCCTGTTTGTAGAATATTGAGTTTGCCAATTTCTACCTTTCCCAAAATGAAACAACTTTATCTATTAACTTGCCTTCTTCATTTTTATAAATAAGTGCATGATGGTTGCTGCCTGTTTTTACATATCCGTTTCTTACTTTTTCTACCTTGCTTTCGTCATAGACTGTTATAGATTTTATTTGAATAGCATTTTCTTTGCTTAGCCATATTGGATTTTCTTCTAAATTTGAGAAAGCATTTTTAATTTTCCCTTTCTCTTTAATTCTTGCTTCAAGTATATCTTTGATTTTTTTGTCTGTAATTTTTTCAATTTGGGCAGGAGTCACATGTTCTGATAATTTTACTCTTTTTGTACAAACAAATTCATAAACTGCAACATCTTTAAGTTCCAAGCCTTTAAAAAATAAAGGATTTTTCTTAAGAGTTTTTGGGTTAAAAGCTACTTGTACATTATTATCAAATGCATTTAAGTATTCTTTAAGGAATTTTTTGATTTCCTCGTTTGCTATATTTTCAATGTCAATTAATTTATCATTCAGTTTTACTTTTTTCTCTGCAATTCGTTTTACTTGACCCATTACAGTTTCTTCATGTAGTCTGCCACGAGGAACCCATGTGATTTGAGGAGTACTATTTTTAGGAATATTGATGTTCTTACTTAATACCTTAGAATTATTTCTTAATAGAAATAAAAATAGTATCTAAATGTTCTTTTGTTTTCTTCCTTAAATCCTTTATAGGTTCATCAATAAATGTCGGATAAATCAGCAAAGCTTTTTTAAATCGTATTTTCTGTCGGTTCTATTTCATCACTAAGTATTTTTTCAATTTCTATTCGTTCTTCTTTACTTAACAAATTTCGTTCATATTGATACAGTTTATTTAAGTTATTCAACTTAAAGATAATTTTCTGGTCTGTTAATGCACAAATTAGTGCGTCAACTGCATGGTGTCTATGGTCATCACGCTTATTCCAATCTTTAATTGTTTCAAATGTTTTTGTGCTACCTTCCTTGTCTTTTCTTTCTTTGATTTCTACCTGTCCAATTGCCCTGTATTTTTCAATGTTTATTTCTTGAAGTACTTCTTTTAGTTGCCATTTCTCTCTTAAGTAGTCTGTAATCTGCCCAGTAGTGGTATATGTATTTTCACAAACTGTTTTTAACATTTTTACAGCTTCTTTAGATATATATTGCGAATCTTTTTTCATCCGCTCTACAAAGTCTGAAGGTATGTCTTCTCCTTTGCACATTAACATCTCAAATTTTTGTTTGGAAATTTTTCCTTTGCCATCGTTATACAAACTGTTGACTCTCTCAATGTAGTCTGCAAATCTTTGTTCTCCACGGGATAGCATGAAATCATAAGCAGTTTGTTGGTTTTTATCTTTATTACATTTTCTATGAGCTAGAATAAAATTATTCATGTTATTGCTAAACGATCTAGATTTTGGCAGAATATGCTCTATGTCAGCTTGGCCAGAAATGAAGTCAGTGTTTGTAATTGTATTGTTGCAATACAAACATAGTTGGTTTGTCTCTTCCCACAATTTATATCGTTGAGTATCTCTTCCATTTACTAATTTAAAATTGTATTCATTTTGTAATCGTGCTCTGATTTCATCATTTAATTTTTTATTTTTAGAATTTTGAATAGTGAGATTCTTTCTTGTTTTAGCATTGTTCCTCAATTCTCTAGCTAATTCAACTCTTATTTCATCAAACTTACCATGTTTTTCTATTGCAAGGTTTACCATGTTCACTACTTGATTTAGAATCTGTTCAACAACGGGGTTTCTTAAGCTGTTTTGTTTTATTGGTTCTAATTTTTGTTTTATTTCTACAATTGTTTTATATCCACTATGGTCATATCCAACCTTATAGCATGCTACGTTGTATTGCGAACCTTTTTCTAAATGAGGGAGTAATTTTTTTATTGCTTTTGTTGACAAACTGCCATAATCTGCATTAAAACCTACTTCATTCGCAATAATAGTAGATTGTTCTTTTGTGAACCTAAATCGCTTTTCTAGGGTGTATAATTTCAGATTCTGTTGGTAGGGAGTATAATATATGCCACAATTCAAATAATCCTCCTTTTTCATCATTGTTTTGATAGTTGAAAAATAAAAATTTGTTTTCGTCTTTAATACCTGCTTTAATTAATGCATTTTTTATGATACAATATGTTCTACTTCCGTCTAATTCGGTAAAATTTAAATAAATATTTTCTCTAGTTGAAAATCCTAATGCTTTTTTTATTGCTGATACTGTCAGTTTGTATTTACTTTTTGCTTCAACTTCATAAAAAAGTTTATGAAAAAGAATATTTTTCTGTTCTTGGGTGGGTTGTTTATTTTCGCCATTAGGTAATTTCCAAGCTAAATCATTTAATCGTTGCCATATCCTGAAAATTTCAAAAATGGAGATGATTTATTTATCGCTTTATGGTATTTTTCAAACAAGCAATTTGATACTAATCCTTTTGACTCTTTAATGGGCGCTGATAAAATAATATTTGATTTCTAAATGTGTTGTATGAAGTTCCTTTGTTATCATCTTCATGAATGCCTCCAGTTAATATTGTTGGATGAAATTGTTTTTGAAATTCCCAAATTCTATCAAATTCTTCTATGTATGAAGTACGCAAATAAGTTCTTTCTCTGAGTAATATTTCTATTGGATTCCTTGAATTAATTAATTCACTATATAAGTGTTGACCGATAGTTTCATTACCAAGTTCTTTTTCAAGTTGTGCTAATCTTTTTTTATATTCAGTAGAACTTTCTTCTTCGCTGTTTGATTTTCTATTGCTTAAAAAACCTCTGCGCTGGTTTAGGTGTATAAGTACCCTGCCAAATTCTTCTAAAGTTAATTTTTCCTTAATAGCTTTGTCTCTTAATCCATATAATTCTATTGCAGATAATCTGAATAAATTTTCATTGGGAAACATATTCTTTGTTTCCAATTCAGCATATAGTTTATCTCTCCTTAGTTTAAATCTTTGTATTCCTCTTCTTATGCCTCTGTCTGTTGTTCTGTCTATGTTTTTGCTGGCTGTATTTCCAGAGTAAAATTTACCATGAAAGTTTGGATCTTCTGGTACAATTCGAACAGCCATCTCTGTTATTATTTTTTCTTTTTCATGTTCTTGTATTACAGATAAACCGACTGAAGAAACACCAATGTCTAATCCAAGTATTTTTTTCATATTCTGAATGTATTTTATGATGATTACACTAATTTAATAAAAATATTTCTTTAATCTGATTTTTTCTATATATTTGCAGTACACAATTTAAAATCAATTCACAATAAGGATTATTCCGTTGTGAAAACATTCAAGGCGGGGCAACTCGCCTTTTTTATTATTGAGATACACAGAATCCCGTTTTCTATAAAACCACCTCATTTTTATCTCCACACCCGTTTAAAACTCTTTTTGTAAATCTTCTTTCCTTGTCATATACTTGCAGGTTGAAGAGATTTGTACCATGTCCACCGAAGAATACAACGAGCAGCAGAACGGTCACATCACCACCATTGACGGTTTATATGAGAACTGGTTCCTGGATTATGCCTCCTATGTCATCATGGAGCGCGCCGTGCCGGCCCTGTACGACGGGTTTAAGCCCGTTCAGCGCCGTATCCTGCACGCCATGAAGGAAATGGAGCGTTTGTCCAAATTTGCACTGGATGTGGTCTTCAATGAGGACACTACCGAATGGCAGCTTTCCTATGACGGCAGAAAACGCGAACCGGTGGAACTGCCGGTCAAATTTCCCTTGCTGCTCGCTCAGGGCGCGGAAGGTATTGCCGTGGGACTGTCCACCAAAATCATGTCGCATAATTTCTGTGAACTGATAGATGCTTCCATCAAATGCCTGCGCAGGGAACCATTTGAATTGTATCCCGATTTCCTGACCGGCGGCCTGGCGGATGTGCGCGAGTACAACGACGGCAAACGAGGCGGACGGATCCGGGTGCGCGCCAAAATAGAAATTGTCGATAAGAAAACGCTTAAAATAACGGAAATACCCTTCGGCACCACCACCACGGACCTGATTGATTCCATCCTGAAAGCCAACGAAAAAGGAAAAATTAAGGTAAAAAAGGTGGTGGACAATACCGCCAAAGACGTGGAGATACTGATAGAGCTGCAGCCGCAGGTTTCTCCCAGTGTGACGGTGGATGCGCTCTATGCCTTTTCAGACTGTGAGTTATCGATTTCACCGAATACCTGTGTGATCATAGGGGATAAGCCCCATTTTATCGGGGTGACGGAGGCGTTGAAATTATCAACCGATACGACGCTGGAGTTGCTGAAACGGGAGCTGGAAATTGACCTGAAGGACCTGGAAAACAAATGGCATTTCTCCTCGCTGGAGAAAATTTTCATCGAACAAAGAATTTATCGTGACATTGAGGAGGAGGAAACCTGGGAAGGGGTGATTGCCGCCATCGACAAAGGCCTGACGCCGTTCAGGAAATTGCTGATGCGCGAAGTGACGGAAGAGGATATTGTGCGGCTGACGGAGATAAAAATCAAACGCATCTCCAAATTTGATAAGAAGAAGGCGGATGAATACATCCGGGGGCTGGAAGTGGCGATGGAGGAAACAAAGAAGAACCTGAAATCGCTGACAAAATACGCCATACGCTACTTTGAAGAATTGCTGAAAAAATACGGCAAGGGCAAAGAGCGCAAGACGGAGATTGCGCTGTTTGATACGGTGGAAGTGAAAACGGTGGCCGCCAATAATGAGAAATTATATGTCAACAGGGCGGAAGGTTTTATCGGCTTTGGCAAGGATTTGAAAAAGGAGGAGTTTATTTCCGAATGTTCGGATATCGACGATATCATTGCCTTCATGAAAGACGGCACCATGAAAGTGGTGCGCAACTCCGAAAAGGTGTTTGTGGGCAAAGATGTGATACATGTGGCTGTCTGGAAAAAGAACGACGAGCGTACTACGTACAACTGCGTTTACCTGGATGGAAAATCGGGCACCAGCTATGCCAAGCGGTTTAATGTCACTTCCATCACCCGGGACAAGGAATATCCCATTACGCAGGGCCATCCTAAATCGAAAGTCTTGTATTTTTCGGTGAATCCGAACGGGGAGGCGGAAAGCTGCAGCGTGGTGCTGTCGCCGACCTGCAGTGCGCGCAACAAGGTATTTGAGTTTGATTTTTACAATCTGGATATCAAGGGCAGGGGTTCTGTGGGCAATATCGTGACGAAGTATCCGGTGAAAAAAATAGAGCAGAAAGGAAAGGGCAGAACTACCCTCGGCGGTGTGGAAATCTGGCTGGACGATACGGTAGGACGGTTGAATACGGAAAAACGCGGCCGCTACCTGGGCTCTTTCCAGAATGAAGACAGGATACTGGTGGTGCTGAAATCCGGCGAGTATTACCTGACCAATTTTGATTTGACGAACCGCTATGCGATGAACGATGTATTTGCCATCGATAAGCTGTATCCGACCACAACGGTGACGGCAGTACATTATTCGGATTCCAAGAAAGCGAACTATGTCAAACGTTTCCAGATAGAAACGACCACTATCGATACCAAATACAATTTCATTTCCGATGAAAACAATGCGAAGCTGGTTTTTGCCACCCTTTATACCAATCCGACCATCGAATATATACTGGATATGGGTAAAGGAAAGGTGAGTGCGCCTTATACTGAAAATCTGGCCGACTTTATTGAGGTGAAAGGCTGGAAGGCTATTGGCAATAAATTGTGCGGCGGTACTGTCAAAGGGATTAAGCTGGTGGAAACGGCACACGATGACGAACAGGATGCCAACTTTGATGTAGATTTCGAAATCACCAATTTATCGGACAAGAAGGAGCCGGAGCAGGGAGAATTGTTTTAATAATATCCGCTGAAATGGATGGAAACTCGATTTATTTTAATACTTTAGAGTACCAAAACTCTTTAAAATGAAGTATTTAATTGTTAAATCCAGGCGGATTTATCTCTTTCTTTTTATGTTTATTAGTATTTCTGCCTATTCCCAATCCGGTACAAAAACCGTTTTGCAATGGGCTGTACTGGCAAAAAACGGCGAGAAAAAACTGGCGGGTGCCAACCTGACCGGAGTTCAGCTGCAAAAAGCAGATTTAAGCGGAGCGGATTTAAGCAATGCCAATTTAACGGGTGTCAACCTGAGCGGAGCGAATCTGAGCGGAGCGAAATTGTACGGCTGTAATTTAACGGGTGTCAATTTTACAGGGGCAAATCTGACGAAGGCGAATTTCTTGGCAACCAATATGCATTTTGTCAACCTTCGGGATGCAAATCTGACACAGGCGCTTTTACAGGAAGCGGATTTGAAGTACGCCATCCTGAACGGCGCCAACATGACAGCTGCGAATCTGATTCTTTCCATCCTGGAAAATGCGGACCTGCAGAATGCCAACCTGAGTCAGGCGCTGTTTGTGTATGAGTCATCCCCCACACAGCAGTCAACGACCGTGTATGAGAATAAATCAAACCCGACATCCGGTGCCGCCTCTGCCGCCCAAATATTGGTTCCTGAAATTGTGGAAACAGAGGCCTTAGGTATGGCCCTGGAGAAGATGGAAAAAACGAAAACGATGCCGGTGAAACTGACCGGTGCTAAAATCAATTCCGGTACCAAGGGGATACTGGTGGCGTGGGCCAAGAAAAACGGCGCGGTGGTGGTGCCCTCGCTGATAAAGTAAAGGATTTACGGCTGTTTAACCATCCCTTTTCATCTTTTTAAAAAACAATTTTACGGCCGTATTAATGGCTGACTTCATTTCTTTCCACTCTGCGCTAATCAAACTTACAGGTGTGGCGGTGTTTTCGGCATCGTCAAAATAATTCATTGAACGGTATAGTTCGAAGGCATTATCTTTAGTGAATACCATCTTATAGAATTCTACCAATTCATCTAAACTGTAATGTTGTAATAAAAGATAAAAATCATAAAAATCTTTTTTTGAACCACGCTGAGTCAGCGCATTCAGTTTTAATGCGGCAATGTCCGGAATGGATGCCATACGTACGCCTTCTTCCGTATCAACCGGCAGGAGTGTATTTACAATCGGATGTTTAACGAAATCAATTTTCACATCCTCTATGAAGCAGAATAACATTCTGCTGTTATTTCCTTTGAAATCGAAAGAAGGATATTTTTTTTCTAAGTGTTGTTTTAATTCAAATACATCAAAATCTTCAAAAGAAAACAAGTCCAGATCAATGGATTTCCTGTGTCCGAATTTCAGAGAAAGTGCTGTTCCTCCGACTAAGAAAAAATGTTGAAGATATTTATCCTGCATCAGCTCCACCAGGATTCTCCACGTTGTTGGCTCAACTGTGTTTTTGAATAGCATTTAAAGTTGGATTTATCAATTTCAAAAAAGGTAGAAACGAAATTTAGATTTCTGGGACTTAGGTAATTTGCGGACTGTATATCTTTTTGAATTCTCTCGTAAGGATAGATTTTAAGCAGATTCTCAAAGTCACATATATTACCACAGGATATTATTCTGCTGATAATAAAGACGCTGTTTTTTTCAATATCCAATGTGTCGAAATCAGTATCCCAGAATAACCGTTTGTCAATTAAATCCTGTTTATTCATTAAATTAAAAATCTTTTATCAAATTTACAGGAATAACTCTAATGCTGCAATGAAAGGATCGGATATTTTTGTATTGCCAACCCCCTTACAGCCCATTCACAATGATATTACCCGGCAGTTTAAGGTTCAGCTGTTCATGAAACGGGATGACCTGATTCATCCGGAAATATCCGGCAATAAATGGCGCAAGCTGAAATATAATACAGAACAGGCGAGGCTGGAAAATAAAGCCACCTTGCTGACGTTTGGCGGCGCATACTCCAATCATATTACGGCGACTGCCGCTGCCGGAAGACTCCTTGGATTTAAGACCATCGGCATCATCAGAGGAGAGGAGTATCAGCCTTTGAATAAAAGCCTTCAGTTTGCGGTTGATTCCGGGATGCAGTTGTATTATATCAACAGGGCTGCCTATAAAGACAAACAGCATATACCTTTTACTTTATTCCCTGATCTTGATTCGATGTATGTCATACCCGAAGGCGGGGCGAATGCATTAGCGGTAAAGGGATGTGCTGAAATACCGGAAGAGATTCAAATGGATTTCGATTATATCTGCTGCGCCTGTGGAACGGGAACCACACTGGCGGGAATGGCAGGTAGCCTGAAATCACATCAGCAGGCTGTTGGTTTTCCCGTTTTGAAAAATGGGGCGTTTCTGTCGGATGAGATTAAACGGCTCACTACAGCTGATTTTCAGCTGATAACGGATTACCATTTCGGTGGATATGCAAAAACAACGCCTCAATTGATTCAATTCATCAAGGATTTTTATGCTGAACACCATATTTTGCTGGATTATGTGTACACCGGCAAGATGATGTACGGCATCATGGATTTGATAGCTAAAAACCATTTCCCACCGGAATCTGTTATTGTCGCCGTTCACACGGGAGGAGTAATGAATGCCAATGTGTTTGATTAGCTTTTTTTATTCTTGCCTGAATACTTAAAAACAGGAAACGCCGTCTTTAGACGGCGCTTCCTGTATCTTATTTGAAAAAAAAGGCTACCACATTTTTGCCCTGTCAGCTTCGTTGATATACATGCCGTCACCCGGTTTCACATTAAATGCCTTGTGGAAATCAGGCAGATTGCTCAAAACACCGTTTACCCTGTATTTAGGAAGTGAATGCGGGTCGGATAAGGTTTGCATACGCATAGACTCCGGCCGCATATTTTCCCGCCAGATAATCGCATAGTTGATAAAGAAACGTTGTTCAGGTGTCAGTCCGCTGATTAGAGTGTTTTTAGTGCCTGTTGCTTTTTTCAGGGCGTTTAAACTGATAATCATACCTCCCAAATCGGCAATATTTTCCCCTAATGTAAGTTCACCGTTTATATGTAAACTGTCTCCGGGAAAAATCAGATAGCTGTTGTATTGTTTTACGAATTTATCTGTCAGTGCCTGATAGCTTTTTTTATCTTCTTCCGTCCACCAGTTCTTTAGGTTTCCTTCCGCATCAAACTGACTACCTTCGTCATCAAATCCATGCGTGATTTCATGGCCGATGACCATTCCGATACCTCCGTAGTTTACGGCGTCATCGCCTTTAGCATAAAAGAAAGGCGGTTGCAGGATGGCTGCCGGAAAGACAATTTCATTGATTAACGGATTGTAATAGGCATTTACCGTTTGAGGGCCCATACCCCATTCTGTTCTGTCAATCTTGTCTTTTTTTAACCTTGCCAGTACCCGTAAGTTTTCTGCATAGGCGCAATTCAGCACATTTAATACAAACGGCTGGTTGCTGACATCCGTATTTTCATAAGTCCACCATTTATCAGGATAGCCTATCTTCACATCTATTTTAGCCAGTTTTTCCAGTGCTTTTGCCTTTGTTTCAGCACCCATCCAGCTCAGGTTACTGATTCGCTCTTTTAAAGATGCCTTGATATTGTCTACCAAATCCAAAGAGCGTTTTTTAGCATAAGGTGAAAAATTCGTTTTTACATATTCCTGTCCGATCAGGTCTCTCAAGTTATCCTCTGAAACCCGTGCGACGCGTTTCCATCTTGGTTCCAGTGTTTTTATACCACTCAGCGCTTTTCCATAAAAATCAAAACGTGCATTAACAATAGCATCGTTCAGGTATTTGGCGGTGCTGTTTAATAATTGAAATTGAATATAGGAAACCCACTTGTCATGAGGTACATTCGCAAACATACTGTCTAATGATACAAAGAAACCCGGTTGTCCGACAACTATTTCATGCGGTGATACTTTCATCTCTGTAAAGAAAGCATCCCAGTCAATATGCTTATAGTCTTCTTTTAATTTATCAATTGTATATAAATTATAATTTTTTTCCGGATCTCTTAATTCAACCCTCGATAAGGAAGCACCGGCCAGTTTAGTCTCCATTTCCAAAACATTTTCCATCTGTTCTTTCGCTGAAACAGTTTTATCCAGACCAGCTAATTGGAAGAGTGTTTTTATATACTCCCGGTATGCTTCCAGGTTTTTCAGGGACTTTTCATCCTTGCGGAAATAAAAATCCCTGTCCGGTAATCCTAATCCGCCTTGCCCGATATACGTTATGTACCTGGTTGTATTTTTTGCATCCACTTCCACGGAATAACCAAGGGGGGAATTAATATTACGCATACCTAATCTGGATAGTATTTTACTAAGTTCCGATGGCGTGGCGGCATTTTCTATTTCTGTAAACCAGGGTTTTAAAGGTTCTACACCCACCTTGTTAATGGTAACGGTATCCATCGCATTCCTGTAGAAGTCCCCCAGAATTTGCAGGTTGGATCCTTTCGGTGCTTTTATCTTTTGGTTGGCGGCATTTTCCAGAATTTTCTTCACAACTATCCTGCTTTGTTCGTCCAGTACATCAAACATGCCATACCTGGATTTGTCAGAAGGAATCGGATTAGCTTTACTCCATTTATCATTGACATGGTCATAAAAGTCTTTACCCGGTTGGATTGTTGTGCTGAAATCACTTTTCCTGATGGCTACCTCTTTAACAGCCTTTGGATTGTTTTTGGCAGGTGCCGGTTTTGCCGTTGTTGGTGCTGCTGACTGAGCAGTAAAACTTACCGAAAGTATTAATACCGGTAAAATTGCTTTGTTGAAGATCATAAAAAATAATTAGGTTGCAAAATTAGTAGAAAGATGTGACTTAATATTACAATATGTACAACTATTTATTGTTCAGGTCACTTACGGTCTCATGTTTCCTCGTGTAGCGCATCCAGATGCGTTCATGTAAATAAAAGAGGAAGACTTTAGTGATGACTTCTGTAAATCCTATTTTAAAGGCTGTAGTATAATCACCTGTCCATATGGTAGCGATAATAATGGTGTCCAGCGTACCTACGATTCGCCAGCTAATGCCTTTTACGACACTTCTCAGATGTGATTCTTTCCAAATGTCATCTTTGTGCTCATAATCACTCAATTCTTCTTCTGACAGGATTTTCTGGCTTTCAATCCTTACTAACCCCCATTTTATCTTAAACCAGGCTCTTTCATGCAGGTAAAACAGGATTATTTTTGTAAAAACTTCCGTAAATCCAATTTTCAAGGCACTTCCGAGGCTTCCTGTAAAAATATACGATAACACCATGGTGTCCAGTGTGCCGATAATCCTCCAGGTGACACCTTTCGTCAGACTGATAAAATGCTTGTCCTTTTGCATACTACTATTATATACTCTATAGGAATAGTGTACTACAAATATACATTTTTCAATTCAATTCTATAAAAATGAGTGAAATTATTTACATCGGGCGGTATTACCGCACAATTAACGGAAATGCAATTTCGATGTCTGTTTCTCCGTTGGCATTGGTGATATCGTTTTCAGAAACATTCGCTGCGCTTTTATCGGGTGCATGCCGGAGAATAATTTTTAGTGCGCCATTTGCAGCACCAGATGCAGACTGACAACTAAACACCAATCCAAGCGGTTTGCCGTTATCATCATAATCGAGATAGGAAAAGTTGGATAAGAAACCAGCGGGAATGGACTGATAGAAAAACTGGTGAGCGGTATCTTCTTCCGTTATTTCATGATTGATGGTATCCGCTACCGGATTCCGTTCGTCTAACAGCAGCAGGCTTGCATTAAAAATTCTGTCAGCCGGCAACCTTAAGGTATCGGGTGTCAGTATGGCATCTTCTCCGCCATCGCCGTCTAAATCCCTGAACGTAATGCTGTACGAGTTGTAAGGATATGCGGTATCTGTCAGCGTAAGTTGGACGGTTGTAATCAGTTCGGATTCGTTAACGGGCAATGGCTCCTTTATACAACCATTGGTTATCAGTATAATTGAAAATAAAGCGGCAGAAGAGATGTGTTTTATCATAAAACTGTTTTTTAAGATTTTGTGAATGAGTAACGTATTCTGAAGGTCAGGTTCCATCCCGGTTCATCGGAGTAATATCTGAATCGATTCATGTAATCCCGATACACGGTATTGGTTATGTTTTCGCCCGTTACAGAAAAGGAGAGGGAGTGATGCTCGTTGAGAACAAAATCAAAGCCGGCATCCGCATTCAGAACAGTATAGGCGTTTGGGGTGGCCTTATAATCGGCAATCAGTACGGGTGTGTTTTTTTGTTTGAAAGTATGTTGTACATTCATTCCCAGGTGCACATGTCGGATCTTTTTAAAATCATGGTGCAGCTCAAAACCCGCGCTGATTCTGTCAGCCGGCATGTAAATTAAATGATCATTGATGCTGGTATTTTTACCTCTTCCTATACTGGATTTCAGGAAGAGCGATAAAAAGTCTATTGGTTCGCTGCTTATCGTTATATCCAGTCCGAGCAAACGGGCATCGGTTTGATAATATTGAAATGCGGGAAAGGCTCCCCGAATGGTAACAATAGGCTTGGGTAATGGAGCCAGGTAGATAAAATCATATATTTTAGAGATGTAAAAAGTGGCTTCTGCCTGAATATATTTTTTATAGGAAGCAGTAAATGTGGAAACCCATTTAATGCCTTTTTCGGGTTTTAAATTCGCGTTGCCGAACTCCAGTACTGCGATGCCATGATGCAGCCCGTCGCTGAACAATTCAGAGGCATTCGGAAAACGGGAACTGAACGATAAATTATTTTGCAGTCGCATATTACCGGAGGTGTTTTTCCAGCTTCCGCCAATTGTGAATGCATAGGTGTGGAAATTGTAGACCGGTTTTTGCAGGACATTGTTATTGTCAAACCGGAGTGCTAAAAAACGGGTATAGTCATACCGTCCTCCAAATTCCAGCGTGAAATGCTGCAGCTGAATTTTCTCCATATCAAAAATGCCGATACCATATTGATAATAATCCGGAATCAGCGGACGTATACCGGTAGATGAATTATTAAAATTATGTTTGGTCAGAAAATTAAATCCGCTTTTACCTTCCATGCTGATATCTTTTGAATCGAATCTTTTGAATCGGCTGTAGGTACCCAGCAGGTTATGAGACCATAATTGCATATCGAGTGCGGGGATTTCGGAGCGTCCGCCCCGACGGATATCGAATTCCTTACGCTTGTTGACTTGAAGGGAATAGGTGACATCCAGATGGCTTTGATTGGAAAAATACTTAATGATATTTATCTTCGCCAGGTGATGGTACACATCCTGTTTTGGATTCTCTATATTGTAATTGAAAGGTTTTACTATTAATGGCGTATCGCTTTCAATCGCATTTTCCAGATCCGTCAAATTGCCGATGTGCGAACTTCTTAAAATGCCTAAATCCTGATGATATAAGGAGTAGAATGCATTTATATCCCAATTTTTCTTTAGTACGCCTATGCCTGCGGATAAATTCCCTTCCTGTAATCCCGTATTGGTTAAGTTGTAATGCGGTGCCTGTCCGTCTCCTAAGCGTTTATACGTGCCTTGTACGAAATAGGCGATTTGTTTTTTGAATCCCTGTTCTATTTTTGCTGAAGTGATGATACCACGCCCATTCGTTTGCCCGACCAGGCTAAACCCGGCTTTTAGGTGCTGATTCTTTTGTAAAACAGGCGGTTCCAAAAGTATCATTCCACCCAAGGCATCCGTACCATATTCCAGGCTGCCGGCACCTTTTATCACTTTAACCGTATTGGATGCCATCGGATCTATTTCAGGCGCATGCTCTGTGCCCCAGTCTTGCGTTTCCAGTTTCACACCATTGCTGATAATGGATATACGGTCGCCGTATAATCCGTGAATGACCGGTTTGCTGACGGTTGACCCTGTTTTTAGCTGGTTCACACCGGAAATGGTGGATAGTATGGTACCTAAATCCTTACCTTCCAGTTTATGGAGAGTCTTAATATCCAGCACAGTGGTATTTTGGGAATTCTGACCATTTGTTCTGGATGCTGTAGATATGATTTCTGCAAGTTCCTCTGCGTGATGTTCCAGGTAAAAGTCCTTATTGGTGTTTTGGGTAATACTCCAGATAACCGTATCACTGGAACATCCGATATGATCTATGACAAATGAATATGTACCCGGACAAATACCGGAAAACTCAAAATTTCCCTTTTCATCTGCCGCCGTTCCGGTCTGAAGTTCAAGGATATAAATATTTGCAAAACTCAGGGCGGATCTGTCATGTTCGTCCAGCACTCTGCCAGTAATTTTGATGGTGCAGTTTTGTGAATAGGAGTTGAGACCTATAATAACTAAAAGATATAAATATGTCAGCTTATGCAACATGATTGCAAATGTAAGTGTTTTTAAAATAAGATGCAATCTAGTTGCAGGTTAAAATTAATGTAAAAAAGTTTTTTATTTGCTTAGATAATTCTATATTAGCACTCCTTTACAAAAAGGCGGTAAAGGGCGCATAGCTCAGCTGGTTCAGAGCACCTGCCTTACAAGCAGGGGGTCCGCGGTTCGAACCCGTGTGCGCCCACAAAGTCCCGACATTATGTCGGGACTTTTTTTATTGAGATACTGATAGCCGGTTCGACTTCTCCAACTAGATAGCCATTCTAATTGGTTTGACTATCTAATATTCCTTTTGTCTGTTTCTTTTCCTATTTTTACTAAAATGAATTTCTATCAACATAGAAACCGCTGGAAAGTCCTGCTTTTCCTGTTTGCTGTGAGTATCATATTTTTTACATTATGGTATACACATCGGCTTGCAAAGTCGATTGCAAGGGAAGAGATTAAAAAAGCCGAAGAAATTGCGGAAGCCTACAAGGTGCTGAGCAGCAATACGTCAGATGAGATTGAGTTATCCAAAGCATTGGATAAGATCAGGTATAATGATAACATCCCGGTGATTTGGACAAATGCCAATGAGGAGATACTGGCACACAAGAATTTCGATTCGACCAAGGTGGTGAAGGATAAAAATTATTTACCCGATCAGCTGAAAATGCTCAAAACGATTCGGCAATTCATAGAAATTGATTTACCGGACAGTGAAAAACAGTATCTGTATTACAAAGATTCCGACCTGCTTATCGGTATCCGTAAATATCCGTTTTATGTACTGGCACTGGTCGCCTTGTTTTTTATTATCAGTTATGCGGCGTTCACATCTTCCCGCCGGGCGGAGCAGAATCAGGTTTGGGTGGGGCTTGCCAAAGAAACGGCGCATCAGTTGGGAACCCCATTGTCTTCTCTTTCCGCCTGGATTGACATTCTTCGGGAAAAATTAAACACGGAAGAGGATGAGATGATGTTTGAGGAGATGCAGAAAGACATAGACAGGCTGGTTCTTATTGCCGAAAGATTTTCCAAAATCGGTTCGGTGCCTGAGTTGCAGCGACACCGGGTGACCGACGTGTTGCAACACGGTGTTGATTACATCTCCAAACGGGCATCTAAAAAAATCAATATCTATCTCCTAAAGTCCGATGAAAATATTATTGCCATGCTGAACCCGCCGCTGTTTGAATGGGTACTGGAGAATGTCATGAAAAATGCACTGGATGCGATGGAAGAATCCGGTGAGATACATGTACATGCCTTTGAGAAAGATGGGTTGGTAAACATTGATATTCAGGATACGGGTAAAGGAGTTCCTAAAAACAGTTTTGAACAGATTTTTGAACCGGGATACAGCAGTAAGAAAAGAGGCTGGGGACTGGGTTTAACACTGGCCAGGCGAATTATCGAGGAATATCATCATGGAAAGATTTTTGTGAAAGATTCTTCTTCCAAAGGAACCACCTTCCGGATTATTCTGAAAGCAGAGGCCTAGTTCAAGACTTTATAACGGTAAAAGTAAATGAGATTTTATTGCTAATTTTACAGACTTATAATTTCCAAATTTCTGACTGTTACATGAAAGTATATTTTGACAATGCCGCTACGACACCGATTGACGAAGAGGTACTGGAAGCCATGATGCCCTATCTTAAAGAACATTTCGGCAATCCATCTACGCAATATTCATTTGGACGTGATACAAGGGCAGCCGTGGAAGAGGCGCGTAAAACCGTTGCTCAGCTCATCAATGCCCAACCCGGTGAAATCATCTTTACATCCGGCGCCACAGAAGCAAACAATATGGCTGTCAAAGGTGCGGTGATGTATCTGGATGTGAAACGCATCATCACTTCTCCGATTGAACACCATTGTGTGGAATATTCCGTCGATTTTTGCAGAGATCAGCTGCATGCTGAAATAAAGCTGGTCAAAATAGATGACAAAGGAAATGTAGATCTGGAAGATTTGAACCGTTTACTGGCAGCTTCCTCAAAAAGAACTCTGGTCACGTTGATGCATGCCAATAATGAAATCGGCACCTTGCTGGATATTGAGAAAGTCGGGACATTGTGTAAGCAATACCAGGCCTTGTTTCATTCAGATACAGTGCAGACATTTGCCCATTTACCGATAGATGTTCAAAAGATGCAGGTGGATTTTATATCAGGAGCCGCACATAAATTTCACGGACCGAAAGGTGCCGGATTTTTGTTTATGCGCAAACAGAACAAGGTGAAGCCTCTGATTCACGGGGGCGGGCAGGAGCGTGGTTTTCGTGCCGGAACAGAAAATGTGTATGGCATTGTGGGTTTGGCAGCCGCAGCAAAAAAAGCGTATGCAAATCTTGAACAGGATGCAGCCTGTATCAGGGGTATTAAAAATTATTTTATCGAACAGCTGAAAGCGAACTTTCCAGATATCGGTTTTAATGGTAATACAGATGACAGAAGTTTGTATACGGTGTTGAATGTTTCGTTTCCGCCGAATGATAAATCAGCCTTGCTGTTGTTTGCTCTGGATATGGAAGGTATTTGCTGCAGTGGTGGCAGTGCCTGTGGCAGTGGCGCCTCGGCGGGTTCCCACGTGGTGAGGGCATTGCATAAAGATGACAACAGGGTATCCATCCGTTTTTCCTTTTCTAAACACAATACGAAAGATGAAGTGGATTATGTCATAGGTAAACTGAAACAGATTTATTCGTTGTGATTTTCTGAAATCAGCGATGTTCCTCACTCAGGCTGCTGATGATTAAGTCGCTCACATCTATCTGATTGGACAGATGCTGTATGGTATTGCAGGTCACCACTCTGCCGACACCAGAATTCAGTAAATCGTTGTATGCATTTCCTGAAAATAGTCCGTGAACCCCGATACAAACTGCCGGCTTTAATCCGGATTCCATTAGGTGGCCTGCGGTAACAATCATCGTCTTTGCCGTAGAAATGATATCATCTATCAGTACCGGCGTGAAGTCTTTATAGTCATACACATCAGGAACGGATATTCTTACCTCTGTGTCGCTGAGCCTTGTTTTATTCAAAACTATAAAAGGTGTGTTCATTTTTTCTGCTGTCTTCGTTACCCACTGTTCACTTTCACTATCCGGCCCCACGAGCAAAGGCTTCTCTATGTTTGTATTTATCCAGCTGGAAATGACAGAAGTGGCGTGTAAGACCTTGCAGGGAATCGGATAGATTTCATTCATGGAACTTCTTCGGTGCAAATGAGGGTCTATGGTAATCAATTCATCTGCAAAAGAGGCTAACAGTGCTGCAAAATAGGAGCTGGTCACCGCTTCTCCGGAATGAAACTGTTTGTCTTGCCGCATGTAGGCTAGGTAAGGAGCTACCAATGTGATTTTCATCGCACCTTCATCCTTGAGCAATTTACATAAAAAATAGAGCGGTAAAAATTTTGTATCCGGTTGATGCAGCGAATCAATGAATATCACTTCCTTTTCCCGGACATCAGAAAGTAAGCGCACATAGGTTTCTCCGTCCGGAAAGGTATGCAATGTCATTTCCCCGATAGGAATAACCAGTTTATGCGAGATGGCATACGCAATGGCTTCATTACCCGGCATAAAATAAATGATTCTATCCATTATTCAAACGTAATGAGGTGATTGATGGTCTTTACATATTCTTTCACATACTCCAACTGTCCTTGCCCTTCGGCATATATGGAATACAGGACATCACCAGATTTGACGTACTTTCCGATGGGGGCGTTGAAAAGAATTCCAGCCCCCGGAGACTTAGGTGCGCCGGCAAGTTTGGCGATACGGGCCAATTTCCGGTTATCTATTTCATTGACTATGCCGTCCTTCTCTGCCAGCACATCAAAGGTATATGCCCCTTTTTCAGGAATGGAAAATCTGCCCTGTGCCAGGCAAACAGCCTTCAGCTTTTGAAGGGCCTTTCCGGAGGTGATGATGTCATCCGCCATTTTTTTTCCATTGCCGGCATCACATTTTTGGGCGAGCTCCAATAGCTTTCCCGCAATGGTGGTGGCGCGGTCTCTCAGGTCTGATGGAGCATCGGCATCATTGTTTAAAACACTCAGTACGTCCAGCGCTTCCAACGCCGGGCCTATACCTCTTCCAACCGGTTGTGAGCCATCCGTAATCAGGACTGTCATATTCAGGCCTATGGCTTCACCCACCGCTTCAAAATAATATTTCATTTTCAAGGCATCTTCATGCGAACGGACTTTGGCCGTTTTTCCAAACGGAATATCAATGATGACATGTGTAGAACCGGCAGCAGCTTTTTTAGAAAGCACGGAAGCGATCATCTGCGGTTCGCTGTCTATATCCAGCGCTTTCTCCACATAAATGAGCAGGTCATCGGCAGGGCTAAGTTTCACTTCACCGCCCCAAACCAGACAGGCATTCTCTTTTTTGACGACTTCTTTTATTTCATCAATGGATAGATTTACATTGGTGATGGTTTCCATCATATCCGAAGTCCCGGCAGGGGAAGTGATGGCTTTGGAAGATGTTTTAGGAATGATGAGTCCGGCAGCAGCGACAATACTAACCACTATGGGGGTTGTTCGGTTGCCGGGTACGCGACCCACACAGTGTTTGTCATAAATAATAGGTTGCTCCCATTTGATTTGCTGTCCTGCCACGAACATGGCTTTGGTTAGATATACCATCTCCTGCAGGTTCATATTGTTGCCGGCACAGGCGGTGACAAAGGCTGCCAGCTCTATATTGGAGTAGTAGCCATTGACGACGTCTGTTATAATTTCATGGTAGGCAGCTTCACTCAATTCTTTGCCATATATTTTTGCTCTGACATAACTTAATGAATTGATGGGCTGAAGATGTTTGATGACAATCGTGTCGCCTTCTTTTACCTTGAGCCTGTTCATGGCTTCTTCCGAAAGCCCGGCTTCGCCAACCTGCAGCAGGTTGGAATGAACGGTGTTGAGTGTTGCTATTATCTTGGAACCGTTGAAATGCACAAAAACCCTGGTCAACACCTTAAACCCTTCAGAGTGGGTGAGCGGCGAATCCTCCCGAATATAGAGGGTATTCTCATGAGAAGCATGTATGCCGATATTTTTTAAGCGGAACATTTTATCTGGTAGAGTGATTGTGGTTGTTTGCTGCCATCTGGCAAAGCTGATTGCCTTCGTCATATACAGATTTAAGTCTTGCTTCCTTTACACCAGCATTACGAAGTATATTTTCATCGTGATAGATTTCACGGACGAGTATATAATTCTTTTCCAGCAGGTTTTGTTTTTCCGTTCTGGTAAGGCTGGTAAGGCAGGTGAGCGGGTATAAACCTGTTTTGTCAATTATATCTTTCAGGGAATTATTTTTAGGATAATTCCAGCTCAGCAGATGCATTTTTTTACATAATCCGTAGGAGAGGGCATCATCGGTGAATTTGGTATTTGTGGCTATCCATCCGATAAAATTGGTTTTATCATCCTTTTTCAGCCCGTTATCCAGCACATCCTGAAACCGTGCAAAAATATAGAGCGGTGTTTTTACATCTACGGAAAACCCGGATTGATTTCTGTATTTACACTCGACAAATTCAATGGTATTTTCCTTTTCGGCAACTACGTCAATCTCGTGTGTTACGCATTTCCCCTGAACTATCTTACCTACCTGGACATGATATCCCTGCTGTTTAAATAGTTCTCCGACAAACCGTTCAAATGGAAATCCGGTAGGACCAAATTCCATCAGCCCCCTTTTCAGGTAATAGCGTGCCGCCTTTGTTTTGGACTGGTTTCTGAGCAGCTTAAAGGCCTCACTATAGATTTTCTTTGTGGTGATTCCCTCATATAAATTTGGCAAAAGTGTATCGGTGATGGATTTGATTTCTTCCGCTGTTGCATGGGCGCGCGTCAGGGAGTTTATAAGTTTCTCCAGCGAAAATGCTTCACTCTCTCCCGATGCCTTGGTTACGTATATCTTATCTTTCATTTCTTTATTCATCCAGTGATTCAAACAAACCAAGTTCCTTATTCTTGCGGGCGCTGTTCCAATGAAAATATTTACCATTCATGGAGATGTAAATTCCATTTGGCAATGTCTGTACAAATGCCAGTGCGGCACCCAGGTTAAACAATCCGTCGGAACTGCCGAATTTATAGGGTATCATGGCTCCAGTCAGCACGATGGTTTTAGCGGTAATTTTAGAAGCCAGCAGTTTTGCCGTTTCCACCATCGTATCCGTACCGTGTGTAATGACAATCTTGTCCTCTTCACAGTGCCGGCAATTATGCGCGATGATATTTCTGTCCTCTTCCGTCATTTCCAGGCTGTCAATCATCATTAATGTCCGGATATTGACATCCAGTTTACATCTGCCTAACTCGAGCATTTCCGGTACATGCGTGTCTTCAAAGAATAATTTGCCGTTGAGTTCATTGTACTCTTTGTCAAACGTACCGCCGGTTATGAATAATCGAATCTGCATAGGTTTAATCTTCAACTACTAATGTTTTTGGAATCGAATCGTGCCAGAAAATAGCGGACGTAAAAAGCCCGCTGACATATTCAAACGGAATGATCCTGCAAAATGAGCGTATAAGACACTGCCCGAAACTCAGTTCCGTCCCATCGCTTGAAACTACTTTGGTTCTGGTGAAAAACTTTCCGATGGTTTTTCCGAATTTATATTCCATAAAAACATAGTAAAAGGGAAATGTAAGCAGGAATAAAATTTGTATCACCTCATTTTCTGTCATGGTAAATGTATATCCCATCGAATGAATGAACATGATGATGAGAATGATGATGAAAATGATACAGGTGATGTCGATGATATAATTGATGAACCGTTTTGACAAAGGAGCGGTTACATAGGTCTGCTTTTCAATTAGATCGAGCATGCCGGATTCATTGGTCAGTTCAAATTCCTTTTTCACCTTATACCCTGTATCGTATTCATTGACGTGGCCGCAGTTGAGGCACCTGACCTGTGTCCGGGAGAATTGCTCGTACAAGGTATTGCCACAGGATGAACAAATATAGGAGGAGTGCATTTCGGGTTGGATTGAGGTATAAAAATACGGTTTTTACAATTCTAAAATAAATTTCATCGTGTCAATATTGTCGGCATAGTCATTTAGGCGCGGTTGCTGGCTTTTACCAAACGGCAGAAAATCCTTTCCTATTACACATTGGATGTTTTCATTTTCGGCAATTATAAAATTAGTTACCTCATCCAGCGTTTCGTAGCGTTCCACATGCAGGCAGGATATGGGCGAATGCAGGCTTTTGTTTTCAACGATGTTGATGAAATCGATATCAATCAAATGGGTTTGGTTCATCAGGAATAAGGTACGCTGATAATCCAGGTTGTTCATGTACTGGTTATGTTCCATTATGCCACTATAGCAGGAGAAGCCCTCTTTTAAGGAATATAGATCGTATTCCTGCGGCACAAAAATCTTGGATACGTTCCTGCATCCCAATCCAAAATAATCAAATATGTCGGCACCTAAGGCAGTAAGTTCTTCTTTCGTCTCATTTCCTGTCAAAACGGCGATAGAGTTTCTGTTTCTGCGAATGATGTTTTTATATTTTCCAAAATAGTATTCAAAGTGTTTGGCTGTATTATTGCTACCCGTGGCAATAATTGCGTCAAAGTTCTCCAGCTTTGGCTGGATGGATATGAAATCTTTAAACTCCGGTTCAAATTCTGTCAGTTTCTCCAAAAGATGGGGTAATAAATAGCTGTCTTTATCCGACAATTTGAGCTGTAAGCTGTTTCCCGATACCAATATGCATAAAATATCGTGAAAAGCGACCATCGGGATATTTCCTGCCGCAACAGTAGCAATTATTTTAGGTGTCTTGTATGATAAACCATATCCCTCAACCCATTTTTCCAGATTATCTTTAGACAGAAATTCAGTGGATATATTATTCAGTGCCTTTAATGTATTCGTTTTGGTGAACCAGGTATTGTGTAAATAGGTTGTGTGAATGGCTTCCAGCAGTGAAACTGGGCTTTCTTTGATGTAATTTCCAAGTTCGGCAAGTGCCTGTATACGGGTTTCTGTATTCATTAACTATAAATTATTGTTTTTCTTTTATCAATTTTGTGCTCAATGTATATATTTGTGCAAAAGTACAACAAATGGCAATCAGAATAACCGATGAATGTATAAATTGTGGCGCATGTGAGCCGGAATGCCCGAATAATGCGATTTACGAGGGTGGTATTGAGTGGGCTATCAAGGATGGAACGAATGTATCCGGACAATATACCTTAAAAGATGGAAGTGTGGTAGGTGTTGATGAAAAGCAAAAACCGGTTTCCAACGATGTTTATTTTATAGTAACAGATAAATGCACCGAATGCAAAGGATTTCACGAAGAACCACAATGCGCGGCGGTCTGCCCGGTGGATTGCTGTATTCCCGATGAGATGAATGTAGAAACGGAAGAAGAACTGTTAGCAAGAAAAGCAAGATTGCACATATAAGTTGTTCATTAGCATATAAATAAAAAGTCCCGAATTAATTCGGGACTTTTTATTTATGCTATTATGTTGGTTATTTAACTATTATAGTGCAAAAGACGCTCTTGGTCCGCCGGTAGCAAAAACAGCCAGAATTCTTGATTTTTGACCTAAAGAGAACATATACATACACGGATCGTCTGTATAATCCATATAGTTCATCGTCATTTCGATAGGTGTACCTGTACAGGTAGATTTGTGACCTGCGGCAGGACATCCATAATTGGCGGTGTTATGTGTTGGCGTATCACTTACCAGGTCGCTTCCGCAGGTGGCATCACCCCAGATGTGGCGTAAGTTCAGCCAATGACCAACTTCGTGAGTCGCTGTTCTGCCTTTGTTATAAGGAGCCCGAACCGTACCTGTACGTCCAAAAGCGGTATTTAAGATTACCACGCCATCCGTTGAAGAAGAACCGCCTGGAAATTGAGCGTAACCCAGAATCCCGTTTGATAATGTACATGACCACATATTTAATTTAGTTGTAGGAGAGGTCGGATTGATACCGCCCTGTGAGCTTTTCTTCATGGCATCATTGGTTCCCCAACTTCTTTTGTTAGTGGATTTTCGGATAACCTGGTCTAATACGAAACGTATACCAACATTTGCCTTAACACCGGAAAAAGCAGACGGAACCAGGCTGTAGTCAGCATTGGTGGCATTAAAGTCTTCGTTCAATACGTCAATTTGGGACTGAATCTGAGTTAAAGAAATATTTTCAGAAGCTGTTTTGTATAACACGTTGACAACCACCGGTATTTCAATTACACCATTCACCAAACGGGCAGTGGCTCCTTTAGCAATGGCATCCTGTGTGAATGCTTCAATGGAGTTCATACGCGCTTCCAATGCAGGATCTGCATTCATCTGTGCTGCCAATACTTCCATGGAGCCGCAGCTTCTTTGTACACTGGTGTTGTTGTCTGTCGGATTAACCAATTGGTCATCTTCATTTTTTTTACATCCGGCAAAAAGCACAGCAGCCAGTGAGCCGATTAAAATTAGTTTTTTCATTAATAAGAGTTTTATATTAAAAATAGTTTGTTTACGACTAAAACATTAAGCTAATTTAAACAAAGTATCTTATAAACGAAATTTATGTTTCGAATATTTTACCCACATCCGTGTATTTTAACAAAAATGACAAAAAAAAGGCTATTATAATTAACATATTATATCTGTCATTTTCATTGTACTATCACGGAACTGCTGTAAATGGCGGTTCCGTCATTCAGCTTTATCCAATAGATGCCTTTTGGAAAACGGCTCATATCCAAATCAAAAAGGGATGATGCCTGATGGGGTTTCTTTTCCAGGTACAAGGTTTCACCTTTGATACTGACAATTTCCAGTTCAACGGCAGAATTGGTCGCATTCTCAAATTGGACACTGAATTTGCCCGCATTCGGATTGGGATAGAGCTTCAATTTTCCTTTATTTGCCGGGTTTGTTTTGACAGCAGACAATAAGATGATATTTGTTCTTACCGTATTCGTCGCAACCGGCTCATTGTAATCAAAGAAAATATGTGCGGTATTATCGATGCTGCTGCCTAAGGAAAGTCCGGTTTTCGGGCTTACTTTATAAGAAATAAAGCCGGTACTGGAAATGTCGAGTGTATCAAAGGACAGGCGGATATTGCTGAACGTAAACTTGAGGATATGCTCGTCGATGATATCGAGCGTATAGGTATGGGATGCGCCCGTTATTTGAAGTGAAGAGGCATCCACATTAACGCTGAGCGTATCCAGTACCACCACTCTGAAAGCAGTATCATTGCCGTAGTTTTGGAAATGGATGATGTAGGATATATACTCCCCGTTGCTGACTTGCGATGGAGTCAATGTGCTGCCGGATAAAATGGATTTCTCATTCGGGTCGTAAGAAGTTCTGATGACTCTCACTTACTTCAGCCGCATTATCCAATGGCGTCAGGTCAATGGAGTCGCTTTCGAACCAGCCTTTGGAACTAATCGTATCGTCACCGTTTAATACAGGGGTATTTCGGCTGTAAAATCAATAGCGACGGAAAGGGTTGAGTTGGGCAGGAGGTTGGAAATATCCCAAACGATGGTGTCTTCATTGCTGAAGGAATAATTGGGATTCGTGCTGATATTCAGCAACCGGCTGTCCATTTGCAATTTTAATTTGCCGGTAGCCGTTGTGGTGCCGATATTCTTAACGGAAACGGTATATCGGTTGTTTTGTCCCAATCGGGTCATCCAGTTGTTGAACATATTAACTCCGATATCGTTTTTGCCTGGAACAGGATGTAAGGCAAAATATAAAGTGTCTGCATTAAAGTAATCAGGATGGGTTATCCGTTGCTCAGGAGAAACAGTGTAATAATCATTATATAAATGAAGTTTGGCGGTATAGGCTCCTGTGTCAGAAAGAAATTAAACGGATACAGTGTGTTTAAGTGCTGGGTAAGTATTTCATCACCCTTTTGAGTGACGGCGTAACCATTGCCAAATTGTTCATCACCTGCATCCATATTGTTATTCGTATTGTAGTCTATGAATGCGATCCCTCTAAGGTTATTGAAGTTGTGGGAAAAATAACCCAGGTAAATATCGCCTTGTCCTAAATTGCAATAGGTGTTTTCGTTACAGGCGATAAAGAATTTTCCTCTGTCATAATAGCTCTTGTAAAAAGAATACTCCGGTTTGGCATCAATAATCATGCGCTCTTTTACAGCACCGGTCTGCATATCCAGTACCTGGATTAAATGAATGGTTTTACAATTGGAGCAGGAGGTTTCATTATAACTGGTGAAATGATAGATATCATTCCTGTCGTACGATAATTGGGAATTGGTACCATTAACTTCATCAGTGCCTAATGACCAAAACCTGTCATTATAATAAATGGTATCATTAAAAACCGCCTGGCTGGTCCCATTTTTTTATTCCGTTCTCAATCAGTTCATTATTCAAATAGATGGAATTATTGCTGGCAATGACCGTTTTGTATATCTCATTACTGGCAATTCCTGTATTGTATTCCCATAAGAGATTGAAGTGAATGTCGTAACATCGCAATATGCTGTCATCTAGAGGATAAGGAAGCCTGAATATACGGGAGGTGTCATCGTATCTCCCGTTGTAGCTGGGCATCAGGATGTCGTTAATATCAACGTTGTCGGTGCGTGTATACGATAAATCATTCGGATTGATCACTACCCGTATCATATTGTTAAAGTTGCTTCTGTTGTAATGAAATCGAACAATGGAGTTGGAAGAACTGTAATTATATATCGGCTGATACTGCATTTCCTCTGTGTCAATCAGCGTATCGCTTTTGATTAAATTTCCTGAAGAATCTAATAATCCATATACCAGTGCGGCTGAATCATTTGTAATGCTCCAGGAATATCTATGTGCAACATATACACTGAAAAACGTGTTCTTATTGGATAACGGCAATAGTGTCAGGTTGGAATATATATTATTAGGATCTTCCGGCAACAATCCGGATTTCGATATCTGTGTTCTCCATAAAATACTACCCGTATTGGAAATCGAAAGAACATCACTTTCTGTTTTTGATCACTTTTATAGGTGTAAATGCTATAACCACCTTCCGGTTTATTTTGTATAAAGTAATCATAAATGGTGCCTGAGTCCGGGATACTATCCACTTCCCACAGAAACTGTCCACCTTTGTCAAATTTCATTCCTCTCATCTTCGAATCATAGATTGTTCCCATGGTATCCTCCGGTCTGAAATAAAAAATAACAAAGAACCCGCCGTCATTATCAAATGTCAGGTAACTGCTGTTTAGGGGCAGATAAGGTATGAGAGAGTCAATGGAGCTGTTGTAAAGGGTGTTTTTATCTTTATCTAATTTAATCAGCCGATACCTCAGGTTGATTAATACATCCGGATCATTATCATATATTTCATAGATTATACTCGTGGTGGAATCAGCATTCTCATGCGTACTGATGATAACTTCATTAGTCGTATTTCCAATACATTCTTCCCTTACCAAATGTTGCGCATGTGTTAAAACAATGGATATACACATACAGATTGCAACCAGTATGCTTTTTTGCATAATTCAATAGTTTATGTAAATGTATGCAATTCAAATAATATTAGTCAGAGATAAATTTAATCTAATGTAGTAAAGAATAAGTTTTTATTTTTATATTTTGTTGAAATTCAGGTAAATGCGTCTGAATATGTAGGAAGTGTTTGTTTTGACCCGTCCTGTGGTGTAAAAATAGTAAGCAGGAATGTTTATTTCACAAACATACCGCTCACATTGATGTCTTTACTGCCAGCTTCGTATCTGTAAAAACCTTCACCGCTTTTCACACCCAAATATCCGGCGGTGACCATATTTACCAGCAGCGGACAAGGCGCGTATTTAGGGTTTCCGAAACCTTCGTGTAGTACTCTTAAAATGGCCAGGCAGACATCCAACCCAATAAAATCTGCGAGTTGCAGCGGTCCCATCGGATGGGCCATGCCCAGTTTCATCACCGTGTCAATTTCATGGACGCCTGCTACGCCTTCATAAAGTGAATAGATGGCTTCATTGATCATAGGCATCAGGATACGGTTGGCTACAAATCCCGGATAGTCGGTCACTTCTACCGGAATTTTTTGCAGTGCCTTCGACACTTCAAAAACCAGATGGGTGGTTTCATCACTCGTCGCGTAACCGCGTATCACCTCCACCAATTTCATCACGGGCACCGGATTCATGAAGTGCATACCTATCACCCTGTCCGGGCGTTTCGTCACTGCCGCAATCCGGGTTATGGAAATCGAGGACGTGTTGCTGGCCAGTATGCAATGCAACGGACATACTTCGTCCAGTTCTTTAAAAATCTTTTCTTTAATGCTGAAATGCTCAGAAGCAGCCTCAATCACCAGATCACTGTTGGCTGCCGCGGCCTTTAGTTCTGTGTAGGTTTGTATATTTTGAAGTGTGGTACTTTTGATGTCTTCCGTAATGGCTCCTTTTTGTATCTGCCGGTCCAGATTTTTAGTAATGGTCTGTATGGCCTTATTCAATGCCGTTTGTGCGATATCCACCAGCGCTACCTGATAGCCAAATTGCGCACAAACATGTGCGATGCCGTTTCCCATAGTGCCTGAACCGATTACGGTTATCTGTTTGATGGACATTTTTCGTTATTTTAGCGCAAGTTATCAAATTTTAGTATGCAATTCCAACAATTTTCCTGAAATATAAATCAGACAACGAAGCGAAAGAAATAACGTCTTCTGATTTTTCCGTGTTTGAAAATGAAGCGCTTAAGGTGGAATTTTTGCTGGATGCGGTTGGGGATGATAATCGCTATAAGTGCACCTTACAGCAAACGTCCTGTTGAACTGATGGATTTTTATATTACCGCCAGAGGTTGATTACAGTGAAACCAGACATATTTTCTGTATAAAAATCAGAAAGGCATCGTGCATAGCTGGACCTATACCTATATCCAGCTTCCCAAACGCCACCTGTTGTTTTTGGGTTCTTTGAATGACAACATAGGATATACCATTTTTGAGCACAATGCTGTACGTAATCAGTTACTGATTAAAAAGGATTGTGAAGGATTGGCCGTGCAGAACGAAACCGTTCTGATGGATATACTGCATATTCAATCGTATGAGTTTGTCTGTTTCCAGCGATATTTTGAGGCCCAGCAATTAAAATCTGTTCATGTCAAACCAGCTATCGGCTGGACCAGCTGGTATTATTACTATACTAACATTTCCGAAAAAATCATTGAAGACAATTTGCTTTCTTTTGCCAAAATAACGTTCCCTATTGAAATTTTTCAGATTGATGACGGATATCAGAAAGCGGTAGGCGACTGGCTGCATTTCAATGCACGCTTCCCGAATGGCCTGACTTCCATCGTTGACAAAATCCATGCACAAGGTGTGAAAGCGGGATTGTGGCTGGCACCGCTGGCTTGCGAACATGATTCCTTCATTGTAAGAGAAAAACCAGACTGGATTGTGAAAGACGATAAAGGCAGTTTTTTAAGATCGGGTTTAATCCGCTCTGGAGTTATTGGTTTTATGCTCTGGATGTTTACAACGAGGAAGTGCGGGCTTATCTGAAAGAGGTGTTTCATATAGTCCTGCGCGAATGGAATTTTGATCTGGTGAAACTGGACTTTTTATATGGCACGGCGTTGGCACCAAGATATGGTAAGTCGCGCGGGCAGATCATGCGGGAAGCGATGGAGTTTTTGAGGGAATGTATTGGCTATGATAAGATGATTTTAGGCTGCGGAGTGCCGTTGAGTGCGGCCATGGAAACCACGGATTACTGCCGCATCGGACCGGATATCCATTTAACCTGGGATTTTAAGATTTTGAAATGGATACGCGCCAGAGAGCGGCCATCCGTGTTAAATGCCATTCATAATACCATTTCAAGGCGGCATCTTTCCGGAAAATGGTTCTGGAACGATCCGGATGTTTTTCTGCTCCGGAAAAATAAGAATATGCTATCCTTTGACGAAAAATATTCCTTGCTGCTGGCGAACCTGCTGTTCGGCCACCTGCTTTTTACATCTGACAATATTGGAGAATATGATGAAAAAACGTTGTTGCTGTACAAATCCATTTTTCCGCTGATGGCTGTAGAAGATGTGCAGGTGTTGTATCAGGATAATTTTTATACCATTCATTTTCGAATAAAGGACAAATATTTCCTGGTTCTGATGAATACGGGAGATATGTCTAAAATGTATAAGCTGCCGGACAATCTGTATTATGATAATGTAAAACAGGAATTGGTAAAAGGGGATAAACGGATTGAAATTCCCAAACACAGTTCCAAATGCTACCTCACCGTTGGGTTTACTCCGTTTGCCATCGCCGGCAGCAGCGGACATTTCTTTTCTGGCACAGAAATTGAAAATATTTTTATGACGGGTAATAATATTGAACTGAAATGGACAGAAGGGATATTGAACGACGTAAAGATATACATCAAGGTTCCGACAGGTTATGCCGTGGAGACAATAAACAAAAGTGGAAACTTTAAACGAATTGAGAAAAAGGATTTTTCTATTATTGAAGTGGAAAAACGTACTTTAAATTAAACGATAAAACTATTAAGTTACTGAGGTATTTATTTATGAATAGTGCTTTCACAAGAATATTCAGTTCGCTGCGTATTCACTGTTTCCTGCTAATTATTTACCTTTTAGTGAATAACTCAGCTGTTGTTGCACAGTCCGGTGACCCGGTTTTCGACTTCGCCAAACAGCAGTTCGATGATAAATTATACCTCCCTGCCATCTCTTCCCTTAAAGGATACATAGCCAGAAAACCAAATGATGCCAATGCCTTATACCTGCTGGCAAAGTGTTATTCTGAAATAGGAGATTTTACACAGGCTAATGTTACCTATGAAAAGGTTTTAAAGTTTAAACCCAAAATATTTGAATTGTACGAAGATTTAGGAAACAACAACAAAAAACAAAATAAATTTGATATTGCAGCTGAATACTACACCAAAGCATTGTTGATAAGGGATACCAGCATCCGTGTACTGAACAACCGCGGTATGTGTTTTTATTACCTGGAGAATTTTGAAGCGGCCATCAGGGATTTTAATAAAGTCATTAAACTGGATTCTACCTATTACCTGGCCTATAACAACAGAGGTTCTTCCAGGTATAATAATCAGAATATAGCCGAAGCAAGTATAATCGATTTACGCATGGCAGAAACGGATTTTAATAAATGCCTTAAACTCCAGCCTGACTTTCAGCTGGCCTACAGAAACAGAGGTATCGTTCGTTACTATATGGACAGCCTGAATACGGCCTATAAGGATTTGTGGACAGCTATCCAGCTGGATCCGGACGATGCCAACGCTCACTATTATTTGGGTAAAACATTGTATAAGCAGAATAAATACCCGATTGCCATTCAGTTTTATGACAATGCAATCAAATTGGTGAATTATAAATCAGATATGTTCCTGGATCGTGGTATCTGTAAACTGGAAATGGGAGAGTTTGGGGGGGCTAAGGAAGATTTTGTCATGGCTTCACTTATCAATAAACAAGACCCGAAGATACCTTATAATATGGCACGTTTATATGCGGCAGAAGCAGACAAATCAGGTTTTATCTTTGCTCTGAGAAGAGCCAAAGAACTTGGACTATTTATAAATGGCAGGTATTTTACTTATATAAACAAAGATAAGTATTTTGCCAATTATCTGAAAGATAAAGATTTTATGGAGCTCATTGAAGAGTTGAAGTGGGGAAAGTAAAAACTATCCGCCGCCTTCCACGCCGCTGCCACTGTCTTCAAAGTTGGATTTCTTCTGTTTGGGCATACCTTGTTTTTGCTCTGACTTCCCAAAACGATAGGTAAACACTATATTGCCCACGGTACTTTCCCAATAACGTCTGACAGTGCCGTCAAATGTACTGCCATTGGTGGAAACACCAAAATACTGAGAATGAAATATGTCGCTTACATTTACTGCGATGCTCGCTCTGTTTTCCTTTAAGAAATCATAACGGAATCCGATATTGGCAAAAACCATCGGAGTGATTTCTCCCTGAAGGAACTTGATTTTGCTTCTGTAAGAAACCATGAGCTGAAGCGTTGCCCTTGGAGTAAGGTTAAACGTATTCATTAACCGCAGGTTATACTGAAAACTGTTGGTGGTGGCATCCACCTCGCCATTAGGCACATTTCCCTGTATCTTATTGTAAAATAAATTAGCAGACAGCACAAAATTCCACCACCTGAATAGGGTTGTCTTATTGGTAAACTCCACACCGATATTTTGTCCGGTATTCAGGTTGTCAAAGTTTACAACAGAACGGCCAAGGCTGTCAACCGTTCTGAAACGGGTGAAAACATTGTATGCGTAACGATAATAAACGGTGGTGCTGAAAAAGACGCTTCGCTGAAAGGTGGAATCTCTTTTTCCCGGTTTGATATCTATGTTTTTGACATGGGTTATTTCTGCCGCATGTGTGTAGGCAGGTTTCATTCCCGGATTACCGGTCAGGATGTTATACGGATCGCTGTAGTTGCCAAACGGATTGAGCTGTTCCGGGTTTGGCCGGTTGATACGTTTGCTGTAACTCACACTTAGTGAATGGTTCTTTTTTAAATTGAAGGACAAGGATGCTGACGGGAAGTAATCAAAATATTTTTGACGGTAGGATTGGCTGCCTACATTCTGCGTCAAATCGATGTTTGTATTTTCCAGCCGTATGCCGGCTTTGTAGTTGGCGATTTTTTTGATGCTTCCGCCAAAAATGATATAACCGGCATGGATCATTTCCTGATATCGGTATCTATTGGAAATGGAACTGTCATAAACGGTCACCAGCGTGGTGGTATTCAACGAATCAGCATATAGTTCGGTGGTATAGTCACGCATATTGAACCGATAACCGAATTCCAGCCTTGATTGGATCTTTTTGAATGGCTGCGTATAATCTGCCTGCACAAACCCGGAGTGGCCGGTATTATAGTTGCTGTTGGTTTGCCGTTGCGGAATCATCAAAACCTCCTTGTCGTTTACATCTAATGTCTTTTGCACATAGCGAACAGGCTTGCTGGTTCTGTCAGAATAGGCATAATTCCCTGCAATGACCAGGTCATTGCTGTTGTCTTTGAATGTTCTTCTGAAGGAAGCATTGACCTCCCCATTCCAGTTTACATTCTTCGAGTTGGAATATCGGTCGTAAGAATTGATGTAATTAAACAGGGAATCCAAAAAATCAGTATTCACCTTCCCTTTTCCATTGCCGTTGGATTCACTCAGCAGCAAAGAAAACGATAAGGTGTTTTTTTCCTTTATGTACCAGTCTAAACTGGAGTTGATCGTGTTGGAAAAATTCAGGGTTGTACCATAATCATTGGTGTTCAGGTAGAACGGAGGCTGTCCGGGATAAAAATTATACCGTTCGCCGATCCCTTTGTAATAGGATTCGGTAAACCGAAAGTTATAAGAGGTCGAAAAGCTGATACTTTTCTTCCTGAAATTGAGTGTCACTCCTGTATTGATATCGTATTTGGTGCCGTATCCAACGGTGAAATTTCCGTTTAGCCCTATTTTGGTGTTTTTTTTCAGGACAATGTTGATGATTCCCACTTCTCCTTCCGCATCGTATTTGGCTGATGGATTATTAATGACTTCTATACTCTCAATCTGGGAAGAGGGAATGGCATCGAGTATCGCTTTCGTATTGTTGGACGTAATTCCCGAAGGCCGCCCATTGATAAAGACCTTTAAATTGCCCGAACCGCGCATGGAAAGATTGCCATCCTGATCTACCTCCACAACAGGCACCTGTTTCAGGGCATCCGTTGCGGAACCGCCTGCCGTCATGATATTTTTTTCGATATTAAAAACCTTTTTTTCCGCATTCACGGTCATGATGCTCTTCTCTCCGGTGATTTCCACTTCCTGCAATACCTTTGTATCTTCCTGAACTTTAAGGGTGCCCAGATTCGTTTCCACTTTGTCCGGCGGAATGATTGATAGTTTTTCAATCACATAGTCCGTATATCCTACAAAACTGACGGTAAGTCTATAGGCACCTAAGCGGATATTGGAGATTTCAAAATTTCCTTTTTCATCTACAAGGCCTCCGTATATTTTGCTGGAATCTTTCAGGTTCTGGATAGTCACAGAAGAATACTCCAATGGGGTATTTTTGGCTGCATCCAGTACCTTCCCGTAAATCCTGCCGATAGCAGGCGGCGGTCCGTTCAATCCCTGCGGCGGCTGAGCGGATAGGGAGAGAGTCAGCAGGAGCAGAGAGAAGGACAAAAGAAAAAGGAAGAAAGCGGGTGTTTTTTTCATGGGTTATTTTTGGATAAAAAGGATGGAAACCGGAGTCTGACTTTTTTAAACGACAGGTTATCCGTTATCAGTATTTGAGCAGACAAAAAATATTACAGTTTGGTGAAAGAAATTGCCAGCAAAACCCAGCCTGTGATAAGACATAAACCGCCCAATGGTGTAACCGGTCCTAAAACAGGAGTCAGTGCATCCGTACCCAGTAAACTGCGGGTGGCCAGTAAATATAAGGAACCGGAAAACAACAGGATGCCGGCGGTGAAAAACCAGCCCGCCAATGTCAGAGTCTTTGCCTGTATCTTATCGGCTAAAAATACAACTGCCATAAGGGCTATGACGTGGTAAAACTGGTAGCTGACGGCTTTTTCATAAATCGTATGTTGATAGGCATCCAGCTTGTCTTTCAGAGCATGTGCGCCGAAAGCACCCAGTATGACGGCCAATGCTCCGTAAACAGCGACAATGATTCCAAAGGTCTTTTGCATAAATAATTTTGCACAAAAATATCAAAATATCATGAAAGCAAACCAGTTGTACGGTTATACTATTGTTATTCCAGGACTATTGGTTCAGTTATGGCTAACTGTAAGGATTTATAAGATGAAATCTATGTTTCATGTTATCAATATATAGTTTTATGGCTTATCATAAATTATTCATATTCGAGATTGTGGATGCAATTTTCAAATATGCCTTTAGCGTTTTTACCAATTCCTTATAGCTGCCAGTCTATCGTTGCTTCTCCTTTTTGTGCCAGTATTTCATTGGTTTTGGAAAAATGATTGCAGCCGAAAAAACCATTGTAGGCGGAAAAAGGGGAGGTGCGCCGCTTTCAGGATGGTATGCCTGGTGTCGTCAATCAGCACAGCTTTTTGCTGTGCAAATGCCCCCCACAGGATAAATATCAGTCCCCTGCGTTCTTTGGACAGCTTTTGAATCACGGCATTTGTAAATTCTTCCCAGCCTTTTTTCTGGTGCGAGGTCGGCTGGTTGGCTTCCACCGTCAGGATGGCGTTCAATAAAAACACACCCTGTTCCGCCCATTTCTGAAGGCAGCCATGGCCGGGTATCTCAAATCCCGGAACATCATCCTTCAGTTCCTTAAAGATATTCACCAGGCTGGGCGGTGGTTTGACGCCGTGCTGCACGGAAAAACACAAGCCATGTGCCTGTCCCGTTCCGTGATAGGGGTCTTGCCCCAGTATCACCACTTTCACTTTGTCAAACGGTGTGGAATTGAAAGCATTGAATATAAGGGAACCGGGCGGATAGATGCTTTTACCGCTTGTTTTTTCCTGCTGCAGAAAATGCCGCAGTTCCCTGAAATACGGTTTTTCAAACTCATCGGCCAATACCCTTTTCCAGCTCTCTTCTATCTGTATGTTCGTTTCGGACATGATTTTTTAAACTTATTTTTTGGGAAATTAGTCATTTAAAGAATATCTTTGCACTCCGTTACAGGAAAAGTTTGCAGTTTCCAATATAAAAGTTTGCAAATAATCCATTTGGCCGCGTAGCTCAGGGGATAGAGCAACTGCCTTCTAAGCAGTCGGTCGCACGTTCGATTCGTGCCGCGGTCACAGTAAAATAAGGGTTTTAGCGAGGTGCTGAAACCCTTTATTTTTTAAATGTGACCTCAAATGTGACCTATAAAAAGTTGAATAAATGCAACCACACAACAATTAAAGGAAAATAAGAAGCTGGATTTTAAGATGCCGGTTGCCTATCATAAGCAAAGGCGGACTGAGATTTTAGTTTAATTGCTTGAAAACAACCTCAAACTGTAATCCCATATACTGGCAAAACTCTTCAATAGTAACAACCTGGTGTTGTTCTTTCTTGAAATATTCCCTGATTCTTTTAATAAGGTATCTGCCATATCTGTCACTTTTGCCTGTGATTATCTGAATGTCTTTCGGATAAATACACAGTCTATTCATTGTCAAATATTCAATTTATGAGTAAAGATAATTAATTTTTTACATAGGTAAAAGTGTGTTTGTTGGCATAATTATGCAAAAACGGAAATGTCGGAAGCTCTTATTTTACAAGTATATCCAGTGTATTTATATTTGGTGCATGGTTCGATTTTATAAGATATTATTTATCATTATTTCTTTGGCATTTTGCTTGAAGTTATCAGCAAATGATAGTGCAAGAGTTGTTTGTGTCAAAGATGGAGATACTTATGTTTTGAGAAAAGGAAATACATATTTTACTTTACGTCTCAAAAATGTTGATGCACCTGAATTAAAACAACCTTATGGTTATTTATCATTCGTGTACACAAGTAAATTAATATCAGGTAAAATGGTATCGTATGACAGTACCGGGAAAGATTTGTATGGTAGAGTGCTTGCTGATATTTGGATTAATAATCAACGACTGGACAGTATGCTAATTCGTAATGGATGGGCATGGCATTATCAAACATACAGTAAAGATTCACTTTTAAAATCTTTGATGGTGATTGCAATAAATGAAAAAACAGGACTTTGGAAGTGTGGAATGACTGGCGTTTGTCCACCTTCCTTTTGGAGATCATATAATTTAAAAGACAGAAGTAAATATTGTAATACTTGTAAATAATTTTTAAACATTTAAATCTAAAAAAAATGGCTAAACAAAAAGGTCCCTTAAAATATGTCGGTACCATCGGCGACATCAGACATTTTAAAATCAAAGGGCAAGAAGGATATTTCGCAGGCATGTCCGGCGGTCCAACCGATGCACAAGTTAAAACGGCTCCAGAGTTTCAACGTACTCGAGAAAACATGTCTGAATTTGGAGGCTGTGCAAAAGCAGGAAAATCAATCCGTGTTGCAATGTCAGAAGTACTGAACGGTATGACAGACCCGCAATGTACCGGAAGGCTGACATCCATCATGAAGAAAATTAACCTGGAAGATGGTACAGAAGCTCGTGGTGAAAGAAAAGTAGAAATAAGTACACAGCGCACGTACTTACATGGTTTTGGATTTGATAAAAACATTTCCTTTGCCAGTGTTTCTTATGTGCCGTACTTACTGAATCATTCTGTAGACCGGTTAACAAGTAATTTCACCACCTTGGCTGCAACACCTGCCAGCTCTATCAATGCACCAATCGGAGCTACACATTTCCGGTACATAAATGCGATTGGAGTAGTTTCAGATTACGCATTTAATGCTTCCACCGGCACGTATGAGCCTACTAATCCCGAATTAAATGAGTTGAGTAGTACAACCTATGGTTCCTATTCACCATTAAATGCTGCATATGCAGGTGAGGTATTAGATGCTTCACTTCCTGTCGGTACGGTAATGACCGCTGATGTATCAGTCTTGCATTGCATTGGTATTGAGTTCTTCCAAGAAGTAAATGGTAATTTCTACAAATTCTCTTCCGGGAACTGTTTAACCATAGACAATGTCTATTAAAAGGATTAAAAGAAATTTCAGGCGCACCGTTCGTGATGGTCGCAATCCCTCCACAGGAGCATAGTTGTTAGTTTAGGTTTCTCTCGTAATCCTGCATGAAAGTGCAGGATTTTTTATTTTATGTTGTTTACATATCAATAAACGAATTAACGGGCATATATGTATGCCTTATGTATGTCTTATGTGTGCTTTACCTACGACTATAAAAAGGAACGTTTATAAAATATGGCTCTTCTTGCTTGTCTGACAAGCTGCAGATTCTTTTCATACAGTGTTTCTAACTGTTCGAACTTCTGCGCCTGGCTGATGGCAGTTTGAAAATCGGCTTTGTTTTCATTGGATTTACGCAATGATTTAGACAGGCACTCCTTTATGTCATCTATCGTGATATATTGGATAACAGAGCCTTTATGGTAGTAATGAAAGGCTTTTGAGTACCAGAGCGCAAAACAGAGCCAGTAAAGCTGCTCTTTCAGCTCTTCGCTTTCAGCGATGCAAACGAAACAATTCGGGCAGGAAGATTTCAAAGGCTTCCCGCTGTTCATGCCTTTATTTAGGATGAAGAAAAAATGACCTTCGTAGTTGAAGTTTTTGTTAAATGTTTTGAGTTGAACGGTACACATAGTATGAGCATTAATTTTTGTGCTCGCTGCGCTTCGCGCATCACCCATAAACCCAAAAGAAAAGAAGAAAAAAAACGGCAAAAAAAAAGAAAAAAGAAAGCCACTATTTTAAGTGGTGAAGCCTTGGGATGTCAAGGTTTTTTGGAAAAAAATACTACCTCATCGACATTGTTGAGTTTATTGAAGAAAGGTTATTGAGGTGGAGATTTTTTTTCAAAAATACATTTTAACCTTGCAGCCCAATGGCGAGCCACTTACCTTTGCTTTCTTTTTTATTTTTTGGGGATATATGTGCTGTTCAATTTTTCAATATTAAAAATGGATGGTTGATTTTGTAGAATGATTGGGATTTGCAGTAAAGGGCAAGGGTGCGAAGCACTCTTGCTTTTCAAACTGAGGTGGCTGATGGAATGAAGATGCAATGGAGTGGAGGGATCGGGAGCGGATGAAAGTAGCGACCGCCCGGAACGGAATGCATCGAAATGGAAGAAGCGACCGCAAGCATATTTGGTTTCCTTTAACGGAATGCTTGAGGTTATGTAGTATGGGGCAAGTGTATGACTGAATGGAATGAACAAAATTACTTTGGTGCTTGAAGTGGATTGAGCAGATGCATTGCAGCTTCGGCATTATTTTGTAAATTTTCTCACACAAAATAATAAGCGTGGGTATGCATCTGCCAATACACGAAAAGCAATAGCATAGCTTTTGTGAAATGGAATGAAGGAACACTCTTGCTTAGGGTGCTGAGGTGGCTGATGGAATGGAGCTGCAGCGGAATGGAAGAAGCGACCGCAAGGCACGCAAGAATGTAGGCTTTCAGCATTTATAAAAACACCTATAAACAACTACAACATTTTTTATGAATGCTGACTGTGGTGGCGGCTACTTAACATAGTGTGCTTATGTGACAGCCATTGCCAGGCATGATAATGAGCGTTGGCATGGCTGTGCGCAGCGTACACATAAGAGCACATTATGTATAAGTTGCTTCAGACCATTTTTTTTGGCGTGATTTTTTGTTTGTAGAATAGCATGGCGCTTTGCTTTGTTCCTTCGATAAACTCAGGAAGACATTAGTAGCGAGATTCTTTACTTCGCTCAGAATGACATTAGGAGAAAGCAATGTGCCATAATGGGCAGGTACAAAAAGCATGACAATAAAAATGGGCTGCGACACCACAGATGCAGTATAGGTATGATTTTAGCTTGGCTACTGCATAAGCCTACATTATTGAAAGGGAAAATAAATGTATGGATTTAGACCATAAGAACCTGTAATGTAAATCAACCTTTCACATTGGTGGCATGGTATTTGAATATGAAAGGTAAATTATTGGTTTCAACATGTAAACCAGTAAGCTTAATAATAAAAAGTTAAATAATACTAATAATATGAAATCAAGAACAAAATTCGCTGCCTTTTTTCTATTTGCATTACTTGCATTGTCGCTAAGCAGCTGCAAAAAATGTAAAAACGAGCAACCTGCAGCCCGAATTATCAATAATGGAACACAAAAGGCAAGCGTTCAGATTCAAACTTCTAATGGTAATACAGTGAACATTAATAATGTTGATCCAGGTACTTCGTCTTCTTACAGCAACTACGCTGCCGGTCAAGTTAAATTTACGCTTAAGATTAATGGTGTAGATTATGAAGAAACCGTACAACTAAGTAATTGCTTCTACTACGATATTGCGATTGACAGCAATAATAATATCACTACGGTAGCAATTGACAGGAATTAACAGGTATCATTAGTGATAAAAGGTAGTTTATAAAGATAATTATTTCATTTTAGTGGCAAATCGCGCTGTGATTTTCATTATTTACAGCATTCTTTTTCGCGGATAAATATTGCTTTGAAGAGCCTTTTTAATATATTCAAAAGCCATTTCCCGATTTTGATTAATTGCTGTTTCATTCAGTTATAGTTTTATACTTCTTAATCTTAATGAATTTGCTATTACAGATACTGAACTGAAACTCATAGCAGCAGCGGCAATCATAGGTGATAATAATATTCCAAATACAGGATATAAAACACCTGCTGCAACAGGAATACCTAATACATTATAAAAGAATGCGAAAAATAAATTTTGCTTAATGTTTTTCATTACGGAATGACTTAAATTCTTTGCTTTTACTATACCCTGCAAATCGCCTTTTAATAAGGTAATTTCTGAACTTTCGATAGCAACATCCGTTCCTGTACCCATTGCGATACCAATGTCTGCCTGTGCCAGAGCAGGTGCGTCATTTATACCATCACCCGCCATTGCAACAATTTTACCTTCCGCTTGTAATCGCTTAATTTCATTTAATTTATCCTGTGGCAAACATTCCGCCTTAAAGTTAGTTAGATGCAATTCATCTGCCACTGCTTTTGCTGTATTATGATTATCACCAGTCAGCATGATAACTTCCACGCCTTGTTCTATTAATGTTTTTATTGCATTCTTACTTGTTGTTTTTATAGCATCTGTAATGGTTACGTATCCCTGAATTACTCCATCAACAGCAATATAAGAAACTGTTTTTCCTAATATCTGCTCATTAGTAATTTGCTTTTCAATCTCCGATGAAATAACCGCTTGCGCTTGTTCCATCAGTTTTTTATTTCCTAAAGCTATTTTCTTATCTGTTATTGTACCGACAACACCTTTTCCGGCAACGGCTTCAAAATCCTTTACGTCAACAATCCCTATTGTTTTCAATTTTGCGAATTTCACTACGGCTTCTGCTAATGGATGTTCGCTGTATTGATTTAATGATGCGCTGTATTTTAGTAATTCATTTTCATCGAATGTATTAAATGCTACTACTTTTTCAACGGATGGTTTTCCTTCTGTAATCGTGCCTGTTTTATCTGTAATCAGCACATTAATCTTATTCATATTCTCCAATGCTTCCGCATTTTTTATGAGGACACCATTTTGCGCACCTTTACCTACACCCACCATTATAGACATTGGCGTTGCTAATCCTAAAGCACAGGGACAAGCTATAATTAACACAGCGATAGCATTAACGAATGCAAAAACATAAGGTGATTCTACGCCGAATATCGCCCATGCAATAAATGTAACTATTGAAATAAAAATTACTATCGGTACAAAGTATTTTGAAATTTTATCGGCTAACTTTTGAATTGGTGCTCTTGAACGACTTGCAGTATTTACCATTTCAATAATCTGTGCGAGTAATGTTTCGGCACCAATTTTCTCTGCTCTCATTATAAATGATTTAGTGCCATTGATAGTTCCTGTACTCACTTTGTCATCTTTTTTCTTATCCACCGGAATGGGTTCACCAGTAATCATTGATTCATCCACGTTGCTGCTTCCATCTGTTATAATACCATCCACAGGAATTTTTTCACCCGGTTTTACACGTAATAAATCACCTTTCTTAATGTCATCAATGGCAATGACTTTATCTATACCGTCTAACACCAAGGTAGCTTCTGTCGGTGCTAATTTTAAAAGTTCTTTAATTGCTCCACTGGTTTGACTGTGCGCTCTTGCTTCTAATAATTGTCCTAATAAAACCAATGTCAGAATAACTGTTACTGCTTCAAAATATACAAAGACTGTTCCGTTATGACTTTTAAACTGGTCAGGAAAGATATTAGGAAAAAGCATTGCAATAATACTAAACAAGAATGCAGCACCTGCGCCGATTCCTATTAATGTAAACATGTTCAAATTCATGGTTCTAATGGAAGTCCAGGCTCTTTGAAAGTACATCCAGCACGCATAAAAAACAACAGGTAAGGACAAGCCAAATTGTAACCAGTTCCACGCTATTTGTGGCATAAGGCTTGTCAAGTGTAGACCCGGGATCATTTCCAACATTGCAATTACAAAGATTGGAACTGTAAAAGCGGTAGAAACTATCATTTTTTTTAATAGTTCCTTGTATGTATTATCTTCTTCGCTAAGTGCTGTTGTTATCGGAATTAAATCCATACCACAAATAGGACAGGCACCGGGTGCATCTCTAATAATTTCAGGATGCATCGGACAAGTGTACTGCGTTTTTTGTACAGTAAGTTCAGGAACTTTTTCTAAATTCATTCCGCATACAGGGCAATTACCTGCTTTGTCATACATTTTGTCTCCCTCACAATGCATCGGACAATAATATTTTCCGTTGCAATTTTTTGGAAGCGGTTTTATATCTGTTGTATGTTTATTGTGTGATGAACAACATGATTTTGTTTCATCAGTAGTATCTATTTTAGCAGCTATGTTTTGATTGTTAAACATTTCTATGGTATAATTACCCGCAGTTGTTAAAGCAGTTTGCAATTGTTCAATCGGAATATGTTTTTCCATTGTAATGGTTGCAATCGGCGGATTTAACGTAACGACAGCAGAAATACCTTCTACTGCATTCAATGTTTTTTCAACTTTCGTTCTGCATCCATCACAACTCATGCCTGTTATTTTATAAGTATGTATCATTATTATTGATTTTAAATTATTACATTTTCATTCCTTCCATAGGGTCACTACCTTTTCTAAATTTATATTCACTATTGATAGCATAAGCACCCGTGATTACAATCTTTTTTGTTTTGTCCATTTCTGATTTTATTTCTATCATTCCATTAATTTCTGCACCTGTTTCGACCATTCTATTTTCAAAAACGCCCGGTCTTTTCTCTACCCAGATATACGTTGCATTTTCTTCCCGAATGACAGCATCGGTAGGAATAAACAAGCCTTTAATGTCAGGTTGTTTAAATTTAATTACTGCCTGCATACCGGGTTTTAGCATTACATTCTGATTTGGTATCTCCAGGCGAATCAGCAGTAATCTTGAATCGGGATTGATTTCAGGATTGATAAAGGTGATTTTTGAGTTTATTGATTTATCTGGAAAATCAGTAAAGGAGATACTTGCATTCTGCCCTAAACTTACCTGATTTGCATAGTTTGCATTTATCTGCGCTTCCAACCAGAGGTTACTCAGGTCTGCTATCCTGATTAAACCGGACCCTTCCATTACATAACTGCCTTCCGTAACAGTTATCTCTGTAATGTAGCCACTGTATGTGCTGTAAAAAGTGATGTACGGAGAAACTTCATTGTTTTTTTGCAGGCTTTCAATCTGTTTATTTGTTAAGCCATAAAATAATAGTTTCTGTTCCGCTGCATCCATCATTGTTTTAGCATTTTTACCAAAATCACCCGGAATTGACAATTGTTTAAATGCTGCCAAATAATCCTGTTTTGCAATGGCAATATCTTCACTATACAATACATATAAGGGGTCATTTACCTTTATAAAATTTCCTGTCGTCTTGAAATATAATTTTTCAATCCGTCCCATTGTTCTTGCAGAAATTGTTTTAATATTATTCTGATTATACGTCAGAATACCTGTGTATGATTCTTCCCTTCTGGTTTTCGTTTCTTCAATCGTTTGTGTTGTAATATTTCCAAGTTTGATTTGCTGTTCGCTTAATGAAATTTCGTCTTCGGTATCGGCACTATTTTTTATAGGAATCAAGTCCATGTGACAAATAGGGCATTTACCAGGTTTGTCTACCCTAATCTGAGGGTGCATAGAGCAAGTGTAATACGAAACGTCACCCGAATTATGTTTACTATGGTCTTCCGAATCTTTATTTATACAAGCCGTTACAGTAATAACAAATGCAAGCAGTATGCCGATTATTTTAAATATCTTCATCTAATTCCGTTTATCTGGTTTTAATAAAACTTTCACTATCAATCAAATATTGAGCATTGGCGGCAATGGTGTCCGTTTTTGTAATTCCGCCCAAAATCTGTATGAAATTATTGATTTCAATACCTGTTTTTATTTCTCTCGCTTTAAAGCCATTCTCTAATCTTGTAAACACCATTTTTTTAGTACCGATGCTTACCATTGCCTGCTTTGGCAGCCAAAGTGCTTTTACCGGATTTGTTCTGACGTTGCCCTGCAAGCGCAAACCAACCGGCAGTTTCAGTTTGCTATTGTTTAAATAGACTCTTATTCTAAGGCTGTTGTCTGACTGATTGAGCTGTGTTTCAATGAAGTTTATTTTTGCATATACCGGATCAGCAGTATTTAGTTCAGAAGAAATAACTACAGTCTGATTGAGTTTAATTAAGCTGCTGTAACCCTGTAATACATTAAAAACAGCCCAAACCTTATCCGTGTTCGATAATTTAAAAACCACTTCACCTTTTTTAATGTAATCACCTTCTTTGATATTTAGCATATCCGTACTTTTACGGCTTCCAGTGTTTTGCATGCCATTACCATTCGCGGAGCCACCCATTTCTTCCGTACTTTGAATAATGCCATAAGCAGGACTATAAATAGAAATGACCGGATTTGTCTTTTTAGTTTCTTTGAGTGATTTTAACTGAGTTTCCGTTATGCCATAGAGCATCAATTTGTGTTTAGAAGCTGCTATCAGTGATTCATTTTCTGCATCATTCGTCATCAGGTAAATATAATTCTGCTGCTCTGTCAGTAATTCAGGGCTGTACAGGTCAAAAAGTTTCTGACCTTTATTTACTCTCTGATATTTATAATTTACATACATTTTCTCTATTCTTCCACTTACTCTTGCCGCAATGTTTACGGAAGCGTTCGGGTCGTATTCCACTATGCCCGGCAAATTTATTTCCGCGCTTACGGATGTATCTACCGGAGTTGTCGTTTGAAAATCACCTACTATAAAGTTGTCCGTCGGTTTCAACAGATTTTCAGACAATGTGCTATCCATTTCCTGCGTATGTGTTTCTATTTTTATCAGTTTCATTCCACAAATCGGACAATTACCCGGTTTATTCTTTCTGATTTGAGGATGCATAGAGCATGTATATACTTCTTTTTGGCCATGACTATCCATCGTGCCGTGTTGTTTTATAATCAAGAAATATACGCCGACACCGATTGCAGCAATTATCAGAAGAATCAGACTATATTTTAGGATTTTTTTCATGCTTATTTGATTTCAAGTTGTTTTTCAATTTCCACCTGTGTCAGAAGTATAGCCTGTAATTTTTCGAGTGCATCCATCTGCGCCATATTTAATGCTTCCCATGCATCTAAAACGACGAATAAATCACCTGTGTTGTTCTGCCATGTAATCAATGCTGTTTCATAATTCCTACGCAACGCAGGAATAATACTGTTTTGTGTTATTTCGTACTGTTTATTCAGACTAATCAATTCGGTACTCATACCCGAAATCATACCTGTTGCTTCATTTAATATCATTTCCTTTTGCCACTTCAAGCTCTCATTCTTCAATAAATAACTATTTGCATTCGCTTTGAACATTTTAGATGACCAGGGCATAAACGGCATATTCACCATCAGCATCGCTGAGAATTGCTGTGGCTGTTTGCCAAAGGCAAACATGTGTTCATACCGGACACCAAACTCAGGTAATAATTTTGTTTTTTCCGCTTTTGCCTTTAACTGATTTATTGTTATTGTTTTATCAATGGCTTTTACATCACTTCTGTTTAATGAGAGGGACGTAGTATCAGACAGCAGATATTTCAGTTCATTCAGGTTGTAGGAAGTGTCAACTTCAAAGATGTTATTCTTATCTCTTACCATCAATGTATTCAACATTATCCGTTTTTGAGCAATATCATTCTGCAACATGACTATCATATTTTGCAATTCACTGTATTGAGATTTTGCTTTGTAGTACGTGGGCAGTTTATCCATATTGTACTGGTATCTGATTTCCATGCTTTTTATCATATATTCCAGCAACAATAAATTGTCATTTGCAATCTTAATTTTTTTATTCAGCACCATCCATTGATAATAACTTGTCTTAGCCGCAGCATTCAACTGATTTATTGTATAGTTTTTATTTTCTTTCTCCACAGAAGACATCGAACTCATATATTCATAGTCGGCTTTCAGTTTTTTAGCATTCGGAAACATTTGTGTAACACCTAACATATAGGAACCCATGCCTTGATTCATATCATCTGCTTTCCACATTTTAGCATTGTAGGGCGTCATAAAGAAGCCGGTGTTTACCTGTGGCGGCATCCAGCTTTTAGCCCCTTTTGCCGCAGCATCCATGCTCTGAATATCGGCTTCATACATTTTCAGCTGCGGGTTATTTGTTTTTATGATTGCCAAAACCGTATCGAGCGGGAGCATTTGGGCTACTGCATTTGTACTGCTTATTAACAGGCAAGCTATAATGATATAGTATTTACTCTTTTGCATCTATAATATTTATTTTACCATTTCTTTTTAATTCACGAAGTTTTACCATTTCAAACACAACCGGCGTTACCAATAACACATAAATGGTGGATGTAATTGTACCTCCGATAAGCGGAACTGTAATTGGCAGCATAATATCTGACCCTGTACCGGTAGCCCAAAGGATAGGTACCAACCCGAATAATGAAACCGAAACTGTCATAAGCTTAGGTCTTAACCGTTTTGCAGAGCCATCAATGATATATTGTCTCAAGATATCTTCCGTAATCGTTTTTTTATCATTTCCATGTTTCGCTATCATTTTATTCATGGCCTCGTTGAGATAAATAGTCATTAGCATGGCTGTTTCAATAGCCATACCAAATAGTGCAATGAAGCCGACCGCTACAGCCACTGACAGGTTAATGCCGTAAAAATATACCATAAAAATGCCGCCGATTAAAGCAAATGGCACCGTTATCATTGTTATGATGGCTTCTTTCATGGAGCCGTATGTAAAGAATAATATCAAGAAAATTATAAGCACCACTATGGGCATTATCAACTTTAATGTTTTGTTTGCCCTTAACTGATTTTCCCACTGTCCGCTCCATTCCACATAATATCCTTTTGGCATTTTAGCAATCATTGCATTTAGTTTTTTCTGTGCATCCTTTACTGTGCTTCCTAAATCACGATCCCGTACATTAAATAAAACACTACCTCTTAGCATGGCATTTTCACTGTTTATCATAGGCGGACCATCGCTTATTTTAATATCCGCCACCGATTCTAAGGGAATAGGACCAAACTGCATGGTTTGCACCTGTAATTTTTTTAATGCTTCAATGCTATTTCTATATTCCTGAGCATATCTTGCATTTACAGAGAAGCGCTGCCTTCCTTCGATGGTTGTCGTTAATTTCATACCACCAATAGATGCTTCGACCACATTGTTTATATCATCTATCGTTAGTCCATATCTGCCAATCACTTCCCGTTTGGGCTGTATGTCTATATATTTCCCACCTGTTATAGGTTCTGAATATAAATCTTTCACTCCATCAGTCCCTTCGAGTGCTTTCTTTATTTTTTGTGATAAGACATCAATGGTGTCTAAACTTTCCCCGTAAATCTTTATACCGACATCGGTTCTTATACCTGTTGAAAGCATATTTATCCGATTGATAATAGGCTGTGTGAAACCATTTGTTACGCCCGGTATTTGCAGTTTGTTGTTGATTTCAGTTATAATGTCATCCTTTGTTTTATCTTCCCTCCACTCGTTATGAGGTTTCAGCAGAATAATCGTTTCTATCATACTTACGGGGCTATTGTCTGTTGCCGTATTAGCTCTGCCAGCCTTACCTAACACATGTTCCACTTCCGGTACTGATTTAATCAGCTTATCCTGCACCTGTAATATTCGTTTCACTTCCGAATTTGATACATCGGGCAAGGTTACCGGCATAAATAATATAGAGCCTTCATCCAGTGGCGGCATAAATTCGGAACCCAGCCGAGTGTACATGAATATCCCAATCAATAATGCAATACTATTTATTGCCAAGACTGATTTTCTCCACTTTAAGCAAAATGTAAGAACAGGGGTGTATAGTGTCTCTAATCCTTTATTAATCGGATTCTTTTCTTCCGGGCGTAGTTTACCCTTCAATAAAAAGCTGATTAAAACAGGTGTAAGCGTAATGGCAAAAAACGCATCTACGATGAGAATAAAAGACTTTGTATATGCCAAAGGACTAAATAACTTACCTTCCATGCCCGTTAAGAGAAATACCGGTAAAAATGAAGCTATTACAATAATGGTGGAATAAAACACACCCGGACCCACCAACTTAGAAGATGCCTCAATTATCTTTAGCTTTTCTTCATCAGAAATAGGGTCGTATTCTTTTTTGAATAATTTTTTAATCTTATCTATCATTCCGACTCGGTTTTATTGTTATCAAATTCCTGCTGCCTTTCGGATATACTCCGATAGGCATTTTCCACCATTACAATGCCATCATCCACGACTACACCAATTGCAAGGGCAATACCCGTAAGTGACATGATATTGGAAGAAATACCAAAAGTCTCCAAGAGAATGAAGCCTACGGCTACCGATATCGGCAATTGAATCAGAATAATCAGGGCACTTCTCCAATGAAACAGGAAGAGCAGGATTACGATTGATACCGCTATCATTTCTTCGAGCAAAGTGCCTTTTACCGATTCTATCGCTTTCTCAATCAGTTCGCTTCTGTCGTAGGATGTTTTAAATGAAACGCCTTCGGGTAATCCTTTTTCCACTTCCTTCATTTTTTCCTTAACGGCTTTTATAACCTTGTCGGCATTTTCGCCATATCGCATTACCACTATTCCGCCTACCACTTCTCCTTCGCCATTCTGGTCGAAGATGCCCAAACGTAAATCGCCCCCCATTTGTACAGAGCCTATATCTTTTACCCTTACCGGAATGGAGTTGTAATTTTTAACCGCAATGTCTTCTATGTCGTTTATGTTTTTAATGTATCCTAATCCTCTAATAATATAGGACATATCACTCATTTCAAATTTTCTGCCCCCGACATCGTTGTTGTTTGTCTTTACAGCATTCATCACTTCCATCATACTGACATTGTAATATTGCATTTTTAAAGGATCTAAAACCAACTGGTATTGTTTTTCAAAACCACCAAAAGAGGCCACTTCGGCTACCCCCGGAACGGTTTGCAAAGCAAATTTCACATACCAATCCTGCAATGCCCTTTGCTCGCCCAAATCCATGCCATTCGCTTCGAGGTGATACCAGAATATGTGACCGACACCGGTACCATCGGGACCTAATGTAGGCACTACACTCTGAGGCAGTAAACGCTGGGCATAATTCAATCTTTCCAAAACACGGGTTCTTGCCCAGTATATATCTACATTGTCTTCAAAAATGATGTAAACAAAACTCATCCCAAACATAGATGCACCACGAATGTTTTTCACTTTGGGAATGCCCTGCAGGTTAGATACCAATGGATAGGTAACCTGTGCTTCAATCACCTGGGGGCTTCTGCCCATCCATTCCGTAAATACAATTACCTGATTTTCTGATAAGTCAGGAATAGCGTCAATTGGATTCTGCTTTACACTATAAATACCCCAACCCAATAAGCCGGCTGAAATGAGCAATACGATTATCCTGTTTTTTAATGAGAATGCTATTAGTTTTTCTACCATAGAATTTTACTTTACTGATTTGATGAAAGACTGTCTCTCGTCTTATTTGCCCAATTTATAATTAACTCTTTGTTGCCGGAGGATAGAACAGCCTTTTTGTGTAATATTAAATAAGATGATATTGGCATCTTATCATCCTGAATCTGGCTTGCAATTGACTTAAACTTGCTCATTTGTCTGCGTTGTGAATAAGAGCCAAAATCACTAAAATTGAGTTTGTCTTTTCCATTCTTTATATGATTATTCAGTATCCATCCAACAGGTTCTATATTGACGTAAAAAGGATAATTAGTATTGTTGCTATGACAATCATAACAAGACATTTTTAAGACATTTAAAACGCTGTCAGGTATATTAAACGTCTTTGTTATATCTGTTGACAATAGCTGTCCGCTTTCGTTGCGAACAGGTCTGATAAATTGAATGCCCATCAATACAAGCAGCAGCAATAATAATATCTTTTTTAAGACAGACATAAATTATTTTAATTCCTCTTTCACCGTACCACAAGATGACATAGCTTTTCCATAATAAGGATTTTTTATATCCTTCGTTTCACTTAGCCATATCGCACCTTTATTGTCATTATACATAGGACAAAAATCTTTGTATAAGGTTTGACCTGCACCAAACGCTTTTACTAAATCATACATATCTTTGCTCAATAAATCAAAGTGTTCACGCTGGTGAGCAATGTTACCTGAATTTGCACCGATGTGTTCTGCATGTTCCCTTGCATCATCTTCAATATCTTCAAAGATTTTCTTTTGCTCAGCCGTTAATGCTGACTTGTCGAAAGCCTTAAACGCTGCTTCCAATGCTTTGCCTGCGGTTGCAGCATTGTTCGTATTATCGTTCGTAAATGCATTTTTTAACTGCAGATAATCACCTACAATCTCTTTAATTGTACCTGTCGTTTTTGTTTCTGCTTCTAATGGGGGCGTAGTTGCATTCATATCTACCGGTACGGATAATTCCATACCACATTTAGAACATTTATCACCCTTGTTACCCATTATTTCAGGATGCATAGGACAGGCATACATTTTAGAAGAATTTTCGGCAGCGTCGCTACCAGTTTCATTTGACGTTTTATTGTTACAAGCTGTAAATGCAATAAGGATTGCAAAACTTATAAGGATTAATTTTTTATACATTTTTTAGTTGTTTAATTTGTGTTAAAGAATACTACCTACTACGAGATTTCATTATTGTCTAATAACAATACCGTTTGGTTTTTTGCCAACATTTATAGTCTTAGATACCGTATGTGCTGATACATTTACAACCGATACCGTGTTCGCCATTTGGTTGGTTACATATGCAGTATTGCCATTAAATACAATAGCATGGGCACCTGCACCAGTAGCAAATTCACCATGCTTCATCCAGTTATTACCACCCATATCCAAGAAATAAGCTACTTTTCCATTGTCAGGGTCTGTCACCCACAACTCACCTGTAGTAGCATGGTATGCTGCATAACCAGGCATAAAACCTAAAGTGACAGTGCCTACCACTGCATTAGTGGCAACATCAACAATACTAATTGAATTTCCGGCTTCATTGTCAATAAACATTTTTCCAATTGAGGATGTCCATGCACCCACAGGGTCTAAGCCAACAGCCAGAGTAGTTATCACTGATTTAGTTATGGGATTTATGACTGTGACCGTATTGCTTCCACCATTACACACATACGCCTTAGATCCATCTGCACTAAATGTAACTTCGGCGGGATCTTCACCAACGGTAATTGTATTTTTCAGGCTGTATGTGTTTGCATCGTATACTAACACCGTACCTGTGGCATCCATTTGAGAAGTCCAAATTTCTGTGCCATCCGGTGAATAGATTGCGTTATGGTTCATCATCGGCGTTTCAATATTTTTTAGCATTGAACCATTCGTTGCATCTAATATAATAACTTTACCCATCATGCCAGCCATGCCACCAGAATGCCCTGCGCTTAAATCCATTCCAGGGACGCCAATAGCCAAGTGATTTTCATGGTTGTATATATGATGCGGCCACATAATCATATCTGAACCAGCACCCATTAATTCTATTGTTTCCGTTACTTCATTCTTACTCAGATTAATAACCGATATACTTGCATCTTCACCATTTACCACATAAGCGGCAGGGTAGTTTATATTTAAAGGAGTTTCATTTTTTTTACATGCAACTGATATCATTATTATTGATACAAGCATTACGAGGCTAAAAGCTGTAATTTTATTGAATTTTTTCATTTTGTTTATTTTATAATGATGAATAATGCCTGCTGAGTAAAAATATTTACCCAGCAGGTGCATTTAATTCAAATTACATTCCTTTGCGAACAATCTTTGAAGGCTGGTAAGTTGTTACTTTCTTAGCTGAAAGTGCCATTCCGCATTTTGAGCATTTTCCGGCATCTTTTTCCAATTCAGAAGGATGCATGGAGCATTCATATCTGTTTTCAGCAGTACCATCGTTTTTGAATGTAGCGTATATTAATAATGTGTTTGGTCCATTTTTAAATTTCAACGTGGCAACCAATTGTTTAAAATCTACAGCAGCGCCATTGATAACAAAAGCAGATTCCCCGAAAGGGCTTAAGGTTACTTTCTGTTTTTTGCCGTTTACATCTTTTAATTTTACGGTTGCCGTTACATCTTTATTTGAATATGGCGAGTCCTTTTCGTCTGTAATAAACAGATATAAATTACCGTCCATTTTCATTAATTGCGCTTTTAATGACAGGTCTGAAGCTGTATTATTTTGCGCGTTTACTGCCATTGTACCTACTATCATTATAATAGCTAATACTAAATTTGAGATTGATTTCATTTTTTAGGAAATTTTAAGTTGAATAATAATTGATTAAATGTAGACGATATGTCTGTATAATGCTTACAGCATTATATTATAATATTACATAATACCTAACAGGTATCCTGCCATTTCCTGAGTGGAAATTAAAATCAACTACTAACAACGGAAGATTTGCAACTCAACAGGGGTTGGCCGCAACAAATATTTAATGGTGTATAGATTATCGGGAGGCGGAATGCCTGTGATATATCTATCAAAATTTGTCTGATGATTATAAATGAAGTTATTTATAAGGAAATCACTGCAAACTATTTTATTAAAAGGTTTTAGCTCTATTTGATTTGCTGTAAAACCTTCAATCGGCAATTTTTTAAAGAACTGCTTTTGTTCGCAGCAATCTTTTTTCTTCACCGATTTTTCAGGACAACAGGTAGCCACCTGTTTTTCCATACCACAGTCCGCCTTCGTAAAAAAGGCAAAATCTTTTGTGTTTGAAGAATTACAAATATGTACCGATAATGCTACCCCATTGCTTGTTGTAAAAACAAGTAATGCCATTAATAGTGCCGGTATGTTGGTTTTGTACTTCATTTAACTATGTAAATTTAGTTCTAATATTTGGATATTGCAACTGGCAATAGTTTATAAATTGTTAAATAGTCAATCTTTTAAAACTTCATTCTTTGTATTCTAACAGCATTTAATATGGCTAATAATGCTACACCTACATCTGCAAAAACGGCTTCCCACATGGTGGCTAAACCACCTGCGCCGAGTATTAACACAATGGCTTTTACTGTGAATGCCAAACCTATGTTTTGCCAAACAATCTTTTTAGTTTGTTTGCCTATATTAATTGCCATTGCAATTTTTGAAGGTTCATCATTCTGAATTACAACGTCAGCAGTTTCAATAGTTGCATCACTACCTAAACCACCCATTGCTATACCTACATTGCTTAATGCTACTACTGGTGCATCATTTACACCATCACCAACAAATGCAACTGTTTCTTTCCTGTCTTTAATTTCTTTGACTTTATTTACTTTGTCTTCAGGTAGCAAATCACCAAAAGCATTATCAATTCCTAATTTATCTGCAACATATTTTACCACCGAAGTTTTATCGCCACTTAACATAGTAGTTTTTACTTTCATGCTGTGCAACTTATTTACAGCATCCTGTGCGTCTTCTTTAATTTCATCGGCAATAGTTAAATAACCAGCGAATTTTTTATCATAGGCAATTGCAATTACCGTATAAACGAGTTCATCGGAATTTACATCATAAATAATATTGAATTTATCCATCAACTTGAAATTACCGACTAATAATTCTTTTTCATTGATGTTTGCTTTTAAACCATGACCTGCAATTTCCACAACGTTGCTTAGTTGTATAGATGTATTTACATTTCCTACATATTTATGAATAGCAGTAGCCACCGGATGTGTGCTTTGACTTTCCAACCCATTTACCATTTGCAGCATCTCCTCTTTATTAAATTCTGTTTTGATATTTACTTCTTGAACATCAAACACGCCTTTGGTTAACGTTCCTGTTTTATCCATCACCACATTTTGGATATTGGCAATTATATCTAAGAAGTTACTTCCTTTAAATAAAATACCGTTCCGAGATGCTGCACCAATGCCACCAAAATAACCCAATGGAATACTAATGACTAAAGCACATGGACAAGAAATAACTAAGAATACTAAAGCACGATATAACCAATCTTTAAAAACATAATCGTTGACAAACAGCATAGGCAATACACAAATGGCAACAGCTAAGAACACAACAATAGGTGTATAGATTTTGGCGAACTTTCTGATAAATAATTCTGTTGGTGCTTTTTGTGCTGTGGCGTTTTGCACTAATTCTAAAATTTTTGACAGCTTACTATCTTTATATGCCGTTGTTACTTTAATTTGAGAAACTGTATTTAGGTTTATCATACCTGCTAAAACAATTTCGCCTTTTTGTTTGGTATCAGGTTTACTTTCACCTGTCAAAGCTGCTGTATTAAATGATGCTGATTCTGATAGTAATTCACCATCTAATCCTAATTTTTCACCTGCTTTTAATTGTATTATATCATTAATGTTTACCGCTACTGCTTTTACTGTTTTAGCTTCGTTATTTTGCAAGATAGTTACGGTGTCAGGTCGTTGGTCAAGTAATGTTTTGATGTTTGCTTTGGCTCTTTTTACCGCTAAGGTTTGAAACACTTCACCAACAGCATAAAATAACATTACGGCAACACCTTCAGGATATTCGCCAATAGCAAATGCACCAATAGTAGCAATACTCATTAATAAAAACTCTGAAAATATTTCGCCTTTGCTTATACTTACAAATGCTTCTTTAAGTACTGGCAAACCAACCGGGATATATGCTGCGATATACCAAATAATTCTTATCCAACCTGTAAACCATGATTGAGGAAAATAATTATCAAATGCTAATGCCATTAGCAATAACACCAAACTAATAATTGCCGGTAAAAACATGCTGAATGTACTTTGACTTTCTGTATGTTGGTGTACCTCTTCCACAGAATGTTCTTCAGCAAGCTGATTTATTTTTTCTTCCTGAGTACAGCAAAGTTGTTTTCCTTCTTTGTCGTAAATGTGTTTATGTGTCATCTTGTATTTTTATTGTTTACAGCATCCGTCTAATTGTTCTACATATTCAGCAGTTGCCTTTTGGTCATCTGCATCATATCCCGCTTTGTTAATCTGGTCTTTAATGCTTTTAATACTTACCTGTGTCGGATTAAATGAAATTTTTATTCTTGAATTTTGCACATCTAATGTTACCGTTTTAACTCCTTTTAATTTCTTTACGGATTTCTCTATGCGGGATTTGCATGATTCGCATTGACTGCAATGGTCGCAATAGATTTTAGTTTTTATAGTTGTAGTTGTGTAAGCTGTTTGTGCAATTATATTATTTGAGAAAAAAAATAAAGATGCTGTAATTAGAAATAATTTGGTGATTGTTTTCATTGATTAATTATTTTAGTGAAGAAATTTTAGTTTTTAGAATTATTAATGATTTCTTTGAGGTCGTTTGGAATTTCCATAACCTTTAATGGTGGTACATTTGCGCCACCTGTGTTCCCTGTAGGAATTTTGCCGACAAATGATTTAACGCCACCGACTAATAAGCGTGGAATTTGTCCAATGATTTCTTTTGTATCTTTTATTTTAATTCCAAATAAAAGCATTTGCCAATGAACTACCGTGTGTTCTATTGGATATGGTTGTGCTAAGATATGCGCACGTTCTAAGTGATACCAACTATCCGCTAAATCATTTTTTTGAAATGTTACTTTTGCATTGCTTAACTCGGATTCATAGAATGGAATTAATTTTACCGGCATTTTAGTATTTATTTTCATAGCATTTAATTTTAATGTTCATGTGCTTCGCCTTGGTTAGTTAATTTAGCATTGACAAAAAATGCACCTTTGGTTACAATTTTTGCATCTTTTGGTATTTCTGTTACTGTTGTAATTGCTGTATATCCAACATTTGAAACACCTTTTACAATTTCTATTCTCTCAAAGTTTGTAGTTGGTTGTTTTTCTTTTTCTTCATCATGTTTCTCATTTGCTGCATGCTTGTGTCCTTCTTCTTCATCGTGATGTTCGTCTGGTTTTTTATCCGTGATTACAAAGATATAACTTTTACCTTCTGCATCTACAATGGCTTCGTTTGGTACTGCTGATGTAGTTACATTATTTAAACTAACAATAGCTGTAATATTCATACCATCTATGAGTCCTGTTTTATTGCCTTGTACAGTACAATGTATTGGAATGGTTTTACTGTCATTTTCAAATGAGGTGCCTATACTGTAAATTTTAGCATCGTATTCATTTACCGGATTGTTGGTTAATGTAAAATGAATTACCTGTCCTACTTTTAGCATTGGTAAGTCTTTTTCAAAAACATTTAAATCTAAATGTAACTGATTATTATCTACAATTTCTGCAACAGGTGATGATACATCTACATAGCTTCCGATTTTAGCTAATACGTTACTGATAGTGCCATTTATCGGACTTTTAACAACTAATGCTGATTGCAGATTTGTGTTACTTACATTGCTTGGATTGATACCCATGAGTTGTATTTGCTGTTGTAATGATGCTCTTCGTGTGCGTAATGTTTTTAGTTCTGCATCGGCACTCTGATAGTTTTTTAATGCACCAGCATTGCCATCGTTCAATTCTTTTTGACGTGCTAACTCTTGTTCTGCATACGTTATTTTACTTGCAATGGTTAAGTATTCTTCCTGTAATTGTATAAATTGAGGATTAGTAATTGTTGCAATTACTTGTCCACTTTTTACATAACTACCTACCTGTACATTTATGGTTTTGATAACACCACCATACAAAGAAGTTGCATTTGCTTTATTATTATTTGGCACCCTCAATGCACCATTAACTTTTAATGTAGCGGTTAGCTGCTTCTGTTCTATGCTCCCTAATACAATGCCTACGGTTTTGATCTGTACAGCGGTAAGTGATGCAATCGAGGCTTCTGTACTTTTTTCCTCCAGTTCACCTGTTGTTTTTTCTTCTTTGGCTTCTTGTGTTGTTCCGTGTTTATGACCATCACTTTCATTATGCGAACATGCAGTAAATAATGCTATTATAATTAGCATTAGATATTTATTGTGGATAGATTTTATATTAAACTTCATTTTGTATTTATTTACTGATTAGATAATTGATATTAATAACCGATTGATTGATTTGCTGTATGGATTGCAAATACTTTAATTCTGTATCGGTGGCATTTTGCAATGCTAATATGTATTCGATATAACTTGCTTCGCCAGTTTTATATCCTAATTTTGCCGCTTTTATTATTTCAGTTGCAGTTGGAATAGCTTGTTGTGTATAGTAATTATATTGCATTAAATACTGATTGTATTGTTGGAATGCATTCAATAATTGTATTTCTAACTGGTGTTGCTCGGTTTGTGCAGTAGCTTGCAATGCCTGCTTTTGATACTCTAACGATTTTATTTTTGCTTTAGTAGCACCAAATGTAAGTGGTATGCCAATGCCAACAGTACCAACATGGAAACGATTTCCAGCATTAAAATATTTTTCCTGATTGTTGATGGTTTGGAAACCAATTAATGATTGATTGTTATAACCAAACGTAAAATCAGGTAAGCCTAATGCTTTTTCTGCTTTTTTATTTTGTTCAACCACTTCTGCATCCTGCAATATTATTTTTATTGTTGGATTTTGTGAAAGTAATGTGCTATCTAAAATAGTAGTTGTTACTAATGGTTGATATGATTTTGTATCTTCAATAGTAAAATCATCATCTGTATTCATCCACATTTTTAGCAAATTATATGTTGCTGTTACATCATTTTCGCTTTGCTGCAACAATAACTTTATTTCACTTCGTTTTGATTCGGCGGTTGTTTTTTCCAATTGTTTCGTTTCTCCTGTTTTATAACGAAGTGCAGAAGCATTTACAAAATCAACGTACAAACTATCTAAATACAGTAATTTATTTTTATTATTTTGTAAAAATAATAATTGATAATAATAGGTTTGCACTTGTGCTTTTATTTCATTTTGGGTTACTTGCTTCATTAATTCTTTACTAACTACTTCTGCTTTAATTACTCCTTTTTTTGCAGCGAATAAAGAAGGAAACGGAATAGTTTGAGAAATCTCAAATGCATTATCAAATTGCTTACTATTGTATTGACCTAACTGTACATTGAAATTAGTTTTTGGAATCTCTTTTGCAGATTTACTTAAACTTTTAGCAGCCAATATAGATAACTCGTTTGCTTTTAGTTTTGTACTGTTTTTAAGTGCTATACTTACTGCATCTTCTACACTTAGTTGCTGTGATGTAGTTTGTGCATTTGAGTATTGTATTGATAACAATAGAAATACTAAAACAGTAGTAACAGGTTTCATTTTTGATTTTCTTTTTAATGAGATTTTAGAATTGAAAATGATGTATAGCAGAGGCAGTACAAATAAAGTTAAAAAAGTAGCAGAGATTAAACCACCAATTACTACTGTTGCCAATGGTTTTTGAACTTCCGCACCAGCGCTTCCGCTTAATGCCATTGGTAAGAATCCGAAAGAAGCTACTGTTGCTGTCATTAACACCGGCCGTAAGCGAATTTTAGTGCCTTCAATAACACGGCTAATGACATCATGCCAGCCTTCTTTTTCTAACTGATTGAATGTGCCTATTAATACAATACCGTTTAATACAGCGACGCCAAACAAGGCTATAAAACCAATGCCTGCCGATATGCTAAATGGCATACCGCGTAATAACAAAGCAAACACACCACCTATGGCACTCATGGGAATGGCTGTGAAAATAAGCGATGCCTGTTTTAAAGAATTGAATGTAAAATAGAGCAACATAAAAATTAGCAGTAAAGAAACAGGTACTGCTATCATTAAACGTTTTGATGCCTTTTGTAAATTCTCAAAAGTACCACCATAATTGAAATAATAACCTGCCGGCAATTTGATTTCAGCACTTAATTTCTGTTGGATTTCCTCTACCACACTTTGCACATCTCTGCCATCTACATTAAAGCCTACTACAATTCTTCTTTTACCTGCTTCACGACTTATTTGTGCCGCTCCTAATTTGTATGATACATTTGCTACCTGCGATAATGGTATCTGATTGCCTGATGGTGTTGGAATGAACAGATTGTTTACATCATCAATACTACTCCGATATGCACTATCTAAACGAACTACCAGGTCAAATTTACGTTCGTTTTCATAAACAACACCTGCTGATTTACCCGCAAAAGCTGTACTTACCATTGCGTTTACATCTTCTATGTTTAAATTATAATTAGCTAATCGCATTCTGTCGTATTCTATATTAATTTGTGGTAAGCCATCTACACGTTCAACCATAGGAGAAGATGCTCCATCTACGTTTTGAATGACTTTGCCTATTTTATTTGCATATAATAGTAGTGTGTCCATATTTTCGCCGAAAACCTTTACTGCCACATCCTGACGGATACCTGTCATTAACTCATTAAAACGCATCTGTATCGGTTGATTCTTTTCAAAGAAAACCCCAGGAATAGCTTCTAATTTTTCCTCAATTTCGTCTGCTAATTCATTGTAGCTTTTTTTAGATTTCCATTCTTTCTGAGGTTTTAGAATAATCATCATATCTGTTGCTTCCGGGGGCATCGGGTCAGTAGGCACTTCTGCCGCACCTGTTTTTCCAACTATCATTTTCACTTCGTCAAACCTTTTAATTACTCTTGAAGCCTGCATAGATGTTTCTATGCTTTGGCTCAATGAAGTGCCTTGTGGTAAAATACAATGAAATGCGAAATCTCCTTCCTGAAGTGTTGGAATAAATTCGCCACCTATTCTGCTGAATAAAAATAGAGCTGCAGCAAATAATACTACTGTAACCGATATTAAAACATATTTAATTCTAATCGCTTTTAGCAATAAAGGTTTATAAATTCCATAAAAATAATCCATCATCTTGTCAGAAAAGTTTTTCCGTTGATTTTGTTGTTTTGGCAAAATCAAAGCACACATCATTGGTATATAGGTTAACGATAGTATTAACGCACCCAATATTGCAAAACCTACTGTCATTGCCATAGGTTTAAACATTTTACCTTCAATACCGATTAATGAAAGTATCGGAATGTAAACAATCAATATAATTATTTCGCCAAATGCAGCACTACTTCTTATTTTAGAGGCTGATTTAAATACCTCATTGTCCATATCTGACTGAGATAATTTTTGAGTGGATTTCCTTAAGCCTAAATGGTGTAATGTAGCTTCCACTATAATAACTGCACCATCTACAATTAAACCAAAATCAATTGCACCTAAACTCATTAAATTGGCACTTACACCAAATACATTCATCAAGCCTAATGCAAATAACATGGATAATGGAATTGCTGATGCAACAATTAAACCTGCTCTTAAATTGCCAAGAAAAACAACCAATACAAAAATGACAATCAATGCACCTTCAATCAGGTTTTTTTCAACGGTTGATATTGCACGTTTTACTAAATCGGTTCTGTCTAAATAGGCTTCAATCACCACATCCTCCGGCAATGATTTTTGTATAGTAACCATTTTTTCTTTGATGCGTTTTACCACATCGCTGCTATTATGACCTTTCAGCATCATTACCACACCACCAACGGCATCCACTTCGCCGTTATAAGTCATTGCACCGTAGCGCACCGCATATCCAAACTTTACTTCTGCTACATCTTTTATAAAAACTGGTACACTGTTAGGATTGCTTTTAACCATAATATTCTTTACATCTTCTAACGATGTAACCAAACCCACGCCACGAATAAAATAGGCGTTAGGCTTTTTATCAATATACGCACCTCCAGTGTTTTGATTATTTTTGTCTAATGCGTTAAAAATATCCGGTATGGTTACTCCCATTGCTTTCAACCGATTAGGATTAACAGCAACTTCATACTGCTTTAATTTCCCCCCAAAACTATTTACCTCCGCTACCCCTTTTGTTCCATTCAATTGTCTTGCCACAATCCAATCCTGCATGGTACGCAGATCCATTGCAGTATAGTTGCTTTCGCTTTCTTTTTTTGGATGTAAAACATATTGATACACTTCTCCAAGGCCTGTACTAACCGGAGCCAATTCAGGTATTCCAATACCTTCCGGTATATTTTCTTCAGCATCTTTTAATTTTTCGTTAATGAGCTGCCTTGCAAAATATATATCTACCTTTTCATCAAAAACTACGGTAATTACAGACAAACCAAATCTTGAAATACTTCGAGTTTCTTCAATATCTGGAAGATTTGCGATGCTTTGCTCAATAGGAAAGGTGACTAACTGCTCTACTTCCTGACCCGCTAATGTAGGACATATTGTAATTATTTGTACCTGATTGTTTGTAATATCAGGTACGGCATCAATAGATAATTTTGTAGCGCTCCATAAGCCCCAAATGATGAGTGCTAAAGTCATTATACCAATAATGAATTTATTTTTTATACTAAAATGGATGATTTTGTTTAACATATCTAAAATTTAATAATCGTGAATAATGCTACTATTGAGCTAATCAATAAGCATAAAAGCATTACGATGTAATGCAAAAAAAGAGACGATTAAGAAATTTTAGGTGGTTGCCAAATAGTGGCACTGAACTGAGAGATAAATGTTTGGTTGTATATTGCTATACAATTGATAAAATTCTCAGGTTTTAAAACTGTTTGAGCTATCGGATAATTAATCTTACTTGCAACAGGCTGACCGCAACAAGCACAAATACAAAATGGTGTGCAATTTTCATTTTCATGTTTGTGGCTGTTATGAGATTGTTCCGTTTTTTTCCGCTCACCACATTCAACATTATCACCACATGGTGCGAATGAGAGCATCAAAATGTATATGCTGAATATGATGGTAAAAATTTTCACAACGTAAAGATGTTAAAATTATTGAACAATTTTTACCTGAGTTAATTTAAATATTCCATACACAAGCATAAATAAGTGGATTTAACATTAATTATCAAACAAAAATGTGTAATAATATCAAAAATAAGGCTTCTGCTCTCTTAAATTTATAAAAACCATAAGTTTTCTTTTCCAAAATCAGGCAATTTATCATGCTGAAAATATGGATAGATTTGCGCTACCATTTCAGGGTATTTGATGGTGACAGGCAGGCTTTGCTGGTCTGTGCTTTTCCAATACATACGGCTAAACTGATATACCTGGTCTATCAGTTGCTCAACCAAATCCATGTCGTCCAACATGCCGCTTTCAGAACATGCCAGAGAAATTTTTACCGGAAAGTGGTATTCTTTTTTCTTCGGGGATGAATATTCATCGTAGCGGGTATTGTTGAACAGGAGATATTCTTTTCTGCCTACTTTTATAATAGTACCACTGTAAGGCATCAGGTTTTTTGTGTCTGTGGTGTCAAATCCCAATAGTTCCTTACTTTCTGTTTTGTTTATAGTAAGAATAATGACCGGTATATTTAATCCTAATTTATGCAGGGTTTCCATTATTGGTCTCAATTCCTTTTTGCCTATGTCTTTATAAAAATGAATGATTAACCTATCTGCTTTATGGTTGGTTACTATAAATTTCAATACCGCTTCTCGAATAGAACCTGCCAAGCTCGTTGTATCGTTTGCGTTGAAACAATCAAAGCCTTTAAAGATTCCTTCATTATTGAAGCAGAATGCAGAACCTACAAACCTTGTTTTTTGAGATACCGAGAAGAATGCGCCTACGCCTACTATCAATTCGTTTGTAGTGGGTCTGTTTAAACGCCAGGGGATACCACCCAGTTTCGCCAACATTGCAATTTGCAGGTGCGGCAGGAAGGTATTAAAATCATTGTTTTTGTAGCCGTTTCTGTGAATGTGTTCCGTTTTAATGACCTGTGATAAAATCCCTTCATTTAGTAATATTTCTTTCAAGCGATAATAAATCGCATTGCGACCTGCATCCTTATCGGCTTTAGGGACAGGATTGATATATATAGCGAGGTATTTTGTGTCGGGCAATTTATCCATATTCTTTATCGCTTTATGTACGGTGGATATGGCTTCGTTTAAGTTTTCGTATTCTATATTTCCCGTTACATCCAGTTCAAAGGGTAATCTGATGTAATCATTCATGCTTGGAAACGGAAATTTTTCGTGATAGAATCCATTTTTTAAATAATTGTAGATGGCTTTAACGGCTGTATCCTTGTCGGACTTCTGATAAATGAAAAAGAATTTTACATTGTTTGGCGGCGGCACGGATTTGAACGGCCCTTTGCTTTTAAAATCTTTCTTAGGGTCTCTGCCTACCTTTCCGTTTGAATACTGCAACTCATTCGATTCGGGATTTATTATCCGAACCGTATCACCGGGCGGTGTGAAGTATCCTTCTTCTGCCAATGGCAGTATTTTGCGAAACTCTTTTGTGTTTAAGTAGTTGTTGTAAAAGTCTTCCAATATTTTAAAATATTTGGGATAGCGATTTTCAAATGTGGGTACATCGAATTTAATTCCGAGATGTGGTTTTAATGTATTGCTTAGTACCGGATAGTTCTTATCGTGGTTTAATTTCTGTTGATCGGTTAAATATTTCCATCTGTTCAACACTCCGTTACAGTTTATCCAATTATAATATTGTGTCTGAAAATCGGCAATTTCCGCCAGGCTTTTGTTGTACACCTTAGTAGTACCATCGTAGGATACGACCAATTCGGGACCATCCGTAAAGCGGCTGTGCTGTACCTTGAGTGTAAACTGGTTATATACCTTGTATAGGTTGTCGCTTAGCTGCTTGTTTTGAAAATAGACTTCAATTTCCTTAGTGAAATTGCTGTGCATTATATCTGCCTTGCCGGAAAAGTAATTGCGAATGAGGTACCTGTAATAATGCAGGGAGAAGTACACGTTATCATACAGGTTTACCTTTATTCTTATGGCGTTTTCTTTTGCCGGTTGAAAATCGGTGTAGAGCCACTGACCTTCGTGTAATTCGCTTTCGTGGATTTTATCTTCAAACAAATCATTTAAATCGTCTTTGTGGATGCGGCAATAGTTGTCATGATTTGTTGTATAGAATGCAAATTCTACTTCTGCTACAGGTACGTCAAAAGGAATGACGTTTAGTTTTATGGTTTGTTTCATGATTTAAAATTTGTATTTCTATGGCATAGTTTTTAAAATATTTTTTAACTCAAATAAGCAATGGCGAATTTTTTCTTATCATATAGTCAAATATAAGAAAAGAAAAAATAAAGACTGAGTGTTGGTTTAGGAATTTGCAAACATTGCAAAGTCTGCAAGGTTGCAAGAATGCAATTGCATTTTATATTTTATCGAGAAGCTCTGATTTCACCAATTGGTAAGCCGCTTGCTGGTCGTAATTTTCTGCAGGTCTGATTAATCCTGCTATATCACCTAAAAACTCAGGGTCCTGCATCTTGGCTTCCATGTTTTGCAAGTACAGTTTTTGACCGGGCGGGTTGTCAACGGCAAACTTCATATACTCATGGTAACATTTCAGCAGCGCATCTTTATCCAAATCGGGTTGATTTACCAGCGCCTTGTGCATGTCGTATAGATCTCTGCCTTTTCTTCGTTGGTAAAGTGCCCTTAGTTTTGTGCCCAGTAATTCCTCTAAGCGATAGGTGGTAATATTACACCCACCTGTAAACCATGATGATTTTACTTCAAATGGGAATTGCTGATAACCTAATACCGTGAAGTGTTCACGACAGTTTGTTTCTACTTTAAGGCGAAGGTTTTGTACCGGAGGGAACTCCGATTCAAAGCGAAATTTGAGTGTATTGTTACTATTTTTTTGTGCTACTGAACTTTCTCCTAAAAAGGCCAGCCGTTCCTGCAATCGCTGAATGGTTTCTTTGATGGGTTCGGGTCTAATTTGTACCAAATCAATATCTTCAGAATATCGAGGTTGTGGGTGTAAATACAATTTGTGCAATGCCGTACCACCTCTAAATGCCAGACTTGATGCCAGCCATTCGTCAGAAAATATTTCTACCAATGCACGGCAAATGACCAAGTCTTGCTCTACCTGTTCGTTGGTTTGCCATGGCACGTGGTTTGCCCATTCTGTTATGTATGCCTGTGGTATCATTATCAGTTTATCTCTTTATCTTTTGGTCAAAAGAACCAACTAAAAGTCAGTTTCTATTTCTGTATTTACAATCACTTTCCATCGGTTTTCGGATGAAAAGCCTTTTTTGCCGGTTGATGCTTTTAGCGGAATACGAAATAGTTTAGCTTCGTTTATTTGTAATGAATGAAAAAGAGCATCTGCCAGAATCTGATTCTTAAATTCATGTTCTAACAAATAGCCTAATCGCTGTAAAGCTGTAACGTGCGTATTTTGTAACAGGTATTGGTTAAACACTTCCGGCTTTATAGCTTCTGCTAATTCATTTAAAACAGTAGCCACCCTGTTTATGCCACCCATTCTTTTTTCATATTGAATCAGGTCTGTCGCTGTTAGTATGGGGTTTGATATTTTTAAATATCCTGCCTCTGTTTTTTTTGTTTCCAACAAATTTACCGGTAATTCTTTTTTACTGATGTAGTTTACTTTCAGTCCTTTTTTGTTTGTTGGTCTTAACACAGGCAAGGTCGTAATTACAAAAAACACCTGCGGCTGCTGATGCGATGCCCCGTGATATGCGGCTGCATTTAACAGTGCCAAATAATACGGACGATTGAGTTCTTTCATAAATGCATCTAAATACAAAGATGGTGGTAAAATGCCCTTTGATTTGTATTGAGGCGGAATTATCAAATAATATCCTTTGTGAATAGAGATAATCAATCCTTTTTTTGAAAGGCGGCTTAATGAACTCTTAATGGCTATTGCTGAAAAGTTAGATAATTGTTCTTGAATGAACGCTAATGAAAATGCATATTTACCCTGTGATTGAAGGTTTTCAACCCATTTATGAATCTTTATTTCTACTTGTACACTCATTTAAAGAGTTATTCTATGCGAAAGGTACTGAAAAACGGTGCTTTTTGCAATTATTTTATCTTTTTATTTTAAAAATAAAGTAAGATTATGGACTGTCTAATATAGCTAATGCCAGAAAATCAGCATTTCAAATATGTGCCAGATTTGATTTTAGTCAAGTTTTTGCCGACTGAAGTTTTCAACATTTCATCGATGGTGCGTGTGCCTAAGCTGAACTTTTTGCCTGTTTCTATGGCTTCTTTCCGGCTGAACTCCTTCGGCAATGCGTCAAAGAGTTTACGCTTACCATCGCCGGACAGAAATTCCATCCTGTCGTTTTGTTTTGGCAAATTGTTGAACATTAAAATATTGTGCTGCAGGTAGGTTTGTGTAATCATCAGGGCATTCTTAAAATCTTCCTGTGTGCAATACATGAAATCTGATATCTCTGCGTTTTCTACCTTGCGCATAGCGGTAAATATCATGCAAAGGCGGAAGGTAACCAGCCCCAATCGGAATACAATACTGGCAGCATCTTCGCCGGTGAAGATGGTCACGTCTGACAGTCTGCTTCTAAATGTGCTGTTTAGGCTATCCCATTGGTCGTCACTTAACAGTATTTCTGTGGGTGATTGTTCCAAAAACTCAATGCTTTGCAATAACATATCGGCTAACTTGTCGAAGTGGTCGTTGTAAATAATAGAACGATTTTGAGGGGACGGGTCCTGCCATTCTATTTCGTTTTTATAGGCATAAAACATAAAACGACTGAAAAGTCCATCTTCGGCAGATGCAATGAGCTTTGGAGCTTGTGCCGGTGTACCCGTTATCGTAATAGCCAGACGTGGTTCATTAACTTCTATAAATTCATTGTTGGTTTTACGTGATACGGAGATTTTTTCATGGTGGAATGCACCTCGCATGATAGAAGAGTAATCGCCCCAATCCTGTTTCTTTGTGCTGCTCATGGTATCTGCTTCCGTTTCGCAGATAATGCCTTGTCCGTCATTGGCTTGCAAATGCTCGATAATCCTTGCCTGACTGCAATTAGCCGGAATGAATACTATTTTGAAGGGTGGTTCTTCGGGTTTCTCGGGCAATGGTTCTCCCTTTTTTACCTGATGCTGTTTGTTTTTGTAATCCAGCATTTCGAGTTCGTGCTTCTTTTGTGCGCTTCTGCTTTCCTCGACTACCTTCTGGTGGTATTTATCAGCTAAACGTTTGGCATTCTTTAATACACCTTTGCCACTGGCGGCAGGTGCAATAATAAAGGTGTACAGGTGCGGATATACCCTTTCCTGTGCATATACACCCGTAACCTTAGGAAGACAGCCGCTCAGGATAGCGATAGCCCCTGAAAAAAATACATCCCGTTTACGGTTGTCTGTAAATGCTAATGCGCTTTCTCTGAGTATATCTGGCAGGGTATCGTAGACTTCATCGGGAATGACGGGGGTATTCTTCAGAAAATCTTCCTCGATTTCATTTTCTCCATCCGTATTTTGCAAGTTTGCAACATTTGCAAACTTTGCAAATTCTGTGCTATGATGAGAGTAGGCACTATTTACAGATGCTCTAATTTCTCTTTCAGGTAGGTCAAAATGCTCCAGGCAATATTGAACAGTGTCCATTTCTGACAACCCAGCGCGATTGCAGTTAGATCCCAGCAGATACAGGTAATTATTACGATTTCCATTTGTGTAGTTTATTTTTTTGTTAGTGAATCCGATTTGTTGATTGAAAATGAAGGCGGTGTTGGGGTTTTCCCGCTCCTGTGTTTGCTTCCGTTCTGGATTGGGTGTTACAGATATTACTTGTGGTACACTTTTGCTTTCGGATTGCAGTTCCAGAATTTCTACCTTGAATTTTTCGTACCTGATGTTCATATACAGCTCAGGGTGGTAACTTATAAAACACAGCCTTGTGATGTCTTTGCAGCTTGGGTCTGCCTTTAAGGCTGTGGCATCCTCATAGAACTTTTGAACCTGACGATAGGCGGTTTCGTGGTGTTCCATGCCTGTGTCCACTTCGATAAATACTTTCAGTCCGTTTCCACTTGGGCTGATAAAGCATATAAATGTGTGTTGAATGGCTGAGATTACCTGAAATGCCTGTTGCAACTGCTCCGGTGATAGTTTGTCAAAGTCGAGGTGGAGGAAACCTGTGTACCTTTCCAGATAGGACAATTGCCTTTTTCCTTTGAATATGCCAGAGGGTGTGAAGGCGAGGAGTTGCTTCTTTTTGTCGGAAGCTTCCTCGTTTTTACCTTGCCGTACCAATGAACGGATTTCCTCGATTTTGGTTTTGTACTTACCTTCGGCAATCCATTTTGAAATGATCACTAAGGATTTGTCTTCTACTGGTGCAGAAAAGTTTTTAAAAATGGTGCAGGCTGACATGTTACTTGGATTTTGATGATGAATTGTTTTTAGCTCTGGTTACCCGTGTGAAGCTGTCTGCTGCGGTTACCTGTAATTCCTCTTTTGTAAGTTGCCGATTTCGGAGTAGCCAGGTATCCAATTCATCCCTTCGGAAGTAGAGTTTTTTCCCTTGTGGGCAAAAGTGGGGGATGTGCCTTGCGCTGGTGAGCTTGTAAAGGTGTGACTGACTTAAATCTAAGTAGGCACATGCTTCGTTGAAGTTGAGGACTGTTTTTTGAAACAGGTTTTGCTCTGTTAGCTTTTCTGCTATTTCGGTGAGCTTGTCGAGAATTAATGAATTTTCTCCCATTTTGAAATCTTTTTTATTGTTATTAATAATTCGATTCAAAATTGGCTTTACGTAAAAAACAAAACCATGAGATAGTAAAATCTCATGGTTTTATCTCATTGTTCTCATTGTTTTTTATTGCAGTTGTTTGATAATATTGTCTATTTTATCTTTTTCTTTCGGGTTGGAAATTTTATTTGTGTAGAGATTCTGAGCTTTAATTAATGTGCCTTTTTTGGTAAAAAAGCATTTAGATAATTCAATGTTCTGTGGGTTGAGGGCATTAAAAGAAGGTTTCAATTTGTCGATTATATACCTGAATTGGACTGTTTCGCAGCCTATTTGAATTTTAACACTTCCGGGAATTATATTTTTTGCTGTTAGAATCGTTATTAAATCATCTGTTTTTGTATCGCTATTTAATAGTTCTATTTTAATACATAACAGATTAATTACGGTTCTGAGTTTTCCTACATCTTCATTAAACCCAAAAGATAGCTTTTCCTGTATTTGTTGGTTTGATTTATCATTTTCAATTACATGAATTTTTTCTAAAGGTAACATGCCAGATAAGGGTTCTTCTAAATCCAACAGATAGAAGTCTTCAAGCGTTGTTTTTTCTTCAAGTCTGTCTTTATATTGTTCCTGTATGCTGAAATATAGCTGTATGAGGGAATGCTTTAGACAATAGATAGCGTAGTTTGATGTTTCAACTTGTGACGTTGTACCAGAGAAGCCCATCATATCCAATTCAATTGAAGCCTGCTTTGCTAAAACCTTAGCATATTTCAACACGTTACCTGTATGATAGATTAGGTCTATTTGATTGTCAAAGATTTTTAAATATTCTAACACCCTATTGTAAATCCGTTGCGTTTCTAATGTAATTACTAAATAATAAAAGTTAGTAACTGCATTATTATACATTGGTAAATTGGTATTAAAGCAAAGAGGTTGGAGTGTTTTTTCTAAAGGAATTTCTGTTTCTAATACTTTTTGTAATGTAGGGTAATCTGCTAATAAGTAGTAAAGTTGTAGATGTTGTTCTCTGCAGGTGGAGGGATTGACTTTCTTAGCTTCTTTTACCAATTCAGTAAATCTTTTGTTATTTGAAGTATCCAACTTCCAGGGCTTGAGTACGCCGTGCATTATGCTGTCTAATATTCTTAATTCCATTATGCTTTCAGGTCGGTTAATAAATTTGCGTATTCTAATTTTACATCATCAGTAAAGCTGTCTAAGTAGTTTTCTGTGGTTACTAATGAACTGTGTCCTAAACTTTCTTTGATAAACTCTGATGAAATTCCTTTTCTCTTTAAAATTGTGCTAAATGTATGACGTGCTACATAAGTGCCTAATTTCTGTTCAATCTTTAATTCGGACCTTATATTTTCCATTCTTGTATTTACCCATTTAATTAATCTCTTGGAACGGTGCTTCTTTGTTACAGGACTGAGGTTGGGTTCTAAGAATGGAAACAGATATGGATTTTCAGGATTGGTATTTTTGTATTTTTCTATAATCTCTATTGCTCTTGGATTTAAACCTACTTTGATTGGACGTAAGTCTTTCTTTTTTGTGCGTTTTGTTTTCTGCCTTACAAATTGCAGCAGGTTGCCTTTTATATCTTCAGGTTTCAATTCTATAATATCTGCGAAATTCATACCGTTACATAAATAGGAAAGAATCCAAAGGTCTAATGCTTTCTCTTCGTCTTTCTTTTCCGGTTTGTGATTCAGTAATTTTGCAATATCACTTTCATTAAGTGCCTTTTTTACATTTCTGCCGGATGGTATTTCGTATTTTCTGAATGGGTACATTTCAGCAGGTAGCACGCCAGCGGTGATAGCCTGGTTTAAAATTGTTCTAATTTGACGCATGTATATGCTTATTGTACTGACGGATTTCTTGCTGCTTATTAAATGACTTTCGTAGCTTTTTAAAAGGGCAGGTGTGATGTCCTGTAAATTTAAGCCTTTTTTAAATTCATCAATAGAGTTCTTTGTCGTTCTATATAAATGTGCAGTGCCTATCTGCCCATTATCTTTGAGTTCCTTTATGTAGTTTTCAAACCAGCTTTTCAGGTTCTTAGTGTGGCTTTTTGATGCCTTATTAAAGAATCTTTCTTCAAAGGTTACAAATGAGAATGGGTTTAGCTCCTTAATGATGTTTGAGGCTTTCTCTTCTATTCCGTTCAATTTCAGTTTGATATCCTTTAATTCTTCGTTTTTTAGGTATGAGCTGTTGAGTTTCTCCCATTCTTCTTTAGTCACATTGTGACCTGTACCATATCTTTTTTTGTCTGGTTTGCAATAAATGTTTAACTTTATTAGGCATCTTCCATCAGCATTGGGGCGTGATGCATCTAAAAAGAAAGAGATGCTAACCTTATTTTCTACCATAGTTTTAGTTTGAAATGTGACCTTGAATGTGACCTAAAGTTACTAAATAAGGGCGAAAAAAGGAAATAAAAGGAAAGATATTTTGAAAATAAGTGCTGTAAATCAATAGATTAACAAATAAAGGAAACTAAGAATAGGGTATAGGTAGTGCCTTCTAAGCAGTCGGTCGCACGTTCGATTCGTGCCGCGGTCACGACTTTCCGATTTATTTCGGGTTTTTATTGGTACAAATTTAAAAAACCGCCTGAATTCAGGCGGTTTTTTTTGACATGGATTCCGGTTAATAGATACCCGGTTCACCGTAAATGAAATCATCCAGAATGACCAAATCATTGGTGCCGCCGCTGGATATGTCCTTAACTCCGGCACCAATGCTGCCATTTCCACAGGTTATCGTCACCTTGGTGACCTTGTTATCCGGAAAATGGACACCTAAGAATGAAAAGGATGTACTGCCGGAACGAACGGGCACTTCAAATTTTCCCAGGCTGGTGTAATTCTCATAAAACTCCATCGTCGTGCTGCCGGCAACATCGACATCCGAGAAGATAGCTCCAAAGCCATTCACCGCCGCAGCAGTTGCCTGTCCCGGTAATCTGAAGGTGACTGCGAGCGTATTGCTTCCAATAGAGCTAAACGTCCTTTTCGGGCTGAATGCACTGAATTCGACAGCGTTGGAAGCATCGAGTTCCACAAAAGCACTGGTATCTACCCTGAAACCGGTACCGGTTGTGGTGAATACAGCACCGCGCTTTCTGCCGTTGGGTGCAGCACCGTCTGTTGAATTAAAAAAATCACCGGGGAAACTGTTCGTGTTGGAAAAGGAAATCGGAACAGCATCCCAGTTGATTTCCTTCTGCCGTCTAAGAATGCCGGCGTTGGGGTAGAGTTGAGGGAATCACCCGCCAGTGACCTGAACTGTGCCAGTACGGTGGTTAAGTCATTCGACCCGCTGACCACCGTTTTTTGGATGGAATCTTTATTACAGCTTGTAAAAAAGAGGGACGAGAGGCATACGCCGGCTAAGGCAAAAAATAAAATCTGTTTTTTCATAATAGTAATTTTTATTATTCCAAAGATAAAAGATAAGATTTATATGAATATGGCGGTAAACCATGTTTTTGTAATTTGGTGGTTTACCACCAGGCAATCATTTGCCAGTAGGATGAAATTCAATCAGCACCCAGCAGCGCAGATTGGATGTATCCGCTGGATTTGACGGGAATGAAGAAACGATAAATTAATACCCGGCGGACGCTTATTGGATTCTGGCTTTGAGGCTCCACTCAAAATTAAAATCCACCAAAAGGACATTGTCCTTGTCGTAGCCTTTTACATTGCTTTGTATGGTCTGCGGCTCTCTGGTGTCGATGGCTTTCTGTATGGTATCGGCGATGAGTTGTCCGTCAGTACAGATAAAGGTAGTGATGCCCACTGCTCTTTTTAAGAATTTTCCTTCACAGCCGGTTACAAACATGGAAACGGATGGATTCAGCTTGTGCGTGTACATTTGTACCATGGCGCCACTGGCCATTTCCGCCGCCATACCCAGTACGGCCCAGTAGGTGGTATTGAAAGGATTTTTATTGATGTATTTGTACGGAACCGTCACTTTGCATTGTTGTTCGTCCAGTTCCGTTATTTTTAAACCAGCTATGGTGCCCATAGGCAATACCTTTAGCATGCCGACTTTAAAGAAGGGGGATAACACCAGGTTACGGTATTCTTTTTGGGATGCTGCATTCAACATAATAAGGCATGGGATTAATGAGGTAAATATCGTCTTTTATTTTGTAAACTCGCCCACTTCATCTGAAGGACACCCACGAAAGCTTCCTTGATGACACCGCCGTGCATTTTGGATACGCCTATTTCACGGTCTTTAAAGATAATGGGTACTTCAATGATTTTAAGCCCTGCAAGCCAAACTGCAAATTTCATTTCTATCTGGAAAGCATAACCGACAAATTTGATTTTGTCAAAATCAATCTGCTGCAGGGTTTGCCTTTTGTAACAGACAAATCCGGCAGTGGTGTCCTTTACACGCATGCCGGTAATGAGCCTGACGTATTTGGAGGCAAACAGAGATAAAAACAAACGGTTAAAAGGCCAGTTCACTACGCCGCCATCCTTTACATAACGCGAACCGACAGCAAGGTCAGCACCTTTGTTTTCACAGGCATCCAGCAATTCCAGTAATTTTTCAGGAGGATGGGAAAAATCGGCATCAATTTCAAAGATATACGCATATTCTTTTTGCAGCGCCCACTGAAAGCCGGTGATGTAGGCGGTGCCCAATCCTAATTTTCCGCTTCGCTCTATCAGGTGTATTTTCTCAGGAAAATTCCCGGTCAGGTCTCTGACAACCTGGGCTGTCCCATCCGGAGAACCGTCTTCAATGACTAATATTTCAAATCTGTCGGATAGATTTAAGATATAAGGAATAATCTTAGCTATGTTTTCCTTCTCGTTGTAGGTTGGTATAATGATGAGGCAGTCTCTCAAGCAGTGAAAATATTAGTTAAAGTGAACGCAAAAATAAGGATATATTCTTACTTTTTGGAGAATGGGGTGTTTTTCTTAAAATTTTAATAAGGTCTGTTTATGCTAGCTGCAGTTCTGTTATGGATAAACCGCCAAAGTTTCCTGAACTCATCAATAGCAGCACACAGTCGTCCGTTCGCTGATTTCGAATCATCCCTTTCAGCTCATTGACATCTTTAACCACCAGGATAGTGTCATCGGCAAATTGTTCTTTGAGCCATTGTTCTTCCAAATCTTGTTTGTTCTTGATTTTCAGCGCCTCCGTATCTAAAAATAAAACCCTTACATCCGCGGCATCCAAGGAATGGGCATAATGGGATATAAAATTTTCCTGCAGGGAACTGTAGGTATGCAATTCAAATACGGCAACTATCTTTCGTTTGGGAAAACGTTCCCGTACTGCTTTAACGGTAGCCTTTACTTTGCTGGGAGCATGTGCGAAATCCCTGAATACCGTCACCCTTTTTTCGCTGTTATCATACACCTTCTCCAGCCGTTTGGCAGGTCCCAGAAATGACTGAAAGCATTTTAAGACGGCCTCATCTTTCAGTCCGATTATTTTCCCTGTTTCAAAAGCTGCTTTCAGGTTCGCAAAATTATGGCTTCCGAAAACATGGACAGGATATTCATTATTGTTATAAATCAAGAAACTTTCATCATCTGTGGTTTTGAATAAAAACGGATGATAAGGTACCAGGTGTATTTCAGGGTTTATTTCATGTACCATCTTTTCAAGCTCCGCATCTTCCGCATTATAAATAAGATAACCGCCGTTCTGAATACTTAGGATGAATTTCCGGAAGGTTTCCAGATATTCTTCAAAAGTCGGAAACACATTGATGTGATCCCAGGCAATGCCGGAAATAATGGCAATATGCGGATGGTAATGCAGGAATTTACTGCGCAAATCAATGGGGGAAGTCAGGTACTCATCGGCTTCAATGACCATCAACGGTGCGGTTGAAGATGTTTTCACCATAAAATCAAATCCTTCCAGCTTTGCACCTACCAGATAATCAAATTCCTTATCACTTACCCGCAGCAGGTGCATGATCATGGAGGTGATGGATGTTTTGCCATGACTGCCTGCCACGGCAATACGAGTTTTAGCTTTGCATTGCTGAAAAACGAATTCAGGAAAGGAGTAAACAGGAATTCTTAACTCCTGGGCTCTGATAAGTTCGGGATTATCTGCTTTCGCATGCATACCCAGTATGACTGCATCAACCGATGCAGTGATTTTTTCCGGGAACCAGCCGATAGAATCCGGCATAAGTCCAAGTTTTTCCAGATTGGATTTGGCAGGATCGAAAATGGCATCGTCTGAACCGGTAATGGTATTGCCTTCATTTTTTAAATGAGAGGCTAACTGGTGCATGACAGCTCCTCCGATAGCAATAAAATGAAAATGTTGCATTTTATAAAAATATGTAAGTGCAGGAATTTGGTTTTTTATAGTTATTCACACTTGCGCATATTTTATTAAATCATTGATTTACCTGAATTTATCATAGTTAAATTGTTAATTAAAGTGAAACGGGTGTGTTAATGTCCAATAAATGATATAGTTTTGCGTAGTAAACACAAACGTAAACAACATGAAGCCAACAAAAAAGTCACTGCTGGTGCTTTTATGCGCCGGATTAATCACACTTATTTCTTCTTGTCATAGAGGCACGGGATGTCCAACCTGGACCAAAGTTAAACAAGAACAATCTTCCAAAAAGAGTGTTTAACCATTATGAAATGGGAAATTCTGACCACCGAAGAACAATTTCTGAATTTGATTAAGAGCGGTTCTGTATTCGCTGTCTTTAAACACAGTACCCGATGTTCTATCAGCTCAATGGCCAAAAGCAGGCTTGAAAGAGAATGGAATCTGGATATTCCCGTTTATTATTTGGATTTAATTCAATTCCGCACTCTTTCCAATTTGATTGCCGGTTATTCAGGGGTGGAACACCAGTCTCCGCAGTTAATTGTTTTTCAGGGTGGCACTGCTGTTTATAATGCGAGTCATAATACCATACAGGTGAATACTCTTAAAGAAGAGTTGATTTTTTAATCAGCCTCATTTATGAAAATGGTTCGTTTCTTCCGCGCCTGTCTTTCACTATTCACAATGCTTTCTAAAATATTCATTTCTGCCTATGAATATTCACTACTTTTAAACTAAATTAGCACCTTGAATGTATTATATCCGTGAATAGATATCTGCAAATAATTTACCTGATGGTGTGCCTGTTATTTTATGAGAAAGTAACGGCACAGATAAATCCTGATTCCGTCATATACCGGAAATCCTGGCAGGCGGGAGCTAGATTGCGCAGTGACGGATTTGGATTCGGGGCAGAAATTACCAGAAGCAGGAAATATAAAAGCAGTATCCTGTTTCAGGTTCAATTCGCCTATTTCTGGCATTTGAAACAGGTCAGACAATCATCACGGTATGGCAGCGGCGGTTTTTTTGGCGGAGATGGATACAAACCTTTTGTATATGGAAAACAAAATACCCTCTTTACAATATACGGTGGTGTCGGGCAAAAATTACTGGTGGCGGAAAAAGGGAAGAAACATGGTGTGCAGATTTTTTTTAAATATGCAGGAGGATTAACCTTGGCCTTGTTGAAACCCTATTACCTGAGGGTTATTCCAAAACCGTTAACCTTAGCGACGGAAGAAGATTTGGTGGATGTTACCTATGACCCGAACGAAGATAACAGTTTCCTGGACTGGGAACGTATTGTTGGAGCATCCGGTTTCCTGAGGGGATGGAAGATAAAAGTAATACCCGGTTTGCATACAGAACTCGGATTGGAGTTTGACTGGGCGAAAAATGAAAGTTTTGTTAAAGCCCTTGAAATAGGTCTGGCAGCGGACTTCTATTATAAAAAAGTCCCTGTTATGGTGCAAAACAATTCATTTTTCTTCCCCTCCGCTTATGTTGGGATTATGTTAGGTAAAAGAAAGCAACGCTGATGGTTCCTGCTTTTTCAGCATAACACACCTGTTAATATTTCTGGTTCATGAACGATACAGACATAACTTTAAAGCCTCGTAAGCCTCCATGGCTGAAAGTAAAGATTCCGATAGGGGAGAATTATAAAAAAGTCAGAAATTTAGTTGACACCTATAACCTGCATACCATTTGCGAAAGCGGCAATTGCCCGAATATGGGTGAATGCTGGGGTGCAGGAACGGCTACTTTTATGATATTGGGTAATGTATGCACCCGTTCCTGTTCCTTCTGTGCTGTTGCAACAGGCAGGCCTACATTTATCGATTATGACGAGCCGCAGCGGGTAGCAGAAGCAATTAAACGGATGCAGGTAAAACATGCCGTGATTACTTCTGTCAACAGGGATGAACTGCCGGATAAAGGTGCGCAGATCTGGCATGATACCGTAAAAGCCGTTAAGTCAGTATCACCGCATACAACTATAGAAACCTTGATACCGGATACGAAAGGAGACTGGAATGCATTGCAAATAATGATCAGTGCCGGACAGGAAGTGGTTTCCCATAATATGGAAACAGTTAAACGGCTGTATCGAAGAGTTCGACCTCAGGCGAAATACGACCGAAGTCTGGAGCAGATTCAACGAACCAAAGACTTTGGCAAACGTACCAAAAGCGGCATAATGCTTGGCTTGGGCGAAACGGATGAAGAAGTCTATGAAATATTAAACGACCTTCAAAATCATGGATGTGATGTGGTGACACTGGGGCAGTATCTGCAGCCTACCCGCATGCATATTGAAGTTGCGGAATTTGTACATCCGGATAAATTTGCCCGTTTCAAAGAAATCGGTCTGTCTATGGGTATTCCTTATGTAGAAAGCGGCCCCATGGTGCGGTCATCCTATCACGCAGAAAAACACATCTAAACATAAAGCACATAATGAAAAAGGTAAGAATTGGTAAAAAGGTATTATTTATTGTAAGTATGGCGATTCTGGTTGCGGCAGCCTGTAAAAAAGAAAAGTCAGATCCGAACATCATTTACAGATTATATAATCTGGCACTCACCGACACGACCTCATTGACTGCACCTGAACTGCAGCTGAATGTGGATATTGATGGCGATTCTGTAATGGATTATGCATTAAAAGCTGCTTTTGATACGATCGAACCGGATACCATCATCCGCCGGATTATCCTGCAGCACGGTGATACCAATAATAACAAGGTTCTGGCAACATCCACTTTTCTGCCCAATGGAATTTACACATCTGTGCTGAAGCAATTATATGCGGATGATGCGATTGACAGCAACTCTGTCGGATTTAACAATACTGGAGATGTGTTGTTGAGAGCATTCAAAGGAACGGAACTGTTCGGCTATTTTGGATTTTATGATGATACGGAAAAATTAATAGGTCTAAAATTCAAGATTGGTTCCGAAACTCATTATGGATGGCTGAGGGTTCAGCTTTCTTTTGATAAAAAGACCTGTACCATTAAGGATGGTGCTTACCAAAACCTGGCAGATAAGGAGATTGCCGCCGGCGATTTATGATACTCAGCGCTTCTTCATGTTCTTTTTCTTCTTTTTGTCTTTAAAGGCGAGTTCATCCACTTCTGCCTGTTTCAGCAATGATTTTAAATCCTCCTTTATCATCGTGTCTTTTGCAAATTCAATGGTGCTCAGGTAATCCTCTTTATCTATTTCAATGACATGAACCGGATTGTGCAGGAATGTTTCAATGATTTTCAATGTCGGCTGCTCTTCCGTACTGCAAAATGAAATCGCCTGTCCTTTCTTGTCACCCCGTCCTGTTCTGCCCACCCGATGTACATAATTCTCCGGCTCATCCGGTAAGTCATAATTCACCACATAATCCACATTCGGTATGTCTATGCCGCGTGCATTGATATCGGTTGCTATCAGCACTTTTGTTTTTCCCCGTTTAAATGCATCCATGACTTTCACCCTTTCCGCATGTTCCTTGTCGCTGTGCATCGTCAGACATTTTATGCCGGCCCGTTCCATTGCTTTGGCAACACGTTCGGCTCGGACTTTCGTTCTTACAAAAATCAATATTTTGCTGTCAGGATGCTCGTTGATGATGCGCTCCAGGAAAAACCGCTTTTCCTCCATCTCAATGAAGGCTACGGCATGCTGCACATTCCTGGATACCGGATCTTTCGGGGAAATCTGAATGCGGATGGGGTTATGTACCAATGAATACGCCAGTTTTTTTATTTTCTCATTGATGGTTGCCGAAAAAAATAAGGTTTGTCTTCTTTTGGGCAGAAATTTAATCATATCCTGAATATCTTTGATGAATCCCAGGTCCAGCATGTGGTCGGCTTCATCCAAAACCAAATAGTTGATTCTCGATAAGTCCAGAGCACCCTGGCTTACAAGGTCAAACATTCTGCCCGGTGTGGCAATCACCACATCCACCCCTCTATACAATGCCTTTATTTGCGGGTCTTGTTCCACACCTCCGAAAATACATAATGTTTTTACGCGTGTCTTAGCGGCGATCTTTTCAAATACTTCATGAATCTGCAATGCCAATTCATGCGTTGGAACCATCACGATGCATTTGATTTCATCGGTGCGTTTGGAGGACTTTTGCTGGTGGATTAAATGGATGATGGGGATCGCGAATGCCGCTGTTTTTCCAGTACCTGTCTGAGCAATGGCGAGCACATCCTCGCCTCTTAATATGGGTGGAATGGATTTATACTGAATATCGGTCGGTTTCTTGAACCCTAATTTATCCAGATTGTACTTGATGTCGGGATTAATGTTGTAATCTTCAAATTTCATGCTGTAAAGTTAGTGCAAATTAGCGAGCGAGGTAATCTGATTTCAGCAGTGAATAAACAGCCGTGTCTAAAAACCGGCCGTTGTAATGATAGTTTTCCTTGAAATAGGCTTCCTGCACAAATCCGTTTTTTGCCAGCAGTCCGGCGGAAGCATCATTATTCGGATTGATATATGCTTCCATACTGTGGAAATTTAAGACGGTAAATCCATATCGGATGACTTCTGTAATGGCTTCCTGCAAAATGCCTTTTCGCCAGTATTCCGGCATCAGCATATAACCGATCTCAGCACGGTGGTGGGCTTTATCAATCCGGTGGAAAGAGATATCGCCGATAAATTTGTTTTCATTTTTAAACGTAATGGCCCAACTTACATTCTCATTGTTCAGGATACCGTCTTCTGTTTTTTGAAAAAATGCAGATGCTTCGTCCAGCGATTCAAATTTTGGTTTGTCCAGGAATTTCATAGCGGCATCATCAGACCGCAGTAAAAAAATATCCTGAATATCAGCAGCTGTTTTTCTGCGCAGGCATAACCTATCGGTCATTAATAGAGGAAATTCGGTAAATTTTATCTCGAGCATAGTTGTCAGTTGTTGTTGGCCAATTTTCCCTCCAAAGCTGTCAGTATATTCTTTGCCTGATGCTGATAGTAGTTTTCATTTTGAACAATTTTTTGCAGGATGTCCTGCGCTTTTTGAATCTCTTTCGTTTTTATGTAAGCTAAAGCAAGATACCATTGTATGTCATAATGAAATTCTTCAGAGGTGGTGATGCTGCCCAGAACATCAATGGCTTTCTTAGGCTGATTCGTGGCGAGGTAAGAAATTCCCAGAAACAGTTTGTTCTTTACATTGGCCGGATTGTCAGCCACCAGCTTTTCATACTGCCTTACCGCTTCAAAATAATCTTCCCTTTCATATGCCTGAATAGCCTGCTCATCATTCGAGAGCTTATTTTCGCCCCGAACGGCCGCATCGGGATGTGTTAAGGGTTTGAAGTAGGAAGCATAGATTGTCTGTTCATCCACGATACGTTTCGTAAAAACATAACGCCAGCTGGTAAAAGCGACAATACCGATGACGCAGGCAGCTGCAGCCAGTTTAAATACATTCATGAATGTAATTTTCCCTCCCGCTTTGGCAGATGCTGTCCGGGTGTCAATCTTTACTTCAAGTTCCCTTAGAATTTCTTCTAATTTTGGAGGTTGATTGAAAGACTCTAATCCATCCAAAGCTTCCATTAAGAACGGATCATCCTGCATCTCCCGTTCAAAAGCATTTCTTTCTTCAGGGGGTAATTCATTTTTCAGGTATTTCTTGATGCGGTCGTTATCCATGTTGTTGTTTTTTTTCTTCCATAAATAATTTTAAATTCCTTTTCCCATTCTGAATAGCGCTTTTTACTTTATTCAGATCGTAGCCGGTTATGGAAGCAACTTCTTGGTAAGGTTTCTGTTGTAGGTAGAACAAATCAATACAGGTACGCTGCTCGTCGTTTAAGTTGCTTATTGCTTCTTGCAGGAGTTCACTTTCGTGTTCCTGCTTATTGAGAGACAAATCTGTCGCGGATTCCATAATTTTTTCTGAAATATTTTCTATATCAATGATTTCCAGAGAATTATTTTTGGATTGTTGGCGTATCAAATGGTGCTTACTCACCATAAACAACCAGGATTTAAAAAAACCGACCTGGTGTATTTTTAATTTTTCCAGTACGATTTCGAATATATCCGTGACAGCATCCTTTGCCTCCTCCTCCTCTTTGAGGTATTTGTAACATAATCCATAAACCAGTAAAGAATACCGCTTGTACAGTTCACCGATACAGGCAGTATCGCCCTTCTGCTGGTAAAGCAGTATCAGTTCCGGATCCGTTAATGTGGAGAGTGAATTCATAAGGCAATAAAATTATTGAAATATTCATAAAAATCAAACACTTATTTAATTACTCTAAACAACATAAATTAACATGTTTTTAGTCAGTTTAAAATTGATTTATGGTAAATTTGACGGTGCGTAATTTTCTGCTCATACCGGCCATTCTTCTCTCTAATTTAATTTTTGCTCAACAAAACGAGATAACTCTAAAGGTTAAAGTAGTGGATGAAAACAACAACCCTGTACCATTTGCAGATGTAGCTTTTCGCCGCATTCAGGTCGGATTTTCTGCCAATAAAGATGGGTACTTCAACCTAAAAATGCATCAATCAGATTCATTGATTATATTGAAAAACGGGCATGTACCCACCAAATTGACACTCAAAGACTCCATTCCCAAAAGTGAATATTTTGTTACACTGGTTCTTCAAAGGACACCGCAGGAACTCACAGAGGTTCAGATCCATGCTATCAGAACACACCAGCAAATCAGGCATGAGATCAATAAGCTCTATATAAAACAGACAGATATCAATCCGGATGCCCGACCCTTAATCAGTCCCATCTCATATTTGTATGAATTACTCAGTAAACATGAAAAAGAAAAAAGATTTGCTGCTAAACTGGAAACAGAAGAGGCAAAACGGATCGTTTTAAAGGACTTGTTCAGGCTGTATAACAGTTATAATATCATTGATCTGGATGAGGAAGAATACGACCGGTTTATCACCTTTTTAAATATGCCGTATGATTATCTTCAAAATACCAGTGATTATGATTTAGCCATCAATATAAAAAGGATGTATGCAGGTTACTCTAAAGACAGGAGCAGTTCTTTCCGTAAATATGTCTACCCGGCCGCTCTGGATGATAAGGAATTCTTGAAACAAAATCAGGACAGCGGCAGATAAAATGATATTTTTTGTATCTTTCCTTTATGAAAAATCAGCTGCTTTTTCTTTCAACTTATTTTTACATTCTCCAATTGTCAGCACAATGTGACGGCGGCAGGTATCTGCAGAAAATTTTTCCCCAGGTAAAAGCAACAAAAAACATTGCCTATAGTCATGCAAAAAATGCCGGAGGCTATGTGCAACCTATCCTAATGGATATCTTTGAACCGAAAGACGATACAGCTTCTTTGCGGCCACTCATAATTTTCGAACACGGCGGAGCCTACTGGACAGGTACCAAAGATTATGAAAGCCAGATAAAAATGGGAGAGGAGTTCGCTAAATTGGGGTATGTTTTTTCCTCCGCCACCTATAGATTGGAACCGACATTTGTTTCACTGCTGTTTCAGGATTTGATGCTGAAAGCTGTGGGCAGGGGGGTACAGGATACTAAAGAGTTGGTTCGTTATTTTTATAATTCTGCCAGAGACAGCTCTAACCCATTCAGGATAGACACCACCAAAATATTTTTGTGCGGTGCCAGCGCGGGTGCATTCAATGTGATGCATGCAATCTATCTGGATTCCCTGGATAATTTAAGCACGGAATGGAGGGGATGGTTGAATGAAATTGGCGGAGTTTTTGGTAATTATGATTTTATAGACTTTGGCAAAGATGTTTTCGGGGTGGTCAATATCAACGGTGCTTTAGGAGATAAAAGTTACCTGGACAACGAGCATACCAATTTCCTGAGCGTTCATAACATTTGGGATCCTGAGATTCCATTTAACCGCGGCAGACCCTATAATATTGCAACTTTAATGTATGTGGACGGCAGCAACGTGTTGCATCCTTATGCGCAAAATCTGGGTATCTATAATCCTTTCTATGTCATTCCAGATGGCGGACATACTTCTTATTCTGCCGACTTCTTCGGTTTTGTGGTACAGCCGTTTTTTGACAGTACGGTGTATTACATGAAAAACTTTTTTGCCCGCCAGTTAGGGTGTAATTCCACACCAACATCCATCCGCAATAATCCGGTTATAAATATAAATGTATCTCCCAATCCTACAATCGATGAGTTTTACCTGACCGGTATTCAGCCATACATAGGTAATGTGCTTTCCATTACTGATATAACCGGGAAAGTAGTGTACAAATCGGTGTTTACCGGGAAACCTATATCGACACAGTCCATCGGATTGACTAAAGGGGTATATGTTATATCACTGATTAATGAAAAAACGCAAGAAATTACTGCAGCAAAACTGGTGGTTGAATGATAGGTTCACTATTTTCTAATCAATATCAGTATTTCAGGCTGTCCGCCCCGGTTCATGTTAAAGACAAGGCTGTCTTTCGTCAATTTGGCTATCTCGACCATAATTTCCAGCTGGTCTTCAGCGGTTGTAAATAATTTATTTTCCCGGAGAATATAAGTTCCCTTCTCCCTACTGCCGCCAAAATCGGATACATAACCACCATCGTCTGAAAATTTGAGATATACTTTAGAAGCATCATTGTCTGAAGGTTTTCCGTTGGCCAGCCATTCTGCTCCTTTCCATTCGCCCACCAGTAACGCTTTGTTCGCAGAATGTATACAGGAAACGAGGGTGATTGCTAATAGAAGAACTACAGATAATTTCAGATTTTTCATATTGCTTCTTAGTTTACTTAAATCAAACTGAAAAATTAGCATTTAATTTTGCCATTTTGCCATATATTTTGGAATGGCACGAATTTAGTCTATTTTTGCGCGCAATTTAATTCATTCAATAAAAATCAACAATAATTATGGCAAAGAGTAAAGTGAACATTCAGCCCCTGGCAGACAGAGTGGTCGTGAAAGCCGCAGAAGCGGAAACTAAAACAAAATCAGGCATCATCATCCCGGATTCAGCTAAAGAAAAGCCTCAGAAAGGCGAAGTTGTAGCAGTAGGGCCTGGTAAAAAAGATGAACCGACAACCGTAAAAATAGGCGATACGGTACTTTACGGAAAATACAGCGGTACAGAAATCAACATTGACGGAACTGATTACCTCATTATGAGAGAGTCTGACATTTTGGCAATTGTATAATTACATGCCGTCATGGGGTGATAAGTAGCCATTTAAACAGTTACAATCGCTTCATTTCATCCGAAACAACCTAAAATTCATCAATTCATCAAATCAAAAAAAAATAATAAAAATGAGCTCAAAACAAATAAGTTACAGTACAGAATCGAGAGATAAGCTAAAAGCCGGTGTGGATGCATTGGCAAATGCCGTAAAAGTTACATTAGGCCCGAAAGGAAGAAATGTGATTATTGAGAAAAAATTTGGCGCACCTGCCATAACGAAAGATGGTGTGACGGTTGCCAAAGAAGTTGAACTGGAAGACCCGTTTGAAAACATGGGTGCTCAACTGGTAAAAGATGTCGCTTCTAAAACCAATGATGTGGCCGGTGACGGAACAACAACCGCTACCGTATTGGCTCAGGCTATCATAGGTCCGGGACTGAAATCCATCACAGCCGGAGCGAATCCAATGGATTTGAAACGTGGTATAGACAAAGCGGTACATGCTATCGTTGCCGAATTGAAGAATATCTCTGAAAAAGTGGGAAAAGATTTCAGCAAGATCAAACAGGTAGGGACCATATCTGCCAATAATGACGAAGAAATCGGAAAATTCATTGCAGATGCCATGGAAAAAGTAGGCACTGAAGGTGTTATTACCGTAGAAGAAGCGAAAGGAACAGAAACCTATGTAGACGTGGTGGAAGGTATGCAGTTCGACAGAGGATATATCTCTCCGTATTTCGTCACCAATGCGGAAAGTATGGAAGTGGAAATGGAGAAACCATTCATCCTGATTTACGACAAAAAAGTCTCTTCGATGAAAGACCTGCTGCCGATTTTGGAAAAAGTGGTACAGACAGGCAGAGCCTTGTTAATCATTGCGGAAGATGTGGAAAGTGAAGCACTGGCGACATTGGTGGTGAACCGTTTGCGCGGATCCTTAAAAATTGCTGCTGTAAAAGCTCCGGGTTTTGGTGACAGAAGAAAAGCGATGTTACAGGATATTGCTATCTTGACGAACGGACAGGTGGTGTCTGATGAGTTAGGCTACAAACTGGAAGATACACAAATGGATCAGCTGGGTGTTGCCGAAAAAGTGGTGATAGACAAAGACAATACGACAATCATCAATGGTGCGGGTAAAAAATCTGACATTCAGGCAAGAGTGAATCAGATAAAAGCGCAAATTGAAACGACCACATCCGATTATGATAAGGAAAAGCTGCAGGAGCGTTTGGCAAAATTGAGCGGCGGTGTCGCAGTGCTTTATGTAGGTGCACCTTCGGAAGTGGAAATGAAAGAGAAAAAAGACAGGGTAGATGATGCACTACATGCAACACGTGCTGCTGTAGAAGAAGGAATCGTACCGGGCGGTGGAGTTGCGTTGATTCGAGCCAGTGTTGCTTTGGACAAACTGAAAGGGGCGAATGAAGATGAGCAAACAGGTATTGAAATCATCAAGATTGCCTTAGAGTCACCATTGAGACAAATATCAGAAAATGCTGGTGTTGAGGGTTCTATAGTTGTATTCAATGTGAAAAACGGTAAAAAGGACTATGGCTATAATGCCAAAACGGAAGTATATGAGAATCTGTATAAAGCAGGTGTAATCGATCCGACAAAAGTGACACGTGTCGCTTTGGAGAATGCAGCTTCGATAGCTTCTATGATTCTGACAACAGAATGTGCTATTGTGGAGAAACCGAGCAAAGAAGCGCCGGCAATGGGTGGCGGCGGCATGCCGGGCGGCATGGGCGGAATGATGTAGTGAGACTCAATCTCTTCAGAGATTGTATAGTCGAACTATCCTGAGCGGAGCGAAGGATCTAGTCAAACTATTCCGGTAAAGAAAGTAAACAAGACAAACATTTTTAAAGCGGTGGAATTAATTCTCCACCGCTTTTTTTATTATCAACAGTCTAATAAATCATATAAAATCTTCGTACCTTACTTGGCTATAAATATAGCTTATGAAGCGACTGTTGTCCATCCCATTTTTAGCCTCTATTGTATGTATTGTTTCTGCATTTTTTGCATGGGCAGATCCATCTATCTCTTTAACCTTACAGACACCATCTGTCATCTGTACCTCCGGCAATGACACGGTTCGGTATACGGTCTCAGCATCCGGAATCCCGGCAAATACCAATGTTGTCATTTATCAGAGTTCAGACAGCACCTTTAATCCATACAATGCTCAGGGTGACAGCATTGCTTTTATACCTGGCAATGCCATCCCGCGTGATACGGTCAACTTTGGAAATTGTATAAAAACACTGGGTATATTTATTGATGCCTGCGGCCTCAGCGGAACAGAACCTCAGAACGAATACATGGTACTGACCTCCGGAACAGGTATTAAGGTTTCTAACCTGGCGATAAATTTTGACCCGGCAAACAGCAACAGCGGAGACAATAATGACAACGATATTAATACCGGAGCCAATCCTTGTGGTTTTAAGACACCGTCCGCCACATTAATCAGCAATCTCAGAACAGGTTCCTGCAATGTGGGTAATCTCATTCCCGCTTCACCAACGGATTCCATTCCGGCAAACGCCATTATTTTATGTTTTACCAGTGATTCCGTCAATACCATCTACAACGTAAGCGGACTGTGTAATTTAGGCTACCCCATTTATGTGGTACAAAGTGCCTGTAAAAGGACGATTGGGGCATTTACAAATGCCGCCAGTTGTTCGTCAACAGCCACTACAAGATATCGCAGAACGTTGGCTATCGATAAACGTCAGGGTTGTCAGGATAATTTCGTCTATGACCGATGCGGTATCTTTAATCTGGACGGCACCTATGCCATCCGCCAGCAAGGGACGGATACAGCCAGGGTTGCCAACAACGGCATCCGGCGAAATCTGATTGATTCCTGCGGTGGAATTGATTATGCACAGCTGAATTTCAGCTCTGATACTGTTCTTGAAATTGTACTCAGCAGAAATGACTGCAATACCGGTAAACATTTTATCAAAGCCATCACACATCCCAACGGAAGTCTGCCGGTTTCCAATACCATTTCCTATCAGCTGGTTTGTAATGATGTGAATGCCACTACTTCCACCACCAATATATGCAGCGGAGATTCCGCCATCATTACACTTTCTTCATCCGATCCAAATGCATCGATGAGTTGGACAGTGAGCGGAGGTGCAGGTATTACCGGAGCCATTGCAGGAACCGGCAACAATATTCGTCAACTGCTGACCTATAGCGGCAGTACGAAAGATAGTGTAGTTTATACGGTTAGCTCAGAGGATGCCGGATGTGTGAAAACACAGAATGTTAAGGTTGTTGTTAATAGGTGTGTCCAGCAGTGTACTGTTTCTATTTCCGGCAGTACTTCATATTGTGCCGGTCAAAGTACAATCCTGACTGCCGTTGGACAATTCGACTCTGTGCGATGGAATACGGGAGAAACTTCTACTTCCATTTCTGTCAGTCAACAGACTACGTATTCTGTGTCTGTTTTTTTAGGAAATTGTTCAAGCACTGCATCTGTTGATGTTTTGCAGAGAAATTGTGGTTCCTTAGATACCGTCTATGTTTGTGAAGGTGACTCAGTTCCCTTAATTGGCCCTAATGGCTATTCTTCCTATTTATGGAGTCCTGCAACAGGTCTGAGTAATGCATCAATTCAATTACCCAATGCAGCACCGTTACTAAATACAACCTATGTAGTAACAGCATCCAACAACGGCTCTGATGGAGCTGAAAAGATTGTAAATGGGAGCTTTGAGAATGGTATTCAGTCATGGAACACAGACATGTGGTATGCACCGGATGGATCCAACTTAAATGGCTGGTACAGGTTTTCTGCTTTAACCTGGTGTAATTCTCCGGATTATTCTACTATTGGAGATAGTTTATTTTTGACATCCCCATCTTATGATACTACCAAATTATTAGTAGGACAGACCGTCTCTACGGAAACCAACAAGACGTATAGATTATCTTTCTGGATGATGAATTTTAACCCCAATGGTCCTGTATTAAAAGTTAAAATTAACAACCAGATTGTAGCGACGAATATTCAAAACTCGCAGACCTGTGTTTGGGAAAATTTTACCGTAAACTGGAACTCCAATTCAAGTACTTCGGCACTCATCCAGTTATATGATATTCGCAGTGAAGAGGTGGGCAATGATTTCGGATTAGATGATATTTCATTCAAATCAATTGGTAATAACGATGTTATTAATGATACAGTGGTAGTTATAGTTAAGCCGAAACCTGAACCGGCTATTGATGGTGCATTGAAATTTTGTCAAGGTGGATTTACCACGCTTACTGCCACCGGACAGTTTGATTCTGTTCGATGGAATACCAATGAAACAACAAACACTATTATAGTCACACAACAAGGAACGTATACTGTTACGGCATATAGCAATGGCTGTTCAGGAACTGCATCTGTTGATGTCAGCGTTATTGATGTTGCAGCAGATATCAGCGGGAATCTGTCATTTTGTTCCGGCAGTCAAACAACTTTAGATGCCGGACAGGGATTTGATGCATACTCATGGCAGCCGAACGGGGAACAAACTCAGACGATAACCACATCCGAGCCCGGAAAATTTGTTGTGTCAGTTATTAAAGATGATTGTATTGCCAAGGATTCTGTTGTTGTTTCAGAATTACAACTGCCTGCAACGATTTCTTTAGGGAATGATACTACATTTTGCGGTGACTTTACAAAAGTTTTGTCTACAGGAATACAATCTACGCAATGGAATACTGATGAGAGCGGGTCACAGATAACTGTTTCGGCAGCAGGAATCTATATAGCGACTGTCAGTAACGCCTGTGGAAGCGTTAGTGATACCGTAGATATTGTTAAAAATGCACTTCCTGTAATTAATCTTGGTAATGATACCACTTTTTGTTTGGGTGAACTGCAATTGAGTGTACCCGGCCAGTTTAGGTCCATTTTATGGAGCACAGGTGCAGAAACCTCTTCAGTAATTGTTTCCAACGAAGGAACATACAACGTAAGTGTGAGCGACCAGAACGGATGTTTCGGCTCAGATACAATCCTCATATCTTCCGACTGCGATATAGATTTATTTATTCCAAATGCCTTCACTCCAAACGGAGATGGGGTAAATGACATATTTTTAGTCAGGGGTAACGCACAGACGACCAGTATTGATCAGATGATTGTTTACAATCGCTGGGGAAATAAGGTGTTTGAGGCTAAAAACATACTGCCAAATGACCTGACTGCAGGTTGGGACGGCAAATACAAAGGAGCTTTAGCCCAGGAAGATGCCTATGGTTATTATGTTGTTGCTAAATTTACAGACGGAACCCAAAAAATAGTGAAAGGCAACGTAACTTTGCTAAGATAAGTACGACGTGTTTGCAACTATAACTTAACCTGGTTGTTAGCCCGTTTGTACTGTAAAGGATTTTATGAAGAAAAGATTATTATCAGCTTTAATTTTAATCAGCGTCAGGATTTCATTTGCGCAGTCCATTCAGTTAACGAACGTTTCACAAAGTGTCTTTTGTTCTACAGGGAAAGATACGGTCAGGTTCTCGGTAAATTATGCAAGTATCCCACAAAACAGCAATATTGTTTTCTATCAATCTACCAATCCATCTTTCAATCCTTATTTGGGACAGGGGGACAGTATTGGTTTTATAAATGTGGGCGGAAATACGACAGGCGGCACTCAAATTACCACCACCTGTCCCAAAATATTAGGGATTTTCATAGATGCCTGTAATCAGCCGCCTTTAAATGAATGGGATAACGAGTACATGGTTATTACTTCCGGCAGTGGTTTTTTGGTAAACAATCTAAAGGTTGATTTACCAGCCAATCCGAGTATCAATATCTCTCCGAGTTCCTGTGTTTTCACGACACCCTCTGCGGCGATGATGACAACCCTCAGATCCGGTACCTGTAACACTACAACGTTACTCGCAGCCGGACAAGGTGATTCTATTCCACCGAATGCTATTGTTATCATTTTTACCGGCAGAGGACCGATTTACCCATATAACTTTACCAGCTATTGCAGCAGCGGTCAGCCAATCTATATTTTACAAAACTCCTGTACACCGGGTAACGGTTCATTTGTAAACAATCAGCCAAGCGGTTGTCCGAACAGTTTCCGGACAACCACCATACAAAATAGAAGCTGTTTTGATGCTTTAACATATGCACCCTGCACATTACCACCATTTGATGCCCTAAATCCTAATGCAAATGATGGGAATTTTGTCATCCGGTTAGACAATACCGATACTTCTTCAATAACCAATGGCGGGATACGAAATAACGCAGCAGATATCTGCAACGGACTTGTGTTTGATTCGATTGTTGGGAATACGATTATTAAATATGCTATTCCAAATGACGGCAGTGGCAATGCTACAACGGATTTTTGTAATACAGGAGATCATTATATTAAAGCGATTACGCACCCGAATGGGACACAGCCTGTTTCCAATGCATTGCAGTTTAGATTAGTTTGCCTTGACCTGACAAGCGTGACTTCTAATAATACCATTTGCAGTGGGCAGAATGCTCTTATCAACAACAGCAGTTCTGATCCAAATGCCCTATTCAGTTGGACGGTAAGCGGCGGAACAAACATAACGGGTGCAAGTTCTGGAACGGGGAATCCTATTAATCAGACACTTACCAATACTTCCAATGCAACAGACAGTATAACCTATATAATTACAGCAAAAGATACGATCTGTACTGTTTCTAAGAATGTAAAAATATATGTGAATCCTACACCGACTGCCTTTAATCTAGGCAATGATACTACCTATTGCGGCAATTTCTCAAGGGTTTTGTCAACCGGAAATCCGAATACGGTATGGAGTACCGGAGTGACGGCTGCTTCTATCACTGTCACAACAGCAGCTACCTATACTGCAACTATAACGAATAGTTGTGGTAGTGTTTCTGATCAGATCGTCATCAGCAAGATAACCGTTCAGCCGCCTATTAATTTAGGTAATGATACAGCTTATTGCGGTACTTTTTCAAGAATACTTTCTACAGGAGATCCTTCAACTGTCTGGAGTACCGGAGTGACGGCACCTTCTATCACTGTCACAACAGCAGGTACCTATACCGCAACAATTTCCAATAGTTGTGGTACGGTATCAGATGCCATTACCATCTCTCAAAATCCAGGTTTAAATTTTACATTTGGAACGAATACAACTACCGTTTGTCAGGGCGGAAGCATTTCCCTGGATGCTGGATCCGGATTTGACACTTATGATTGGAGTACCGGATCAATTGCACAGTCTATTAATATTACGCTGCCAGGAAAATACTGGGTAGATGTGACAAAAAATGGCTGTAGCGGAAGCGATACCATGAATGTTATCGAAATTACGAAACCTGCAAAACCCGACCTTGGCAATGATTTAAGTTTCTGTGGTAATTTTTCTCAGGTATTAAGTACCGGAAATCCAAATACATTATGGATAAAAGATTTTACCTCTACAATTACTACAGCGGGTTCAATAACGGTCACTGCTACAGGAACCTATACGGCAACTGTTTCCAATAGCTGCGGTGCTGTATCTGATACCATTGTCATCTCAGCAACGGCGACACAGCCTCCGATTTTCTTAGGAAATGACACTTCTTATTGCAGCAGTTTCTCTAGGGTTTTATCTACCGGCATTCCTTCTACCGTTTGGAGTACGGGTATTGTAGCCGCTTCCATTACGATTGCACAACCGGGTAAATATTGGGCAACCATCACCGGTGCCTGCGGCTTTGCAGTGGATACTATTAATATTACTCAGTCGCCCGGATTGAGCTTCACATTTGGTACGAACAGCACCACCGTCTGCAGAGGTGGGAATATAACGCTCGATGCCGGGATTGGCTTCGATCAGTATTTATGGAGTACGGGGCAGAATGCTCAATCCATTAATATTACCCAACCCGGAACCTATTGGGCGGAAGTGACAAAAGATGGCTGTACCGGTCGGGATTCGATTGATGTGATTGAAATTAAATTACCAAACAAACCGTCATTGGGCAGGGATACTTCTTTCTGCGGAACTTTCAGTCTAACCTTATCAACCGGAGATAACCAAACCAACTGGTTCCTGAACACGCAGTTTTTAACAATAGCTCCATCTATCAATGCTACTCAGGCCGGTACTTATATTGCTAATATCAGTAACAGCTGCGGCAGTGTTTCTGATACAGTTATTATTGCGAATTCCAATCAGTTGAATGTGAACTTAGGCAGGGATACATTTATTTGTACCGGAGCTAATATTACCCTGAATGCAACGGTTGCCGGCAATAACATACAGTATTTATGGAATACGGGAGAGCAGACCTCAACTATCAACGTGAATGCATTCGGAAAATACTGGGTACAGGTTTCCAGTGCAACCTGCTCGGTGAGCGATACCATCTTCATTGATGAGTTCGCAAAACCGAGCCCATTTGTTTTGGGGAATGATACATCTTTCTGCGGTTCGTTTTCAAAGACATTGTTTACAGGAAATGTCACCACCAGCTGGAGTACAGGCGACACTGCAGCGTCAATAATAGTTACATCTCCGGGAATTTTCTTCGCGACCATCTCCAATCAGTGTGGTGTTGCATCGGATACCATTCGGTTAGAACAGTTTTCATTGCCCGTTTTTGATTTAGGAAATGATACGACCATCTGTGAAGATATAACGCTGAGTATAGGGAATGGAATTTTTACATCCGTATTATGGAGTACCAATGATACAATCAATTCGGTAACCGTTGATGATGCAGGCTTATATACGGTGTTGGTATCTAACACGAATTGCTCCAGAAGCGATTCTGTCCGTGTGCTGAAAGAGTGTTTATATGATGTCTATCTGCCTACTGCGTTTACACCCAATAATGACGGCCTGAATGATATCTTGGTGCCGCGTGCTTCCGCTGACAGTTCTGTTGTATTGGAATTTTCAATTTTCAATCGTTGGGGTGAGCGGGTTTTCTTTTCCGCTAATTTTGCACCGGATGATATTGTAAAAGGCTGGGATGGCAGATACAAAGGGGAAGATTGTCAGGTAGACAGTTATGTGTATTTTTACAAGGCATTGTTGCCGGATGGAAAAATTAAAACCCACAAAGGGACTGTAACGTTGCTTCGTTGATTTTTTGTAAGAGAACCGTTACAAAATCTGCTCCAGCAGTTTTCTGTAGATAGTTAAGCCCTCCTCAATTTCTTTGAGATAAACAAATTCATCTGCCGTATGCGAGCGTTCTGATTTGCCCGGTCCGATTTTGACCGAAGGAATTTTAAGTAATGCCTGATCGGATAGGGTAGAGGAACCAAAAGTTTCTATTCCCAGTTTTTCGGCTGCTTTTACTATGATATGCTCTTTGTCGATTTGTGAAGGTTGTAAACGAAGGGAGCGTGGTTTTATTTCTGCCTTCACATTATCCCGGATAATTTCCAGAACCTGGTCAGTGGAGTACTCGGGAATGGTTCGGACATCCACCACATATTTACAGGCATCCGGAACTACATTATGTTGTGTACCGGCATGTATCATGCTCACGGTTAGTTTGACAGGGCCCAATATCGGGTTAATCTTTTTAAACTGATAGTTCTGAAACCATTGAACGTCTACCATGGTTAGATAAATGGCATTTCCCCCTTCATTACGAGCCGCATGGGCTGATTTCCCTTTTACTTCATCATCCAGTACCATTAATCCTTTCTCCGCAATGGCCATCTTCATTTCTGTCGGTTCACCGACGATGGCAAACTGACAGGCACTGGTCACTTCTTCAATCTGTTCGATACCATTCTTTCCGGAAATCTCTTCTTCAGAAGTGGCAGCGAAAATAAGATTATATTTCAAGTCCTCACTTTCATAAAAATGCAAGAAAGTAGCCAGCAAGGAGATGAGGGCGGCACCTGCATCATTACTCCCTAATCCGTATAATTTCTGATCTTCTATAAACGGCTGGAACGGATCCTTGCTCCATCCTGAAACCGGCTTAACGGTATCAATATGAGAGTTGAGAAGAACGGATGGTTTTAGAAAATTATAGTGTTTGTTCTTAACCCATGTGTTGTTGAGTTTTGTTTCAAACGGGATCTTTTTAGACTTTAAGAATTTACGGATAATATCCGCAGCCTGGTCTTCTTCTTTGCTGAAGGACGAAACTCCGATTAGTTTTTGAAGCAACTCAATCGTCTGATTTTGGATATCCTCTGTTGTCTTTGTCATATTACTTTGCAGTAAAGGTCGTGCCAAAAATACTATTTACTTTCATAATTGAACCCACCTCCTTTGCATGGCATAGGATAACTTTTTCCACACCATTTTGTAACGCATTGACAATGTTCTCCATTTTTGGAATCATGCCGCCTGTAATAATTTGTTTTTCTTTGAGTTGTTGAATTTCTGACAGGTTAACATGAGAAATGACACTATCCGGATCATCGATATTTTTCAACAATCCGCATTTTTCAAAACAATAAACAAAAGTTAATTTTTGGGATTTTGACAATGCAATCGCTAATTGTGCAGCCATTGTATCCGCATTGGTATTTAGAATATTCCCCTTTTTGTCGTGTGTTAAAGGCGCAATCACGGGTACAAAATTTCTTTCCATCAACTCTGTCAGGAGCGCAGGATTTACTTTATCTATATCGCCGACAAATCCATAATCAATGGTTGGATGAATTCGCTTGTGTGCTTCTATGATATTTGCATCTGCACCGGTCAGTCCGATAGCATTGCAACCGTTTGCCTGTAAACCGGCAACAATTTTTTTATTGATCAGACCTCCGTAAACCATCGTTACCACCTCTAAGGCTGCCTGGTCTGTAACTCGGCGGCCGTCTATCATTCGGGTAGGTATGTTTAATTGTTCACTGATGGTGGTGGCTGTTTTTCCGCCACCGTGAATCAATATTTTTTGATGGGGGATTTTAGAAAATACACTTAGAAAATCAGTTAATGCATTTTCATCATCAATTACATTTCCTCCAATTTTTACGGCTACTATATTTTCCAATTGTTGTATATTTAATCGTTACAAAAATACGCTTATGTTCAGGAAAATATTGCTTTGGAGTATTATTCTTTGTACAATTTCCTGTTCTAAGGAAACATTAAAGAAACAATACGACCGGATTATAACGGCATCCGGACCGGAGGATATCGTCTTGGATGTAAAAAACGACAGGTTGATTGTTTCGTGTGATGAACGGAGAGATGATAAACCTGATATAGGTGTGTTGTATCAAATCAGTCTGACATCAGATGAAAGCAAGGAATTGAAAATGATAAATCTTCCTTCGATTCCGTTTCATCCGCATGGAATCGATTTCCAAACTGTGAACGGTACGGACTATCTTTTTGTCATCAATCATTACGGAGATGCATTGCAAACGAACGGCATCGAGCAATTTAAAATCAATGAGGACAACCTGGAGTTTATCAGGGAGTATAAGAATCCATTGTTGATATCTCCCAATGACATTACGGTATTGCCTAATGGCAGTTTTTATTTTTCCAACGATAAAAATTCAACGGATGTATTAGAACTGCTGTTGAATCCGAATAAAGGATCCGTAGGTTTCTGTAATGGTGGAGATGTGTGGAAAATAGTGGACAGTCTTATCTCATTTCCAAATGGCATGTACAATGAGCACAATATCTTGTATCTCGCTACTTCCAGAAATCACGCTTTATTCACCTATACCATTCTGCCGGATGGTTCCCTGAATGACAAAAAGGTATTATCGAACATTAATGGAATGGATAATATCACCAACCATGGTGATGAACTCATAATCGCCGTTCATCCGGATGAAATTAAGTTTGCGCTCTTGTCTTATATCCCTACAATCTTTTCACCATCCAAATCATATTCCATCAATAAGTCAACCGGTGAAACTAAGGTTATTTTCTCCGATGACGGCCGAATGCTGTCCGGTGGTTCTACCTCTCTGATTTACAATAATACCTTATATCTTTCACAGGTTTTTGACGGATTTGTTCTGAAAATTGAAAATTACAATGTAGAGGAATAATTTTTAAACGGATTCTGCGTTATCAGTGAAATCTGCAGTCATGAAAAAATACCTGATGTTTCCGTTGCTATTTCTTTTTTTTAGCTCTTTTTCCAAATTTAACATACCTGAAACTTCTTTCAGTGAGTATGTATTTGAGTCTAAATCGTGCAGGGTGATTCATCATAATGATTCACGCATTTTTATACCGCCGTATGCATTTTACCTGGAGGGCAGATTGTATGAAGGAACAGTCCATCTGAAATACAGGGAATTCCGGGATCAGCTGGATATTCTAATCAATCATCTGCCGATGACATACTTTGAGGATGGACGGCAGCACACACTGGAAAGTGCAGGTATGTTTGAACTCAAAGCGTATGGCAACGGGAAATTATTATCATTTGCCCCAGGCAGGAGAGCGCAGGTACAATTAGCCAAAAACCTTAATATGACTGGAGGTGAAACGTATGTCTTAAATGAATATTCAAAGTCATGGGACAAAGCAACGCCCTTTGCAGCAAATAAAGAGTCTAACCAGATTCTCACAGATAATAGCCAGGATTTATGGGGAGATAATATCTGGCGAAATGATGACAATGGAATGTCCAGTGCAACCCAGGTTATTGTAAACGATACGGGTGGTTTGGACTATGTTAGAGTTGTAAATCTTTCATTTGCTGTGATGAATGTTGACAGGATGGCGACTTATAACTGTGATAGGATATTGGATGAAGAAAATGTTCCGGTTGTGGCAGATTTTAATCTGGAAGGATATGCTCAAAAATTAAATAGTGAGGTTTTTGTTGTTTATAAAAACAGAAATGCCGTGATCAGTTATATGCCGGAGCAATTCACAACTGATTTTAAATTATTACCCAACGAACCATTTACCATTTTCACATTTTCTCTGGATGGTAAAATAGCAGTACTGGATAAAAGTTTCTCTGATTCATTTGATGTAAAATTGAATATAAACAGGAAAGTCGTATTTCCAATGAAGGTATTTAAAAATCAGCCCAAGACGAAAGAAGCATTGGCTGCAATTTCAGGGTTATAAATTTTCATATCATGGCCAGATTTATTTTGAGCATCATTTGTATTGTTCTGTTTATCTCAAGTAGTGTAAAGGCTCAGAATTTGTTTCAAACGGACACGTTTACCTATACCATAAACCTGGATTTGTCAAAAAACAATTACCTGAAATCTATTCCGGTTGATTTATTAAAGGGCTATTGCAAAGGGGAATGGAATGCCTTTTACCCTGCGAAAGAAATGAACCAGTGTCTGTTTAATGATTTTCTAAACCGTTTCAGCTATGCAGAGCCTCAGAGTGTGGACTCAAACTCTTGCCTGGAAAATTATTGTGACGATTCATATTTCAAGGATTTGTACAGCCGGTTTTCGAGAAAATTAAAATACCGGGAAATCGTATATTTTGATAAGAAGCATTCTTATGTGAAGCGGGAATTGTTGTGGCTCCAGGTATATTATTCTGTTCAGGATGCAGATACCTGGAAACACCACAACGGTCCTGTATTTTGGCTGAATGAAATCAAAAAATCAATACATCCGGTGATGGTCCAAAATAAGGATTTCAGCAATCAGCCCAGGACAATGGACCATACATTTATGTTTCCTGCTTTTATAGTCAACGAAAACAAACAGAAAGGGAACACTAAAAAGGTTATTATCTATAATCAGACAGAAGAGAATTAGTTATAGATGCTTTTCAATTTCATCTTCATTCCCAAATTCATTTCTATAATCAACGGGAAGTTTTCATCATTGACATAAGTGATTTGAAAATCGCCTCCATCAGAAACCGTCCGGCATTCAAATTCATTGGAGAAATTATTTTGATATCCAATCGTTTGTGTGTGGTTATATGGATTTCCAAAAATGGTCAGTACGCCATCTTTTTTATCGGTAAAGATCTCGATGGACCCGTTACCTTTTAACGCATTGAACATTTTTCTGCTTAGCAGAAAGCAGCATTCATCCTTCAACTGGATTTTTCCACCGGAAAAATTACTGAATAAGCTATTCGCATTTTCGAGTGCTATTTTACTGACATTTATCGAGCCGCTCTTGTTTTCCGGACTGCTGATCTTCCAGTCAAAATTGTAGGAATCGGATTCCTCATTCATCGTCACCGTGCACTCATATTGAGTTCCGGAATAGTTCACATCATAAACGAGTTTAGTTCCCTTTCTAAGGATTTGTTTGGGACTGATATAGGCGGAAGTGGTGGAAGATAAAACCACCAGCACTGCAATCAGTGTAGTTTGTAAAATCTTTACCATAGTTATTAATCAATAGAATAAACAAGATAAGTGAAGTTACATCTAAATTTGATGTAAGTCAATAGTAAAATTCCAGATATGAGTTGATAATTTGTTAAATTTCAACGATTTCTGTCGGATATTGACAAAAAATGAAGCAATTCCTTTAAGACAGCCTGAGCGGCATATTCACGGTTTGCTGCCTGCTGAATCACAATGGAGCCGGATGAGTCCAGTATATCGTCTGAAATTTCTACATTTCTACGTGTAGGAAGGCAATGCATGAAAAAAGCATTGTTGGTTACTTTTAGTTTCTTTTGTGTTATCATCCAGTCATCTTGCTGTCCGATTATTTTGCCATAATCTTTATAGGAACTCCAGTTTTTGGCATAAATGAAATCAGCATCTTTAAAGGCTTCTTCCTGATTATAGAGGAGAGGAGCATTCCGGGAAAATGTTTCTTTTAGTTCATATCCCTCCGGGTGGGTGATGACAAATTCAACAGCTGCTTTATTCATCCATTCAGCAAATGAATTAGCGACACACTGGGGAAGTGCTTTGACATGCGGCGCCCAGGTCAGCACTACCTTCGGTTTGGGTTTATTGGAAAATTCGCGGATGGTCATCAGATCGGTCAGTGACTGAAGCGGATGAACCGTTGCCGATTCCATATTCACTATTGGTACAGTCACATTTTCCAGAAATTTATGCAGGATATATTCTGAATAATCTTTTTCTCTGTCTGTGAGAGAAGGAAAGGCACGAATGCCTATAATATCGGCATATTGGGAAATGACAGCAGCTCCTTCCCTGATATGTTCCGCTTTATCTCCATTCATAACAGCGCCATCTTCATATTCCATATTCCAGCTGTCCTGGCCCAGGTTCAGCACGATGGTGTTCATACCCAAATTTTGTGCGGCTTTTTGAGTGCTCAATCTTGTTCTCAGTGATGCGTTCAGGAAGATAAGTACCATTGTCTTATTTTCACCCATCTTCTTAAAATCAAATGGGCTGGATTTTAGAGCAATGGCTTTCTGTGCCAGTGCTTCCACATCATCCACATCGTTGACAGAGAGAAAATTCTTCATGAGTTCAGACATTTTTTGAGTGCGTTCAGTAATTCATCCGCTTCCTGCTGTCCAATAGTAAGGCTCGGCAATAATCGGATTGTATTTGGATTATTGGAATTACCAACAAAGATATGATGTTCATAGACTAATTTATCCCGCAGTTCTTTAATGGGAATTCAAATTCCACACCAATCATCAACCCTTTGCCCCGTACATCTTTTACTTTAGGAAGCATATGACATTGCCCGGACAGATATGTACCCCTGGCAGTGGCATTTTCCATCAACTGTTCGTTGTCCATTACTTCCAGTACGGCTAACCCGGCAGCACAAGCCAATGGCGCCCCCCCGAAAGTTGTGCCCAGCATGCCATATTTTGAATGAATTTTCGGGTGTATTAAGATGCCGGCAATAGGGAAGCCGTTACCCATTCCTTTTGCCATCGTTATGATATCCGGCTGAATGCCTGCATGCTGATGAGCGAAAAACTTACCGCTACGTCCATAGCCGCACTGTATTTCATCCGCAATAAGAAGAGTATCGTTTTCTTTGCATAATTGCTGGATCAGATGTAAAAATGAAACTGATGGTTCATATATACCATTGACGCCCTGAATAGGTTCGATAATAACGGCACAGATTTCCAGTTCTTTAAAGACTTTTATTAATCCCTCCGTATCCTCAAAATCCAGAAAAACTACATGAGAGTCATCGTTTACCGGTGGTTTTATTTTAGCATTATCCGTTACGGCCACCGCACCGGAGGTACGCCCGTGAAAAGCACCTTTGAAAGCAATGATTTTTTTACGGTTATTATGAAACGAAGCAGCTTTTAAAGCATTTTCCACCGCTTCCGCACCGCTGTTACAAAGGAATAACTGATAATCGTTATAGCCGGATATTGCTCCTAATTTATCAGCCAGTTGCTGCTGCACCGGCAGACGGACAGAATTCGAGTAAAAGGAGAGTCGGTGGAGTTGTGATTCAATGCGCTGAAGATAATGTTCGTGTGCATGTCCAATGGAGATGACCGCATGGCCTCCGTAAAAGTCCAGGTATTTGGTGCCATTTGAATCGTACACATGATTTCCTTTACCTTTTATAATTTCAATATCAAAAAGCGGGTATACGTTGAATAAGTTCATGATTAATTTTGCGAGATAATAAACTAATAAGCTACCGGTTTTAATTTCAATCCTTTTGTTTCATCGAATCCAAACAGTAAATTCATATTCTGCACGGCCTGTCCTGAAGCGCCTTTTATCAGGTTGTCGATGATGGATACAATCATCAGTTTGTTGCCATGTTTTTCCAGATACAACAGGCATTTATTCGTATTGACTACCTGTTTCAGGTCAATGTTTTCAGTAGAAATGAATGTAAATGGTTCATCCTTGTAACAGGATTGATAGAGGTTATTCGCCTCTTCTGAGGTTCCGGCAAAATCAGTATAGATGGTGGTGATAATACCGCGTGTGAAATCCCCTCTATACGGAATGAAATGGATGGGATGATTAAAAGAAGCCTGCATCTGACTCAGGCTCTGTTTGATTTCTCCCAAATGCTGGTGGGTAAAAGCCTTGTAAACCGATATATTATCATTACGCCAAGTAAAATGGGTGGTTTCACTCAGGGATACTCCGGCACCTGTACTCCCTGTTGTTCCCGAAATATGTACATCCGAATTCAACAGATTGTTTTTAGCCAAAGGCAGCAAAGCCAGTTGGATGGCAGTCGCAAAACATCCCGGATTGGCGATGTTCTTAGCCTGTTTGATAGCGTTTTTGTTTAATTCAGGCAATCCGTAGACAAAATCAGAGGCCTGTTCCTTCAGCCGGAAATCGTTGCTTAAATCGATGATTTTTATGTTTGGTGAAAAGGTATTCTTTTCTAAAAAAATGCGTGCTTCACCATGCGGCAGACATAAAAACAGCATATCAACACTGTTATTGATTTCAGTTGTGAAAATTAATTCGGTGTCTCCCAGTAAATCGGTGTGTACAGCATAAACAGGTTTCCCGTTTTGACTTCTGCTGAAACAAAAAACAACTTCAACATCAGGGTGCTGCAATAGAATGCGAATCAGTTCGCCGCCCGTATAACCGGCTGCTCCAACGATGCCTGCTTTTATCATATCCTAAAATAGAATAATTCAGCCGGATTCTTGCAATTAAGAAGTAATGTTTGTGTTAAAAGTGTCGTTAGATTTCCGGAATCAGGTTTTGGATTACGACTGAATGTAAAACAATTCAAATGCCCATTCTATCGTTTACTCATTCCCATTCCCTGCATACGCTTCATCATCACTTTCATCTGGTCGAATTGCTTGATGAACTGATTGACATCCTGGATGGTATTTCCGGAGCCTTTTGCCAGGCGTTCTCTGCGTTTTCCATTAATCAGATCAGGGTTTCTGCGTTCTTCCGGTGTCATGGAAAATATGATGGCTTCAATTTTCTTGAAGGCATTGTCATCGATATCAATATCTTTCACCGCTTTGCCCACTCCCGGTATCATACCCAGTAAATCCTTGATGTTTCCCATCTTGCGGATCTGGTTGATCTGCTGCAGGAAGTCTTCAAAATCAAACTGGTTCTTGGCTATTTTTTTGCTTAAGCGCTGCGCTTCTTTTTCATCAAACTGTTCCTGTGCCTTTTCCACAAAAGAAACGATGTCACCCATACCGAGGATACGCTGCGACATACGTTCCGGATAGAAGATGTCCAGGGTATCCGCCAGCTTTTCGCCGCGCGACACAAACTTGATGGGTTTATTAACCGTATACTTGATGGAAAGAGCTGCACCACCCCGTGTGTCACCGTCTAATTTGGTCAAGACCACTCCGTCAAAATTGATTCTGTCGTTGAATGCTTTTGCTGTGTTCACTGCATCCTGACCGGTCATGGAATCCACAACGAACAGGGTTTCCTGCGGTTGAATCGCCTGTTTGACATTGGCGATTTCATTCATCATATCTTCATCTACGGCTAAACGTCCTGCAGTATCCACAATAACCACATTCTGTCCTTTTTGTCCGGCATAAGCAATCGCATTCTGCGCAATTGATACGGGATTCTTGTTTTCAATTTCAGAATAGACTTCCACGCCGATTTGTTCACCCAATACTTTCAACTGATCAATCGCCGCGGGGCGATACACATCACAGGCAACTAACAGAGGTGTTTTATTAAGTTTTGTTTTGACGTAATTGGCAAGTTTACCGGAAAAAGTAGTTTTTCCTGAACCTTGTAATCCGGAGATTAAAATAACCGCAGGACTGCCTTTTATATTGATTTCGGTGGCTGTTCCGCCCATGAGCTGCGTCAGTTCATCACTGACAATCTTTACCATCAACTGACCCGGAGAAACGGAGGTCAGCACATTCTGACCCATGGCCTTATCCTTGATGGTATCCGTAAATTCCTTGGCAATTTTATAATTAACGTCAGCGTCAACTAAAGCCCGTCGTATATCTTTTACAGTGGCGGCAATATTCAGTTCCGTCAGTTTACCCTGGCCTTTCAGGTTTTTGAACGCGCCTTCTAGTTTATCCTGTAAGTTTTCAAACATTGATTAAAAGTTTTAGGTTTTAGTAATACTCAAATTCATAAGTAAAAAATGTCGTTGATGGATTTCTAAAATTCACAATAAATTTATCCAGTTGATTTTGAGTATTAAATTCATAGGTCATATAAACAATAGCAGTAGAGTCATTGTAAGAACGTATTGTATTTACTAAGTTTTTATTTGGTTTATAAAACCTATAACCCTCTAACCCTAAGAAATATAGTAAATCGTAAGTTACTTCACTTGGTATACCTAAATTGAAGAATGTATTAGCACTATACATATTTTGCATAGGTGCATATTGGGTATAAGGCATATTAGTATAGTCAATTTTTGCTGAATCTACAACATGTACATTACCACCAAAAATAACATACCAGTCATAATCAAATATAAATTTAGTATAATTATTTCCATCAAATACGTAATTATAACATTTTCTATTGAATGCAAAAGGCCAATAATATTTTTCAAAAACAGTATCTAAAAGTTGATTTTTTAGTGTGTATTTAAAATAGGTATTTTCCGTATTGTATATAACATCTTCTTCGTTAAAGTCTAAAATATTTTTGTTATAATCAGTATTAATTTTATATCTGTGAAAAGGGGTTACGTTGTCTATTCCTATTTCGTCAATTGTTATTAGGTTGTTTTCGTACCTAAAATTATATTCTCCTTTTTGGCGAAAAGTATCTATGTTTGATGGTTTTATAAAATTTAAAATTCGTGATAGTCTTGCACTCACAGAGTCATAGAAACAAATTATATTGATTTTAGTTGAGTCTGTTACAGATATTTTAATAATCCTTACTTTTCCTTTTAAAGTATTTACAGGTTGGATATTTTCTTGTATACAGCAAGACGATAATAGAAATAAAGAAAAACCAATAGTAATTGTTAATATTTTCATTATATATTATTTGTGTCCGTTTAACCACTTAACGCATCTGAACGAATAAGACTGTATAATGTTGCTTGATTGCCACTTGTAACTGCCCAGCCATGATTGGCATTATCATAATATTTAATTCCATGTTTAAATCCTGATATATATGATGTTGGTACAGAACCTCCTGATGAATTATAGTTAAATATTAAACCTCCAAAATTTGTTAAAGCAGTACTCATATTATTAGTTGCTTGAGCTTTTGGAATCAATGCGTCATTATTACCGTGCATAATGAATGTAGGTACAATTCTGGAACTATTCAAAATATTGCAGGGTGATATATTGAATAATTCTGTAGATGTAAGTGGCGAAGTAATAATAGTTTTAACTAAACTTTGAATAAGTTTATAAGACTGCAGCACTCTTGAAATTGGATAAGTTGCGGCCTGACAAGTATAATTGGTAGTATTATACACCATGTAAGGATTATAAATATCTGTAATAGGAAAATACCAAGGATAATAAGAGGTAACTGGAAAAAAGAAATTACCACAAGTAAAAGTTATGGGTATATTTTTCAAATAATTTCCATATTGTTGAAGATTAGTAGGTGCATACATACTTACAACTGATTTGATGTAAGATACATTTGCGTTAGCATAAGCCCAGGATAATACCAAATGACCACCTGCACTCTCGCCTAACACCTGAATACTATTAGCATTTAAACCTAAGCACGTTGGGAAATTAGTGCGTATATGCAAGATGCCTGAATTTATATCAGAAATTTGATCTTGTACAGAAACAGGATTTGATGTAATATCTGAATTTACATCGCCATAACGAGTTAAACGATACAACAAGTTAACCACCACAAAACCACTGTCTAATAGATTTTTTACAAAGTTATCAGGTTTATTAGAAGTAAAGCCATAAGGCCAACCAGATAATTCATCAGGATTAGGGCCACTAAACCAACCGCCACCATGCACCAAAACAACAATTGGCGAATTTGTACTTTTATTGGTAGGATAATGTACTACATACTGTTGTCTGAAATCAGTTCCATATTGTCCAAAGGCATTAATTACATTATTAAATGTATCTTTTGGCGGAATTACATCACATGCCCAACCCGGTTGCAATGGAAATGAAATACCATTACAAACTGGTAATGAATAACAATCACCATTATTACCACCGCCACTCGCTGCAGTTGTTATATTATTTTCATTATATTTCCAGATGGTAAGATCAGGTAAAACACCACCAATGTTATTAAATTTATCAATATCTCTTGATGGAGAACCTAAATTGGCATAGTATAAAAATGAGTCAACAGCTGCCTTACGTTCATTGTTTGAATTATTGATATAATTTTTAGTTATCTCTATAGAGTTTGATGACGTATTATTGTTTATCTCATCAATTGACTTTGTACAGGATGTATAAATAATTGAAAAAATAGTTAAAATTAATATTGAATTAAAATTTTTCATAAAAGATACATTTGAAGTTAGAAAATAAAAAATAGAATTTTAGACAAAAATTTATTTTCTACTAGAAAGGATTATAATATCCATTATTTTATTGTATTTTTTACAAACATACACACAACTATTAAATAGTAACTTATTAATAATAGGTAAGTCGCTGTACTTTGCCAATATATTTTGCCAATCGGATCACCTGACGCGTATAGCCGTATTCATTATCGTACCAAACATACAATACAATGGATTTGCTGTTTGGAGACAACAAAGTAGCATGCGAATCAACAATAGATGCATGTGGATTGCCGATACAGTCGGAAGATACCAGTTCCTGAGAAGTGGAAAAGTCAATCTGCTCCACCAAAGAGCCGAAAGAACCCGCCTGTTTCAGAATCGCATTGATTTCATCAACGGATGTAACCGTTTTGGACAGGTTCAGATTTAAGATGGCCAGTGAAACATCCGGTGTTGGTACACGAACGGCATTACCGGTAAATTTTCCGGACATTTCCGGCATTACCTTGGTAATGGCACTAGCAGCACCTGTTTCGGTGATAACCATGTTCATTGGTGCGGAACGCCCGCGTCTGTATTTCTTATGGTAGTTATCCAGTAAATTCTGATCGTTGGTATAGGAGTGAACGGTTTCAACGTGTCCGGATTCAATACCATATACATCGCTGATAACCTTGATGATAGGAGAGATGGCGTTAGTGGTGCAGGAAGCAGCCGTCCATACCTTAAAGTCATCCGGATGATAGCTGAGGTGGTTGACTCCATACACTATATTCGGCAAGGTGCCTTTGCCCGGTGCAGTCAGCAACACTTTGGAGATACCCTTGGATTTTAAGTGATTACTCAATTTTTCGGCATCTCTCCAGATACCGGAGTTGTCTATCAGTAAAGCATCGTTGATGCCATATTGTGTATAATCAATTTCTGCCGGATTGTCGGCAGAAATCATGTGAATGACATTGCCGTTCGCAACCAGGGTTTTGCCCTCGAAATCTTCCGTAATGACACCGCGGAATTTTCCATGCACCGAGTCTTTTCTCAATAAGGAAGAACGCTTTTTGATTTCTTCATCGGAATTGCCTCTGGTAACAATAGCTTTCAGGCGAAGCTGCTCACCATTGCCATGTTGCTGGATGAGTTCTCTGGCCGCTAAACGTCCTATACGTCCGAATCCGAACAACACCACGTCTTTCGGTTCGATCACGCGCTTATCTTTCCCGATATAGTCCGCTAATTTATTTGCCGTAAATTCTTCCACCGAAGAGAAGTTGGCTTTTTGTTCAATCCATTCTTTATTCAGGGTGGCAATATCAATTCTTGAGTTTGAAATTTCGAGCTGTTCGATTGCAGTTGCAATAGTTAGAAAATCTTCAATGGATAACGGAAGATTCAGGTATTTTTTAGCGTATTCCTTATTGTTTAAAACTTCTGTGTAGCGGGCATCCACAATATTTCTGCGGAAAATGACCAGTTCTACGTTTCTGTCCAGCCACAGTTTGCCGGCGATGTTAATCAGTTCGAGGGCTTTTTTTTCTTTTTCGATCCACTTGCTCATGACGTAATTTTTGAATTATAGAATGATTGGAATGTAGTAGATATAGATTCTTTTCAGTATTCGGATATTGACATGCCTAATTACCCAGGTAATTTTTCAGCAATTTGCTTCTGGAAGTGGCACGGAGCTTATTGATGGCTTTGTCTTTGATTTGACGTACGCGCTCACGGGTAAGCCCAAACTTTTCGCCGATATCTTCCAGTGACATCGGATGTTCGACACCGATACCGAAATAATATTTTATAACGTCTTTTTGTCTGTCTGTCAGCGTCGATAAGGAACGCTCAATTTCTCTTCTCAGGGATTCCAGATATTCCAATTGCAAATCGGTTCTTGGTGCTGACGTATTTTCCAAAACATCCAGCAGGGAGTTTTCTTCCCCTTCTTGAAACGGTGCATCCACGGATACGTGACGGGCGGCAACTCCTAATGTCGTTTCCACTTCTTCACGGGTTATTTCCAGTATTTCCGCTAACTCGTCTGCTGACGGTTCACGTTCAAATTCCTGCTCTAAGTTGGAAAATGCCTTATTGATCTTATTCAATGAACCCACTTTGTTCAACGGCAAACGAACGATACGGGATTGTTCTGCAAGTGCCTGCAGAATAGACTGCCGAATCCACCAAACGGCATAGGATATGAATTTAAAACCTCTCGTTTCATCAAATCGTTGAGCAGCTTTTATCAGACCTAAATTACCTTCATTGATTAAGTCACTCAATGTCAATCCCTGATTCTGGTATTGTTTGGCAACGGAAACCACGAAACGAAGGTTGGCTTTTGTCAGTCGCTCCAACGCAATCTGGTCGCCTGCTTTGATGCGCTGCGCTAGATCAACTTCTTCTTCCGGCGTTAATAAATCAACTTTTCCGATTTCTTGTAAATATTTTTCTAAGGATTGGCTTTCGCGGTTGGTGATGGATTTGGTAATCTTAAGCTGACGCATAGGTTGATTTAGATTGGATAAATTTTAAAAGTGTGCAAAGATAAGCATTTTTAGAGTCAATGTCAATATCAGACAAGTCATTCAAAGTGAATGTATTGTTAAAATTATGGACGGAAAGTGGGGTATGAAAATCACCGTTTATTCCGGTATTTTTCATGATAAATTCGCAGAAAATACCATTAATTGTTTCTCAGCGCCACCTCAATCTGCGCCACGTGATGTTTACCGTGCCACGCATATAAAGCCAGTGTTTGTTCTAAAGTCGAGGCTCTTTTGTACTCAGGATGGTAAAAGGTACGTTTCCAGTCATTATTATCCATATTTTCCAATAATGACACCCACTTTGCGTGTATGGATTTCAGCAGGCGAACGGACACTCTAATGGGTAGCTGTGCGTCAGCAGTTTCCACCCATAAATCCTGATCATAGGGCTTGATGGTTGGATTGTTTTCAGTCAGCGCTAATTTAAAACGTATGAGCGCATTCATGTGGCTGTCAGCCAGGTGGTGAATGATTTGCTCTATAGTCCATGCGCCGTCCCTGTAGGAGTATTGTAGCTTTTTCTTTTTGTTGATTTTTTTGGTTACCGCCTTCAGGTGTTCCGGCAATACGCGAATGTCCTGAATCAGTTTATTGATAACCGTTTCCGAATATTCTTCCGGGTATTTCAGTTTTCCGATTGGAAAGATATTTATATCTGACACATTTTCTTTTACTGCATTTGGTTTAGCTATATTCGGCGGAGATGCTATTTTCTTTGAATTTGGCGTTACTGTCTTTCTAGGCATTATTAGAATTTTTCAATGGTTCTTTCAATCAGGTTGTTATTGTCTTCAAGCACCAGTTTATAGGCACCGCGGGCTAAATCATTTAAATGAATGGATTTGTTATGCAGGCCTCTCGTTAAAAACCGAAATCAATCTTTTTTACCAATTTTCCGCTCAGGTCATAAACTTTTGCCTCTGCATTGGAATTGTTCACCATGTTAAACTGCATGAATATTCTGTCTATAAAAGGATTCGGATAGATACCCATCATTATCAACTCATTCGCTTTTGTGTGTATCCCGCTGATGATATCTGTTCTGGGTGTTTCAGGTGCCTGAAACTGCAACGGATCTAATTTGACAGACGGAGTGGTTGATTTTTTCAGCCACCTGGTTGAGGGCAATGTAAACCAGGCGCTTTCAAATGTCTGATTGGTGTCAATTGTTTGAATTGTTTTAATTGCATAGAAATTCCCCTGAGCCTTTTCATCGGTTAGGTCTAAAATTCCATAACCTTTTTTATATAAATCCACATATTTAATATGCGGCAGTAAGTTGGTTACCAGTCCGTAAATCGGATCCAATGGGACAGGTGAGGAGCCGGATGTAATACTGGTACAGACAAATTCCACACCGACTGAACCTTGTCCGGTTGAGGCGTTATAAGTTTGCTGATTATAGGGTAAATCCATAGCCCATGCAGTATGTATATCGCCGGTAAGGACTATGACGTTTTGAATATTATTGTTTAAAATGATATCGAACATTTTTTTCCTTTCGGTCTGATATCCATCCCATTGATCCATATTCAAAATCAGTCCGGTGCCGCCGTTTAACTGCCAAAAGGGATTCAGGTTCCCAACCATAACCTGCTGACCCAGAATTTTCCATTTTGCCGTGGAGTTTTTCAGTTCATTTTCCAGCCAGGCCATTTGTTCATCTCCTAAAATTTTCCGTTGATTATCGGCTAGCGCTTCCTGCAGCGTTCTGGCGTATAGCCTGGTATCGAGCATAAAGATATCTGCCAGATTTCCATAACTGATTTTGCGCCATATTTTATTTGGATCTCCGGCAACAGGCAGCCTTACCGGCAACCACTCGTCATTGGCTTGTTGCCCGGCAGCTTTACGCACATCCCATGGACCTTCCGTAGCAGGCGTATGATTGTCCGAACCATCCTTGTATGAATTATTCGCCGTTTCATGGTCATCCCAGACTGTCATGAAAGGATATTGCTGATGCAGTTTTCTAAGTGCCGGATCTAAACGATAGGAAGAATACCGTAATCGATAATCTGCCAGTCTGATAATTTCACTATTGGGCAGCTGGTCTGTTCTGGTAGAAGACGAACCGGTACCGGATTCGTAAATATAATCACCCAAATGTAAAACGGCATCTATATCATTCCTGTCTTTGATTCTGGCGTAAGCATTAAAAAAACCATTTGGATAATTGGAGCAGGAAACAAATGCAAATCTCAATTGGTTTACGCCTCCGACAGGTGCTGTTTTCGTTCTTCCCGTCAATGAATTTTTTCCTAAAGCGGTAAATTCATAAAAATACCATGTATTAGGGGACAACCCGGTCACATCAATTTTTACAGTGTAATCCTTGGAACTGTCAGTATTGAATGTACCGGACTGAACTATAGATGTGAAATTGGTGTCTGTTGCTACCCGCCAGGTTCCGTTAATGACACCCGCTTCCTCAGGAGTCACGCGCGTCCAAATGATTACAGCATTTGGTGTCGGATCACCGGATGCTACACCATGATAGAAGGGTACCAGTGAAGTATCCGCCATAGAACGCATCGCTTCATCAGCAGGTGAGATAGCATAGGATGTGGAAAAAGTTAAGATAAAGACAAATAGAGTAAGTATAGGTTTTTTCATAACAAATGTTTTATATCGAAAATTACATCATTTTTCATATAAAACAAGGTGATTCTTCAATATTTCACAGAAGTTTAGCAAATTGTGACAAAAGTAAACCGCTGTTGGATTATAAATATTGATAGAACGGTTTCAATAGAGAGGTTGCCGTCTGACTGTAATTGCCATCTGCATCCTTAATTGAGAAGGTTGAATCCTGTGGTTTTACAGAGCCATTACAAGTAAACAGTGCCGCATACCTGAAAGATGCATGATGCTGAGTCTGCTGAATTTCAATGGATTGTTCCGGATATAATTTGTATAACTGTGCCCATTTCAGACAGTCGGCTTTTCTGTAATAGGGCAGAAGAATGGCTAATTTACCAGTCTCTTTCAGTAAATGAGAAGCACATTTAAACAAGTTTTCCAAAGTAAGCGCCGTTGCATGTTTTGCAGTACGGTCCTTTGCATCTGCCGAATGCAATTGATTTTCATAGAATGGTGGATTCGAAATGATTAAGTCGTATTTTTTTTGTGTTTTAAAATTATTGAAATCACCCCAAAAAACGGAGATTCTTTCGTTGTAGGATGAATTTGCCGTATTTTCTTTTGCCTGTAAAAAAGCCGCTTCATCAATTTCCACTGCATCGATATGCGCAGTTGTCTTTTGTGCCATCATCAGGCTTAATAAACCGGTTCCGGTTCCTACATCCAGTATATTGCCTGTTGAATTATTGGCCGGAATCCAGGCACCGAACAGGCAGGCATCCGTACAAACTTTCATGGCACACCTGTCCTGTTCTATCCTGAAATTTTTAAACTGGAAATAGTGGTTGGGCATTCGGGGTAAAAATAGGAAAGTTATAGGAAATAAGTTAATGGCATATTACCGCCTTTATCCTAATATAAATAACTTATAAACTGTTATCAATACCCAAAAGCATAATATTTTATTCCATTCTGGTTTGGATATTTTCCTTCCATGAGTATTCCGTTGCCTTTGGAGTCTGATAGTATACCTTCTAAATCTTCCGTTTTAGAAACGGCTCTGTTGTTGATGGCCGTTATGATAAATCCTTCCTGAATATTGGTGTTTTGTTTAATAATGCCATCTGATATTTTAGTGATACGGATGCCATTCGCTATTCCCAGTTTCTTGGCCTCTAATCCGGAAACCTCTTCAATGCTGATACCCAGGCTTTCCAGCACGCTGGTTGAATTTTTATTGTCTTTGGAAAGCAGGGAAGTGGTGTTATCCTTTGATTTCAGAATGATGGTTTTGTTTATCATATTACCATCCCTGTATATCTCTACATTTATCTTATCTCCAGGCCGGTAGCTGGCTATATGTTCTTGTAAGTCCGCTGCGTTTTTAATGTCATTATCACCTACTTTGATGATAACATCTCCGCGTTTGATACCGCCATCTTCAGCAGCGCTGTTTTTATTCACTTCGGCGATGTAGGCCCCCTGAATCTTCTTGAGCTTCAGGTCTTTAGCCAGTTCATCATCGATTTCACGGATATTCACACCTAAAAAACCCCGTTGTACAATACCGAAATCAATAATATCTTTCACTACTTTTTTTGCAAGGTTGGATGGGATGGCAAATGAATAACCCGCGTATGAACCGGTAGGTGTGGCGATGGCTGAATTGATTCCAATAAGGTTTCCGTTGAGGTCGACCAGTGCACCACCACTGTTTCCGGGGTTTACGGCGGCGTCGGTTTGTATAAATGATTCAATCGCCAGATTTCCGGCTTTTTCCCTTAATATATTGATATTGCGTGCTTTGGCGGAAATAATTCCGGCCGTTACTGTTGAAGCGAGGTTAAATGGGTTTCCAACAGCCAGCACCCATTGTCCGACCTCCGCAGCATCGGAATTGGCAAATGTCAAGAACTGCAGATCGGAGGTTTCAATTTTAATAACTGCCAAGTCGGTGTTCGGGTCGTTGCCAATCAATTTGGCTTTGAACTCTCTGTTGTCAAACAGGTTAACCTTTATTTCATCGGCGCCTTCCACAACGTGGTTGTTCGTGACGATATAACCGTCATTGCTGATAATAACTCCAGAACCGGAGCCTTCCTGGTCTTGTTCGGGCATATCAAAAGGCGAGTTGCCGAACGGGTCTCCGAAAAACTGGAAAAACGGATTCATATTCCGCATATTCTTGGATGTTTTCTTTGCTTTTACAGTGGTGTTAATGTGCACAACAGCAGGGGTGCTTACTTTAGCAGCCTGCACAAATGCATCGCCCGATAAAGAACCGTTATGTCCGGCAAATTTTACCGGAACAGCATTGCTTTCCCTGATAAGGGTAGGGGAATGACCGTTCAATTTGTTTGAAATGGCAACGGCAGACATCGCACTGATGATGCCGATTACAAAGTATACCAATAGCTTTTTCATAAACGTATTTATTTTAATGATTGCAAATTACACACCTACAACAAATGAATCTTTTAAAAAATTATAACGGCGGGTTAAAAAAAGTTAACTGGGTGATTGATTATAATACAGTCTGAATACCTTATTTTTGTGCATGCCAATTCGTTTTTACAAATACCAGGGAACAGGAAATGATTTTGTGTTAATAGATAACAGAAACCATGAATTTCCTGTTGGCCAGACAGCGCTCATCCGGAAAATATGCGACAGACGCTTTGGTGTTGGTGCTGACGGACTAATGTTGCTGGAAGAGCATGCAGCTACTGACTTTAAGATGGTCTATTTTAATGCAGATGGGAATGAGAGTACGATGTGCGGCAACGGAGGAAGATGTATCAGTGCTTTTGCCCGTCTTTTAGATATAGCCGGCGAACACGGTACATTCATGGCTATTGACGGGGAACACGAGTATGTTTTGAAAGATGGTCTGGTTCATTTAAAGATGATTGATGTCCCGGAAATTTCAAACGCTGGAGAGGATGCGGTTTTGTTTACAGGCTCCCCGCATTATGTGTCGTTCAGAGATGATATTGCAGCTTTAAGAATTATGGAAGAAGCGCATAAGATAAGGTATAACGATACTTACAGGAAGGAAGGCATCAATGTGAATTTTGTAAATGATCAGACTGGAAAGATTAAAATGCGTACTTATGAAAGGGGGGTAGAGGATGAAACGCTTTCCTGCGGAACAGGAACAGTAGCGGCAGCCTTGTGTATAGCGGAAAGGCGTAAGATGGATACCGGCGTACTTGATATAGAGACTCCCGGCGGCAAACTCAGCGTTTCATTTGAAATGGAAGGAAATACTTATAAGAATATCTGGTTGATTGGTCCCGCAGAATTTGTTTTTGAAGGTGTATTAAGCGATACGATACTGTCATGATTAAGATATATTCCACACACAACGGTCATCTGACGGAGCTTTCTCAGCCGGAAAGAGACTGCTGGATAAATATTGCCCCTCCTTTTCATCTGGAACAGCTCGAAGCATTGGCTCAGAAACTGGATGTGCCCTTTTCTTTTATCCTGGATTGTATTGACCAATATGAGCGTTCCCGTTATGAGAAGCAGGATGATGCCAAATTGATAGTCATCAATACACCTATTTTAAATGAAGGGTTTGATATGGAAGATGAGGCGACTTATATTACCATTCCTGTCGGCATCATATTAATTCCCGATATGCTGTTAACGGTAAGTTCTTTAAGTAATCCGATGATGGAGTGGGTGGAAAAAAACAGTGTCAAACTTGGATCGCTCAGCGAAAGGAATTTCTTTGTGTTGAAAATTTTTGAACGCAACGTGTATTATTTTTTACATTATCTGAGAGAAATCAACAAACGAATATCCCAGATTGAAAAAGAGCTGAACTATTCCAGCAGAAATCAGGAATTAAATAAATTATTACATTTACAGAAAGCATTGATCTATTTTGTGAATGATATTAGAGCCAACGAGATGGTTCTGCTGAAGATTCAGAGGACAGACTTTCTTAATTTCAATGAGGATGAAGATTCCAAAGAATTGTTTCAGGATATCCTGATTGATAACTCTCAGGCACTGGAAATGGCCAATGTTTATTCCAATATCCTGGGGAATATGATGGGGGCTTTTGCATCTATAATTTCCAATAATTTAGGGCATGTGGTAAACCGTCTGACAGCGGTCACAATCGCATTGATGCTTCCTACGCTGGTTGCCGGAATATATGGTATGAATGTGGATTTGCCATTCCAGCACCAGCGCCATGCATTTACCATCGTTGTATTGATTAGTGTCTTACTCACTATATTATTTGTTGTGTATTTCAGAAAAAAACGCTGGTTATAATGGTACAATCAGAATTGACAACCATAAGGAATGTCCTGGTCTTCTTTACATCAGTAATAGTGCTCGGCTTGTTATATTTATTACAGGACCTGTTGATTCCCTTAATGCTGGCTATGTTTCTTGCACTGTTATTTCAGCCAGGCCTGGTTTGGTTTGAAAAAAGAAAATTTCCGTTATGGCTGAGCATTTCCATTATCCTGGTCTTATTTCTGACGACTATTTTTTTCATCGGTACAGTGATTTACAAGACTGGAGCGGATATTTACGGGGAGAAGGAGTATATTTTATCTCAGATTAATTCAAAACTTTCAGGTGTACTGGAAATGTATAATAGGGTTACAGGTAAAAAACTGGATTTAGAACACCTGTTTAATGATGTTACCTCAGGCATTTCCTCAGAGATGATTATGACCAATTCAGGTTCGATATTCGGTACATTAGGTTCGCTTTTCGAAGAATTTTTACTGACTTCCATATATTTGGTAATCTTATTATCCGGAATCATGCGATACGAAAATTATCTGCATTATCTGGGAGGAGAAGGTAAAAGCAAAAAATACATTGAGGCATTTGAGCAGATAAAAAATTCCATTGTTTCTTACATGAAGGTCAAGCTGGTTATCAGCCTTTTTTACGGGGTAGGTGTAACGGTTATAGGTTTGCTGTTTGGATTACAATTTGCTTTCTTTTGGGGTTTTATAGGATTTGTGCTCAATTTTCTTCCTGTTTTCGGAGCTATCATCGGGTTGGTACCTGTTTTTATTATGGGTTTAATCCAGTTTGATTCCGTTTACACCGCCATCACACTCAATCTCATCGCTTATGCCTATCACTTCATACTGGCATCAGTACTTGAACCTGTATTTTTGGGAAACAGGACATCTTTGAATACCATTGTCATAATAATGGGACTATTGTTTTGGGGATTCCTTTGGGGGATTTATGGTATGTTCTTATCCGTACCTATGATGGTGCTGACCAAAGTCATTCTCAGTCAGATCGAGGGTACTGATCTGTTTGTCAGGCTTTTAGGCGTTCAGGAAGACACCACCAAATAAACTTACAAAAATTTATAATTTAGTTTAGTCTGCACCCAGGATTTTTCTAATTTCTACTGCTGATTGGTTTATTTGCCATTTTAGTAAGTTTAATTAATCAAAACTTACACTAATTTGGCTCCTTACAAAGTGAACTCTTATATTCTTATTTAGGTAGTCAATTTAATCCAGTCTTACATGGTCAATCTAAACCAGAATAGGGAGGTCAACTTTACCGGATTTTAAGTCAGGTAGTTCTGTAACTACCCAGAAGTTGTTGATTCACTGAAAATTATAATGAAGAGAAAGAATAAAAATCTCTGAAACTACTCAGGGATTTTTTACACATTAAGCATAGGCTTTATCCCTAAAGAATTCTTCCGCCAGATGATAGTCATTTAAAACAGACGGATGAAATCCTTTTTTAAAAAACTTAAAATATTCTTTATAGGCATCTGCATGCAATTCATTAAATAATCCGGTTGCAAATTCGTTAAACTGTTTAGGAAGGTCTTTCGTATTTATATATTTTCTATCCTGATACATCAGTAAGCCTGTTCCCACAAAAAGATAAAAATAAAGCAAGGCAGTTACTACCGGCATAGCCACCACCCGTTTGGCATATTCCTGCTCATCTACTTTCTGCATCACATCAAAGGCGACATGCTTGTGCTCGATTTCTTCAGCGGCATGCCAAAGGAACAATTCCGCCATATCTTCCGGGACAACATCCTTTTGTGTATTGACATGCATGAATAAGGCATGTCCGAATAATGCCGTAAAATGTTCCAGACAGGCGGTTGCCACCAAGTCGATACTTTTATCTTTAAGGAATGGAATTTTGATTTTTGAGACTATTTTGTGCAGTAATTTATCAATATGATTTTCGTAGCCTTCTATCTGATAACCGTTCTCTTTTAATATTGCCCAAAACCTTTCGTGCATGGAACTATGTATGCCTTCCTGTCCGCAAAAGTTCCGAACTTGCTTTTGCAGCTTCCCGTCTTTAACCTGATTTTTATACTTCAAAACGGAATTTACAAAGAATCGTTCGCCGGTTGGAAATACAATATGCAGCGCATTGATAAAATGGGTGCTGAAGGGATTGTTTTTGTAATAAAACCGGGGGTTGTCTTTATTGAAAGAAAAATTGACGCGTCTGACCTTTATTTCTTCAGGGTTATAAGGATTTAAAGAGACATCATTGGGAGATATGTTTGACATAGATTTGATATTTTCATTGACAATAAGACATTGTAGTAGTTGAATTATGCGTAATTTTTACCTTTCAGCAATTCTTCTGCCAAATGATAATTTTCGATCTGATCCGGGTGGAAATCCCTGCGGAAGTATTGACCAAATTGTTTGGTTAATGTACCGCCAAAACTTTGTCTGAATCTGGATAGGAATGATATTAAGTCTTTCGGAATGTCTTTTGCTTTTACATCCTTGTCATTATAGGTAAGGACTGCTGTTCCAACCGCCAGATAAAACCACAAACCCCAGGTGGCTATCGCCATGCCACCCACTCGGAGGGCATAACTGTCGTCCACTCTTTTCAATACATCAAAAGGAATGGATTTATGTTCTATTTCTTCTGCGGCATGCCACATGAATAAATCTTTCATCTCCTGCGGCATCTTTTCAGTGATGTCTTTATTGATGATGCCGCTTTCAGCCAGCATGGCGGTATAATGTTCCAAAGCCACTGTAACACTTAATGAAATCTTATTCCCAAGATTATTCTTGGTTAAGGTGGTACGAGCCCAGTTTTCTATTCCATTCCATGCCGTCTTTCTGAAAAAATCAACAAACTTCATGGGTTGCAGATCCTGTGATTCCATAATATCCCAGAATTTCTGATGTTCGGCATAATGTGTCCCTTCCTGACCGATGAAATTATCTACTCGTTTTTTTAATTCCGGGTCATTCTTGTATACTTCAGCAAAAGCCTTTACACTTCGGATAAAGAACTTTTCGCCATCCGGAAATGCCAGATGCTGGGCATTCATAAAATGAGTAGCAACTGGATTGTCATTATACCAATGTTTGGGAAATGGTTTTTCAAATTTGAAATTTACCTTCCTGATTTTTGCTTCCGGTTTTTTAGTCGCTGTTGCAGCCATAAGTTTTAAGTTAGTTGAACCAAAATTAATCAACCAGTATACGTATTGCTATAAACTTTAGATAATTTAGTTAAGAAGGTTATACCCCGATGTTAATTAAATTTATACCCTCTTAAAAACTCATCTACCTTCATTTTCTTTTTACCTTCCAGCTGTAATTCCAGAATATCCAGATATGTATCGGCACATTTGATGGAAAAATAGGTTCTGTTATCTGTAGAATACTCAACAGATAGTAATTGATGGTCAATAGCTGATGAAGATTTACGTGGGCTGTGGACTATGGACTGTGGACTAATCTGCGAAGCAAATATCTTTAATACCTTTCCATCCAGATAGGTAAAAGCAGTAGGGTAAGGGGATAAGCCACGAATCAGATTATGAATTTCTATAGCCGGTTTATTCCAGTCAATCAGACAGTTATCTTTAAATATCTTCGGAGCATGATGTAAGCGAATTTCAGGTTGTATATTTGATAACTGAGATTTAGTCTCTGCTTTATTCAGTTCAATAGCCTGAACCGTTTTCAAAACTAATTGAGAACCGATATGCATTAATTTATCATGGACAGAACCGGCATTGTCTTCGTCATCGATTTTAATCTTATCCTGAAAAATAATATTTCCGGTATCTATTTCATGCTGCAGAAAAAAGGTAGTGACGCCTGTTTCTTTTTCGCCATTGATGACCGCCCAGTTGATGGGAGCCGCTCCGCGATATTGTGGAAGCAGCGAGGCATGCAAATTAAATGTACCGAATTCAGGCATTTGCCAGACCACTTCCGGAAGCATACGGAACGCAACGACAACAAAAAGATTGGCATTTAAGGATTCTAATACTTGTATGAAATCCGGATTCTTTAGTTTTTCCGGCTGAAGAACATTCAGCCCTTTTTCAACAGCGTATCTTTTTACGACGGATTGATTGATTTGCTGTCCGCGGCCTGCCGGCTTATCGGGTGCAGTAACGATGCCCACCACACTAAAGTTATTCCGGATTAAAATATCCAAAGAAGGAACGGCAAAATCCGGCGTTCCCATAAACACAATACGAAGGTTTTTCTTCATACTGCAAACCTACACAATTGCCGACTTTTTTTATTGGAGAATATAAAAAATGCGACTCGAAAATCAATAACTTTATCCTAAATCAAGAAAATCAGTCCTGCACCACTGTTGATAAAATTTATGTTTTGTTCTACTGAAACTTATCCTAACTTTGATGAAATTTTAACTAAAACATAAATTTTGAAACCTACGGATATTAAAGACTACGAATATTTTCATAAAGTAGTAGATTGTCAGTATGCCTGTCCGGCACACACGCCTGTTCCGGAATATATTCGACTGATTGCAGAGGAAAAATATACAGAAGCCTATATGGTCAACTGGGAATCCAATGTGTTTCCCGGGGTTTTAGGAAGAACCTGTGATCGCCCCTGTGAGCCAGCTTGCCGTCGTGGAAGGGTAGAAGAGGAGCCGGTTGCCATCTGTCGCCTGAAGCGGGTAGCTGCAGATAATAAAGGAGATGTCAAAGCATTGCTGCCCAAAATACCGGAACAAAAGAACGGTAAAAAAATTGCACTGATTGGAGGCGGGCCATCCGCATTAACGGTTGCCAGAGACCTGGCACCTTTGGGTTATGAAATTCATTTGTATGATAACCAAGAGGTTGGCGGCGGAATGATGCGTAGCCAGATTCCATCTTTCCGTTTACCGGGCTCTGTATTGGATCAGGAAGTGGGTTATATTCTGGATATGGGCATTCAAACTCATTTTAACACCTATGTTTCCAGTTTAAAAGAGATCACGGATAAAGGATACGATGCCCTATTTGTGGGTACCGGCGCTCCAAGAGGAAAAGATCTAAAAGACCTGCCTGGACGTTGGGATGATCCGACGCATGTACATATTGGAATAGAGTGGCTCGCAGGTGTAGCCTTTGAACATATCAATACTATTGGAAGAAGGGTTATTGTTCTCGGTGGAGGCAATACCGCTATGGATTGCTGCCGTACCTCCAAACGTTTGGGGGGTGAACAAGTCACGGTGGTTGTCAGAAGCCCATTTAAAGAGATGAAAGCATCTCCTTGGGAAGTTGAAGATGCACAACACGAAGACATCCCGATTTTAGACTGCATGGTTCCAAAATCTTTTGTATCGGAAAATGGTGTATTGAAAGGAATGACTTTTGAGAAAGTACATGCAGTATATGATGAACAAGGAAAACGTTCCCTGGTACCTACCGGCGATACCGATATTTTTATAGAGGCAGATGATGTACTGGTAGCTATCGGACAGGAAAACAGTTTTCCCTGGATTGAACGCGACCTGGGTATAGAGTTCGATAAATGGGAAATTCCCCTAATTGATAAAATAACGTTCCAGTCAAAAGTTCCGACTGTTTTTTTTGGCGGTGATGCAGCATTAGGGCCTAAAAACGTCATTACCGCTGTCGCTCAGGGACACCAGGCAGCCATTTCCATAGATTTGTACTGCAATGGTAAAGACCTTCATAAAGACAGGCCTTCGCCGATGGTGAATCTGGTGAGCCAGAAAATGGGCATCCATGAATGGATGTATGAAAATGAAGTGGTGGAAGATGTACGTTATGCCGTTCCGCACGCTTCAAAACAAAAAACATTGAAAGACAGGAAACTGGAAGTAGAATTAGGTTTTGCCATCGATACCGCCTTTAAGGAAGCACAGCGCTGTCTGAATTGCGATGTGCAAACGGTGTTTATGGAGTCCCGTTGTATAGAGTGCGATGCCTGTATGGACATTTGCCCGACGAGTTGCATCACGTTCACTCAAAACGGAGAAGAAGAGGAATTAAGGTCTCGCCTGAGTGCTCCTTCCATTCATCCTGAACAGGATTTATATGTTTCCGATACCCTGAAAACGGGCAGAGTCATGGTCAAAGATGAAGATGTTTGTCTGCATTGCGGACTATGTGCAGAACGCTGTCCGACATCAGCCTGGGATATGCAAAAATTTTTATATCAAGTTTCTAAAGCCGGTCATTCATGCAATCACTAAATCCATCTGTAAACGATTTCGTTATACGTTTTGCCAATGTAAACGGTACCGGTTCTGCCAGTGCCAACAAAATGTTTGCCACTTCTATTTTTAAAATGGGCATTCCGGTAACGGCAAAGAATATCTTTCCATCTAACATTCAGGGATTGCCAACCTGGTATGAAGTACGTATAAATGACAAAGGTTATCTGGGCCGTCGGGACGGATTGGATATCATGGTTTGCCTGAATCCGCAAAGCATTAAAAGAGACGTGGAAGCAGTCAGGCCTGGTGGTTACTTTTTGTATGACAGTACGAAGTATTTAGTCAAAGAATTTATCCGGGAAGATGTTCATTATCTCGGCATTCCCATGACGGAAATATGCAATACTTCCTTTGAAGATCCGCGTTATCGACAGCTATTGAAAAATATGGTCTATGTGGGTGCGTTATCTGCCTTGTTGGATATTGAACATCAGGTGTTGAAAGACATCATTCACAGTGAATTTAAAAATAAGGAAAAGCTGATCGCACCGAATGAACAGGCCTTGCAGATGGGAATTGATTATGCCCGTAAGCATTTTGATTGTCCGCTGGATATAAGAGTGGAAAGACGCAATCTCAACGGAGATTCCATTGTTATGGATGGTAATACCGCCTGCGCACTGGGAGCCATTTATGCAGGTGCCACGGTTGCTGCCTGGTATCCGATTACTCCTTCTACATCAGTTGTCAGTTCGTTTGAAAAATATGCGAATAAGCTGCGGGTGGACAAAGAAAACGGATTGAAGAATTTTGCGGTAGTTCAGGCGGAAGACGAACTTTCTGCAGTCGGTATTGCCATCGGTGCCAACTGGAATGGTGCAAGAGGTTTTACTGCAACGAGCGGTCCCGGACTCTCCCTGATGAATGAATTTTTAGGCCTGGCTTACTTTGCAGAAATTCCGGTTGTGCTGGTAGATGTACAACGCGGCGGACCATCTACCGGTATGCCTACCAGAACACAGCAATCGGATTTGATGATGGCTGCATATGCATCACACGGTGACACCAAACATGTTTTATTGTTTCCGTCGAATCCAAAAGAGTGTTTTGAACATACCGCTTATGCTTTTGATTTAGCGGAAAGATTACAGACACCAGTTATCGTGATGACTGATTTGGATTTGGGTATGAATGAACATTTATCGCCGCCTCTGAAATGGGACGATAAACGAAAATATGACAGAGGAAAAGTCTTAAATGCGGAGCAGCTGGAAAAGATAGAAAAATGGGGAAGATACCTGGATATAGACGGTGACGGGGTACCTTACAGAACATTGCCGGGTACACATCCGATCAAAGGCGCCTATTTTACAAGGGGTTCCTCGCATGACGAATTTGCACGCTACACGGAAGACAGTCATACCTATGTGCATATCATGGACCGCTTATTGCTGAAATGGAATACAGCCAAAAAATTGGTGTATGCTCCGCAGATTTACAATCAGCCATCACAAAGTTCAATCGGTATCCTGTTTTTCGGTACCACCACCTATGCCGCTTTGGAAGCAATCGATTTACTAAATGAAGAAGGTATTAAACTGGACGCATTGCGCATTACAGCTTTCCCTTTTCAAGATTCCATTGAAAAGTTTATCCAGGAGCATAAGACAGTCTTTATAATTGAACAGAACAGGGATGCCCAAATGAAAAAAATCCTTTCCAATGAACTGGAAATTGATAAACGAAAATTGATTTCCATACTGAATTATGACGGTACACCCATCACCGCTAATTTCATACACCAGTCAATTTCAAGAATTACCACCCAATCACTCACTCTTCAGCAATAACGTATGTCATATATAAAACCAAAATTTCATCATCCTGAGTTGCCTGTCAATCGATTAGGATTTACTAAAAAAGAGTACGAAGGTGTGATCTCCACCCTTTGCAGCGGCTGCGGCCATGACTCCATCAGTGCCGCGATTGTACAGGCATGTTTCGAGATGAATATACAACCACATCAGGTTGCGAAATTGTCCGGGATAGGATGTTCGTCTAAAACACCTGCCTACTTTCTAAATAATTCGCATGGTTTCAATTCCGTTCACGGACGTATGCCATCCGTGGCAACCGGTGCGGTGTTAGCCAACAGAGACCTGATGTACTTAGGCATTTCCGGTGACGGTGACAGCGCCTCCATTGGAATAGGACAGTTCGTGCATTCTATTCGTAGAAATTTAAATATGACTTACATTGTGATGAATAATGGCTGTTACGGACTGACCAAAGGACAGGATTCCGCTACGGCAGATGTGGGTTCTGTAAGTAAATCAGGCAATGCCAATCAATATACGGCCATAGACCTGGCCGGATTGGCATTGGAATTAGGTGCCACTTTCGTTGCCCGCAGTTTTTCTGGAGATAAAGCACAGTTGATTCCCTTGATAAAAGCGGGCATGTCGCATCATGGATTTGCATTGATTGATGTGGTGTCGCCGTGTGTTACATTTAATAATAATACAGGTTCCACTAAATCCTACGACTATGTTCGGGAACACATGGAAGCGGTGGACACATTCGATTATGTTCCCTATGAGAAAGAAATTACGATAGAGTATAAAGACGGAGAGGCGCTGGAAGTGGAGATGCATGATGGCTCCAAAGTATACCTCAGCAAACTGGCTAAGGATTGGGATCCGTTCAACAGGTTTTCAGCTTTAAATAAATTAAATGAATCCAGGGCAGGCGGAGAAATCTTAACGGGACTGATTTATATAGACGAACAAAGCAAAGATTTTCATGAGATGATTCATACGGTTGAGAAACCTTTAAATCAGTTGACGGAACAAGAGCTTTGTCCGGGCAATGAGGTACTGCAGCGCATCAATGATAGTTTCAGATAGTTTTCAGGATATGCCTGCATAAATAAAAGAGAACACTACCAGGTTCTCTTTTTTATACAGTTATTTTTACTTAATTGCAGTATTCTTCGTATGCTGCAACAAGGTTATCCGCAATCATTTTAGCAGGGCGGCCTTCAATCATGTGGCGTTCAATGAAGTGCACCAGTTTACCGTCTTTAAATAAGCCGATACATGGGGAACTAGGCGGAAAGGGGAAGGTGAATTCCCGGGCTTTTGCTACTGCTTCTCCGTCTACTCCCGCAAAAACGGTCACTAAGTTTTTGGGGCGTTTTGCATGTATGATGGATGCTAAGGCTGCAGGGCGGGCATTCGCAGCCGCGCAACCGCAAACGGAGTTGATAACCAATAAGGTGGTACCTTTTGTGGAAGAGAGGATCTCCGTTACTTCTTCCGGTGTTTTCAATGCCTTGAAACCGGCATTTGTTAATTGTTCTTCGCATGGTTTGGTGATGTGTTCTGGATACATATTTATAAAATTTGATAATTAAGTAATTAAATAATTTAATGCGGATATACAAAAATTGTACAATACTGTTTATTTGTCAATTTGTCATATTATTTGCTATTGCAGAATGAAGAAAATGATGAATTGTTTCATTGTTAAATTGCTTTATTGTTACATCATAAAAAGCCCAATTCCAGTTTTGCCGTTTCGCTCATCATCTCCTGGTCCCAGGTAGGTTCAAAAGTGATTTCCACTCTGCAGCTTTTTACGCCTTCAATAGCTTTAATCTTTTCTTCGACTTCTGCCGGTAAACTTTCTGCTGCCGGACAGTTGGGTGCAGTCAGTGTCATCAGTACGTGTACATTATTATCTACATCTACATTCACCTCGTAAATCAGTCCCAACTCGTAGATATTCACCGGAATCTCCGGGTCATAGATGGTCTGAATCTGATGTATGGCTTCGTCTTTTATCTCCATAAATGTTTTTTGTGTCATCTCCTGTGTACCTCTGTGAAATTAATATTAATGTGCCTGAAAAGCGATTCCGTATGTTTTCATCTTCTTAATCATACTCACCAGTCCGTTGGCGCGTGTCGGGGATAAGTGTTCCTTCAATCCTATCTTTTCAATAAAATATAACTCACTTTCCGCTATTTCCTTCGGCGTATGCCCGCTCAAAACCTTTACCAATAATCCCACAATGCCCTTGGTGATGATGGCATCGCTGTCCGCAAAAAAATAGAGTTTATACTCTTTCAGTTCGGCATGCAGCCAAACCCTGGACTGGCAGCCGTGTATCCTGTTCTCTTCTGTCTTATACTGTTCATCTATCAGCGGTAACGATTTACCAAATTCAATCAGGTATTCGTACTTGTCATTCCAGTCATCATACATGGAAAAGTCTTCGATGATCTCATCTTGTATGTCATTGATGGACTGCATTAACTCAGCATTTTTTTAGCTTTTAAAATCCCTTCTATCAATACATACACTTCTTCTTTGGTATTGTAAAAAGCAAACGAGGCCCTGCAGGTTCCTGGAATACCGTAGTGATCCATCACGGGTTGCGCACAATGATGGCCGGTACGAATGGCAATGCCCATATTATCTAACAACACGCCCACATCGTACGGGTATATGCCCTCCATTAAGAATGAAATGACAGATGATTTATGTTTGGCTGTTCCGTATAGTTTCAGTCCCTCAATCTGAGATAATTGCTCCGTCGCGTACTGCAGCAATTCCGTTTCATAGGCTCTGATGTATTCAATGCCGGTATCCTGTACATATTTTACAGCAGTACCTAATGCAATGCAGCCAGCAATATTGGGCGTTCCGGCTTCAAACTTAAATGGTAAATCATTGTAGGTGGTTCCTTTAAAGGAAACCGATTTGATCATATCACCGCCGCCTTCATACGGAGGCATTTCATTTAAAATTTCCTCCTTTCCATACAGTACTCCGGTTCCGGTCGGGCCGTAAATCTTATGCCCGCTGAAAACCAGAAAGTCGGCATCCAATGCCCGCACATCAATGGTAAAATGCTGAATCGCCTGAGCTGCGTCTACTAAAATCTTCGCCCCGTTTTTATGCGCGATGGCAATCAGTTCAGGTATCGGATTTATGGTTCCCAATGCATTAGACACATAAACAACCGACACCAGTTTCGTTTTAGAGGTAATGAGCCTTTCAGCATCTTCCAGGCTGATAGAACCATCTTCCTGCAAGGGAATGAATTTCAGCACACATTTCTTTTCTTCACAAAGCATTTGCCAGGGAACGATATTGGAATGATGTTCCATTTCCGTCACAACGATTTCATCGCCCTCGTTGATGAATTTTCTTCCAAAGGTATAGGCTACCAGATTGATGGCATTCGTGGTTCCTTTGGTGAAAATGATTTCATGATCGTGTTTCGCGTTGATAAACTGCCGTATCTGCTTACGCACGTTTTCATACAAATCCGTTCCAATCTGTGATAGATAATGCACGCCGCGGTGAATATTGGCATACTGGTGTTCATAGTAATATTTCTCCGCTTCAATGACGGCATGCGGCTTCTGTGTGGAAGCTCCGTTATCCAGATACACGAGCTGCTTACCTCGAATCTTTTCCTGCAGGATCGGGAAGTCAGCTCGAATTTGTGCTATGTTTAATGACATGTTTATTTTCTTATCGTCATTGCGAGGAACGAAGCAATATTTTTAATCAGAGATTGCTTCACTTCATTCACAATGACGGGTTACAATTCTATCTTCAACAACTCCGCTATTCTCTTTTCCATTTTATTCTTTAACGCTTCGTGCCTGATTTTTTCTATAACTTCTTCACCAAAAGCAAATACCAGCAATCCCCGAGCCGTATCTTTTCCGATACCCCGTGCCTTCAGGTAAAACAATTCGCTGTCTTCAATCTGCGAGGAAGTAGCCCCATGTGAACATTTCACATCATCCGCAAAAATTTCCAGTTGCGGTTTTGTGTAAACATTCGCATCATTACTCAATAGTAAATTTCGGTTGCTTTGAAATGCATTGGTTTTTTGAGCAGCTTGCTTTACTACAATTTTACCATTAAACACACCGGTTGATTTTCCACCGAGTATGCCTTTATACAACTCAAAACTCTCACAGTTGGCTACATGATGATTTACGAGGGTTCTGTTATCGACATGTTCCTCGTGCTGCAACAAATAAAGCCCGTTCATATGTGACTCCGCCCGTTCACCGTTTACATCAAACTGCAGCACATTCCGAATAATACCTCCGGATAAAGAGAGTGTGGTAATATTGCAGATTGATTTGGCAGCCTGGTGTACAAATGTATGATCCGTAATATTGAACATACTGCCGCCATCCTGAATCTTATAGAATTCCACCAGGGCGTTTTCAGCAACATCTATATGGGTAACCGTATTATTGTAAGCCGGGGATGAGTTGTAGTTGATGGAATATTCGGCAAACTTCACCTGTGCACTTTTGCCCACTTTTATCCTGTTTTTCAGGTTAATGATTTGCGTGCAATCTATATTGATATAGAAGATTTCTATGATCTCATCCACGATAACATGGTCGTCGATTTCTAAAAATATACCATCTGTTGTCAGGGCATTATTCAACTCTATCAGAAAATCGACCGTATGGTTTTCCGAAACATTGGGGGAGTCCCAGAAATTAATTTTCGGGTGGTTGATGAGCGCAGATAGTTCATTATGGAAAACACCGTTCACAAAAACAATTCTGTTGCCGGAAACGGAATTCGCTTCGATGAACTCTTTTTCAACACCTGCCAATGTCGAAGGGGTTTTGAGCCCCTTCGGCGTTGGGACGGTAAACCCTTGTTGTAAAATCTTATTGTAATAGGTGTACTTCCATTCTTCCTGTTTCATGGTCGGAATACCAATGGAAACAGCATTTTGCAACGATACTTTTTGGTGTTCGTCCTGAATAGCTGGTATTATATTTTCGAGTTGTTCTATCATTATTATCCGTTTACGTCATTGCGAACGAAGTGAAGCAATCTCATCATTCAACAGATTGCTTCGTGCCTCGCAATGACGATGAGTTAAACTATTTCCAATTCCTTTACCCAGTCATATCCCTTTTCTTCCAGCTCTAGGGCTAAGTTTTTATCACCGGTTTTTACGATGTGTCCGTCGTACATGACATGCACAAAATCCGGAATGATATAGTCCAGCAAACGCTGATAGTGGGTAATCACCACAAAGGCATTGTCTTTTGTCCGCAATTTATTTACACCATTGGCAACGATACGCAAGGCGTCGATATCCAAACCGGAATCCGTTTCATCGAGAATGGCGAGTTTAGGATTCAGCATGGCCATCTGGAAGATTTCATTGCGTTTTTTTTCGCCGCCGGAGAACCCCTGATTGACCGAACGGGAAATGAAATCTTTATTCATTTCTACCAGAGCCATTTTTTCGCGCATCATTTTCAGGAAATCACCCGGAGGCATAGGCTCTTCGCCTTTGGATTTGCGGATTTCGCTCACGGCAGCTTTCAGGAAGTTGGCATTAGAAACACCTGGAATTTCCACCGGATACTGAAAGGCGAGGAATATACCTAAGCGTGCCCTTTCTTCAGGTTCTAAATCGAAGATGCTGACACCTTCAAATTCAACCGTGCCTTCCGTCACTTCGTAACCTTCTTTACCGGAAATAATATTTCCTAAGGTTGATTTTCCCGTGCCGTTGGGTCCCATGATGGCGTGTATTTCGCCGGCATTGACTTCCAGCGTAAATCCTTTCAGAATTTCTTTTCCTGCAATGGATGCGTGTAAATTGTTTATTTTAAGCATTGTTAGTTGTCTAAACTGTGATTGTTATAATTTATTTGATTGTTGTTAGTTCTGCCTAAACCACTTAATTAATTTATAAATTGCATCCAAAAGGATAAAAAAAGATATGCATGATAAAATCAAAATAATATAAAAAATAAGCAATCCAATATTTTCCAAATTATCTCATTTTCAAATCTTCAAATTAAATTATCCAACACTTCCTTCCAGACTGATTTCCAGTAATTTTCGTGCTTCCACGGCAAATTCCATCGGCAGGTTGTCCATGACTTCTTTGCAGAAACCATTTACAATCATGGCCACGGCAGTTTCTTCGTCAATACCGCGCTGCTGGAAATAAAATAACATGTCTTCTCCGATTTTGGAGGTCGTGGCCTCGTGTTCGACCTTAGAGCTGTTATTGCTGATTTCCAGATATGGAAACGTATGTGCACCGCATTGGTCACCCATCAGCAAGGAATCACATTGCGAAAAATTACGCGCGTTTTCCGCTTTCCGGTGCACTTTCACCAAGCCACGGTAACTGTTTTGTGATTTTCCGGCAGAAATACCTTTGGAAACGATACGGCTTTTCGTGTTTTTACCGATATGAATCATTTTTGTACCGGTATCTGCCTGCTGGTAATTGTTGGTGACCGCCACAGAATAAAACTCACCAATCGAATTATCACCGGCCAGAATACAGCTTGGATATTTCCAGGTAATTGCTGAACCGGTTTCTACCTGTGTCCACGAAATTTTACTGTTGTTCCCTTTACAGATACCGCGTTTTGTAACGAAGTTGTAAATGCCGCCCTTGCCTTCTTCATTGCCCGGATACCAGTTTTGTACCGTAGAGTATTTGATTTCAGCACCTTCTAAAGCTATTAATTCAACAACTGCTGCATGTAATTGATTTTCATCGCGTTGTGGTGCAGTGCAGCCTTCCAGATACGATACATACGAACCTTCGTCTGCTATCAGTAAAGTTCTTTCAAATTGGCCTGAACCCGCTGAATTGATTCGAAAATACGTGCTCAGTTCCATTGGGCAGCGAATACCTTTTGGTATGTAACAGAACGAACCATCACTGAACACCGCACAGTTTAAAGCGGCATAAAAATTATCGTTTTTGGGAACGACAGATCCTATATATTTTTTTACCAGTTCCGGATATTCTTTTATCGCTTCACTCATAGAACAGAAGATGATGCCTTTTTCTTTCAGTGTCTCCCGGAAGGTCGTTTTTACGGAAACACTGTCAAATACCACGTCCACGGCTATTCCGGATAGGCGCTTCTGTTCATCCAGGGAGATACCGAGCTTTTCAAACGTTTTAAGCAATTCAGGATCCACTTCATCCAGGGAAGACAGTTCTTTTTTAGGTTTCGGGGCTGAATAGTAAATGATGTCCTGAAAGTCAATCTTAGGGAAATGGACATTTGCCCAATACGGTTCAGGCATTTTCTGCCATTCGCGGAAAGCCTTCAATCGCCATTCCAGCATCCACTCCGGTTCTTCTTTTTTGGCTGAAATAAACCGAACCGTATCTTCATTTAATCCTTTTGGGGCAAATTCCTGCTCTATATCGGTAACGAAACCGTATTTATATTCCGAATTGACAACATCTTCCAATATTTCATCCTGTGTTTCTGCCATCACAACTTTATTAAAGTCTCTTACCTAAATATTAGTACAAAATTAGTTCTTCTTATAATCTAAAACAACTTTAATTTAGAATGGTTCTAAATTAAGCTGTTTTTTTTATGTTAAGAAGTATGATTAATTTTGAATACATGAAAAACTCTGTCTTACTAGTAAGTTTTCTTGCATGGTTCAATACTGTTCAAGCTCAAATTGTTAATATTGAACGTTTTCGTTATACAACAGATACCACCGGCTGGAAAGGGGAGTATAATTTAGGATTTACATTCGGTAAACAGGCGGAACAGTATTTTTCTCTGACAACGGGCGCACATGTTCAGTATAAATCTAAAAAGAGTTTGTATTTGCTGATGGCTAATATCGATTTAATTAAAAGTAAAAGTCAGTCATTGGTCAACAGCGGTTTTTTTCATTTTCGTTATAATTATAAGATTAAGAATTGGGTACGCTGGGAAGCATTTACACAAATTCAATACAACAAAATGATTGGCATTAAAATGAGATTTCTTTTGGGTACTGGTCCACGTTTCAAGCTTGTACAGATTGAAAAATTTAAGACCTATTTGGGAACTTTATACATATTGGAGTATGAGATTAGTAATAATAGTTCACAGAAACTATTACAAGGCAGGTTCAGCGGCTACTTAAGTTTCAGTTTTAATCCGGTAAAACAGGTAGAATTTATCAGCACCACCTACTATCAGCCTAGGTTGGATAATAGCAAAGATTACAGGATTACAACAGATAATGCCCTTGTTTTTAAGGTGTATAAAAATTTCAATTATTATATCAATTTTCGTCTAAATCTGGACAGCCGGCCTCCTGACGGTGCATCAACCGGTCTTACCTACGCATTGGATAATAAGTTTCGTCTCGACTTCTGACGAATAAATTAAATAAAGGTTAGATTGATTACCATTCGGGATTTAACCTTATTTTTGCTGTATGACGCATGAACAAAAGTTACAGTTATTAGAACAAAAAAAACAGGAAGCGCTGTTGGGAGGCGGCCAGAAGCGTATTGACGACCAGCATAAAAAAGGGAAACTCACTGCCCGTGAACGATTGGAACTATTATTGGATGCAGGAAGTTTTGAGGAAATGGGAATGCTGGTTACCCATCGTGCCACTGATTTTGGAATTGACAAAGAAAAATACATGGGAGATGGGGTGGTAACTGGTTATGGAACCATCAATGGACGTTTGGTCTATGTTTTTTCACAGGATTTTACTGTTTTCGGCGGTTCCTTATCTGAGACTCATGCCGAAAAGATTTGTAAAATCATGGATCTGGCTGCCAAGACAGGTGCACCGGTTGTCGGATTGAATGACTCCGGAGGTGCCCGTATTCAGGAAGGAGTGGTTTCCTTAGGCGGCTATGCCGATATATTTCACCGAAACGTACAGTTTTCAGGTGTCGTACCGCAAATTTCAGCAATAATGGGGCCTTGTGCCGGTGGTGCGGTATATTCGCCTGCCATGACGGACTTTACGCTTATGGTAGAACAATCATCTTATATGTTTGTAACGGGGCCCAATGTAGTAAAAACGGTCACCCATGAAGAGGTGACTTCAGAAGAACTGGGCGGTGCCCATACCCATGCATCCAAAAGCGGCGTGACACATTTCACGGCGAAAAATGAAGTGGAATGTATTCAGCAGGTGAAGCAGTTATTGAGTTACCTGCCGCAGAACTGTGAAGAATCGGCACCCAATTATCCTTACCAGACAAAAGAATCAGAGGTAAGAATGCCCTTAAAATCCGTATTGCCGGCAAATCCAAATCAGCCTTATGATATGCGGGATGTGATCAACAACACGGTAGACGCGGATTCCTTTTTTGAAGTGCACAAAAAATTTGCTGAAAATATTGTAGTGGGTTTTGCCCGAATTGCCGGAAGAAGCATCGGTATTGTGGCCAACCAACCGGCCTATCTGGCAGGAGTATTGGATATCAACAGTTCCAGAAAAGGAGCGAGGTTTACCCGGTTTTGCGATGCCTTTAATATTCCGTTGTTGGTTTTTGTAGATGTACCGGGATTCTTGCCGGGCACTGATCAGGAATGGAACGGCATTATCGTCAATGGGGCAAAATTATTGTATGCACTCAGCGAAGCTACCGTTCCGAAAGTAACCGTTATCACCCGTAAAGCATACGGTGGCGCGTATGATGTGATGAATTCCAAACATATCGGGGCTGACATGAATTTTGCCTGGCCAACAGCAGAAATTGCAGTTATGGGACCTAAAGGTGCAGCCGAAATCATCTTCAAGAGTGAAATCAAGAATGCTGCTGATCCTGAACTAAAACTGCAGGAGAAAATTGAGGATTATACAGAAACTTTTGCCAACCCATATCGTGCGGCAGAAAGAGGATTTATTGATGAAGTCATTAAACCGGAAGATACGAGAATAAAGCTGATCAAGGCATTTCAGATGCTGGAAAACAAGGTGGTGAACTCGCCAAAAAAGAAACACGGTAACATTCCGCTCTGATAAAATAGTCTTACAGATTTACGGAAGGTGTATGGTACTTATGATAGGGTTGTGATCGGAAAGGTTGAAATAGGCTTTCTTGCAAAAACAGCCATCTTTTGTTGGCTTTACTATTTCAGTTGCCACAATCTTTGCCAATGTTTCATGATCTCTTCTGAGCATAACATAATCCAGCGTTTGCTGTATATGTTCGAAAAACTTGTGCGCAAGGTCATTGTTAATTCCATCCCAGCTATATTTTTCTCCGGAATACTGAACAGGAGCGGCATCAAAGATGGACAACATGCTGCTGTAAGCTGCCGTATCATAAAAATCAGCGTTCATGTCACCGATAATAAACTGAGGGACAGCCGGGTTAAAATGCTTATCCGCCAAACCTGATTTTAATTGCTGAAACTGCAACTCCCGAACGGAACGGTATTTTTCCTGACTTTGAGTATGTGTACCAATTACCTGAATGGGATTATCGTGAATATTGATTTCAGCAAATGTCGCACCTTTCTTTGAAAACCGGTCAGAGCCGGATTTGTCTTTATAAGTAATAAAATCCTGCTTTTGAATAGGGTATTTGGAAAATATCCAGACACCGCTGTTGGATTTAAGTGCACCTTTTTTAGTAATGTCTGATTGAAACGGATACAATTCCTGCAGTTCAGATTGGAGGATGTCTCTTGTTTTCTTCATAAAGGTTTCTTCCAGGATGATGATATCCGGTTGTTGTGCCTTAATGTAATCACCAATCATAAAGGCTCTTTCCTGCTGACAGGAGCGGAAAATGACAGGCGGAACCATAAATACATTCCAGGATAATATTTTAAGAGAATCAGCCGCTGTAGCAACGAAAGTTGTAAGGAACAGATGGAAAAACAATGAAAAATGTTTCATAAGATTTGTCTTTAATCAAAAAAATCAGTGTGGGTGGGCTTTATTTCAAAAAACACCTTAAAATACCCTGAAAATCAAACAAATTACGTATTTTACACACAAAATTTACATAATGAAAAAGTTATTCTATCTATTATTTATTTCAAGCATTGTAACATCCTGTATTCCTACAGGTGGTCCGGCACCGACCATCAAAGCTGTGGATGAGAGTGTCAATCTCTCCCGTATAGCTATTGGTTCTTGTTCGCGCCAGGATCAAAACCTTTCTATTTTCTCTAAAATCAGGAATACAAACCCTGATTTATATATCGCCATGGGCGATAACATGTATGCTGATTTAGGGGCAGTAACAGGCGACCCGACTACATTTATTCAGCAACAATACGATTTCTTAAACAATAACTATGATTTCAAAACACTGAGATCGAATGTTCAGTGCATCGGAACATGGGATGACCACGATTATGGTTTGAATAATGCAGGAGCTGAATACCCCTACAAAAATCAATCTAAAGATTTGTTCATGAATTTCTTTAATGAACCTTCTACCAGTCCTCGCAGGATCAGAGATGGTGTCTACACATCCTATATGTATGGAGATGCAGACCATAAAGTACAAATTATAGTATTGGATTGCAGGTATAACCTGAATGTAATCAGCGGAGAGCCTATCACACCCACTACAGATACGACCAAAACCATCCTAGGTGCCACGCAATGGGCATGGTTGAAACAGGAATTGCTAAAACCTGCTAAAATCAGAATCGTGGTTTCCAGTTCTCAAATGTGTATTCAAAACAACGGATGGGAAGGATGGCCAAACTATCCACATGAACTGGAAAAATTCTTTAAAACAGTGAAAGATGCCAATGCAGAAGGTGTGTTTGTCGTTAGCGGAGATGTTCATTATTCAGAATTCAGCAAACGCACACCAGCCGGACAATATCCCATCTATGATTTCACTTCCAGCGGTTTAACACATACCGAAAGCGCCCCTGCTGCAAATATGTACAGAATCGGCTCTGCTTATGTTAACCTTAGCTTTGGTTTGGTGAATATTAACTGGAGCGCTTCACCTGTTCAAATTTCACTGGATATCTGCGATTTTAACGGAAATATCGTTAAATCACAGGCAGTATCTTTGGATGAATTAAAATTCTAAGCATCAAATAAATAAACTACAGGCCGGATTTATTCCGGCTTTTTTATGTCATTTTGTGTTAAAGGATGGGATATAATTTAGATTAATCGTACTTTTGGTCTCTGAATTAAAATCAGTATATCGGTAATGAATAAATTATCGGATAATTTCGTTTTAACAATATTCCAAATTAAACAAAACACAGATGAAATACTCCATCGATCAGAAAGCAGAAGAATTCTTATTCCAGTATCTTAATAATGCATCACCGACAGGCTTTGAGGCGGAAGGTCAGAAAATCTGGCTGAATTACATCAAACCTTATATTGATGAGTACCATGTAGATCATTATGGTACCGTTTACGGAGTGGTAAACCCAGAAGCGGAATTTAAGGTCGTGATTGAGGCACATGCCGATGAAATTTCCTGGTTTGTCAGCTACATTGGCGAAGACGGATTAATCAACGTGATTCGCAATGGTGGCAGTGACCATATCATTGCACCATCGAAAAGGGTAAATATCCACACGAAGAAGGGGATAGTTAAGGGTATATTCGGCTGGCCGGCCATTCATCTGAGAGATGCTTCAAAAGACGCGGCACCCACCATTAAAAATATTACCATTGATGTAGGAGCAAAAGACAAGAAAGAAGTGGAAGCTATGGGCATTCACGTCGGTTGTGTCATTACGTATGAAGATGAGCTGATGATTTTAAATAAAAAGTACTATACCGGAAGAGCTTTGGACAACCGCATGGGTGGTTTTATGATTGCTGAAGTGGCACGTTTAATAAAAGAGACCAAAACAAAACTCCCATTTGGGCTGTATATATGTAATTCCGTTCAGGAAGAAGTTGGTTTGAGAGGAGCAGAGATGATTGTACGCAAAATCAATCCGAATATTGCCATTATAACAGATGTTTGTCACGATACGACCACACCGATGATTGACAAGAAGGAACATGGTGACTTCAAATGCGGCAAAGGACCGGTCATAACGTATGCTCCAGCCGTTCACAACACTGTTCGTGAACTGATTCTGGATACGGCTGAAAAGGAAAAAATAGCCTTCCAGCGGGATGCTGCCAGCCGGGTGACCGGCACTGATACGGATGCCTTTGCCTATAACGGCGGAGGCGTACCAAGTGCCTTAATTTCGTTACCATTGAAATATATGCATACTACGGTAGAAACAGTCGCTAAGTCGGATGTAGAAAGTGTGATAAGACTGATTTATCTTACATTAAAGAAGATATCACCCCGAATGAAACTGAAGTATATTCATTAATGAATGGATTCAAATCCATTTTATTGGAAAATGTAAATATATTGTATATTCAACCTGTAAGTAAATCTTACAGGTTTTTATGAAGCGGATTTTAAAAATATTAATTGAAACCAATCTTTTTATCGCTTTAGCGGCTGTCGCTTTTATGTGGGCGAATATACTTTTTTTGCACTTAGATACCTCTCGTTTGTTGTTCCTTTCATTTCAGGTTTTTTTCTCCACCTGGTTTGTTTACCAAATCAGCCGCTGGGTGTACTATAAAAAAGGAGAATATGCAAATACGGAAGAATGGGTGGTAAAGTGGTTTGAGAAGCATCCAAAATTCAATTTAGCAACCATTATTATCTCCGGGGCAGGAGCATTTGTTTTTTCCGTTCTGTTAAAATGGAAAACCATAGGTATTCTGCTGTTTATAGGCGGCATATCGGTATTGTACCCATTTCCGGTTTTAAGACCTTTTGGAATCCAAACTAAACTGAGAGATTTCCCCTTCATAAAAATATTTCTGATTGCTGTCGTATGGAGTACTGCTTCTGTCCTGCTTCCGGCTGTTGAATCCGGCATAAACCTGCATGAAAGAAGAGATGTTTTCCTGCTGCTGCTGAGCCAGTTCGTTTTCATATTCTTCATTACACTGCCTTTTGATATCAATGATGCGGAAGTGGACCGGAAAACCAACATTAAAACGATTGCTTCTGTATTAGGCATAAAGGCATCCAAGATAATATGCCTGATGAGTGGCATTCTATATGCGTTCCTGATACTGTATTTGTTCATGATAGAAAACTGGCGAAGCATATCTAACATTTATTTAAAGGAATCCACTATCTATTTCATCTGGCTTCTGTTAATTTTATTACAGGCATTTACATTCTTGCAATCAGACAAGGTAAAGAAGTGGATGATAAAATTAATTTATGACGGCAGTATGATCTTATATTTCGTCATACTGTTCCTTACCGTAAAATAAATTGACTTGGGAGAATTTGGATTAATAGAAACCATCAAGGTGGTAAATGGCAGGATTGTATTCCGTAATCTGCATGTGAAGCGATTGCACAGAAGCCTGAAGGTCATTAATATTGATGAAAGTGAATATAAGCTGGAAGACAGGATATTGCGGTTGTTGAAATATGAATGTGTAGAAAAAGGATTAAAAAACTTCAGGCTTCGGCTGGAAGTCCAGAAAAACAGGGCGCATGATTACATGCCTGAAATAGCACAACTGAAATGGAACTGTGTGTTAAGGCCGTTGGAAAGCACCGTATATCAGCTGAATGAGTTCGGATTGAGTTTAACTTTTTTGCCCAAGCATAACAAATCGCCGGATGCATTTTGCAACCTGAAGCATACAGACAGAAACATATATGAAAAGTCTATAAAATATGCCAGGGAAAATGATTTTGATGATGCGCTTGTCTTAAATGAAAACAACACGGTGGCAGATGCATCAATTTATAATGTCTTTATCGTAAAGGACGATGTCATTTACACGCCTCCGCTTACAGACGGTCCGGTGGCAGGTGTCTTGCGGGAATTACTGCTGACTCGATTGCCCACCATCCAAATTTCAGAAAAATCCCTGACCATTCAGGATGTCTATGCGGCAGATGAAGTTTTCCTGACAAATGTAATACGTGGTATCCGGTGGGTTAAATACATGGATGAGAAGCAGTACAGCAATAATGTGACAAAACAACTATTCCAGGAATTTAAATCCGTGGTTTCTGAACATTACGGTGAACATCTCGTTTAATTTACTTTTTCAGTTTTTCCGAAAAATAGCGAAAGACATCCGAAACGGATAAGATGCCCACCAATTTCCCGTTGTCCACTACGGGAACTGCATGGAACTCATGGGAAATGAAAATTTCCATAACCACTAATATGGTCGTTTCTGACGAAACCGTGTATGGATTCCTGACCATTAAATCGTTGAGTTCAAAGATTTCCATGACAGCTTCATTTGTTTGTTCTGCATCCTCGAAGATGGTGCCGAAGGTGAGACGTAAATAATCTGTCTTGCTGATAATGCCTGTCACCTTATTTTTTTCCATCACAGGAATATGCCGGATATTCTGGTTCATGATGATGTGATGAATGCTTTTCAAGTCAGCCGTTACGTCCACTGTTACCACTTCTTTAGTCATGATTTCTGAGACGGGGATATTATTTATCATAATAACGTAATTTGATAAACCAATCTATCATCTTTTTTGTTTATTTGGATTGATATAACTCATAATTACAACTGATAAATATCATTGTTTCAACATGTCAGCAATTTCAATACATTGGTTCCGGCGTGATTTGCGCTTAGAGGATAATGCGGCATTGTACCATGCATTGAAATCGGGTTATCCGGTATTGCCTGTTTTTATTTTTGATACGTCTATATTAGAGGAGTTAAAAATGAATAAAAATAGCCTTTCAGATGACATACGGGTATCTTTTATATACCGGGAGATAAAGCGATTAAAGGAAGAATTGCAGCACATTGGAAGCGATCTGCTTGTTTATTACGGCAATCCGATTGAAGTGTGGGAACAAATAATTTACCGTTATCCGGTAAAAAACGTCTATTGCAACCATGATTATGAACCGTATGCAAAAGAAAGAGATGCTGCCATACAAACCATACTGGCAGACAACCAGATTGCATTTCATACTTTTAAAGATCAGGTGATATTTGAAAAAGGGGAGGTGGTGAAAGATGATGGAAAGCCTTATATCGTTTATACACCATACAGCAAAAAATGGAAAGCAAAGCTCCATGACTTTTATCTCCGTACATATCCAATAGAGCCATACTATCGAAATTTTTATAAATTTAAAGACAAGCTGCAACTTATTCCAATTACTGAAATGGGCTTTTCCAATAAAGTATTTGAGTTTCCGGATAGGGTGATGAATGACAACCTCCTGCTTCATTATCCGGAGGTGCGAGATATACCAAGCCTGCACGGTACATCCAGATTAAGCGTGCACCTTCGATTTGGTACAATTTCCATTCGTCGGTTAGCCAGACACGTCATTGATATTAATGCAGAGAAATACCTCAATGAATTAATCTGGCGGGAATTTTATATGATGATACTACATCACTTTCCGCAGGTGGTGCATCAATCTTTCCGGCCTGAATACGATAAAATTGTTTGGAGGAATAACGAAGCGGAATTTCAGGCTTGGTGTGCTGGCAGAACGGGTTACCCGATTGTAGATGCCGGCATGCGAGAACTCAATGAGACAGGATTCATGCACAACAGGGTACGTATGATAGTAGCCAGTTTTCTGACGAAACATCTGCTGATAGACTGGAGATGGGGAGAAGCCTATTTTGCCCAGAAGCTGCTGGATTATGAATTAGCTTCCAATAATGGAGGATGGCAGTGGGCAGCGGGTTCCGGTGTGGATGCAGCACCCTATTTCAGAGTCTTCAATCCATATTTACAGACATTGAAGTTTGATACCGATCTGAAATATATCCGGAAATGGGTGACGGAACTGGATAGCTTCGAGTATCCCAAACCTATCGTAGAACACGATTATGCCAGAAACAGGTGTTTGGAAACCTATAAAAAGGCACTGAAATAAATACTCTATTTTCTTCGTACCTTGTAAATTGCAATTCTGTTTTAAAACCATTAAATTTGACTGTATGTCGTGAAGATACACTTGCCAAAGTCCCGTTTATTCCTATGTATAAGCACACAAAATATTTAATAATTATCTCGTTCATTCTTTCGTGTCTAAATTTTTTCACATCGTCCTTTTATAATCAGGAACTGTATCCCTTTTTTCACTGGAAATTATATTCACAGCCACTTGGAAACGATTATACCTATACTGACTACAGATTATACGGCATAAACAACAGCAGAGATACCATACGAATTCAAAATGCAAATTCAGTCCTATTCAGTAAGGATGATCGGTATTATTTTTTATCCAGGGAAGTGACCAATATAAAAACCAAGAGCATCGTTTCTCAAAAGCTGCAACAACGATTGGGAGATTTTGGGGATGCAATCACGAAGAATGCTTATGACGATTACTTACTGGTTGAAGAATCATTTAATCCATTGAATCTGATAATAGATCCGAACGCTTACACAAAGAGCATTATTTATGAAGTACATCAATAGGGTTATGGCTCGTTTTTACAATTCTGGAGAGGATGAACTTTATCTCTATGACTTTCGGGTATTCGATAAAATAGTCGGCATCTTTTCCGTTATCTGGACATTATATATCGTCTGGCTGTATCAAAACGTTCTTTTGCCAAGGCCGGAAAGCCTGTATATGCCTATCAACTGGTTTCAAACGGTTTTTATGCCAACATTGCCACATCCGGCATATTTTTACTCCATGGTTGTTTTAACCCTGCTGTCACTGATTCTAAATTATTTCCGCCAACATCTATTTTATAGAATAGTGCTCTTTTTTTTTATACTCTGGCTTAATGCTTTAAAATGGAATTATAATTTTGCATCCCATGTAGGACACATTTTCGTGCTCACCTACTTCTTTTCCATTTTTTTAAATTTTGATAAAATGGGAACCGATGTGAGGGGCAGAGCTGCTGCCGTTCATTGGTTCCATGCCGGAATATTACTGACCTATACGTTTGCAGGAGTCTGGAAGTTCATAGGTTTGTTTTATAAATTGTTCATCGATACCCAAAAGATGGGTTGGCTGCATGAACATGCCATTGAACTGAATGCCATTGTCAGCAAACGGATACACGATGAATTCCCGTCTTCATCTGTTTTGCAATTATATTCTATTCCGTATCTATGGGAAGTTTTGACTGCCGGTATATTTCTCATACAGCTGTTTTCCATTATGGGTTCCTTAAATAAAAGGCTTTCTTACTTTTTCCTGGCCGGGTTAATCATTTTCCATCTGTACAATTCCATATTAAACAATACGGATTTTTATGTGGCCGGCATCACGTTGATTCTACTATTTTTTCCATACCACCGATATAAACGCATCTTTGATGCCGTATTAATCAAGAGTGGTTCAGGAAATAATGCTGTCTGAATTAATTTTTCTTAAAAAGTTTCTGGACAACTGAAAATTCGTCGTTGTAACATTTTACGGCATATAATCCTTCTGCCAAAGACTGTATATTGATAAAGTGTTCAGCGGTATTCTTTTTTATCTGTGACGCAGAAACGACTTTACCGGCAACATCTACTATTTCAATGTTGACTTCTTTTGTTAAGGATTTGTCAAAATGAACGGTCAATAAACTGCTGGCCGGATTCGGATAGACGGAAATGCCCAGATCTTTCATCCTTGGATTGTAAACAGACGAGATGACGGATTCAGCTTCCCTCTTTGTTATGAGACCGGCCCGTCTGGTCAGCAAATTATAGCGCATCATGTTTACCTGCTGCTTCGTAAATAGATTATAGCACAAATCTGATGAATAATCCATATAGTTTTCGTACATATCCGGATAATCCCTGCCTAAATAAGGCTTATTGCAGGTATTTACAGAAGTGTCACAGGGATTTAAGGTACCCCTTGGTATATTGTTGGCAAATGCTTCTGCTTCTTCCGGAGTATCATCCATGAAATCATCTATCGTGCAGCCGTCTGTTACAGGCAACCCGGGTAAATTCACCACATTACCCCATTGATGCTGTAAACCAAAATAGTGCCCTGCTTCGTGTACGGTAGTTCTGCCAGCAGCATAAAAATCCCGGAATCTCTGGGAGGTAGAATCTATTGCATACCAGTTGTTCTGACCGAAGAAACGGAAATCAATGACGATACCGTCATTTTTTCCGCGATCCAGTGCCAATCCACCCCAGTTGATGGCATTGGAAGGCGGGTAAGCGAACCCGCCCAAAGCTCCGCAGGTATCACATAAAGTAAGACAGGTGCGGCATTTTCTGTTTGCAAAATTCAAATCACAAACATACATATTGAGGTACCTGGAAGCCGGCCATGGAGATTTTCCTGTTGAACCTGTTAATAAAAAGAAATCTTCTTTCAGCGGCTCAATGCCCAAAGCAGTCCATAATAATGTACTCAACGGATCCCAACCCGGCAGATTGCCCAGGTTACCCTGTGTTCTGGTAATACCGGTCGTATTTTGTCCGCCGGGTGTTTTGCTGGCCAGTTCAAATTTTATCTTTGCTTTACCTCTGAACGGGATAAAGAAGGGTCTCAGATTTACACTATCTGCATTCAATAAGTTAAAATCTCTGTTAAGTGCATCTATCTGTGATTGAATGATAATATCAGGTATGTTTTCGTACTTGTTATTTCCCAGATACACCACATGTACGACAACCTGCACGGTATAGATGGAGTCGGTATTTACCAATGAAGTGTCATAAGCAGCAATACCATTTACCGCGTTGGTTATTTGCTCTAAATAAGTTGAGCGGAGAGCCGCGTCATTCATCACATCATTTTGGATAATTTCGTCCAAAGCACATTTTCTTAAGTCCTGTGCCCTTGTGAACATAAAAATGGACAGAAGGAGTCCAAACAGCGCGGTAATTTTCTTCATATCTGTTGCGTTTGCGCAAAGATAAAACTTTTATGGCTTAATTCAAGATAGGATCTTCCGGAAATGTGGATAACAGTTTGTTTTTTCCGCCCATTTTCACCAAGACCTCCTGCCACATATATTCGCTCATCTTGAAGACTTCCGGGTAGTCTTTTGAAACAATCCAGCTTTCATCCTGCATTTCTTCGTTCAGCTGTCCGGCATCCCAGCCGGCATACCCGGCAAAGAACCGGATATTATGCGGCATAATCTTCTTTTCACGTATCAGCTGCTTCAACTGTTCAAAATTGCCATTCCAGCAGATATTGTCTTTAATCTGAAAGGAGTTCTCTATTAAATCACCATAGGCGTGAATGAAATTCAGCCGATCCATTCCGACCGGGCCGCCATAATGCACCATACCCTGAAAAGCCGGAAAATCAGGTATCATTTCATTTATTCTGAAAATGGAGGGCCGGTTCAGTACCAATCCAATCGTACCATCTGCATTATGCTCACATACCAATGTCACCGTTCTCTTAAAGCTCGGGTCTTTCATAAACGGTTCCGCAATGAGCAAATCACCTTTTTCTACATTATAATTTTTTGCCATGTCATTTTCGTATTAGGTATTACCATCGGTTCAGTATCGAATTAATATGTTTAACAGCTATCAGCCTGTCGTACCGCTCACCAAATGAGTTGTAGTATAACAGGATGGTATAGTCGTTTTCTGTATCCATATAATAGCCTTCTGTGACAAACTGATCCGTTACGCTCTGATTTTCATCTTTAAACACATAACTGTAGTTGTAGGTTCCTTGTTTCAGTAAAATATTGGCGGCATAGCTCTTGTCAAGATTATCATACGTCATTTTAGAAGCTTCGTCGCATCGCCAGTCATTAAAGGCCCCCACCACATAGAAGTTGCCGTTGGATACTGTGCCTCCGAAATCAAACGTAAAATGGACATTGGCATAATCAGCAGCGGTATTATAATACGGATTATCCAGGTTGTCAATGTAGTATTGTCCGTTCAGGTCTTTACTATCTGGTATTTATTGGGAGCTTGCGGCTTTTCCAATAAGAGGTACACTTCATTTTCATCGTCCCTGATATCAAACGAGCGTATATTCTGACCTCGGAAACGCAGTGAACGCATATCAAAAAAACGAAATTCCCGCCCGGCAGTCGGGAAAGTGAGTACACCGTTCAAGTCGAAATTTAATTCATTCATTCCGATGAATTGCGGACGAACATCAAATTTTGCATTGTCCCAGCGGTAATTTTGCAGGATAGCGGCTTTAATTTCAATATTCGGATTGTCGATCTTAAACCCTTTGTAGTTCACCCTGAAAATCACTTCCTGAAATCTATCCCTATTCATTAAGCTGCGCGGATAGACAACCCCTGCATCCATCATCACTTTTGACTCCGCAATCATGAACCGCCTTGTAAAAACAGGATTATCCTTATTCTGGTCATAAACGACCATCACATAATTTCCAGACTTATTGATCTGCATGTCGTAATTTGGAAATTGAAGGCTGTAATGGACATAAGCTATTTTAGCCCCGTTGGAATAATCGAAATCAGTGATATTGGCTTCCGTGAATCCATCTACATATTCCATAATGTTCATCAACGTCGGTGTCCAGTTGCTGTTACACTGGATGATGGTATAGTAATAGTTTTTGGGCTTTCCGGACAAATCATCAAAATGCAGCTCCAGTTTTTCGTTTTGATTCAGGTACAGGATAGGCATAGCCATGTCCGCACCGGTCGGGAATAACTGAACAGTTTTGATATATGGAACAAACACCTGGTTTTCATATACGATAGCATGGATTCTTATAGCCCATAGTAAAAAAAACAAAAGAAGAGCATTACGACTTTTCATTAATCAATTATAGCAAATATCTTTCCAAAATTCAAGTTCTTGCGATAGTAATGAAAAAAACAGATTAAAAGAGAGATGATAGACGCTGGTTAGGATGGAATTAACAAAAAGTAAATTGTAATTTTGATGCATGGAATTCAGAAAAACCATTCAAATTTCCAAACCTTCTTTCCAAATTACCCATCAGGATGGAATATTGCTGATGGGTTCCTGTTTTACGGAGAATATAGGTGAACGATTAAAGTATTATGGCTTTAACATTACCATTAATCCGTTTGGAATTATATACAATCCTGTTTCGATTTTCCGAAACATGGGCAGCATCAACCGAAGAAAACATTATACGGAGAATGATCTGCTGATGCGGAATGAATTGCATATATCTCTGGACCATCATGGAAAATATTCCGATACCGATAAGGAACGGCTGCTGAATGCAATCAATTCTGAGATAGAACTGACAAATAAGAGTCTTTCCGCCTGTAAATACATTATTTTTACATTGGGTACCTCATTTGTCTATCACCACATGGGTACCGGCAGGATTGCCGCCAATTGTCATAAGCTTCCAAACACCCGATTTAAAAGGCAACTATTGTCAATAAATGAAATCAAGACAGCATTTGTCAGCATTAAATCTGACTTAAATGACAAGATCATTTTATTTACCGTTTCGCCTGTAAGACATTGGAAAGACGGAGCTGTACAAAATCAAAGAAGTAAAAGTATCCTGATAGAAAGTATCCATGAGATAATTGAAGAAAATGACAATTGTTATTACTTCCCTGCTTATGAAATTATGATGGATGAGCTGAGGGATTACAGGTTTTATGATGAGGATATGCTGCATCCGAATAAAACAGCGGTGAATTATATCTGGGAACGGTTTAGTCAAACCTACTTTGAGGAAACAACGCAGGAAATTCTGACTAAGATCCATAAACTGCGGCTGATGCTTCAGCATAGAATTAAACACTCTAACACTGCTGAACAGGAAGATTTTGAAAAACAGAAGAGATTCCAGATTGAGAGCTTTAGAAAGAGCCATCCTGATATCAAAATTGACCCTATTCCTTCAGCAGAATAGGAAATTCCAGATGCAGCCTGAAATTCCAGGCATTCAGCAGGTTTATTTCATATTTACCGTTTAATAAATCAATCACCGAAATGACAGATTTGATATTTTCATCCTGCACATTTATATCTGCACCGGTATGCTGAACACGAATCTGCGTCTCTTTGATGGACGGAATGACGTAAATGCTGATGGTCAGTTGCTCCGGCTTATGGTTGGAGAAATATTGTATGATATAGCGTATGATATCGTAAATAAGATGCTGGGAAACGGGAGAGAGGTTGTCGGGAATATTAAAGTTGTATTGTAATAGGATATTATATTGAACTTTATATTCTTCCAGTAAATCTTTTAAAGCTACCTGGACACCGAATTTTTTTAACGTAGGCGGCAGCAGCGTATGAGAAAACAAACGGATTTTAGCGCAAACATTATCAATATCACCGGTAATTCTTTTTACTTCCAGATCAGAGAAAGTGTCATTTATTTTCAAGGCAGACATTTTCATTTTTACGGCTGACATCATTATACCGATTCCGTCATGCAGTTCTCTTCCAACACGTGCACGTTCGTTCTGCTGGCCTTCTATTAAATAAAAATTATTCAATGAATTGATGACACTCATTTCTTTCTTCAGCTGTTCATTGCTCTTAATTATCTTCAGCACCCTGTATACCAAGGAAACACATATAATTGTGGCGATGAAAAATGCATTGCTGTAGGTGTAAATCTGACCCATATAAACGCCTTTCACATCGCTGCCAAACTCAGGCTGCGGGTAAAAAAGGAAGAAGGTGAAAGACAGGAAATACACCATGCTGAATAATACAATGGATTTATCATTGGTATTCAGATACACAATAATGAATGTGATAAAGACCGTTGTAACACAAACAATTACAAAAATATTCTGTATATAAATGAAGATCTTCTGTGCAGGTATGCTGAATAAACCGACGACGAGCGAAATAAAGACAAAAAACAATCCGAAATAAATGAAATAACGCAACCTGTTATAAAAAACGGGCAAATCCACCTTGTTTTTCATAAATCCCCTTAAAAACAGGATGGAGCTGATTAAATAGATGGATAATATTATCTTTTTGAAAAAATAGTCTACCGTCGGGTGATCCGGCCATAAAAGTTCATATCCTAAATTGTTTTTAATAAACAGGTAAACTATACCGGACATGAGATACAGTAAATAATAGTAATATTTTCTGACATTAATCAGAATGGCCAGGATAAAACATATAAAGGTGAAGAGCAGTAATATACCATAAAAAACTCCGCGTGTGAGTTCCAGTGCCTGCATCCTCTTCAGTTTTGCATCTTTTTTCCAGACGAGAATCATCGGTTTTATCAGATTATGAACGTCCTCCTTATGGTAATTCAGGACAATAGTATTGGTCTGATGAGGTTTGAGTTCAAAGGGAAATACAATATTCCTGTCATAGTAAATCCGCTGACTTAATTTTTTGGAAACAAATTGATACCGTTTCAGAATACTGTCGTTTCCCAGTTGCTGCAGGGATATCCTGTCTATCTGCTGTATTGGAATTTCCAGCAGTATCTCCTGCCTGCTATTTTCAGTATTTAGAATCTTCAGTTCATATTTTACGGAATCCAGCGTTTCGGTGATAACCAAATATCGGGAGGCGGGTTTGCACCTGATCGATTGGTCGACTATAAAGATACTGTCTTCAGCACCGGAGCGATGAGCGATAAACAGCAGAAAAAGCAGACAAAAAGTTGATATTTTAAATTTTCCGATCAAGTAATATCTTTTAATAACAAAATCAAATGTATGGTGGAGCCTATCTTTTCATCAGACAATACATAAAAATGCCCATTCAGGCTATTTATTCTGGATTCAATGTTCATCATCCCGATTCCTGATTTCTTGGCAGTCATTCCGGAAAAACCTATACCGTTATCACTTATCTTTATCTGCAGTGATTTATTATCATTTATTGCTGAGATGTTTACCATATCCGCTCCCGAATGTTTGATTATATTGTTGGAGACCTCCTGAATGATTCTGTACAGATTTATATTTGCGACTGCGTTCAGCAGCATATTTTCTGGGATTCTGCTGAAATCATAGTTCACTTCCAGTGTTGTAAATAACTTATCGGTAGCAGTCAGGATCAATTCTTTCAACTTCATTTTCTGCATATCCGGTGCCACATAATTGCTGGTGATATTTTTGATATCTTCAAGAGTGGTGTTCATTTCATCCAGTACCATTGGAATGATTTTTGTGTCTGGATGATGTCTGTTGAGCAGTCGTAAATCATTCTTTATCTTTGATATATCTTTAGATATGCCTGTCTCGATAGAAGAGGTGATTTTTTCACGCTCCTCTTCCTGTCCCAATACAAATGTGTTGATATTTCTTTTTTGAAGAAAATCCAGCCTTTTAGCGGATAAATTATTTTGCCTGATGAGATTATGATAATTGACGGACATGAATACCGTTACCAGAAACATTTCAAACATTGTGATATAGTAGCAGTTTTGCGGAATAAAGAGGTTGCTGGAAAACAGTTGAAATCTGCTAAATCCGTTAAAGGACGGAAACATGGCATATTCGTTGTTTATAAACAGTAACCAGTTGCAGAAATGAAGTATGCCACCGGCTGTAACCCAGATAATTTCTCTTCTTCTGGCCACTATATAGGTATTGACACCAAGTATAACTATCATTGTACCATAAAAGATGAAAACTGCATAGATGAACCGTTGATTCCAGTTGGATTGGATATTGTCGTAGCTTTGATTATAAAATTGAATCAGGAAGAAAATACCGAATAATACTAAAACGGCAATGATGAATTTCAGCATCCAGCCGGAAAAATTATTTTTAAACTGAACGGCAAAAAACAACCTGATAAAGGAGATATGTGCAATCAGATATCCGAGAACAGCAACGACTGCAATATGTTTTTGAGTGGCTGCAGAATAAAACCATCCGTACTGATACCCATTCCCGCTGTATTGAAAAAACACGATTAGCGTAAAGAACTGTATTGCAAAGTAGATCAGGAAAAATTTATTTTTGCTGAATATATAAAAGCATATCAACAGCAACAGGTAAATAAAGAAAATACCATAAAATATGCCCGCCAGAAAATTATCATGGTTGGTTGCCCTTATAAAACTGTTTTCCGAAGACAGGTTGATTCTGAAATTAATTGGCTGCCATTGCCTGCGTATGGTATACCGTATGGTCCTTGTTTCATTTGATTTTAAAGAAAATGGATAGACGTGATTGTAATGTTTAAACTGCCTGACGGTATATCGTATCAGATCGCCCAGGACAGCTGTCTGTTTATTATCTTCTATTATGATTCTATCCAGGGTTGGATTAATAAAATTCAAATAAAGGTTTTTATCAGAAGAACCTGTGTTTTTAAGGGTGATTTCTCTGACAAAGTCCTGTTGGGCCGGGTTGTAACTTGTATTTAAGGTGTTCTCCAGCTCCTGCGTTGTGAATTTGTCATTTATCAGTATGGGGGTACCGCCATATGAAGCTGCACATTGAAGCAGGAGCAACCCAACGAATAAAATATGTATCCTCCAGTTTAACATGGCAGCTGTTCGAGTTCATTTCTTAATTTCTTCGTCATTCCTTTCATCACTTCTTCATACGAATGATCTATCATATCATAAAATGTCCTGTCTGAAAACTCCTCAGCGCACCATACCGTATTCCAGTATTTCTTATTCATGTGATAACCGGGCTGCACACTTTCATATTGCTCCCGCCATTGCACCGCCAATTCCGGATCGCATTTCATATTGACACTGGTTTCCGCCGCACGGATATTCATCAGCAGAAACATTTTTCCCATCACTTTGAACACCAGTGTCTCCTTATCAAAAGGAAAGTCTTCTGTAACCCCCTTTTTCCGTATGCAATATTCCCGAATGTCTTCTACAGTCATCCTAGTCGATTTTTATTTTATATTTGTAAAACGAAGCATGCAATTAATAAACGCCTGATGGTTGCTTAAAAATACACAATAAATGATAAACCAGAATACCGTACACGAAGTAGCCGCTTCAATTGCCGAAAAATACGACATCCTCCTAGGAGCATTTAATGATATTACCCTTTGTGCAAAAGAATACTTTGAAAACAGGCGGTTCAAGGATTTATTTTTTCGCCAGCAGGAGCGATACCGCTTATATGGTCAGTCCGTAAAACTTGTATTCGCCGGAACACAGGAATTATTGGGCGAAAACCTGTATAGCATTGCATACTGGAAAGCCATTAAGATTGAGTTTTCCAAAATCACCAAAGATAAGCCGCACAGGCTCAATTCAGAAACCTTTTACAATTCCATCACCAGAAAAGTATTTGTGGACAAGAGCTTCAATTCGGACTATGAATTTTTCGATTATACCGACTATAAGCCGATGCCCAAATACGACGTGGAAATCTTTGATACGATTGACTGCTCGCACTTTTCTGTTGTCTCTATCAAACAAATTCTGAAATACTTTCAGTTCAGCGTCCCATTTGAGGACATAGACAGGGATGCCCAGCTGATATTTGACGAAATGGCACCCACCATTATTCATCAGAAATCCAATTTGTTTTTAGACCGGATTGAAATCCTGAAACCGGTATTTTACCGCAACCGCGGCGCTTTTATAGTAGGAAGGTTATTTTACAAGAACTGGTCGATGCCTGTTGTGATTCCGCTGCTGAATGAAGAAAAAGGTATCTTTGCAGACTCCGTTATTTACGCACCGGCAGAAATCAGCATTATTTTCAGCTTTACGAGGGCCTCCTTCTTTGTTCATACCAAATATCCGGCACAGCTGATTGATTACCTGAAGTCGATGTTGACACATAAAGCAGTGGGAGAGTTGTACGACTCCATCGGCTATTACCGTCATGGTAAAACGATCTTATACAGGGATTTGATGAATTACATCCATAACCATGAAGATAAATTCATCATTGCACCCGGCATCAAGGGGATGGTTATGGCGGTATTTACCCTGAAATATTACAATTTCGTCTTCAAAATCATCCGTGACAAGTTCGAAGCACCCAAAAATTGTACGCGGGAGTTTGTTATAAAGAAATACGAAGAAGTGGAGATAAATGACAGGGTGGGAAGAATGGCTTATGCGCATCTTTTTGAAAACTTAGAATTTCCAAGGCATTTATTCACCTTTGAACTGATACAGGAACTGCAGGATTCGTGTAAAGAGTCGGTAGAATTTAAAGGGGATAAGGTGATTATAAAACACGTTTATATTGAACGCAGGATGTCACCGCTCAATTTATATTTGCAGCATGCCAATCCGATTGATGCCTGCCGGGTCATACTCGATTACGGATTTTGTGTAAAGGAACTGGCAGCTGCCAATATTTTTCCGGGCGACCTGTTACTGAAGAATTTCGGAGTCACCCGGCACGGACGTGTCATCTTCTACGATTACGATGAGATTGCCAAAGTGACGGACTGTCGTTTCAGAAGACTCCCGGACATGAATAACGAGGATGATACGAGAAGCAATTTTGAAATGATTACGGCAGAGCCGAACGACATCTTTCCGGAGGAGTTTAAAGCTTTTATGGCTCCGGAAGGACCAATCGGGGAAATCTTTTTAGCGGAACACCACGAAATTTTCGACCCGAAATACTGGCGAGACATTCAAAAAAGAATTGAAGCAGGTGAGTACCTTAGTTTTTACGCCTATGATCAGTACCGCCGGTTTAATCAAAACATATAAATATAATTATATGAAAAAAATTATTCTCTTCTTTTTGGCAGCAATTAGCATTTCAGCCTGTAAAAAGGGGGGCACAAATGCCACTAATCGGTTCATGACGGCAAATTATTATGTCAATGATTCTTTTATCGGTAAAACAGATTATTTGTATGATGACAGCAGTGGTTTGTTAAAAAGTGAAATAACCCGAATAAATGGAAATCAGTATGTAAAACATCTCTACATCTATTTCAGCGATTCTATTTTGGTCAACCAGGTCATATTTAACGGAACGGACTCCGTTCATAACCTGGTTACAATCTTTACTACAGGAAACAATCGTTTAATCAACAGAATCATGACTTACAGTCTTGAATATCTTACAGTAAGTTCAGACAGGACCTACCTGTATAATTCCTCGAATCAAATGCAACAAGTTAACTACTTTTCAGGTACCCAGATTTTTGATTTTAACTATATGGTTAACTCTATTGCAAATTATAAGTTATTACTCCCCAGATTTTTACCCCCATATGGTAATGATACGATTCAAGTTTCTGCAAGTTATACGGTATTCCGGAATCAACCCGGAATTAACAATTTTATACTGGTTACTATGTTTAATCTGATTTCCAGTGAATTTCAAACGATGAATCTGGAATTGGCAGGCTGTACCTTTAATACGTCGGAAAATTTGCTTGTACAGCTAAATCTAACCCCAGGTACTTTGCCTGGTTATGTTTATGATTATACATTTGATTCAAAACAACGGGTTTCTACTAAAATGCTGGATTATAGTTCGCCTGTCGAATTTCCGCCAAATCAACTGTATAGGGTTGAATATATTTATCCAGTTGAGTAGGATAGATATTTAAGATAATGGTTACCTGACTGAATGATGTTTTATCCGTAAATACTATTTAACATAATATAAATTATAGGACAAATGACAAACTAATTTATAAGGTATTCTATTGAATCAGTATAACTTAGAATCATCACTGCTTCTTATTCAGAATCTGATTGAACACTTCTTCGAGCTGTTCAGGATGTAAATCTTTTCCGACAATCCTATTATTTCTGTCCAAAACATAAATTTCTGGCGTAACATCTATGTGGTACTTTTTATGATACTGGCTTTCTCGCTTAGGGTCAATAACATTATGGAAATTATGGGTACGATACTTCTCTACAAACTGTCGCCATTTGGCTTCATCGTCATCCAATGAAAGGGCATAAACCGATACTTTATCTTTCCATTTGTCTAATAATGCATGCAACTTTGGGGCTTCTTCCTGACAGTGGCTGCAATCAGGAGAATATAGAAATGCAACTTTTACAGGGGTGTTCAGCTTGTATAAACTCTCATTGTGTCCATTCAGGTTTTTACACATCAAATCCTGGCCGATGCTTCCTGTCATACTTGGCCGCATAGAGTTTACTTTTAATCGGATTTTAGTCAGTTCATACGGATTATCTTTAAACCATGGACCGGCAATAGCATCGGTAAAATAATTATCCGCCATGTAAACCAGTATCTTTTCATCCCCCATGATACTCGGTTTCTCGTACTGTATGGAAATCCAGTTGACAATGAATTTGAAACATTCCGGGCATTTCTTTGATTTTTCAATTAATGGCACGGCATATTTAAGGATAGAATCAGGATTTTGAGGGAGTAATTGCGTGATATAAGTCTTTAATTTATTGGCAATTACAGGCGTTCTGAGCAATTTCTCATCTGAAACATCGGTATTGTTCCAAAAATCATCTCTATAAAGCTGCACCTGTAAGGCCGTATCCAGTATTCCATTTGCCTTTTTGGGGAATTGTAAAGCCGGATTTTGACCAGACATTTTAAAATAGGTGAAAAATGCATGCGGATATTTAGTTGAAATGGACTGTAAATACTCTTTTCTATCTTTTATCAAAGCATCCTTCTTTAAATTTAAGGATATAAAAAACTGATTATCAGGTGCTAAAAATTTCAAAGCATTATCGATGGAGTCAAACCGTTTACGATGAGAGGCCTCAAATTGTTGATTATCATAAAAAAGTAGGTTGTCTACGCTCCCGTTAATCTTCATTTGCCCAATTAAATCAGCTGTATCCGTTTGCAAAGAAAATTGCTGCTCTTTATCGACTAAAAACTGTATGAAACTTTTTTGATCAGGGAAAACAAAATAATACAAACCACCAGGAAGCAACTCATTTCTTGTGTATGTTGCCTTTCCGCTCTTGGCAGGCACTGTATCCACCAAATAATTATTATTGCCCAACATGCCGACAATTTTGCAAAAACCGTCTTGCATCCCTTTGATTTGAAATGTTATAGAAACTTTGGGTTGTGCCGGAACTGAAAAGAAAAGAAAAATTGAAAAAATTAAAAGTAATTGCCTGAGTCTCATTAAACGTTTTTTTATCATCAAAATTGCAAAATATATGCCATTTTATGTAAAGTTTAATAAAAACCTGAAAATTCTTTTTTTAGCGCTTTTCAGCTATCTTTAGCGATTTAATACAGCGTAAACACATGTACTTATATACCAATTGGGCAGCTACCATACCTATGGCCAACGAGGAGCAGGATTTTGAACCTTTTGTCAACTTACTGACTCGTGTAATGGACGTTATCGGAACGGGTAAAATCTATTTTGTGATTGATAATGCCTCTAAAGACAAAACACTGGAACTTGCGCAGGATTTGGCACAGAAGGACCCCCGTTTTGAGGTGGTTTGGGCACCGGACAACAGAAATGTCGTGGATGCGTATCTGGCGGGATTCCGGGTTGCATACGCCAATGGACATGATATCATCATTGAGATGGATGCTGGCCTTTCACACGATCCAAGAGCTATCCCGATGTATCTGAGGGTTCTGAACGAAGGAAATGAATGCGCTTTTGGATCCAGGTTTATCAAAGACGGTTCTATGGGCGACTCTCCGTTCAACCGAAGGATGCTGTCAAAAATGGGAACTGTATTGGCTAACTTGTTGTTAGGCACAAAGTTATACGATATGACCAGCGGTTTCCAAGGTTTCCACAGAGATATCATCGGTAAATTATTGCAATATCCGCTGAAATCAAAGGCTCATTTCTATCAGACGGAAGTAAAATACCTGTTGCGAAAACACCGTATCGCTGAAGTTCCGATTCATTATCAGGCTCCATCCCCGCGGGTTTCACCATCGGCTGTAAAAAATGCCCGCAATACCTTATTGTATTATTTTTGGGAACGACTGAAAGGTAATACTCCTATTCTATAGAAACACTTTATAAATTTTATATAATTATTGAAATTTAATATACTATGTCAAAAAAATCACTTGTTATTACATCCATCGCATCAGATACGCTTGAAGTTTTACATACCTACGCCAAAGATTGTAATGAACGAAATATTGACTTTATCATGATTGGAGATACTAAATCTCCGGATACCTTTAACATCAATGGCTGTGATTTTTGGTCGGTTGATCGCCAGTTAACACTTGATTCATCCTTTGCAAAAATTTGTCCTACAAGACATTATGCCAGAAAAAATATTGGTTATATCATTGCACTCCAAAATGGAACGGACGAAATCGTTGAAACGGACGATGATAACCTGCCAAGGGCTGAATTCTGGAATGAAAAATCAAGAACAGTTAAGGCACACGACATTAAAGCTCAGGGTTGGGTAAATGTATATAACTATTTCAACGACAAATTTATATGGCCTAGAGGATTGCCATTGGAAGAACTTCAAAAACCCAGCAAACCCCTCTCCGATTTTGAGATTAGGGATATTCTGTGTCCTATTCAGCAGGGACTGGCAGACGAAAACCCGGATGTAGATGCCGTTTATAGGCTTACCTATCCTCTGCCACTGGATTTTAATAAAGGAATGAATATTGCTTTGGGAGTCGGCGCCTGGAGCCCGTTTAACAGTCAGAACACTTACTGGTACAAAGAAGCATTCCCATTATTGTACCTTCCTGCCTATTGCAGCTTCCGTATGACGGATATCTGGAGAAGCTATGTGGCGCAGCGTATTGCATGGGCAAACGGCTGGAGTATCCTCTTTCATGAAGCTACGGTCTGGCAGGAACGCAACCAACATAATTTATTGAAGGATTTTGAAGACGAAATTCCAGGATACCTTAATAACTCGAAGATTTGCAATGAGTTATCGTCGTTAAATATCAAAGGTGGTAAAGAAAATATGCTGGATGATTTGTTAACGTGCTATGATATGCTTACCGGAAAAGGATTTGTGGGAAAAGAAGAAGACGCCCTGGTCAGATCCTGGTGTGAAGATATAAGTAAAGTGTGGTAACTATTTTACAGCGAACAGGTTATCTAAACCTATATAACGTTCAACTGTAAATCCTTCGCCATAAGAAACACCAATTGGCCTTCCATACTGTTTAGCTCTGCCCATGACAAAATCCAGAAAATCTTCCCTGGAAATGGGTGTCTGCGGTTCTGTAGAGTTTGGATCGTAAAACTGTGATTTAAAAGCCTTTATAGCCTCCATTTTTTTTGTTTCAAATCCGGTGATATCCACCACCAAATCAGGCTGGATAAAATTATCCTGTACATAGCGGTAGACGGCTTTCGCTCTCCAGGCTGTCTGCTGCTGATTTTCAAAACTGGTGGCAATTTTAATTAGACCACTCAAAAAATTGGCTCTGGATACCAGGTCCCCACCTCGAGGGTGGTCGGGATGGCGGTCAGATTTCGCATTGGCCAGAATAATCTCCGGCTGGTATTTCCGGATGATTTCCACCACTTTTAACAAATGCGCTTCGTCAATCTCAAAAAATCCATCCCTGAATCCCAAATTTTCCCGAACCTGAATACCTAATATTTCAGTCGCCTTCTTTGATTCTTCCGCCCGGATTTCTTCCGTCCCCCTGGTTCCCAGCTCACCTCTGCTCAAATCAATTATGCCGACTTTGTACCCCTGGCTGATATGTTTCAGTACGGTACCACTGCACGCCAGTTCCACATCATCCGGATGGGCTGCAAAAACGAGTATGTCTAATTTGCTCATATAGAAATTGAAAACAAAATTAGGTAAAATATTGATAGTCTACCGTAAGACTGGCCATTACTTAGAAAAATGTAAGACTGTCTGATAGATATAGGTTTTACCCAGCTGTCCGCCAATCCATATTTTATCGCGTTTATGGATATCGGAAGAATAATTCAACAGATAGAAGGAATTTTCATCACGTGGGGCGATTCCCGGAAATGCAGTATCACCGGTAGACGGAAAATCAATGATATGCTCAATTTCCATTTTTTCCTTATTTATCCTGAATAAGGCGGTCACTTTCTTTGAAAAGGAATAACGGATGAGATTTTGCATCCGTTGTTTATCATCCGGAATTTCCACCTTAGTAGCATCGCCTTTAAGATGCCTTCGGGAAATCAGGTAAATAGCATCTCCGTACTCAAACAACAGTGCGCTGTCGTATTTTAGCTTGGAAAATTTAACCTTCCATCTATCTATAGAATCCTTCGAAGCATAACATAAATAGGAACCCGACCCTTCCAGCCGGACAGTAGCCCATAAATTTCCTGAATGGTCAAAAATGAACTCACCCTCCTCCGCTCCTTGCGTGGCTATTTGAGCTTGTTCGCTTATCGGAGTAAAATATATCCCGTTTTCTGATGTAAACAATCGCAGATTAGCCTGATGTTCATTAGTATATAGATTTACTCCGTAATAGGCAGATAGATAAAGTTTGCCGGACTGTACACGAAAGCGCCAGTTCACAAATCCGTCCATATTTGTCTTTTGCTTTTCACTCCATCCATTGTCCGACAATATACTTACCCAGATATGTTTAGGTTCAAATTTAAATAGTCTGGTACCGCCTTCAAAAAAATAAAAAAATAGACGGTCTTTGAAAACAACAAATCTCGGTTCGCGCATATCGGCACCTACAGAGTAGGAGTTTTCATATACCCAAGTTTTAAAATCAGTGGAACTGATAATATAAAGTGTTGTCTTTTTGGAAGCGAAATGAGTTGGTGCCGTCCTGAAGGCAACATAATAACGACCGCTGAATAGAACAATATCCAGATTGTTATTGGAATTTCTGCATTTTATATTTGTTGGCATGGCTGCTGATGGTATCAGCTGAATCCATTCTGTTGTAAATACATTCTGGGCATACAGTCCTGCAGTAAACAGGAATGAGAAAAAGGTAACCAATAAAGCATTCATTATCGAAAATACTTACTTTTTCAATAACTCTCGGATCTCATTTTTGATTTTATCGGATTCAGGGTCGGTGGTTGGAATAAAATAATCCACCACTTTTCCATCTTTATCTATCAGGTATTTCTGAAAGTTCCATTTGGGGTGTGTTAAAAGCTTGACGCCAGGGGCATTGTCTCCCAGAAACTTAAACACCTCGTGCTGGTTCTCCCCTTTCTTGACATGAATTTTCTCCATGATGGGAAAGGTCACGCCATAATTAATCTGGCAAAACTCTTCCGCCTTTTCAGAAGATAAGGGTTCCTGACCTGCAAAATCATTGGAGGGAAAACCGATAACTTCGAAACCTTCGTTCTTAAACTCTTTGTACAATTTCTCCAGTTTATCATACTGAGGTGTTAACCCGCATTTGGAGGCGGTATTTACTACCAGGAGGACTTTCCCTTTGTAATCACTCAGGGTTACGTCCTTATTTTGGGCGTTTTTCACCCGGAATTGGTGTATTGAATTGCTCATTTTCTATCTTGTATTTGGTTCCGTCTTGTTGATATATTTCCTCCAATCGGGCAATATAGTTTTCAATTTCCTTGTCATCACCCTTAGGATCATACGTATCTTTTAAGTTTAACTGAAAAAATTTACCGGCAAAATTCCACCAAAACGCTTTCCAGCCGCTTCTGTAATCCTTCAGTAAATCATACACCGTCTGTCCAGTTTCCCTGTGTATCAGTTTTATCAGGAACTGCCCTTGCTTTCTGGTCAGATTTTTCAGGTTATCTTCAAATTCCCCTCTCAGTACTTTCTCGCACTCATTCAGGTAACGTTTTTGCTGCCTTTTTGTTTTACATTGCTGCAAATCATCATTTATTTTTTTGGTCAGCCGTGCCGTCCGCAAGGCATAAGGGTATACCTTCCGCAAGTAACGCATTTCCCAATCCTGCAGGTTTACTTTTGTCAGTCGTGTCGCATTAATCTCTATCGGATCCAATACAATTTCAGGAAGCGTATCACCTAACAATATTACTTTAGGTAATACTATAGGATCTTTCTCAGACTGCGCCTGAAGCACCTGAATGGTAAAAAAGAAAAATATGAATATGCCTGACTTTTTTATCAAAATAAATATTATTTCTATCTTTTAGAACGCTATAATTATACCAAACTAACTGCAAAATGTATAATTAATTGCAGTATGTTGGCGTAGATGCGACTGTAATTTAATATTTTTAACAAATAATACAAGGTAATACATCCTGATGATTAGAATCTGCAATTATTTAAACCTGATTTTCTTTACTTCTTTTTACTTAATTGGTTTCCTGAACTTATATTCTGAGACCAGGCATTCCCTGTTGGACAGTGCCGAGCATTACAAGTTTTCCAACTATAAAAAAAGTATTGACTTTGCTCGGCAAATCGAGTCCGATGCTGAATCAACCGGAAATGACACGTTAGTGGCAGAATCCATTCTGATTCAAGGAGTTGCCACTTATTTAGCAGGCAAACATGACGAGGCGCTGGGGTTTTATTTAAAAGCCCTTAAACTATTCTCAGCGGCCCATTATAACTCCGGCATCGCCCGAACCTATAATGAGTTGGGCATCTTATACCGTAAACAAAACAAACCCGACTTGTCTAAAACGATTTTATCGGAAGCCTTACGAATAATGAATGCTTCTGTGAATCCGGAAATCGTTGCAACCTCTCATAACAATCTCGGTTTAGTGTATGAAGCTGAAAACAAGATTGACAGTGCAGAGTATAGCTACAAAAAGGCATACGAAATATACAAACGTACCAGCAACCGGCTTGGTATGGCATACGCACTGGATTATCTGAGTGGTATTTACGCCCGTACCGAACGCTTTGATGAGGCCGAACGTGATTTAAGGAAATCATTGGCATTAAGACAACAGCTGAACGATAAAACCGGCATAGCCATTTCCATTAATAATTTAGGGGAATTATTTTTTGCAAAGAAGGATTATCCCAAAGCTTTATATTATTTCAGATCTGCCTTTGATTCGGCAACGGTGCTGGACTTTATAGATTTGAAGGCCAATGCGCTGAACATGCAGGCAGCTGTATATCAGTCAACCGGCGACTATAAAAATGCCTATGAAGCATTGCAGCAGTACAATACCATCCAAAAAAAGATACTCGATGAAAAACGGCTGAAAAACATTGAAGAATTTGAGGCAAAGTATGAGAGTGAAAAGAAAGAAAATGAAATTACCCGCCAGAAACTGCAACTGATTCAACGTAAAAATATTTCCATTTCCTTAATCGGGATATTATTATCCGCCCTTTTCGCATTTTATTTTATTTATAACAGATATAAACAACAGCAAGAAAAACGGCTGCAGCTCGAGTTACTAAAAGAGGCAGAAAAACGCTCCAGGGCGATACTTGAATCAGAAGAAAACGAACGGCAGCGGCTGGCGCGCGAATTACACGACGGTGTCGGACAATTACTAACGGCCACAAAACTCCACCTTAATACACTCTCGAACTCATTTTCAGCCTCTTCAGACCAAAAGTCAGGCTTAGACAACTCCATGAACATGCTCGATGAATCCATCCGGGAAATTCGCTCCATTTCCCATAATATGGTGCCGGATCTACTGCAACAGTCAGGGCTGGAAAAGGCTGTGGGCGATTTCGTTTCTAAATTTAATCAGACAGGGAAAACAGAATTGGAATGGGAATGCATCGGCTGGATGGAATCCATGCTGGAGGAGACTTCTAAGCTCATGCTATACAGAATCATACAGGAAGCCGTCAGCAATGCCTTGAAATATTCCGGTTCCACTAAAATAATGCTTCAGCTAACAGCCGATGAACATGAAATCTCCCTGCTTATAGAAGATAATGGCAAAGGTTTTGATGTAATGGAAGCCAAAAGAAAAGGCGGAATTGGATTAAAAAACATCTTACTGAGAACTGAATACCTGAAAGGAACTTTGGATATTGACTCCTCCCCGCAAAACGGCACTACCATTATAATAGAAATTCCATTATCTTAACACCAATGAAAAGCATCCGACTGATACTGATTGATGACCACCAAATGCTGATTGACGGATTGTCAGCATTACTCACCACGTATGATGATATCGAAATTCTGAAGACCTTCACCAACGGGAATGGTCTACTGGATGAAATTGAGACATTACAACCCGACATTGTTCTGACGGACATCAGTATGCCGGATATGGACGGTTATGAACTGACAAAAAGAATTAAACAGCTTTTACCGCAAACGAATGTCATCGCCTTGTCCATGTTTGGGGGTATAAATGAAATCAATAAAATGCTGGAGGCCGGAATTTCCGGTTATCTTTTGAAAAACGTAGGTAATCTGGAACTGATAGAGGCTATACGTAAAGTAGCCTCGGGAAAAATGCATTTCAGTGATGATGTATCGGAAGAGATGGCGAAGAATGCCTATTCCAAATCATCCAAACCGGAACATCAGCCCAGGCTTACAGACAGAGAACTGGAGATTCTGAAACTCATCGTACTCGAACTGAATAATGCAGAAATTGCAGATAAATTATTTATCAGCGAACGGACAGTGGAAACCCATCGCAAGAATATGATTCGCAAATTCAACACCAAAACGATTGTAGGCTTAATAAAATATGCCCTGGATAAAAAATTGATTTAACGCCTACGTACTGGCACGCAGGTTAAGATACTCCCAATTACGTATTTCCATTTCTACAGACAGGTGTTACATTTGTCAAAAATCAAAATTATATGCGCACAGTAAAAACTCTCAGCTACGTTTTATTGATGGTTGCATTGGCAACATCCGGATGTTCTAAATTATCCAGCAGTACAGACACCGGTGTACCATCAGCTCCATCACCTTCTTTCTCCGGTGATGTAAAAGGAACATTGGTATCTTTAAGAACCAGTTTTTCTTACGATCCAAATAAGTTTATCAATCCCAAACCTCCTATTTCCTTGCCGGTTGTGGATGTTGATGCAGAAACTGCCGTTGCAGCCTTCAGCAATGATTTCTCTTCAGGTGTCTTCCTGGATGGCGGTGCCGTAAGTGTAAATACCAACCCCCTGGACAAGTTATCTAATAACACGTATACCAAACTGGCGTTTGACTATACCTCTCCAAGCCTGGATCTTGACTTCGGCTCCGGCAGCAACTGGTCTGTGGCCGGAAATGGAGATGTTCCTTCGATTTCCTACAATCATACCACTGCGTTCCCCAATTATAGCGGAAAAGCAGATTTACCGGAAACAGTCTCTTCTTCTGCCGACCTGACTATTTCGTTAACCGGTAAAATCAGCAGTGCAGACTCTGTTTATGTGTTGTTGTTGAATGGCAGCAAACAAATCTTAAAACGAGTGGGCGGCGGCGCATCTTCCGTGACCATCAGCGCATCTGATATTTCCGGATTAGGTACCACAGGCGGCAATGCTACCGCTATTCTGGAAGTATGTCCGTGGAACTTTATCATCGAAACCATCAGCACCAAGAAATATGCTTTTGTAAAAGAGCAGGCTGTGGTTAAATATGTAAAAATCAATTGATCTGCAAAAACCATTTTTAACATATGTAGCAGAAACGGAGTTCGAGATAACTCCGTTTTTTTATGAAGTTTAAATTTTATTTTCAATGAAAATACATTTTTCCGGAAATTAAACGTCTTTGTAGTATTTTTGCAGCAGCAATAAGAAAAACATGTTATTCGTTACCAAGATATTTCATTTTGAAATGGCGCATGCCATACATGGATATGATGGCCCCTGTAAGCATATTCACGGACATTCCTACGTATTAGAAGTTACGGTGACCGCCCATTCTGATGATAATGCATACCTGAAAGAAACGGGATTTATCGTTGATTTTAAGGATTTGAAAAAGATAGTCAGTGATACCATTGTTCATAGATACGACCATAAACTGGTATTGTCAAAGGAATATATGGACGAAAATCCAGCTTTTAGTGAGGCAGAGAACCTGATTATATGGGATTTCGAACCCAGCGCGGAGAATATAATACTCTATTTCAAAAATGAATTGAATGCCATACTATCGGAAGAGATGCAACTGTCCAAGCTTAAATTATATGAAACCAGCAGTTCTTATGCCGAGTGGATTAAATGAACCTGAGAAATCAAATCCTTTTAACAGGATAAAAATAAATATGCCCATTTCCGGTCGAAGTCAGGCCGGCTAAGCTGGAATCAGGGAGATTAATAGATTTGCAATATTATCTAACTTTACGGGCATGATAATTTATTCTGTTTACATTACCATACAGCAGACGGCATCGGCCGCGTGGTTGAAATTCATGCAGCAGAAACACCTGAACGACGTGATGCAAACAGGCTGCTTTGTATCTTGTCAGATGCTTAAACAAACCGAGTCCGGCTCTGACAATGCCGAACAGTATGTCATCCAGTACAGTGCTGAATCCATGGAAAAATTGCAGTACTATCTTGACAGACACGCCCTTCGCCTGCGACAAGATGTAGTGGTGCAGTTCGGTGACAGCTTTACCGCCCAAAGAAGGATTTATGAAGTAATTAGTACGATGTAGTGACCTGTTTTTCTATGGTGTAGAACAAATTCATGTATCTTACTATCTTTGTACCTATGAAACTGTTTACGATTGATACCGGTTATTTTAAACTCGACGGAGGCGCGATGTTCGGCGTCGTACCGAAAACCATCTGGCATAAACTGAACCCACCCGATGAAAACAATATGTGCACCTGGGCCATGCGTTGCCTGATGGTGGAAGACAATAACCGGCTTGTACTCATCGATACCGGCATGGGTGATTTTGTGGACGAAACGTACCGCAGTCGGTACCAGCCGTTCGGCGATGACACACTTGAAAAATCACTGAAAAGACACGGCTATGCTCCTACGGATATCACCGATGTATTCCTGACACATCTTCATTTCGACCATTGCATCGGTGCATTGAAAGATGACGGCAGCGGTAAACCTACGCTCCGCTTCCCGAATGCCACGCACTGGTCGTCCTATATACAATGGAAATCCGCACTGAATCCGAATGCGCGTGAAAAAGCGTCTTACCTTAAAGAGTACCTGACCACCATCTTCAATTCCGGAAAACTGAAATTCACCGAAAATGAAGAACTGGCCATGGAAAACATGGAAATAGAATATGTCTTCGGACATACGGAGTCCATGATGCTATGCCATATCTACAAGAAAAAACAGACCATCTCCTACTGTGCGGATTTGATTCCATCCCACCATCATATACGGTTGCCCTATATTATGGCCTACGACATCCGCCCGATGGACACGTTAAAGGAAAAATCTATTTTTCTTGAAAAGGCTTACGAGAACGATCATATCCTATATTTCGAACACGATAAGGACATCGAGTGTTGCACACTCAAACGGACGGAGAAGGGCATAGAATTTGATGAGTTACTGAAACTGGAAGACATTTAATGGAGCAGCAATCTTCTATCCGCATATTACAAAACTTCAGCAAAGTATTAACGGCTGTTATCTTTTGTCTGTTTACCTATCCCCTTTTTGCCCAGATGGACAAAGCGGATAAGCTGTTTGCTGATTACAAATATGCGCAGGCTGCTGAATTATATAAGCCCATAGCCGACAAAGGCAATATACGCGCTATCCGGAAAATCGCTGAATGCTACCGTAAAATCAATGATTATGAAAATGCGGAACACTATTTCGCACTGGTTGTAGCGGACAAAAATGCCATCCCCAAATCTTTTCTGTATTACGGTCAGTTGCTGATGACCAATGAGAAATACAGTGAAGCTAAAATTTGGCTAAAAAAATATTTGGCACTGAAACCCGACAGCGATACGGTTGTAGCGCGGACATTATTACAATCCTGCGAAAAATCAGGTACGGGCATACTGACGGAACGGAAGATAGCCTATAAAAACAGTAAACAATTGAACTCCTCAGGATCGGATTTCTGTGCAGTTCCATACGAAGACGGCCTGCTTTTCACAAGCACCCGTCAGGGAAAAATCAACGGCACCTCCGGCAGCGGTTTTCAGGAAGTTTTTATTGCCAAACTCCTGAATGATTCGGTCATTTCCATTGCACCTTTAAAGGGTACCGTTAACACGAAAAATTACAACAGCGGGCCGGCCTGTGTGGACACCACAAAAGACATTATCTATTTCACCAAAAATAATTTCCAGTACGGCGATGCCATCACCAACAAAAAGGGCGATGTGACATTAAAGATATTTTCCGCTAAAAAAAGCGGCGATAGCTGGAAAGACATCAAAGAACTCGAACTGAATGATGTCGAATATTCCTGCGCCTTCCCGAGCATCAACCGTTCCGGTGACATCTTGTTTTTCACCTCCGACAGAGGCGGCGGTTATGGGGGAAAGGATATTTATTATTCCACCTGTCAGAACGGTAAATGGAGTAAGCCAAAAAATGCGGGAAAAAACATCAACACGCCCGGGGACGAACGCTATCCGTTCATACATGCTGACGGCACCCTGTACTTTTCATCGAACGGACTGCCGGGTTATGGCGGCATGGATATCTTTAAATGTGCACCCAATAAGCTGGGTGAGTTCGGAAAGCCGGAAAACATCGGAAAGCCATTCAACGGTGCTACCGACGACTTTGGATTTTTTCTGGACGGCAATTATGAAAAAGGCTTTTTCTCCTCTAACCGTATCGGAGGGGAAGGAAGTGATGATATTTACAGCTTCGAATACCTCGATGTGCCGCTCGAACTGAACTTATTGTGCGACGGTAAACCTGCAGAAGAAATCAAGGTAACGGTTAAAAAAGAGGATACGCTGCTTTCAGAAAACAGCTATTCCCAAAGACTATTTTTGCTGCTGGATACAAACTCAAACTATACGTTTGAAATTTCGAAAGAAGGCTTTGCTGCTTCAACCATTGCCATTAAGACGACTGTGAAAAAGCCGGTCTATAAGTCGGTGAATTTACAACCCCTTCCATCCAAACAGTAAAAAACTGCCTTACTTTCTGATGATGGTAATATGGCATAATTTATCTGCCAGTGTCTGGTATTTGTCATTCGTGAGCAGAAGAAAATAGCCGAAAAATAAAAGAAGGGAAAGGATATAATGTTTAGCGGCATCCGTGAAATTTATATCCAGTTTATTTTCTTTCAGAACCCGGATCTGAAGAATTTGTTTACCTAATGTACCCTGGCTTTCACTCCCTTCAAAATACAGGAAATACAAAGAAACCGACAGTCCGATTTTCCACCAGTTGATTGTAACAAAAGTCCAATAGTCCGGCGATTCGCTGTATAGCAGGTAAATACCACAGGACAGCATAATAAAGAGAAGGATATCTGCCAAGAGTGCAGCAGTCCGCAATGAAAAAGGTGCATATTGCACCACTCTTGTCTCGTAGGTTTTTTCATCTAAAATCTCATCCATACAGCGATCCGTTTGGTCTTATCATAACAAAATTTACGATAAAAAAATTGAATATTCTCTCTACAATTCGCATATTTGAGAAAATTCTTTTTTAACATGCAAAACCGTCTGCTAAAATTGTCGATTCTGCTGCTCAGTGTATTTGGCTGCAGCGCCTGTTTTGACCTGCAGGAAAATCTGTATTTTAAGAAAGATGGTTCCGGCAACTTTTCCTTTACCGTTAGCCTGGGTGACCTCAAATCAATGATGTCTATGTTTGAAAATGGAAAATCAGATGATAATTCCGACAAAAACCCGCGTGCTAAAAGATCATCCAATGAGAAGCTGAGCAATAATTTTGAATTCACCAGAAGAAAGTTAATAAAGATTGAAGGCATCAGCAGTGTGAAAACCGTAGAAGATACCATAAACAATAAATTTGGTCTGTCTTTCAATTTCAAAAATATGGATGCGCTGAACAGTGCCATGAACAGATTGTTCGAGGATGATACGGCAACAGACAGGAAACCGGATATTGTTTATTTTCAATGGAAGGGAAATCAGTTGATTCGAAATGAAGAAATTGATTCCAAATCGATCATTGGAAAATCGGGTGATTTCACCAAAGAGTCTAAAAAAAGTTCAGAAACCCTGCTTCCTTTTTCACTGGATCAGTTGTTTGGTTCAGTATCTTACAGTTCCGTTTATGAATTTGAGAAAAAAATCACACAGGCAGCCAATCCAAATGCTATATTGTCATCCAATATGAAAAAGGTAACGATTAAATGTTACCCGTTTGCTGCGGAAAAAGACACGCTCAGACAAAAATGCACCATCGCTAACACCATTTCATTTTAATTCTCTTGAACACTACCCGCAATTGGATATTGCTTACTCTTTTTACTATTCTCGCCTTTTTTGCAGTAAGATGGCTGGCCGATTATCAGATTCGTAAAAATACAGTTACAGAACCGACTGTTGATGTTGACATAAGCGAAATAAAGGAGCGTGGAGTACTGCGTGTCATTATGGAGTATAACTCGATCAGTTATTTTTTCTATAAGGGCCAGCGTTTAGGTTTTGAGTATGAATTGATCCGGAAATTTGCAGATGCCTTGGATGTTAAACTGGAATTGGTGATAACAAAGGCAGATGAAGACCCTTATAATTTACTGAATGAAGGGAAAGGCGATATCATAGCAAACGGATTACTGGTCAGCAACAAGATAAAACAGCAGGTGGCATTAACCAACGGATATAGAAATGTGGAACAGGTTATCGTGCAGCGAAAACCTGGAAGAATCATCAGCCCGGTTGACAGCACGGTTAAACATGACACACTGATACAGTCACCATCAGAGTTATCTGATAAGATTGTATATGTCCCTGAAAACTCGGCGTATTACAATCAGTTAAAAGAACTTTCCGATACGTTAGGAATCAACATTGATGTGCGTATTTTGAGTGATGACCGGAGCATAGACGAAATCATGGAAGCCATTTCTAACGGAGAAATCGATTATACGATTGCCAATAAGGATATTGCTCTGGTAAACCAGTCCTATTTTTCCAATCTTGATGTCAATACGACGGTCAGCAGGCAGCAGCAATTGCATTGGGCAGTACGGAAGAATTCAACTGAATTGTTGAATGAGCTGAATATATGGCTAAAAAATATGTCGGGAGAAAAAGCATTTGCTGAATTGTATGATAAATATTTCAAGGAAAATAAAAATATCGCCTCTGGATATGATGAAGAATCAGGCATACAGCAGGGAATGATTTCAAACTTCGATGCCATTATTCAGCGCTATGCCAGGAGAATAAACTGGGACTGGAGACTGATAGCGGCTGTCATACATCAGGAATCCAAATTTAACCCATATGCAAGGTCGTGGTGCGGTGCACAGGGCCTGATGCAGCTGATGCCCGGAACAGCCCGGCAGGTCGGTGTTTACAGCAGTGAGGTATATGTACCGGAAAAAAACATCCAAGGTGGAACAGATTACCTGAAGCAGTTAGAACAAATATGGAATTCGATTCCGGATTTTACGCAACGGATAAAATTCATCCTGGCCTCCTATAATGCCGGTCCGGGACACGTGGCAGATGCTGCCAGGCTGGCAGAAAAAAACGGATATCCTAAAGACAAATGGGATGGCTCTGTCGAATATTTTATGCTCTATAAGTCAAATCCCAGGTTTTACAATGATCCTGTGGTAAAGTATGGTTATTGCCGCGGACAGGAACCATTCAATTACGTCCGCAATATTGTTAAAAAATATTTTGACTACAGAAATAAGATCAATCTGACTACCGCCACTAAGGTTTCCAAAACCTTCAGACTGGAACAAGTGGAAAATGTATCATTTGACGGGATTGAAGGGTATTATAACCCTAGTCAGGGACTTATAGCCCGTTCTGCCAGAAGGGAGTTGTTTTTATCTCACAAATTATTCAATGAAAATACAGAACTGGTACCTAAAAACACTGGCAGAAATCCGTTTGATAAGTCCGGAAAAGAAATTTTTGTAAAAAGAGAGAATTCCGCCGCCGCTGACACCGGAAAACAACTCTTCCGGAAAAGGAATCAATTGTTTCAAACCACCCGATCGAATCAACTGGCACCAAAGCAGGATTATGAGTTCAACAAATTGAAACCCAGGAACAGGTAGCAGTATCAGCATTTGTTTATCAAACATTTCTCACTAAATCTGGTTATTTGAGTATCTTCGTGTTTTTAATCTTAAACGACCGGCAAAATTGGACTTTAAAGAATTTGAATTTGATACACGCTTACTGGAAGGAATTGACGCCATGAACTATCGTTATGCCACACCTGTTCAGGAACAGGTGATTCCTATCATACAGGCAGGGAAAGACTTAATCGCTTCTGCACAAACCGGCACCGGCAAGACGGCTGCATTTCTGCTGCCCATCATTCATGAATTGATTACCGCGGAAAAACATGAAGACGAAATAAATGCATTGGTCATCGTTCCAACCCGTGAGTTGGCTGTTCAGATAGAACAAAACCTGGAAGCATTCTCTTACTTTACTCCTGTCAGCTCTATTGCTGTTTATGGCGGCGGCGACGGATCTTCATTTGAAACAGAAAAGAAAGCACTTTCCCATGGAGTAGATTTTGTCATCTGTACCCCGGGAAGAATGATCAGTCATCTGGCATCCGGATATGTGAAAACAAAAGGCCTGAAACACCTAATCTTGGATGAAGCTGACCGTATGCTCGACATGGGTTTCTTTGATGATATCATGAAGATCATCACCTATCTGCCGGATAATCGTCAGACACTTTTATTTTCAGCCACTATGCCGCCAAAAATAAGGCAACTGGGTTTAAAGATTTTGAAAAATCCGGAACAAATCAATATTTCCATTTCCAAACCTCCTGAAAAAATAATACAAAGGGCATACATCATCTATGAACCGCAGAAAATTCCGCTGATCAAAATGATTTTAAAAGATAAAGCTTACAAGAAAGTGGTCGTTTTTTGCTCCAAAAAGGAAAATGTAAAGAAGTTAAGCAGAGAACTAATCAGAGCGGGTATTCACAATGAAGAAATTCACTCTGACCTGGAGCAAAGTCAAAGAGAACAGGTATTATTGAATTTCAGAAATAACAAGACACCAATACTGGTCGCAACGGATATATTATCCAGAGGAATTGACATAGAAGACATAGACCTGGTCATCAATTATGATGTACCGCATGACGGGGAAGACTATGTTCACAGAATCGGCAGAACCGCCAGAGCCGCTTCAGAAGGTAAGGCCATAACACTGGTAAGTGAAGCTGAGCAAAAGAAATTGTTACAAATAGAAGAATTGCTGGAATACCTGGTTCCTAAGGAATCAGTTCCGGTTGAATTGGGAAAAGCTCCTGAATATGCTCCTCAAAAGAGAGAAGTCCGGAAATTTTCTCAAAAAAAGCCATTTAGAAAAAACGGACGCAACAGCCACTCGAAACCTAAAGGAAATCAATGAAATACATTACATTTTAATGAAGCTGAAAGTCAGGTTTTAAAACTATTTTTTGAAAAAAATAAAAAAAGTTGCGAAAATAAAAATATTGGTATATATTTGATATTGAAACGTAAACCTTTTGCATTTTCAATCCAGTTGGAATGCGAAACATAATAAACCTAAATTTAAATATTTTATTACTAAGTAATTATGTAGTTATGTCTATAATTGATAACCCTTTAAATATTTGCAACATGAGACCCTTTTTTCTATCCTTATTTCTCACCTTCATCTATGCAGCCGTCATGGCGCAAGATGTTACACCCCCAACTGCAGTTTGTAAAAACATCACTGTTCAGTTAGATACCTGGGGGTATGCTGCCATTGCAGGACAAGACCTGGACGACGGTTCAACCGATGACGATGTCATAGTAAGTTATGATGCTTCGATGACAGAATTTACCTGCAGTGAATTATTCGATAATCCGCATACAGTGGTATTAACCGTTACGGATGCATCCGGAAATTCATCGACTTGTGAATCTGCCGTTACTGTTGAAGACAATCTGGCACCTGCCAACCCAAATTGCCTGAGCTTTATAGCTGATTTGCTGGAAGACGGCACCTATTATGTGAACCCATTTTATTTGGACGGAGGCTCTGAAGAAGGATGTCTGGCGGATATTACGTCCAGCAAAACAGATTTCACCTGTGATGATATCGGTGATAACTATGTTACTGTAACCTATATAGATATGAGTGGAAATACATCAACCTGTGAAGCATTGATTCAGGTGATAGATATACTGCCACCAAATGCGGTTTGCCAGGATATCACCATCGAACTTGACCAGGACGGGAATGCCTCTATTACTGCGGCAGATATTGATGGCGGTACTTATGACAACTGTTCATTTTTACTGGAAGCCTCACAAACAGCATTTGATGTAAATAATTTAGGGGAAAATGTTGTTACACTTAATGCAACTGACCCATCCGGAAATGCATCTCCCTGCGATGCAACGGTAACCGTAAATCCGTACCCCATGTCAGCGGTTTGTCAGGATATAAGTGTTGCTTTAGCCAATGGTAATGTAACCATATCAGCACTGGATGTTGACGGCGGTTCCTTTGGATATACGGATGCGGAAGTATCCAACTCCTATTTCGATTGCTCTACTATCGGTGCAAATGAAGTGACACTCACGGTATCTAACGGCGATGCGACATCATCTTGTACTGCAATCGTAACCATAGAAGGAAGCATTCCAACCGCAACAATAACAAGTGCAGATATTCCAACAAACTGTCAGGGAGATTTTAAAATACTGACGGCCGGTTCAGATGATGAAACCTCCTCTTTCTTATGGAACAGCGGGGAACATACGGCAACCATTAATGCTGTAAACGGTTTGTATTCCGTGCTGGCAACCAATCAATACGGCTGCACAGCCGAAGCATTTGAAACAGTATCCTTTGATAAGACCGTCACAACAAATGCCTATACCATTGTAGGTATCGATGCTGTTACTTTGAAGCGAAATACTGTTCAGAATGGCGGTATTGCCGTTTCTAAAACGGGTGCAAAAGCTATTTTGGACAGAAGCAGCGTTGTAATGGCTCAAACCACATTTGTAAAAGCCCCGGTAATTAATGTTGTCGGAGGAAGTGCCGTTACTAATAAAATAACCGCAGCTGCAGTCGTAACCTTACCGGTCATTTTAGCGAATCCATTCGGAACCAGTAAAAAAAATGTAACCGTAGCTGACAATGCGACCGTTACCCTGACAGATTCCATTTACGGTACCATTTCCCTGGGCCGGAATTCAATAGTAACCTTCACGCAGCCAAGAATCTATGCCGTGCAATATACCGCTAAAGAAGGATCGACAACCGATTTTCCGACATGTTCGGAGATTACCGTAGTTAAAGCTGTAAAGTTTGAAAAAAACACTAAAACAAACCTTGCTCAAAACAAGGTGACGTTTTATGTAAAAGATAAATCCGGTGCCGTTGAATTTACATTCGGTCCGGGTGCACAATTTAACGGTAACGCTTACACACTGACAGGAGAAATAGTTGTACAAAAGGCCACTGCTGATGCTCCGACGAGATTAACAGGTCAGTTTGTAGGAAAGACTGTAAATTCCGACGAACATGTGACCTGGAACTGGAATACCAACTGTTTATCCTGTTCAGAAGAACCTGAAGCGTTTGCCGCTATTACCAGTTCCCGATTAGCTGCACCTGTACAGGAAGAGGTAAAATCTATAGAGAAATCCGTTGAGATGGCAGCGTATCCTAACCCGTTTAATGATGTTGCAACTATCCGTTTCACAGCATCAGGCGATGGAAAAGCAAAACTGGCCATCTTTAACATTGCCGGACAGGAGGTAGAAAGATTATTTGAAGGAAATACAGAATCAGGCAATGAATATACCTTCCAGTTTAACGGAGCCAATCAACCGTCCGGAACTTACTTCTATCGCCTGGAAACCAATGATAAAGTATATGTTAACAAACTCATGTTGTCAAAATAAACGCTCCATATTGACATTATTGATAAACCGCAGATGAAATCTGCGGTTTTTTTATCTAAAGGGTTCATGTAAGAATCAGAAACGATACTGGCCGCTGTTAATGGCATCCCTCAGTTCTATGGAAACAGCCGTATATCTTTTGTCCATCAGTACATACACCTCATCACCGATGACTGCACAATCATACCCCTCTTTCTTTAATTTATATTTTTGATGCTTGAAAGTGGTGGTGACATCAGAATGCCTGGAAAATCTGATAAAGAGAGGTACCGCATATGTCGGCAGTTCTTCATTCAGGTATTGATAAAATGCATCCAGATCAAACATACCGGCATCATTTTTCAGTATAATATTGACCATCCCTGCTCTGCCGCTGTTATCCGGGATTTCTACCCCATAAACGATACTTTCTTCAATTCCCGTAAACTGATTGACAATTCCTTCCACCTCACCGGTAGATACATTCTCTCCTTTCCACCGGAACGTATCTCCCAGTCTGTCCACAAATTGAGTATGAAAATATCCCATATCCCTCACCATGTCTCCTGTATTGAACCAGGCATCTCCTTTTTTGAAAACGTTTCTTAAAATGGATTTTTCCGTTTTATCCCTTTCGGTATATCCGTCAAACGGATAGCGCTCATTTATTTCTCCAAGCAACAAACCCGTTTGATGGGTATTCACCTTTTTCATATAACCTTTGCGGTCTAAAACCGGCTGATCATTTTCCTGATCATATTCTACGATGGCATAACTGGTGATAGAAAAGCCCATTGTCTCATCAATATTAAATACATTGAAAAAGGCGATATTTCCTTCACTGGAAGCATAAAATTCACATATCTGCTCTATTTCAAACCTGTTTTTAAATGTTTTCCAGATTTCAGGACGCAACCCGTTTCCAATCATCCTGGTCAGTGTATTATGCTTTTCCAACGGATGAACAGGTGCATTCAACAGATACTTGCAAATCTCTCCGACATATCCGAAACCTGTGGCTTTATAGTGGTCAATGTCATGCCAAAAATCTTTTACGCTAAATTTATTCTTAATGACAATGGCTGCACCACCTGCCACAACGGAAGTCCAGCAAACCACCATAGCCGTCGCATGATAGAATGGCAGGGGTACATATAGGATATCCTCCGGCGATAAACGAAAGGATGTCAGTCCGAATGCGCTGTATCCTTTAATCCATCTGCCATGACTTATAATGGAAGCCTTTGGCAAGCCGGTGGTGCCGGATGTATAAATGTATAAGCCTGCATCTCTAGAATAGATCTTGTGATTAAACTTCGGTTCAATCAGCGGGAAAGCTGAACTCTGAATATCAAATTCATTAATGGCCGGTATTTTAGGTGTCTTTAAAGTGAGATGCGGAACCAACTGTACCTGGTTAGCCGTTTCTTTTAATTCATCTCTAATCTCCAGAAAATGATCGATTAATTCGCTTCCGACTAAAATAAGTTTCGGATTTGCAAGACGGATACTATGTATCAGTGGTTTATGTTTTTGAGCAGTGTTCAGCAATGCCGCAATGCCGCCAATCTTTGCCATAGCCATGGATATGGCCAGTATTTCCGGCCTGTTCTCCACTAAAACGGCAACGACATCGCCCTTTTTGAATCCAATGTGTAAAAAATGATTCGCTAGCCGGTTGACCCAGTTATTAAACTCCCTGTATGTCCATTTCTGATCCTGGTATAATATACAGGTATGGTTCGGATATCTGGAAACGGTTTTATTGAAAATTTCTCCGATGGAAATCTCCGACTGCGGATTAATGGTAAAGTTGTAGTATAATGCTGTCAGGATTTTTGGTAAATCTTTTACTGCGCCGGGCAATCTAAGGATTAAATCTGATAAACTGACCGTATTCCCGCGTACACCTTTTATAGCCATTCCAATTATTTAAGTTCTGATGATGATTTGTTCAGCAACCTCCTGGCAATAATCAACTGCTGAATCTGCTGCGTTCCTTCAAAGATATCCAGTATTTTCGAATCCCTGGCCCACTTCTCTATCAGCTCTTTGTAAGAATATCCCAGTGAACTGCACAACTCAATACATTTTAATGCAATCTGATTGGTCACACGGCCTGCTTTAGCCTTACAGATGGATGCTTCCAATGAATTGGGTTTGCGGTTATCCGCCATCCAGGCGGCACGCAGTGTCAACAAACGGGCAGCTTCGTATTCAGCTTCCATTCTGTACAATTCCGCTTCCGCTGCTTTTACATTATTTACCGGCATTCTGTAATCGAGTTTGATTTTATCTCCTAACAGTTCTTTCGTACGTTCGATAACTGCTTCAGCAACCCCATTTGCCATCGATGCCACGAAAGGACGGGTGTTGTCAAATGTTTCCATGACGCCGCCAAAACCTTTTTTTATATCTATTTCCGGCGTACCCAATAAATTTTCAGCCGGTACTTTACAATCCGTAAAGGTGATGGCAGCCGTATCAGAAGAACGGATGCCTAATTTTTTTTCTAACCGAACCAATTCCATGCCGGGTGTTCCCTTTTCCACCACAAAAGATTTAATAGCCGCTTTGCCCACTGATTTATCCAAAGTGGCCCAGACGACCACCGCATTGCTTCGCTCACCAGCGGTAACATAAATCTTTTCTCCGTTTAAAATATAATGGTCTCCTTCCCTGCGTGCCGAAGTGGTAATGGCAGAAGAATCGGAACCGCAATTCGGCTCCGTAATGGCCATGGCCGCCCAGGAATTGGAAAATCGCTTTAACTGCTCCGGATTGGCCACCGCACTGATAGCGGCATTTCCCAACCCCTGTCCGGGAATGGATAAGAGCAATCCGACATCGCCGTAACACATCGCCTGTATATTCACACAGTTCGCCATGTTGGCTCCATTCCGGACACCACCATCATCCGCATCCGCTTTTTTTGTAGCTGCTCCGCCAACGGGAGCGTCGGATCCTTCGTTCAAGCCTTTTAATCCCGCAGCAAACAAATCCAGTTCAACCGGATAGGCATGTTCTTCGATATCATATTTTCTGGATACCGGCCTGAAGATTGTTTTGGCCGCCATGATGGCAAAATTTTGTATCCCTTTAAACTTTCCAGGAATTTCTAAATTCATTTTATTCTAATTTTACAGATGTACTCCATTTAGTCCAATAGAAACCGCTCTTAAGTCCCGGTACCAGCGCTCCACCGGAAAATCACGGATATACCCGTGTCCACCTAAGAGCTGAACGCCGTTACTGCCGATCTGCATACTTTTATCACTGCAAAGAATATGTGCTAAATAGGCTTCCCGCTCAAATTTCAACCCTTGCTCTGCCCTCGAAGCTGCACGTTGAGTGAGCATACGCATACTGTCCAGTTCAATTTTGATATCGGCAATCATAAATGCCACCGCCTGGCGATGGCTGATGGGTTCTCCGAAAGCATAACGGTCATTTGTGTATGGAATGACATAATCCAGCACCGCCTGACAACAACCAACAGCTAATGAACACCAACCCAGCTTGCTGTAGGCAATAAATTCTGGATAATTGAGGCCTTTCGAACCACCCAGCATGGCCGATTCATCCACTAAGACATTGTCTAAATGTATTTCACCCAACTCAGCGGCATTTAATCCCATGCTTCTGTCTGATGTAATCTTAACACCATTGGCCTCTTTATCAACGATAAATAACTGAATTCCGAAATTCTCGGTCTGAGCAGCCACCAGAAAAAAGGCTGATTCCGCTGCCAGCGGTACCATATTTTTGATTCCGTTTAATACAAATTCATCTTCTTTATTTACCGCGGTCGTATTTAATTCAAAAGGAGAAAACAAGGGTGTAGGTTCATTAACAGCAATAGTAGCAATTTCCGGCTGTTCATTTAAAAAGTCAGGCACCAATGCCTCCTGTTGCTCGGCAGTTCCCCATTGGATAATGGCATTTAAGACGCTGTGTTTAGTAAAAAGTGCCAATGCCTGACCTAAATCACCGTGCGCCAGCGTTTCCACCATCATCATTTGCGTAACGGTGGATTTCTGTTTCATCATTCCGCCCAAATCTTCCGGAACCTGCATATAGGCCAGTTGCAGGGCATTAAACTCTTGCCATAACTCATCGGAAATGACACCTGCCTCATCAATCTTTTCAGCCTCTGCCCGCATTTTTATAGCAAACGCCTGTACGGACTCCCGGATGATAGATTGTTCTTCCGTATAATTTAAATCAAACAGGTCGGACTCGGGTTTTGATTCAAGCCGTTTAGCATTCCCAATTGTTAAATTCTTGAAAACCCTGGAAGTACTATTCGCCGCTTTCACTCCGTTCTTTATGCCTTCATAAACGAAACGTTCCGAAATTTTTCGGAGATTGAATGCCTTACCGATTCTTGAATCTAAAAACTGATTGTAATAGCTGAAATAGGCAGCTAACGGAAAATCCTTTTTATTTTTAGTGCTCATCGTATAACTAATAATAATACAAACATAAAATTAATCCCTTATAAAGATGGTTTTAAGCAGCAAAAGATAACACATCATTTCGGTAAACAAGCATTAATTTACTTTCGTATATTAATATATCCCGTCAAACGGAAATGAGAAGACTGCTACTTGATGAGTACTGCCTGAGCCGCTTTCCTATCTCCATTGCCATATAAAGTAACAAGATATGTTCCTTTTGAAAGGTTATTGGAAAGCGCATCCACCTGCACAGTTTGTTTTATAGTAACATCTCCCGGCAGGTTTTTAATAAATACCTGCTGACCTAACGGATTATAGATGACAATCTGATAATTGGTTTCCGGTTGTGCATCAAACTGAACGTAAAAGTTTCCGTTTGAAGGATTGGGATATATCGTCAGTGCGTTATTATCCTGACCGAGATTCTTTTTTGTTTGCTTAAGCAATATACTGGTTGTAGCAAATCGCTTTAAACTTGTACCCTCCGCCCATACCGAAAGATTGTATATACCGTTATCCAATGACAATTTATCCTGACAAACAAATGCCTTTTCAATTTCATCCCAAACAAAAGTAACGGGAATCAACTTATCCCAGATAACCTCTCCCTGTTCATTGATATTCCTGCTGAGGAATCCTCTTACCTTTGTAAGAAAAACATTGTCCGTCCAATCCTGTACATGTACAATCAACCCGAGTGGTTCATCTGCATAGAATGTTTTATCTGACGGAACGCTTAGTTGAATGGCAGCTTGTTTTCCGTCTTTTAGGAAACCTGTTAATTCCACGGAACTTTTCAATGCATATTTTTTCCCGGGCGTTAAGAATGATAAATCAATTTCATGAAAGATGTCAAACATGGCTTTCGTCGCAATCGTCAGGTCTATGGTTTTTACCAGTTCATTCTTGTCATTATACACAGCCAATGCGGCATCTTTATACTCACCTACCAGATACAATTTACCGGGAGTATCCATGTTCAGTTCAATACTTTTTGACTGAATCAATTGTATATCTGAAACGGGCTGATAGTCTGCTGTTGCGGCAGGTGTCTCAACCCAGTTCTTTTTACGCAAAACGGGATGATCTTTAAAATATTGAATTTCAGGAAATACCTTATCCCACATGTAGGAAGACAGTAAAACATCAATATGATTCAGATAGGAATGCTGGGAAGGTGGTGGCTGGGAAAATGCTACCGCCCCCGGACGGATACTGGAAAAATAAGGTGCGAGACCGTCAATATCGTATATATTCTTCTGTGGATTGTTGTACTTATCCTGCACCTGAACTATTCGGGAAAGATTTCCGGTAATATTCATAAAACCACTCATCAAATCTCCGGCAAGTGTTCCGAAACCGGGAATATCCACACATATTGGACGGTAGTCGTTAAAAACCACTTTTAAAATATCATCCGGCATAGCATCCGGCAAAACTGTCTTATGATCCAATCCCCAGGAAGCAAAACAATGAAATTTCTCGGGACGATTCTCCGGATGATTATCCATCATAGGCCTTACCACGCCCGCCATGTAGGCAGTCTGCATCTGGTAAGAACCCTTTCCTTTAAAAATGGGGCCGACAATCGGCATGCTTTCCAGCAAAGAACGAATAATCGGTACGGCAATTAAATCAGACATGGGAGCACCACGAAACGGTGTAGACAAAGTGATGACACCCTGAACGGTATCCCACATATTTTCATTGTACAGGGCATACTCCATATCGTAACCACCCTTACTGTGACAAACAGCAATAACCCTGTTGGTGTTGAAATGCCTGCAGGTTTGCCGAATCATCTCTGCAATTATTTTCCCATTTTTTTCAAATTCATCACTATACGACTGGAAGAAAAAGGCCGATTTATAGCCGGCATTATAGGTGTTTTCGTACCACTTGTTTTTTGCCATAAACCATGCATAGCCATTATCAAACCAACCATGAACAAAGACTATGACCGGTTTGTCATCTGAATCTGGCGGTGCTGCTCCGAGGACGACATTGTTCAACCTTGCCGGCACTTCACCGCATTGCAGCAGGGCTGGTGGTTTGATGATAGTCGTGGTAACGGTTTGAGCAAAGGAAACTAATGGAAAAAGACAGGATACCATTACCGTGTAGAAAAATTTCATTCGGACAATTTAGATTAAAATTAGCGAAAAATACGATGGTTGTTACACACCTGTTACATAAAGTCATCAACAGCCCCTGCACCTTCCCGCACAACAACAGGTATGTCACCGGTACAGTCAATGATGGTGGATGGATGATAGCCCCCCGGTCCGCCATCAATCACCATGTCCACGAGATGTTCATACCGTTCATGAATGGCATAAGGGTCCGTGATGTAATCGATGACATCGTCTTCATGATGTACGGAAGTCGTAATGATGGGATTGCCCAATTCCTTTACGATGGTCCTGGCTATTTCATTATCCGGCACCCGGATACCAACCGTTTTTTTATTGTTTTTAAATAGTTTGGGAATGGAATTATTTGCTTTCAGGATAAACGTGTAAGCTCCTGGCAGACAGCGCTTCATCAGTTTGTAGGTGGGTGTATCCACGTTCAGCGTATAATCGCTGATATGGCTCAAGTCATTACAGATGAAAGAGAAATTCATCTTATCCGGCTTTACTCCTTTTATCCGGCAGATCTTCTCCACGGCGTCTTTATTAAAAATATCACAACCCAAACCATATACCGTGTCTGTCGGATAAATCACCAATCCTCCGTTGCGCAGGCATTCGACCACCTTTTGCATCTTGCGCATATCTATATTTTGTGGAAATATTTCGAGGAGCATGAATTAGTTGTAAGTCTTGAGTATTATTTCTTAAAAATAAGTATAAAAATAAAAAAAAGCCGCCTTTCGGCGACCTAATAATTATACAAAGTTTCATATCAGGCAAACTGACAAATGATACCACCCATCAGCAGCATGGTAACGACCCAATATCCTAAATGAATACCTATATATTTAAACCCTCTGCGCTCAAAGAGTGCGTTTATCCCCAATACCGGCAAAGCAACGGTAATCGCACCAATAGTTCCGTGTAAAGCTCCGTGTTTGAATGTCCGGAATTCATTGCCATAGGTACTCATCGTATCGTTGAAAATCTTTTGTGCAGCTGCATCAGCCGCATGATTTTGCAGCATGGAGAAAAGTCCCATCTGGTGAATTACCATAGCGGTCAGGGAGAAAGACAGAAAGAATCCTAAAACCAACGTTAAGCCAAAAACCAGCGGCATGTTAAAACCTTCATTCATTTTGGCTTCATCAAAACCACAAACTTCCATCCAGGCTTTCCCGAATACTTTTGGATTATACCAGACAAACCCAATCAAAAGTGGCACCAACGAGGTTAGTCCCACCACTAAAAAATTAATTTTTAATTCCATAATTCATTATTTTATTAGAAGCAATCTATATCATTTTTGTAAATGTCATGTTAAGGAAAGGCATTTAGTTTTCAACAGTTATTGATAATCAATGACATAAGACACAAAAAGTCGCCATAAGGCGACTAATTGTCAATATATTTCTGCTATAAATCAGGCTACCGCTTTGCTGACTAAATCAGCAGCTTCTGACAATAGAATAGCGGACTGAACTTTCAGTCCGGATTCTTCAATCATCTTTTTGGCTATCTCAGCATTGGTTCCCTGTAAACGGACAATGATGGGAATGTCAATCGTTCCTATATTTTTATAGGCTTCAATGACACCTTCGGCTACCCGGTCGCAACGAACGATACCGCCAAAAATATTGATCAGGATAGCTTTCACATGCGGATCTTTCAGGATAATTCGGAAAGCTTTTTCCACCCGCTCTGCATTGGCGGTGCCACCCACATCGAGGAAGTTGGCAGGTTCTCCTCCACTCAGTTTAATGATATCCATCGTCGCCATGGCCAATCCTGCACCATTAACCATACATCCGACATTGCCATCCAGTTTCACATAATTTAAATCCGCCTCTCCGGCTTCCACTTCCGTCGGATCTTCTTCCAGTAAATCCCGCTGTTCCTCCAGGTCTTTGTGACGATATAAAGCATTGTCGTCCAGATTGACCTTTGCATCCACGGCAATGATCTTATCATCCGAGGTTTTCAAAACCGGATTTATTTCAAACAGGCTGGCATCCGAAGCTTCATAAGCCTTGTACAGACGCTGCACGAAATCCACCATCTCCTTAAAGGCTGTTCCGCTCAAACCCAGGTTGAAAGCGACTCTTCTGGCCTGAAAAGGCTGAATTCCCACTAATGGGTTAATCCATTCTTTAAAAATCTTTTCAGGAGTATGTTCTGCTACGTGTTCAATATCCATCCCGCCTTCAGCTGAATAAACGATGGCATTGCACTCTTTGTTTCTATCCAGTAAAACAGACATATAAAATTCCCTGGTAGGAGATGCACCTTCATAATAGGCATCTTCTCCGATAAAGATTTTATGCACGACTTTTCCCTGTGGACCCGTTTGGGGCGTCACCAGTGTCATTCCTAAAATAGTAGCCGCCTTTTCCTTCAGTGCCTCCAGATTGGGAGCGAATTTAACCCCTCCTCCTTTTCCGCGGCCACCGGCATGAATTTGTGCTTTTACGACTACTCCGTCTTTTCCTGTTCTGGTTTTTAGGGTATTCCAGGCATCAATGGCCTGTTCTACCGTTTCCGCTACAATTCCTTCCTGTACTTTGACTCCAAATTGCTTTAAAAGTTCTTTTCCCTGATATTCGTGTAAATTCATGGGTCAAATGTATAAAGTCAAACCTAAAAAGCCAAAAAAATAGATAAAAAAACTATGTTTGTAAAAAAATAGCCTATCAACCCGTCATTAGACATACTCAAACGCTCCCAAAACCTTGAATTACTGATGCATTTGCATCCTTATTGCCTGTCCTTTTCCATTCTTGAACAGGAAATCAGAAAGATTGTATATTTTGATGTGAAGGTAATTGAACAGCCAATAGGTAAAAATTTATCTTTGGATACGATTGCGACCTGGTTTTCGGTTCATCAGGAAATTTTCAATTTACCCTTCAAAGAGAGTAAAGTATCGATCTATTCTCCGGAATACACCGTTTTGCCGGAAAAGACCGATAATGCGAGGCAAATATTCAATACCCTAGGATTTTCTGACAGCACAGAAATAACGTATCTGAAAAACAAGCTAAACGAGCATTTCTGGGTTTATTTTTCTTTGCCTGACAAAACCATCAGTTTTATTGAAAATCATTTGCCCAATGTCACTTTCTATTGTTCTGACTACGGATTGCTGCAATTTTACAATTCAAAACTGTCTTTCAAAAATTACCTGTCAGCCAATCTGTATGGAGAAGAACTCACCATCTGTTATAAAAAGGACTCGGAAAATTTTTACTACAATAAGTTCCTGGTAAAGTCAAAAGAAGACCTGCTCTATTATCTCCGTTTATCCTATGAACATCTAAGCCTGGATATAAATGAATTTCCGACCTATCTGTACGGATTTATTGAAGAAAAGTCTCCCATGTATTCCACAACGTATGGATTTATCCGAAACTTTGAAATAGACAGAACACTCAAGAACACCTTGCCGTTTTTATATACCATTGAAGATATTCCGTTACACTATTATATCAATTTATTAGGGTTGGGTTTGGAGAATTAATTCCCCTCCCGTCAGTCATATCCAGTCATGAGAATCATATCAGGTACATTAAAAGGCAAACGATTTTATCCGCCTCGGAATATTCCGGCACGTCCCACCACTGATTTTGCCAAAGAAGCACTGTTCAACATCTTAAACAATCATTTTGATTTCAGAGAAGTGAAATTTTTGGATTTATTTGCCGGAACCGGCAGCCTCGATATGGAAATATTTTCACGCGGCTGTACGGATATCACATCGGTGGATATGAGTAAGATAAGCCTTGGATTCATTAAAAAGATGAGTGAGGAAGTGAAGATCCCGAACCATAAAATCATCTTTGGAGACGCTGTCGCCTTTGCCAGAAACTGCAAACAGCAATATGATCTTATATTTGCCGGACCACCGTATGCACTCGATTGCATCGATGAAATGCCGGGCATCATTTTCGATCAGAAATTATTGACAGAAGGCGGAATGTTTATTCTGGAAACGTCGCCCAAACACGACTTTACGGATCATCCTAAACTGCTGGAAGTCCGTAATTACGGACAAACCCATTTTTGGTTTTTCGGAGACGAAAATGAAGAAGCATGAAACGGTTTTACAGTCAGCTCATTCAAAACAATCTCCTTTTCCTGGAAAAGGAAGAGGCACAGCATTGTATAAAAGTATTGCGTTGCAAAGAAGGGGATACCGTTGAAGTCCTAAACGGAAACGGCATCCTGTATGCCGGAATTATAACTGCAATAAACAGGCAGGAAGTACATATATCCATTTCGGGAATCAAAAAAGAGCAATTTGAAAACAGCAATAAGCTGTCTATAGGCATTGCTCCGACTAAAAATCCGGCAAGGCTGGAGTGGTTTATTGAAAAGGCAACAGAAATCGGAATTGCCCACATCTTCCCTATTTTGACGGAGCGAACGGAAAAACAAACCATCAAACTGGAACGATTGCAGCAAATCAGCATTTCAGCCGCCAAACAGAGCGGGCAACTATTTTTTCCTGTTGTACATGCATTAACCCCGCTGAAAGAAGCCTTTTCAGATTTTGAGGCGCTTCAATTTTCCAATCATTACATAGCCCACTGCGAAGAGGAAAGAAACCTGCTGAAAGATGTATACAAGAAAAATGAAGCAGCATTGCTTTTAATTGGTCCGGAAGGTGATTTTACCAAAAATGAAATTCAAACTGCGCTTAACAAAAATTATATCCCCGTTTCACTCGGAAATTCTATCTTGCGGGTAGAGACTGCAGGTATGATGGCCTGTGCCATCATTAAGGTGATAAACGATAATTAAAAAGAAATGAATCGAGCAACCAGCATAAAGACATTTATTACAGTATTTGCCGTTTATCCTATTTTGCTTTTCAGTCAGGTAAAGACAACTGCAAAAATCGGCTTATTAAAATACAAGGGCGGCGGCGACTGGTATGCGAATCCCACTTCGCTGCCCAATCTTGCAAAATACTGTAATCAGCAGTTGAACCTCAACCTGAATTTTGACATTGAAGAAGTGGAACCGGGCAGTGCCACGTTATTCAACTACTCGCTGGTCCATATTACCGGACATGGCAATATCATTTTTACCAATCAGGAAGCAGAAAACATGCGTAACTACCTGATAGCAGGCGGGTTTCTGCATATTTCTGATAATTTTGGCATAGACAAATTCGTTCGACTGGCCATGAAGAAAGTTTTTCCTGAAATAGAGTTTGTCGAGCTTCCTTTCTCTCATCCAATCTATCATCAGAAATTTGATTTTCCCAACGGATTACCAAAAATACATGAACACGAGGGCAAATCTGCGCAGGGGTTTGGGTTGATTTATCAGGGAAAGCTGGTCTGTTTTTATGATTACGAATGTGACTTAGGAGACGGATGGGAGGATGCAACCGTTCACAATGATTATCCTGAAACCAGGGCTAAGGCTCTGAAAATGGGTGCAAATATTATTCAATATGCCTTTACCAAATGATTTTACCTCGGTATAAATGTACTTGGATTAAATCCGCTTCCAAAGAATCCACTTTCAAAGAATGCTTTCTGTTTTTGTAATTTCAACCAGCTGAACTGCTGTGAAGTGACGTATACCGTCATATAAAATCCCTGCTGAAAGCCAAGCGGCGTCCACTTGAATTCCATTTGCCAGCAGTGTAAATCACGAACAACGGAAATATCGGTCCGGGTTACACTTTTATGGGTAAGATCAAACCCGGAAGAGACATTGATCTTCCATTTCTTGGTAATATTCAGATCAAAACCAAGTGCCAGCGTTTGTGTAATAGCTGTGGTGTCTTTTTTATTATATTTAAAACGGGCCAAATTTAAGCTGTACTGATAGTTTATCGACCACGGGATATTAAAATTATAGTAGTCCCTTTCATAAACTCCTTTTTGGTAGAACTGGTTGTTTAACCCCTGATTTACATAGAGTGATTTATTCATTTCCGCCTGTTCATTCAATCCTTTCTTGGAGTGTATACTGCCGCTCAGGGAAATATTTAAGGAAGATAACCTGAAAAGCTGTTTTCGTTCTTTGTAATAAAAAGTATTTGTCTGTCCTCCAAGACTATCCAGCGCATAGGGGTCTAAACTCATATTCATACTGAAATTCAGTTTATCCGTAATTCGGGTACTGGCACTGATACTTAACGGACTGAATCGTTTGGTCAACAGGTTGTAACTCATACCTACAGACAGGTTATCTAGCAGGGTAATCTTTTTGGTATGATTTATTGTATCTTTCCTGGAGTATACTTTTATTTCCAAGGAGTTTGAAAAGTTAATCCCAATGCTCCCCTGCTTTCCGGGCGGAATAATTCCATTGTTTTGAAAGATGGAATATTTTTCCGTATTGCCGAATGAATCGATTTGCACCGTACGCATATATTTAAACAACGGAGCGGTAAAATCAGGACTGAAATTAAAGTTCAGGCTCGGACGAAAAACGTGGCGGATAGCCTTGAGTTTACCTTTCTTAAATTGTAACTGTCCGTACAGATTGGTATTAAAACTCATATTAAAGTTAAAATCCCGGTATGTTTTAAATCCAAATTTAGTTTCCGGTACTGCCTGATAAAGGAACGTATCAATCCTATTGGTTGTTTCATTTAGCCTGATCAGCGTATCCTGATAGGTTTTGTTGACATAACTGAAATACCAGTTTTCCCTGTAATTAAACCCGACATTAAAGTTTAAATATTTAAACAACGTGAAATTTCCTGAAATCGGGAGATTATGCGTTATGCTGGTGCGCATATTCTTCAATGTTTGTTTGGAAAGAAAAGTAGAATCCGTAGCGCTGATCTGATTGGAAACATTCAAATCATAGGAGAAACCTATATTTTCATACCATTTCCGTTTTGTAACGGCGACTTTCTTCTGAAAAGGATTGATTCGGGTGACGTTAAAGGAGAACTGAGGCAATGTCAAAGAAATCTGTTTCGATTGTGTATTTTGTACCAGGCCGGTATTCAATGCCAGGCGGTACGGTTTATTGGGCCAGTATTTGCTGTAGGATATATTCGAGGAAAAGTTAGTCGCCAGCACACTTTGCGGATCTCTTGAATTCAGGTACTGGTATGTTTTGTTGCTGACGATGTTCAGGTTGATGTTAAAACTGCTGTTATACATCTTTTTCGGGTCCACATTCATCTGCCACTGCAATCCGAAGTTGATGGGAGCCTTCAGTCTTTTAGGGTTAAACCGTTCATAATCAGAACCGCCACGCTGCTGATTAATATTAAAACTCAGGCTTCCGGCGTGTTTGTATATCACTTTATAATTTAAATTGGTGCGCAATGCCCAGCTTCCCAAAGTATATATGTCGGCGGTTGTTGTCAGATCCATCTTATCATTGATATGCCAGTAATATCCGATACCGCTTAAGTAAAACCCTAAATTTCCAGCCTCACCGTAGGTGGGCATAATCAGGCCGGAACCTTTTGACTTGATGGATGGCACGAGGGCAAATGGCAGGAATAATGGTGTACGGACACCTTCAATGATGATGTTAGCAGGCTTACCGACAATAATCCGGTCTTTGATAACTTTCGCCTTGCCTATCTCTACATAAAAATGAGGCTGATCATAGCTGCAGGTCGTATAGCGGGCATTTTTGATATACAAGGTTGAGTCATTCACTGCTTTGACATAATCTCCATGAAGATAACCCTCCATTTCTTTAGTTACCAACCCGGCACTTTTACCTTTTTTAGTTTTAAAATTAAATTTCGCTTCCATCGCCACATACTCGCCTGTCCCATCCTTAAATTCAATTCTTTTCAGGTTGCCGCTACTATCAGGTGTTGCCCTGGCATAGACTTCACTGCTATCCCAGTTAAACCGGATATAACCGCCTCTCATATCCATTTCCTGATACGTTATTCGGGCATTCCCAAAAAGCAGTACGGTTTTATTCGGAATATCATAAATAATTGAATCTGCTGCATTGTATTTTACATTATCGTCCAAATCATTCTCTGCAATCTTAATCTTTTTTACATCCACAATTGTGGAATCTTTAGAGACTGAATCAATAAGGGATTTAATTACATTTGGCCCGGTGTTTGTTTGAGCTAAGGTGTCATTCGTTAGTTCCGTTATATCCTGATTTTCAATTTGGGAAAATACGGGAGCGGACATAAAAAATATGATCAGAAAAAAAACAAACCGCTTATCCAGAATAAAACTTAACAACGATGCAATATTTATTTACTTACTGAGTTTCAAAAATATGTTTAAAAGGACAAAAATACGGATTGCTTGTTTAATATTTCTATTATCTGTACACAGTATTGCACAATGTATCTCAAAACCGGCAGGAATCTATAAAATAAAGACTATCGTTTTAGATGCAGGACATGGCGGACATGATACAGGCTGCCACGGGCCCAGCCATTCCTATGAAAAGGATGTAACCCTGAAAATAATCCTTGCTTTAGGAAAATTAATTGAATCGAAGTATCCGGATATAAAGGTGATCTACACCCGCAAAACCGATGTTTTCATAACTTTACAGGACAGGGCGCTCACCGCTAATAAAAATAATGCAGACTTATTTATCAGTGTACACTGCAATGCCAATGCAAACAAATCTGCCTACGGATCAGAAACATTCCTTATGGGACTGCATGTATCACAGGCAAACCTGGATGTTGCAAAGCGGGAAAACGCCGTTATCAAACTGGAGGAGAATTATGAAAAGGTCTATGAAGGATTTGACCCCGATTCGCCGGAAGCCATGATCGCTCTTTCGCTTGCCCAAAATGCCAACATAGAGCAAAGTACGTTTTTAGCCAGCAAAGTACAGGAATACTTTACGAATAAACTGGGCAGGTTCAACAGGGGTGTAAAACAGGCCGGATTTTGGGTTTTATACAGAACTACCTGTCCGTCCGTTTTAATCGAAACAGGTTTTTTAACGAACAAAGTGGAAGAAGAGTACCTTACTTCCTATTCCGGTCAGCAGGCTTACGCGGAATCCATCTTCAATGCATTTGAAGATTACCGGAACACCATCGAAAAAGGAAGTAAGCTGACCGCTCCGGTCATAATCAACTCCGAACCTATTCCGCCATCCAAATATTCATCTGAACCGGATACTGTTCCCGCAGAAATAAACACAACGAATACCACCCCGGTTACGCCAACTGCATCGGAACCCAAAACCATATCTGCAGAAGAAATAATTCCTGTTGCGGAAAAAACGGTAAAAGGCATCGTTTATAAAGTTCAGATTACTGCCACCAATAAATTGCTTCCGAAAACGGACAAAGCCTATAAGGTAAAGGAAAAATTAAGTTTTGAAAAGACAAAAGGCACCTATAAATATTCATATGGAAATTTCAGCACATATGATGCAGCCTTAAAAGTGCTGAAGAAGGCCAAAGGCAATGGATATAAAGACGCATTTATAACTGTATATAAAAACGGAAACCGGTTAACTTTTAGTGAATCCCAAAAATATTTTAAATAATAGTTCAATTTTCTCCTTATATTTGGTGAGTCTAAAACCATTTTTGCTTGGAAAATAAAAACGAAATTTTAGTTGGAGCCCTAACCATAATAGGTATTACCCTTTTTATCCTTGGCTTCAAGTACTTACAAGGTGAAGACCTGTTTACCCGCAGTAAGTATATCACTATTGTTGCAGACCGCACGAATAATATCCTGCCTTCCAATTCCGTTCTGGAAAACGGGGTACCTATCGGCAGAGTTGATGATGTGAAAATCTCCACAAGTGCAACTTATCCTTACAAAGCACTGATTACCTTAAAAATGAATAAGAATGTATCCATTCCGAATGACAGCAAGTTCATTATTTATGGATTGGATATGCTGGGCAAGGTAGGTGTTGGTTTGGTTCGCGGAACTTCCTCCGTAGAAACGAAAGATTCTGATACCCTCTTGTGTTTGGTAAAAGGCGACGCCATTACTCAGGGCGTTGATCTGATTGCTCAGTTGAAACCTAAGATTGACAGTACGCTCGGCTCGATAACTGCATTGGCAAACAATATCAATTCAGCATTAGGAACCGGAGATAACAACTTATTGAAAAAAGGTATCCGACTTAACGGTAACCATGCAGTCCATAAATAAATTAGCCGTAAACGCCGATAAAATGATAGTTACATTGAATAGTACCGTTACAGACAACAGGACGAATATTGACGGAATACTGAAAAATGTGAATGAACTGACCGGGAAATTTAACGGGGAAATGGGAAAAATAGATTCCATCCTGACTAATTTCCAGACATTATCCGGTAAGGTTGCTTCTCTTGACCTTGCTTCCACACTGGAAAGTGCCAAAGGCACACTGGATCAGCTTAAAAAGACATTGTCCCTGATTAATGACGGAGACGGAAGTATCTCAAAACTGTTAAAAGAAGACGGTGCCTATAAGGATATCACCAGAACCATTCAATCGCTGAATGCTGTGTTGGTTGACTTGAAAGCAAATCCAAAGAAATATATCAGTCTGTCATTAATAGACAGAAGCCGTACCATCACCATTTCAGATACTTCCGTCCAGCAGTTTTTAGAAAAAAATCCCAAGGCTGCAAAAACATTAAAGTAAGTTTTTTTTAAAAGACTGAAAAACGGTTTTTAATATCTTTATTGAAACTATTACTACTTTTGTTTATTGAAAACAAATCCATCATATCAATTGCTTTTTCCAATCAGATCAGGATCAATTGATAAATTTCTTATTACCGCATTCTTTATTTTTCTTATCCATTCGGGGTTTGCTCAAAAAACCGTCTATTTCCCTCCTGTAGTGAAAGACACCTCTAAAAAAAAACGAATTGAGATTATAAAATCGGATTCACTGATGTTTGAAACAAAGGAATTGGGAAAATACCGCAAACTAATCGGACATGTCATACTGAAACATATCGATGCTTACATGTACTGTGACAGTGCTGTGATAGACATCGATGCAAATTACCTGACGGCCCTTGGCAGTCAGGTGCACATAAAAAAAGGGGACAGCGTGGATGTGTGGGGCAATTTTCTGGAATACTTCGGTGACCAGAAATTGGGACGCCTGACAGGCATGTGCAGTATGCGAGACAAAACCATGATACTAACCGCTCCTGAATTAAATTACAATACAGAAACCGATGTAGGAAATTTCATGAGCGGCGGAAGAGTGGTCAATAAGGAAACCACCATCACCAGTGCTATCGGGTATTTTTTCCATAAAACCAGCGAAGCTGTTTTTTACGGCAATGTAATCTTACGCAGCCCGGAAAGAACCATCTATGCAGACTCTCTAAAATACAACACGGATAAAGAAATCGCCTATTTCATAACCAAAACCACCATAGTCGACAAAGACAGCAATATCATTGTGACCAACAGCGGATTTTATGATACCAAAAATGAAAAGGCGTATCTGGGAAATAATGCGACCATACGCAAAGGGGACTCTTATGTAAAGGCAAACTCCATTGACTATGACAACCAATCCAAGCAGGCCGTTGCAAAGGGGAATGTGGTGTGGCAGGACAGTTCTGAACGCACCACCATTTTAAGTAATTACATATATTCCAATGAAGACAGTTCTTATGTGAAGGCCTACCAGGATCCTTTGATGATAAGCGTTTCTGAAGACATGAAAGACACCATGTATCTCAGTGCGGATACCCTCCTTTCCTTTAAGGAAGTCTATTTCAGCTGGCTTACATCAGGGGACAGCACCGGAATAACTGACTCCTTGCAGGAAACGGATTCACTGAGGATTGTAAAGGCTTATTACCATATGAAAATGATTCAGGGAAAAGTAAGCGCAGTATCCGATTCCATGTTCTACTCGGAACAGGATTCGATATTTAAACTGTATGTATTCCCGGTTATGTGGATGGATTCCACACAGATTACCGGTGATTCCATTTATCTCTATACTAAAAATAAAGAGATACATAAGGTCGATATTTTCGGGAATGCCTATGTTGTCCACTGGCAGGATGCCGATGTTTTCAATCAGGTGAAAGGAAAGTTTATGCAGGCATTCATAGAGAACAAAAAAATCAAAAAAATAGAAGTGGATGGAAATGCCGAAAGCATCTATTTTATTAAAGATAAGGATGCCTATACCGGGGCCAATAAATCATCATCCGGCTTTATTACGGTTTCGTTTAATGACGGAGAGGTAAACAGGATAAAACTTACCGGGTCCCCGGAAGCGGAATTCACCCCTATGAAGAAAATCAATTTATCTTCTTTTAGGCTGGACGGATTCAGCTGGCAATGGGAGAAAAAACCACAAACACCCTATGATGTTATCCGAAATCAGCAACAGTACGAAAAGTTTATTTTGGAACAACCCGTCAGGATAAATAGCGAAAATGACAAACAAAACAAGTAAATCTCTTGACAATAATCAATAAGTTTAAAAAATGTTAAGAAAATAATGGCGATTGTAAAATTAAAGTGTTAATATAGATTAGTAAAAACACCCGGCGACCCTAAAGAAGCCTAAAAACCCTCACAGAAACATTAAAAACCCCTGAAATCGTCAGGGGTTATTTTTTTAAGAGTTAAGCCATTCTTTTTTAATATTCACAAGGGTTAAACCGTTTTTTCGCATAACCATCTGCCGCATTTCCGGGAGTAGACTTGTTGTTTAATTCGGCAATGTAGAATCCTATTCGGGTATTCGTTAACAGGTTGCATTCATCTAACGGAGCAATGGGTTTGGTATCACCAAAAGCAACCGGAATCAAACGTTGGCAATCAATTCCTTTTTCAGTCAGGTAATAGCTTATCATAGCGGCACGCTGCAAACTGAGTTTCAGATTTTCTTCCGGAGATTTTTCCGTATATACATGCCCTTCAATACGCAATTTGGTAATGCTGGTCTTTTCTTTCAGATAATCCGCAATGAATAATAGCATGGGATCGAGCGTATCTTTTACATCATAAGCATGCTGATCAAATTGTATGGTTGTAGGTAATTCAACAGAATAGGTATAATGGTCTGCATTATTAGAACTTTCAGCAAACACCATAGAACCTAAAAACATAACAAATACAAATAGACAGTTAGATTGGGACATATCGGCTCATTTATACAATTAAATATCCGAAAATATTTCGGCAGGGAATGCTAAAAATTTGTTATAAAATCAAAATCCGTAAAATTTAACATCCATCAGTACACACTAATGTTCATCTAAGATAAAGAATGTATGTTTGATGAATATATCGTCCGATTTAAAAATCAGGAAATATACATTAGAAACAAAAGAGGCTGCAGGCAGTATAAAATGACCATTCCCGCCCGGTATCAATACCATTTCACGGTGTAACACCCTGCCCATGACATCCACTATCAGAAAACTTCCTGAAACAGCAACGGCAGAAGTTGTTTTTATATTCAGATCCGTTTTCCCTTCCTGCATAAATGAATTCAACACCTTCATAGAAAATCCGTTAAGGAAACCGGCATGGATTCCGCTGGATATGATCCGCTGCGAATCAAGCGAAGTATGATGGTCAGATTCACCGGCAATTACTTGCTTTATCTTGTAATAATTGATTCCCGGAAGCGGAAGCGTGTCATAACGGATATAGGAAACGGTATCAAAGATACCGCCCTGCGGAATAACAGTTTCCAACGTATTGTAAACTATCCTGTTTATGCTTTTCTGAACCTCGTAGAAAGATGTTTTATGTTCATGTACCCCCTTCCAGGCAATTAAAACCGTATCCCCTATAAGCTGAGTATAAAAATCAACGATGGAATCCATCACAAAATAGACGGTATCCGTTCCCGACAACTTAAATGTGCCGTTCGGAAATTTCATAATGACATTGTATATGGAAGAATCCTTTAAAGGCAATTCATCCAGAAACGAATAATGGGATAATTCATCTCTGTATAGGGGAGCACGCGAATCGATTACGGTAAGATCGTTCCGGATGGGTGCACGATTCAATTCATAACGATTGCTCAAATATTCCAAGCCTGTCCAATCAATTTTTACACCATTCCGCTGCAGCACTGCACTGAATGAATGTATCGAATCGTTTCCAAAACGTATGCTGACGGAATCGGCATTCGAATAACTAACGGAATCAAAGAAGGAAACCATCTTTACTCTGTAATATAAAACAGGGTTGTCGGGAAATGAATCCACATAGGTATATGCAACGGAATCACCGGGCTCTCCTGCGGCACTTATGTGTGCATAGGCGGAGAAATGACTGTTATCCCTGCTCCTCTCCAGAATGAAATAATCCGTATTCACCTGATTTCTGACAGCCCAGGCAACATGTATCTTATACTGATTGCCTGCGGATGAATCCGCTGCATCCAATGGAAGCAACACATCTTTCGTGGCGGTGTCACAGTTTACCTTATTCACCCATATCGGACTGGACCATGCCCATACTTCCCGGTCGTCAATTTTATTTTTTTGTTTAACTCGGATATAATAGACACTGGTATCCGTCATAAAACCATCCACTAAAGAATCATTAAATCCTGATGTATTGCCTGAAAAACTGTATGTCTTTATAACATTAAAAAGAGGGTGGTTATCCGAAGAGTAAACTCCGTTCTTAAAATCCCATTTTAATACCTGAATATAATCCAACGCATCTGTTCCGTCTACGGATATCTTCAGTTCGGGATATTCCTCACATCCAATACCTATCTCGTCTCCCATCAGATGGTTGTTGATATAAAACTTCATAGCTATCCGTTCTCCGGTGGTGGCATAGGTATGCCTGTCTTTAATATGATGGAACAGATTGTTTCGCTCCAGACTGTCCGCAATTACCGCAAATGAACCGAACTGTTTTTGAGTAGCTCTGGCAACATGGTTGTCAGAGCTGGCTATGATACCCAGCTTTTCACGCAATGCCAGTGCATCCTGAATATAATTGCTGCCGTTGTTTGATTTGGTCGTGGCATTCAAACTCTCATACGACAAACCATGCTGAGGATTGTAGGATTCACACTGTCCGTGACCGCTGTAAATTTCGGCTGTCATCTTATACCTTATATTGGCATAAGTTCCTCCAAATGTATTGCAGAAATTACAGACAGGTGTAGGAAAAACAGAAAAAATCTTGCCGCTGTGATGCGGTATGGTTATGGCTTCAATTCTGTTGTCCATACTGTCTAACCTGCTCCACATCCTTTGAATGGAATTGTACAGCATCTTCGGAATGTTTGGAACAGCATACAATAAAGAGTCCGGAGCATTAAAGATGGTATTATAATGCCCGGATGGTGTGTTCATACTGTTTTCAAACCCCATAAACGCGACGAATCTGCCGGGTTGGTTATAAAACCTGACATTTTGCAGAATATCATTCCATTCGCTGGAATCTAACCCATACTCTGCATTGCCATCCGAATGATCCGTTTGTGCGAAAAAATCCAACCCTACTGCATTTCTCGCATATTTAAACGCGTCCTGCCCCTGTCCGTCCCTGCTGTATTCCGTATGTGTATGAAATTCTCCCCAGAAAATCTGCATTGAATCCTCCGAAACATTTATAGGGTTGGATGCATATATTTTAGAAATGGTGCTGTTTCCGCTTGTTTGCCGGGCGTTACAGCTGAATACTCCATTCTGCCCGAATGTAATGGGTATTTCAACATGACCGCTGTCAGCAGTCGTAAACTGAATCGTCGAATTATAGGTTGCAGACGCATCGGTGCAGGTGACATTGAAACTTCCGGTGAAGTATGGAACTGAACTGACATTATCATCAAAAATAACCGCCTTCAATAATGTCGGTTTATTCACCTTACCCGTGGATGAAAGTATCAATTGCAGGACATCCGCTCTTTTAGGTTTAGAAACGATAGAACCCGTATGTTGCTGATGGCTGTAAACCCCGTTCCTGTCAAAATCTATCATAGCTTTAAATGCGGAACGGAAGGATATATTAGGTGGAATGACATAATTTAAGGCAGCACCGTACCCGTATGTAAGTATGAGCGTATCGCCTATTCCAAATAGCGTATCTAACCGTATAGTCATAAGATACTCATTATCGTCATGTTTATAACCGTTGTAAGGTGAAGATCCAATAAATTCATCTCTGGTCAGTTTAATACTCACTATGGAAGCCTTTAATCCACGGTTGCCGGACGAACGGCAATAGCCTCTCTGCAGGGAGGGAAGCGGCGGAAACGGAGGTGGATTGTTGTCAAAGGCAAATTGAGAAAATTCTTTAGGAAAAATCAGTTTAACAAAAGTATTTTTTTGTAACGGAACTGAATCGATGACCAGGTAGATATTTATCTGCAATGGCGTATTTGCCGAAATCTTATCCGGTGATACAACCAAATGTGTAAACGTAGACTTACCGTTTTGCGCTTCAGACATAGTGGAAGCAAAAAAAAGGCTTAATATTATCAGTAAATGGTTTTTCATAGTACAACACAAAAATACATTCCATCCAATCAATTTACGTATACAAATTTCATACGATGTAGTTTGGTTTTTAAAAATGATTCTATGTTTAATTGAGAAAATCAATTGATTGTACGTAAATCTATAAAGTATACATTTGCTTACCTTCCATTAATTCTTACGTAATTTACTGTTTTTAATTCCATATAAGAAATAAATAATTAATCCGAGAGCAAGCCAAATGATGAAACGCAGCCAGTTGACAACTCCTAAAGTAGACAACAGATAAGAACAACTTAAAAATCCCAGCACCGGAATAACGGACCAATTCTTCATGTATGTTTTAATCGAAACGAAAACGGAAAGCAGCAAAAATAACCAGAAAGGTATCTGATGCTGCCAAACATTAAAGCCATTTTGAAACGGAAATATCTCGGATAAACTGTCTTGCTGGCTGAAAAAAAGCAGGAATGCTGTGACGGTCAGAACGGGTACAATATACTTTCCGCTCACAAAAGGTGTTTTAAATTTTGGTTTTGACAGACGATTATCCGCTGCATGCTTATTGTCCTTTTGCTGTAAGATGATGACACCTCCGCACACCAGGATAAAGGCGAATAATGTTCCAATGCTGCACATATCCGTTACCAGATCCGCATCTAAGAATAAGCAGGGAATACCCACTAAAAGACCTGTTACAATAGTGGCAAAAGTGGGTGTCTTAAACCTCGGATGCACGGTAGCAAATTTTTGGGGCAATAATCCGTCCCTGCTCATGCTCATCCATATTCGTGGTTGGCCAATCTGAAAAACCAGCATGACGCTGGCCGTGGCGATCAGGGCACTGAATGCAACCACCCCTCCTATCCAGTTCAATCCGACAGATTTGAAGGCAGTTGCCAGAAACGCTTCCGTATTTAATTTTGAATAATGCACCATACCCGTAAGTACCAAAGCCACGGAAACATAGAGCAGCGTTGACAGTATTAAGGAATAGATCATACCGCGGGGCAAATCACGTTGCGGGTTTTTGCACTCTTCCGCAGTGGTAGATATGGCATCAAAGCCAATGTATGCAAAGAAAACAGCTGAAACACCTTTCAATACCCCGACAGCACCATTTGGAGCGAAGGGTATCCAATTTCCGGGATGCACATAAAAAATACCGATAATTATGACCCCTATAATTACCAAAACCTTGAAGATCACCATGCCGTTGGCAAAATTCTTAGACTCTTTGATTCCGACATACACCAGTACAGTTATGAATATATTGATGATAAATGCCGGAATATTCAAGATAATTGGTATACCCAAGAACCTTGGTGCTGAAGCCCATAATTCAGGAATATTATTCTTAGCTTCCAAAAAACTGGTCGTCAGGTATCCGGGCAAATGGATTCCGAACCCCTGCAGGAAATTGACAAAATTTCCGCTCCAGGCTATTGCGACCGTAACATTGCCGATGGCATATTCCAGCAACAAGTCCCATCCGATAATCCAGGCTATCATCTCACCGAATACTGCATACGAATAGGTATAGGCACTGCCGGCAATCGGGATGCGGGAAGCAAATTCAGCATAGCAGAGAGCGGAAAACCCACAGGCAACCGCAATACCGATAAACAGGAAAATGACGGCAGGTCCTCCATCAAAACACGCACTTCCGACAGTAGAAAAAATACCGGCACCAATGATGGCTGCTATCCCTAATGCCGTCAGATCCACAGCGCTCAGGTTCCGGTGCAACCCTTCCGCACTGCCATGTGACTCAATAACATCAGGATGCAGATCCGCTTCCTTCAATATGGCATTTATCGGTTTGGTGCGAAATAAATCTTTCAAAGACATAGTTATGATTTTTGATAACAGCTTGAAACTGTATTTATAAAAATACAAAAAAAGATGAAACAATACTGATTAATGACACCTGATGCATGGACATTTTACTGCCGTATCAAATCCGCCTGAAACTGCCCGTGATGCTGCCATATCCGCCCCACACACCCAGTGCGCCATTCACATTTGATTTTACAAATACCACGGCCCCGAACGGATTACCCTGGCGTATTCGGTTACTCTCTAGGGTGCGCCAGAAATCGTAATGCGGCTTATCAATCATACAAAGCTTAACCGTACACACAGAATCGCTGATAGTCCAGTACCCGCTGGTGTTAAAGTTTGTGCTGCGCTTTGATCCTACCGGATACCCTTTCGGAATAAAAATATTAAACTTCTTCCCGTTTATAAAGGCATCGTCAAATACAGACTGATCACTTATCAGAAATGGTTCATTGTCTGCTTTGGAAAAATAACGGTAATAATTGCCGGGTTCAATCGGATCTTTCAATCTGCCATATACCTGAAAAAATGAATCCACATACAATGGATTGGGATGCGGCTGAAGCCACAGCGAATCAAAATAAACCGGTTTAGGAATGGTTGTTGCGGCGGTAATGATCTTATCATTTAACCGAATACGCAAATCATACTGCTTGCCCACTTTACCGGTAAAATCGGTATCTGATAAGGCAACGGTATATATTGTAATCGGAGGAAAATCTGCAGCACTTTGAATAGACAGTCCGAACTGTGCAGCCAATGCGATGGCCAATGAGTCCGGAAGCAGCTGTAAAAGTGCTGTATTATATTCAACCAGCTGAACCGAATCATCATCAGTCAGCACGGTAATGGATGCACCGCTGATGAAATAAGAGGAGATGTCATTGATATTGATATTGCCGAAAAATGCAGAATTCCTGGTAAGCAGCACATACGGTGGAAGTCCGTTTTCGATATGTCCTTCAACAACCACTGCATCTGCAGGAGGCTGGATATTTAAATCTATTTCCTTTTCACATGAAATCAGGATAGCTGCCAGAGGCAGTAATAATAGAAGCTTGTGGAAAATACTCTTCATTTTTAAAACTTAAAATTCCAGGTGAAGGAAGGAATAACGGGAAACAAAGAAACATTGACGGGCGTAAACTTTAAATTCCCACTGACCAGACTTCCTTCTGTTTTATAATAGATGAAATAGGTGTTTTTTCGGTTATATACATTATAAATGGAAAAATTATAGCTGGATCTCCATCTTCTGTTTGGTTTTCTTTTGGGTATCGGACTTATTGTCAGGGATAAATCCAAACATGCGTACCCAAATTCTATAAAATACAATTCATTGGGCAATGTAAAGGCATTTCCCGTTGCATACACCCAGGTTGCCCCTACGCTCCAAACCTTGCTTATATCATAATTTATATTCATGGAAACATCGTGCGTACGGTCAAATTTTGCCGGGAAAGTCTTGCCGTCGTTTAATTCCTTGAATGTCCGGTCACTGCGCGAAATGGTATAACCTATCCATCCGTTCAGTTTTCCGGTCCTTTTCTTAATAAAAAATTCAGCTCCGTATGCCTTTCCTTTTCCAAACACATAACCGGTTTCCTGATCTACATTCAATTCCTGGACATAATACTGACTGTATTCAATCTGATTCCAGAGATGTTTAAAATACAACTCAATAGAAGCCTCAAACATATCATCTTTAAAATTCCTGAAATAACCTACTGAATACTGTAATGCCATCTGCGGTTTGACAACATTGGAACTTTGCACCCAAACATCGGTCGGCAGCGTACTGTTCGAATTGGATACCAGATGGATATACTGATAATTCAATCCGGTTCCGAATTTAATGGAGTTGTCTTTTCCGAAAGCATAGCGCATACTGAAACGCGGCTCCGGGCCAACATAGGTTTTTATGGGCTTGCCTCGTTTATAGACGGTGCTGTCATATCCGCTGATATTATCTCCTTTGACTTCGGTAAAGGGGCCGATATGCTGAAACAAACTTAACCTGAATCCGAAATCAAACTTCAGGTGTTCATTCAAATCATATTCATGATCAACATACATGGCAATCTCATGTGAATAGCGTTTGTTGATACTGTTCTCAAAATCCGTCTCTCCGGATCGGGCGGTAGCCTGTATGGGCGACATCCGGTGATGCGTATAGGATGTCCCGAATTTTAATTTATGTTTGGTGTTGATATAATAGTCAAAATCAAATTTCAAATTATAATCTCTTACGCCGGAACTGGCATTGAAGGCCAGATCCAACTGTTCACCGGAAAAATTAAATTTATAATCATTAAAGATAAACGACATATTCATGAACACCTTGTCGTTGAACAAATGATTATAGCGAACGGTAGCGGTTGCATTGCCCCATGGTATTTTCACTTTCGTCTGGTTCTGGCTGGAATTATAGGTAAACACATCCCTGCCAAAATACCCGCTGATATACAGTCTGTCCTTATCCGAAAACTGATAATTTGCCTTGATGTTCAGATCATAGAAATAATAATTGGTGCCTGCAAAATCAGTTTTCTTGATCAGTGGCTGGATGATATCAAAAAGATAGGTTCGTCTTCCAGAAATTAAAAACGAACCCTTATTCTTTTTGGTGGAATATTGTTTTTGAAGGGGCCCCTGGAAAGTCAGCCTGGAAGATATAATTCCAATTCCGCCCTGTAATTCAAAACGCTTCGAGTTTCCCTCTTTCATCTGCACATCAATGACCGATGATAAACGGCCTCCGAAATTAGCCGGCATTACGCCCTTATACAAGGTTGTGTTTTTTACTGCATCGGAATTGAACACCGAAAAGAAACCAAATAAATGTCCGGTATTATAAACAATCGCATCGTCTAACAACACTAAATTCTGGTCAGGGCCGCCTCCGCGCACATATATTCCTGAATTGCCCTCTCCTGCTGCCTGTACTCCCGGCAGCAGCTGCAGCGCCTTGATGATGTCCACCTCGCCCATAAACGCCGGAATGGATTTAATCCTTTCTATGGAAAGTTCTTCTTTGCCCATAACCGTTGTACGGACATTTTCGTCTTTACGCTCATCCGTTACCACCACTTCATCCAGAACTTTAGCATCATCCGATAACTCGACATTAAGTCTTGTCTCTTTGTCTAACTCCACATCCGTAATTTTTGTATTGAATCCCAGGTAAGAAAAAGCTATCTGATATTTACCTTTTGGCAACAGCAAAGAATAGAATCCATAAAGATTGGTGGTAGCACCCAAAGCGTTATTGCCCTGTACATATACATTGGCGCCAATCAGCACCTCCCCATTCTTTACATCTTTAAGGTAACCGCTGATCGTATACCTTTCCGCCTTATCCTCCTGTGAAAAAACAGTATGGACAAACAGAAAAACAAAAACAAAAGGCAGCAGACAAAGGAATTTCATGAATTGCATTGAATCCTTAAAAATAGGCAGTTAAGCCAACAATACAAATTAATCCTTAATTAATTTTTTCAGAAGAATCCCTTTCGCTGTAGTTATCTGGATTAAATACATCCCGTCGGGAAAAGCGCCCAACTCTAAAGACATGGATGCAGGAGTATCCTGAGAATACACCATCTGTCCAAGCTGATTGTAGATTTGAACGGATTGAATGGTGGTATTACCCAGATTATTGATTAGGATTGTTTGATGGAAAGGATTGGGATATATGAGAAAGTCTTTTTCCAGTTGTGCATCTGAAACAAAAGATGGTGCCGCTAAAATAGAATAGGCTTTCTTAAAATCCGGAATACCATAGCCAATCCGGTCATCAGGAGTCAGGTATTGGGATGCACTCTGTTCTACAGCGGTCTTAATTTCCCAGGCGCTTTTAGATGGGAATGCCTGCCACAGACAGGCTGAAAACCCTGCAATTACAGGTGTCGCATAGGAAGTACCGTTTCCGCCACCCACCACATTTCCGGTTGAATTTATATAATAAGCCCCTTTCCCTATCGCTGCCACATTCGGTTTCACGCGGGTTTCGTTCGGCAATCCGTAACTGCTGAATGAGGCAACCACACCATTGATATCTACCGCACCGATTGCAAAGGCACTGTCCGCATCGGCGGGAGTTGTGATGTATCTCCAGGGATGAGCACCCTCATTTCCGGCAGCCACCACTACCAGCATACCTTTGGACGCTGCAATATTCACAGCCCTGGCAGCAGGGGTATTATTTTTTCTCAAATCAGACGTATCGTGATTTTCTGATGGAACATCAAACACATCCAGATAGCCTAAAGAAATGCTGACTACATCCACACCCAGCTGTGCACAACGCTCCAATGCTGTTGCCAGGTTAAATTCTTCCTGCAGCCGTTCCGTAGGTTCGTATTCCGTCTGAAATAAATAAAAATCTGATCTGGAAGATGCGCCCAGATATTGATTATCTTTTTTTCCGGCAATAAAAGATAAGCAATTGGAGCCATGATAATGGACAGTAGGTTCGAATACGGTGGAATCACCGTTGACATAATCATAGGTACCCAACACCCTGTTTTCGGAAAATAACGCACTGAAAGCAGGATTCACATTGGCATTCTGAAATCCGGCATCGCAAATGGCTATGGTCATATCTTCTCCATTAAAGCCCTGTTCATGCAGGTACTCTCCGTTCAGCATGTGAAACTGTGCAAATGAATTCACATAACCATCTTCAAAGTCCTGTATTTCTTCACATGTTTCAATATGCTGAACATGGGCTATTGACGAACCATGTGTGTTCGGTATTAAAACAACGTCTGAAATAAATGGTTTCTTTTTAAGAGATTTAAGGTGTGCAGACGTTTCCACCACGGCTGCATTCAGCCAGTTTGAGACGGTTAATACCTTCATCCCTTGCTGTTTCAATTGTTCTATATATGAATTATCGACAGGATAATCTCTATAGTCAAAAGGTAGCTGATACAGCTTTCTTTTCTCCATGGCTTTGGCGGAGAAAAGGGATTCTATCTGAATATCGGAAGGTTTATCTTTAAAATAGACAATAAATTTCTTAAGATTGCTTTCTGCAAAACTGAAGAGTGGAATGAATAATAAGAAAGATAAAATGTATTTATTCTTTACCATAGTCTATTGCGTATTGGCGCAAAATAAAACCCTTCTGTGCTCTGTCTTCCCAGGGCTGACCAATATTGGTTTGCCCGGTAACGATCCAAAGTTCTTTATATACCAACCCCACATTCCGGGCATATTTCTCCAGTGAATAAGTCTTGTTGATGGCAGACGAATCATAAATATGAAAGACCGTCATGGTAGAGTCGAAAATCTTATACGAATTATCATAACTCTCGTCTTTTTCATCTATGCTGTATTGCCAGTCATCCACCCTGTAGTTGGATGCATCCAGGATATAGGGCGGCGGTGATATGATATACTTGTTTCCCAACCACCGGTCATTCAAGTTATTGGGGAAAACCAATTTAACATAGCGAAGGTTGTCTTCCACCCTTTCTGCGACTTTATTTGTTCTTACGGTATAAAAAACATTATTGAACTGCCAGCCGCTTGTCGGTGAAGCGCCATAGTAGCGGTCAATCTCCCGCGCGGTTCTGCCCAGATTATCCGGAAATTGTTTGGTGATGACTTCTTTCAGATATATGGTAGATTTTCGTACCGTTGCAGTAAAATCATCATAAATGGTAGAGTCTACTTTATAAATCACAAACGAACCGGAGTCATCGGGGAAATAATTATACCCTAAATCAACATTTATCGTTTCGGTCTCTTTCTTACAGGAAACAGCCAGAAACACCATAATCGTTATAAATAATCGAATATTCCATTTATGCTTCATACCCTAAATATACAACAAAGATATAATTTTCATGCTAAAAGTTAGATTCCATACAACCATTCCGGCCGTATATTGTTTAGTTAAAGACGCGCTAAAATAACCTTACAAATTGTAACACGATGAGCTTACATAGCCTGAAAAGCACACAGAAACTGCCGATTGACCTGGACAAAGCCTGGGATTTTTTCTCCTCGCCGGCAAACCAGAAAACAATCACACCGGATTACATGAGTTTCAAAGTAACCTCGGAAGACGCCGAGGCAAAGATTTTTCCGGGCATGATTATCAGTTATGTTGTCCGGCCTGTGCTGCACCTGCCCATGGAGTGGGTGACGGAAATAACCCATATGAAAGAAAGGGAATATTTTGTGGATGAACAACGGTTCGGGCCTTACAGCCTCTGGCATCATAAGCATTTTTTCAAAGCCATTGACGGCGGCGTGGAGATGACAGATGTCGTCCATTATAAAATTCCGTTCGGGCTTGTCGGCGATCTCGCCAATAAGATCTTTATCCGTAAGAAGCTGCTGGAAATATTCGATTACCGCACCCAAAAACTCACCGAACTATTTGGAAAAATATAGCCAGTTAAAAACGGTAATCGTATCTTTATGCAAACTATCGTATGGAAAACCAGCAAACTGTCGGGACTCAGTTCAGAATACTCAGCATCCTTCATGCAGCCTTGTGCGGCGGTGTCATCATCGTCTTGTTTTTATTCCGCTATCTGGTCAAACACGATGCCAACGCACAACCGGATAATAATCCGTTGATGGAAATCATTGGTATCGCTGTCGGATTTATCAGTGTGCTGCTGTCCAGGTTCTTGTTTTTTATGCGTACCCGCCAGGCCATGACTACCCTATCCCTTTCCGGAAAAATCGGAATTTTCAGAAGCGCTTTCATTGTACAGATGGCCTTGCTGGAGGGAGCCGCGCTGATCAGTGCTGTATTTTATTACGTCACCAAAAACGATCTTCATTTCTTCATCGGACCTTCCCGCACCATAGCCGCCATGGTTCTTTTCAATGACATGGAGGACAAACAGCAGATTTATGATAATAGTTTGCCGGTGTAGAAAATGCAGGAGATATCTCCTCCTATCCGTGCACTTCTACCTAATGGCAGAAATGACACAAATCTAAAATGAGCACCGTCATCTCGAACGTAGTGAGAGATCTCTAATTGTTTTAGAAATACCGAGTTAGTTGGTACTTTGCATTAGCGAGATTTCTCCTCGTTCCTCGTCGTAATGACGTGGGGTTCTTTTCATATATCTTCACTATCAATCAAATCATTCCATTGAGGATTCATCGAATTAATTAAATTTTCTTTCTTCTCACGCCGCCATTTTTTTATTTCTTTTTCTCGTGCAATAGCTTCTTCAATCCTTGAAAAGAATTCATAGTAAATCAAATAATGTAGATTGTATTTATAGCTGAAGCTATATTTATTTAAACCACATTTATGTTCCTGAATTCTGCCAAATAAATCTGCAGTAACTCCTACATATAAGGTTGTTTTATTCTTATTGGTAAGTATGTATACGCAACCGCCTCTTTGCATTCAATAAAAATAAAAAATATTTTAGATAGTTCTATTCACTTTGGGATTTCTCCTATCGTCGAAATGACGCGAAACGAAAATTAGAACCGTCATTCAGAGCGTAGCGATGAATCCAGAATTGAATTAGAAAATCCGAATTAGGAATAGTACTTTATTTTTCGGGATTTCTCCTCGTGCCTCGTCGAAATGACGTGGTGCAGGGTGGTGCTGTTTTGCATTTTTATTGGCAACTGTCATCTCGATTCCGATGATAATCGGGAGAGAGATCTTGCCTTTTCAGGGAAGATATTACTTATGGAGAGAGCAAAATCTCTCTCCGCCGGCTGGCGGATCGAAATGACGTTAGGCTTTTGGGCTTTCCCTCTGCCTTTTGGTTTGCTTATCGTGGCACGGTTACCATGCCACGATGTTATATAAGTCCCCTTTAGGGGATTTAGGGGTAAATAAATCAACTATAAAAATAGTTAATCCATTACACAACGAACAGAAAAGCCATTTTCCTTAGGTTGTTAAATCATATGCATCCGAACTATTGTAATTCAGATAGCGGCCCCTTGCATTGTTTGTATTGGCCTCCGTAGAAGACCAAAAGTAACCTGTGTTCCCAATGTAGATGAACGTACCATTGCCGCCCGGTAACCGGCAGGAAGACCTGTAAAACCGCTGCTGTTCGTTGCTCCTACATTTGGGCTGGCCCATAAAGTGGTAGCTTTCATAGGGCCACCTGCTACTCGAACTCCACCTAAATAGGTTGTTAAGGTTGTCCATTCTGCATCGGTAGGTACATGCCAGCCGGCAGGTGCCAATTTGCCGGTGTTTACTGCATACCAGTTGTATAATTTACCATAAGTGGTATTGTTTGCTGCATTGTTATCATAAATGGCATATGCTCCGTTTGTGGTGGCTTCCCAGGCTGTATTACTTAAACCTGTAGGTATGGCGCTGCCATCATTGTAACGCGTGGTTTTTAGGTTTTCTTTCATCCAGCACTGGTTGCCTATTTTTACTACATTATATACATTGCCATCTATATCAGTTACGGTAGAAGGTCCATCGCAGCCTCCTTTATTCACCCTAATCAGAAATTTTCCGCTAATACTATTAAAGTAATCGGAATAGGAATAATTCAACTCGGTATCGATATAATCTCCGGAAACTGCAGCTGGATCATTTATCTTCAGGGTAAGATTTATATTGCCGTCACTAAAGCTTTTTGATTTTATGGAAACATTCGAAGATGCCACGGAAAAACTCATGGCATTAAATACCTCTTCTGTTACACTTGCTTCAGATTCGGTATTACTTCCAGCTACAACAAAAGGATCGACAAGATCGATATCCGTAAACAATACATTATCATTTACAAATGTGATGATTGTATTTAGCCTGCTGATGGACGAGTTGACCAAATCATAAGTCGTAAAAAATTTGTCCACTCCGGCAGATGCGCCTCTGTCTCCTGCTATTACGCCTCTGCCGATGTTGGAAAACGAGGAACTTAATGCTATGTCATCTGTGTAATTGATGTATGAATTTAAGATGCGTCCGTTAACGGAAGATGATATCCCGTCAATCACAAAATTAACTGCTTTCATCAGACAGTCTGTAAATTCCACATAATGCAGTTTGGTATAGCGCCACCCAATTGATGCCACTACGACTGCTAACAGCTTCTCAACCGGATCCGGCGCCAGCCAGGCTACTGCCACTCCTGCAGCGAATGGAAACGAAGTAACTACAAATTTAAGCAAAGTGACTGTGCATTCACCTAAACTACCCATCCTCTGCAAGGTGAAGTCATCATTTATGATACCATTGAATAATTCCTTGTTCGCCTGATAATAGATGGCCATTTTCGTCTTATCCGCTGCAGTGGCTGTGCTGTAAAATTCATCCAGGCTGCTTAGAACAGACTGCACATACGTGTCATCCGCTCCTGAGCCTATGCCGCCAAGGAAAACATCTATGTTGTCGAACAGTTCTTTCAGAACAATATCAGGCGTATTGGCAAGAACCGTCATTTTTACTTCGTAATTTACTATCAGGTTGTTTAAATCAGGTATGCTCAATTTTGTATTACCAACTGCGAAGCTTCCGGGCACCTGAAACACTGCAACCGTATCGTTAATCTTCAAAACACTGACATTCACATCGCCTAAAGTAGCCGTATACTGTTCTTCTGTTACATTTGTCGTAGATATGAAAACCAATTGTGAGGTAAATACCACCCCGCCGTTTATGGGTGTGTTATCCGTAGAATCTTTCTTACAGCCGAATAGGCCGGCAATCAGGATGGTGATGGATAATAAGACGAGAGATGACTTTCTTTTCATAGTGGTTTATTTTAAGAATGATGAAATAAAATCGTGGAAAACGTATCTTTTGAAAAAAGGGAACTAAGAAGAAGTGGTGGAAAGAATGGGAGCCGTTGTCCGGCAGAAACAGCTATCTTGCAGGGTATTATAATTTGGACGATGGACGATGGACGATGGACGATGGATGATGGACGATGGACGATGGTCGATGGACGATGGATGTTTGACTTTGAGAAAGCATAAATCTAATATACACAAAAAAAATATACTGTGTACGGTTTATGCGGATTATTTTTTAAAAAATCCATCTAAAATTATGGATTTCTCCTCCTACCTCGTCGGAATGACGAAAAAACACGAAATGAGTGCCGTCATTCCGAACGAAGAGAGGAATCCCGAATTGAATCAGAAAGACCGGATTAGTTAATGCTTTGCATTAGCGGGATTTCTCCTGTCGTCGAAATGAACTGTGTAAATATCCAAATTATTTTAAAGAAAAATTAGGATTGTAAGCTATATTTCCTGTGCCTATGGCAAATGCTTGTCTGACAAGTTTGTTTGCTAAAGCTACTAATGCTAATTTTCCATTTTTTTCCTCTTTGTTTTAATCGTTCGTACATTTCTTTACATTGTTTATTTGAACTCATGGCTCGCATAGAACATAAATATAATAATTGTCGCATTCGACTCATTCCCATTTTACATATTCTGCTTTTACCTTTTACACTTGTACCTGATTCATATAACCTTGGACAGATGCCAATATAACTTACTAATTCTTTTGCATTCTCAAACTTTGTAAATCCATCTGTTACAACTATTAATAACATCGAAGTACGTTTACCTAAACCTGGTATCGTCTGTAAATTTTTATACAGTTCTGAATGATGTTTTTCTGTGATAGCAACCATTTTTATTTCTACTTTTTTATCTCCTTATCATAAAAAGCAATCTGTTTCTTAATAATTTTACTGACATCCTTGCTCATCTTCCCACTACTGACAAAAGCTTCTAATTGATTACTACAACTTGTTTTTTGTTTGGTGAGATTATCCAGAATCGCTTGTAATTGCTGGAGTTCTAAAAGATGTTCTGCTTTGGGTTGCCATAATCTTGGTGTTTCACTCTTACCATATTGTGCTATCATGGCGGCATCTTTCCTGTCTGTTTTAGCTCTACTCATTCGCATCTTACAAAAATGATTTACTGACAATGGATTTACAATACTTAACAATATTTGCTGCGAATGTAAATAATACGCAAACGGCATATAGTAACTACTGGTAGCTTCCATCACTATGCAGGCATCTTTCGGCAAATATTTGATAATGCTTTAAAACCCAGTGGATTATTGCTAATCTTTTTGTGTACATAGCAGCCATCTTCTTTCGGTATGGCTACATCTAAAGTCTCTTTGGAGACATCTACTCCAACATAATTTACTACTTTTGTCATGATAAATTTGAGTTTTTCTCAAACTGGAGAGCTATCTGGTTGTTGACTTATCTATCCTAAATACGTGCTCATGGCACTATGAACTGTCCAAGTTTACAACTCAGAAGGGAAAGGTGATTAGCATTTCGAACGGTATCACACTACCTATGACGGTACTTAATCTTTATCCTTTCCTGCTCTTCTGTTTGAATTGATTAATAAAATTTCCTACAAGATATTTATTCCTCAGTTCAAATTAGTTTTCTGCAAACATAGGATGACGGGTTACTCATCGTGGCACGATATTGCTGCAAACAACTGCTATCTGGAAAATCAGCACACACCCCTTTATCCCCTCTCAAGAGGGGAAAGCGGATAGTGCCATTCAATTTATTTTTTGCTTTTTTAAAATAGTAGTTACGTCAAATTCATGCTGTCTGTGTCTCCCGTCCTCGGAGGGGATTAAGCCTGCCTGTCGGCAGACAGGGTATATTGGAAGCAATCTGTTTGTTATAATACAGATTGCATCGCTTCACCCGCAATGACGTAAAATGAAAATCTCCATAAAAAAAAGCATCGCTTAGCGATGCCTTAGATAAGATTATTCTATAAAATTATTTTCCCGGGCGGAGGCTTCTTACCGCTTTACCTGCCTGCCACATTTCTGAATTTCTTATTTCTGCCAGCTCCACTTCCAGTTTTTCCCTGTAGTCAGGTTGAGAGTTGGTATCAATCGAACGTTGAGCTTCTTCACCGGCTGCCACTTTTGCATACAGCTCTTTGAATACCGGCAATACCGCTTCACGGAAAGGGCCTTTCCAGTCCAATGCCCCGCGCTGTGCCGTTGTAGAGCAGTTGCCATACATCCAGTCCATTCCGTTTTCAGACACCAGTTTAATCAGTGATTCAGTCAATTCCTCCACCGTTTCATTGAATGCTTCTGACGGTGAATGGCCGTTTTCCCTCAACACCTTGTATTGCGCTTCCATGATACCCGCCAAGGCACCCATCAGCACACCGCGCTCACCGGTTAAGTCGGAATAGACCTCTTTCTGGAAAGTGGTTTCAAACAAATAGCCGGAGCCGATACCGATGCCTAATGCAATGGTTCTGTCATGCGCTTTGCCGGTAGCATCCTGAAAAATAGCATAGGAAGAGTTCAGGCCTTTTCCTTCCAGGAACAAACGTCTCAGGGAGGTGCCGGAACCTTTGGGTGCCGTTAAGATGACATCCACATCGGCCGGCGGGATGATGCCGGTGCGTTCTTTGTAGGTAATACCGAACCCGTGAGAAAAATACAATGCTTTTCCCGCGGTCAAGTGTTTTTTCACGGTCGGCCATAGTTCAATCTGAGCGGCATCTGACAACAGGTACATGATGATGGTACCTTTTTCCAGTGCTTCTTCCGGCTCAAATAAGGTTTTGCCCGGAACGAAACCGTCTTTTTCTGCCTTATCCCAAGATTTAGAAGGTTTGCGCTGTCCCACAATCACATGGAAACCGTTGTCGCGTAAATTCAATGCCTGTCCAGGACCCTGCACACCGTATCCGATAACGGCGATTACTTCGTCTTTTAATACATCTTTCGCTTTTGCCAACGGAAATTCATCGCGGGTAACCACGTTTTCTTCTACTCCGCCGAAATTCATTACTGCCATACTATTTTGATTTTAGATTTGAGATTTAGGATTTGAGATTTATTATAACAGAATCAATTTTGCTTCAAAGATATCTATTTGTTTTTGAACCTGTTTTAATATGTTTTCCGCTGCCCACTCTTCCGCATTAAACTCTATGGTAAATTCACCATCGTTGTCATTTATCTTACTGAAAGAAAAATTGGTGACATCCACCCTTCTTCGGGAAAAGATAAGCATAAATCGTCCAATCAGCACCGGCTGATTGTGAGAAATAAATACAATTTTATATGCTTTCATAAAGAATTGCACTAAAATAACAAGATTCCCGTATTAATCATTCAGATTGGTATTAAAATAACATGAACGATAATAGCATACATTGTGTTATCCGGTAAACACGCCTGTTTAAAACTGCCCTTAAATTTGATTACCTTCGCTGGAAGAATTGTCTGTCATTTTTGGAATGATATCTATTCATTTTCAGTTTAACAGGAAATCATATTCATGAACCTACAATGGAGCAAAGAAAAGGCAAATGCCTGGTATGAAGCCCAACCCTGGCTGGTTGGCTGTAATTTCATTCCATCGACGGCAGTCAACCAACTGGAAATGTGGCAGGCAGACATGTTTGACCCGCAGACGATAGACCGGGAACTGGGATGGGCAGCAGGATTGGGCATGAATACGGTGCGCGTTTTCCTGCACGATCTCGCCTGGCTGGAAGATAAGGAAGGCTTTAAGGATAGAATAAGCCAGTTCCTGACCATCGCCTACAACCATGGCATCCGCACCCTATTTGTGCTGTTTGATGACTGCTGGTTTCCAAATGCAAAAACGGGCAGACAGCCCGATCCTGTTCCGGGCATCCACAATTCCCGGTGGCTGCAATCGCCGGGCCCGGATGCAGCAACCCATCCACAACAGGAGCCACGCCTGAAAGCCTATGTGCAGGATATTGTTGGCACATTTGCACAGGACGAACGGGTACTCATCTGGGATATTTATAATGAACTGGGGAATACTTTTCTTACGATAATGACCAATCCGTGGTACAAAAAATATCCTAAAATGCTTTACCGCGGATTTAAGCATATATTTTTGCCCTTGCCTACTTTACCTCTCTTAAAGAAAACAGCAGGCTGGATACGGGAGATACAACCCTTGCAGCCGATAACAGCCGGGATATGGTTCGGCAATTCCACCCTGAACAAAACACTGCTCGAAATTTCCGATGTCATTTCGTTTCACAATTATTTCAAAGCAAACTTTCTGAAACGGCAGATACTGCAGCTGCAAAAGGAAGGACGTCCGGTAATCTGTACCGAATATATGTCGAGAACCTCCGGCAGTTTATTTGAAACCCATCTTCCGGTTATGAAACAATATAGGGTAGGTGCCTACAACTGGGGATTGGTGAGTGGAAAAACTCAAACCATCTTCACGTGGGAAGGAAAAGAGGGCGACAAGGAGCCAACCACCTGGTTCCATGATATCCTGCGTGCTGACGGAACACCTTTTTCTGAAAAAGAAGTGGAATTTATTAAAGAAGTTACGACATAGTTCCGATTTTTCTCCCTCTGTTAGCAAAAAGCGGATGTATTAATACGTACTGTTTATCTTCTTCCAGCAACTATTATTATTTTTTGGCTTAAATGCTTTAAAAACCGATGAAAAACCGGTATCACGTTTCTGTAAGTAAAACAACGTATCTCCGCTTTCAAAACCAAGAGGTTTTGCATCCATCATAAAATTGTTTAAATATCTGATGTATATATGACCACTATCATCTTTCGCATCATATACAGAACTTTTATACAAATCCACATATCTTGAATTATCATAGAATTGCATTTCATAACTACCATCAACACTACGTTTATGTAATTTTAAGGTGCACATCGCTTCACTATCCTCTAAAATATAAGTTCCTGTCCAGTCAAAATGTTTATTTAATCCGTTTTTATTATAATCATTTCCTGTTGAAACCACTGATTGCTTTACCTTATGCTTACAAGAATAAACGAACATAGATGTAATTGTAATAATAAATGCAAAGCTTAAATATCTAACCATTATAATAATTATTTGTACAGTAACAAATAGGATTTTCACACTAAAACAGGTAGTGAAAATAACTAAAAGGATATCAAAATTCTATAAATTATGGCTGTAAAATCACATCGCTGCAGGCTTTGCCGCTTGGCACCATCGGAAATAGGTTTTCTTCTTTCTCTACCACGACTTCTAAAACATAGCCCCCTTTGTGGGCAAACATGACATCAAGTGCAGCACTCAATTCTGCCCTTTGTTCCACTTTGGCACTTTCCAGTCTGAAGCCTTTGGAAATCGCTACAAAATCCGGATTTTTTAAAGATACGGAAGAATACCTGTTGTCGAAAAACAGTTGCTGCCACTGACGAACCATTCCCAGGTAGTTGTTATTGAAAATGACAATTTTTACATTCAAATCATTCTGCCAGATGGTCCCCAGCTCCTGTAAGGTCATCTGAAAACAGCCATCACCCACTATCACTACCGTGGTTCTTTCAGGTGCCGCCATTTGTGCACCTATGGCAGCCGGAATGGAAAATCCCATAGTACCCAAACCGCCGCTGCTCACCCATGAATTGGGTTTTCTGTAGTGGTAATAACGCATGGCATACATCTGATGCTGTCCTACATCGGGAACGATAATCGCCTCTCCTTTTGTTTTTTCATCAATCAGATGCATGATTTCGCCCATCTTGATCCCCCCTCTTGTAGGATGAATGGCATGTTGGATAACTAATGCTTCTTCCTGCTTATCCAGCTCTCTAAATGTCTGAATCCAGTCGGTGTGTGTATTTGCATTGACCAGTGGTAATAAGGCTTTCAATGCCTCTTTGGCATCCGCTAAAATTCCCACTTCTGTTTTAACGACTTTATTTATCTCAACAGCATCTATCTCTATGTGAATAACCTTGGCTTGCTTGGCAAATTTGGTAACATCACCCGTCACCCGGTCATCAAAACGCATTCCGACTGCTATCATCACATCGCATTCGTTCATCTTGATATTCACCGAATAATTTCCGTGCATCCCGGGCAAACCTACATAATTTTCATGATCCGGATTAAATCCGCCCAACCCCTGCATGGTGGTTGTAACCGGGATGCCGGTTTTGGCAGAGAACTGCTCTAATACTTCTTTTGCTTTTGAAATCACAACTCCCTGACCTGCAATAATTAAAGGTTTTTTGGATGAATTAATGATTTCAGCAGCCTTTTCCAATTGCACCTGGTCAATATTTGGATTGGAATTGTATCCGCGGATATTATTGCATTGTTTATATCCCTTCCACTCCATCAATTCAAACTGGGCATTTTTGGTAATATCTATCAAAACGGGTCCGGGTTTGCCGGTGTTTGCAACATAAAAGGCTTTGGCTAATACTTCAGGAATTTCAGCTGCTTTAGTAATCTGATAGTTCCATTTAGTAATGGGCATGGTTATACCCACCACATCCGTTTCCTGAAAGGCATCCGTACCCAGCAGATGCATGGGCACCTGACCGGTAATACAAACCATCGGCGTACTGTCCATTATGGCATCTGCTATACCCGTGATTAGGTTGGTCGCTCCCGGACCGGATGTGGCAAAACAGACAGCTGCTTTCCCTTTCACTCTGGCCCAGCCTTCTGCAGCGTGAGTGGCGCCCTGTTCATGGCGGGTCAATACATGGTTGATTCTATCCTGATAATGCCACAGCGCATCATAAATAGGCATGATAGCACCGCCGGGATAGCCAAATATGACATCAATACCCTCCGCAATCAAGGATTTGATGACTGCTTCCGCACCGGAAATTTGTGTTTTGGTAGGTTCTGACATTATACTGCTTGCACTACAAAACTAACAAAATTGATTTTTTAATGAAATGAAGCTATTGGCTGTAAGTGAATAATAGTAATTTCTTAACGTTTTTAGACTATCCAACCTCATTTTAACCGTTTCTATAAAATTAGATTAGACATAAGTATTCAACATACTGGATTAATACGATAATAACTGCAGAATCTCTGACAATTTTGGGTCCAAATCGATGTGATGTTTCACGGCCTGCTGTAAAGGGATATAGGAGAACTGACTATTTTTCCATCCAATCATCACATTGTGATTACCCGCTATCAAAGCATTGACTGCCTCAATTCCCAGACGGCTGGCTAAAATACGGTCGTTGGCAGATGGGTTTCCGCCCCGCAACAAATGCCCTAAAACCAAATACTTGATATCGTATTCGGGATGCATTCCTTTAAAAGTGTCGGCAATATCCCTGACACTCCCGGCATCATCCCCTTCTGAAACAACGATGATATAGGATTCCTTATGGGAACAGCATTTTAATTTATCGGAAACAGCCAGTAAGTCGGTATGTGTTTCCGGAATAAAGATATCTTCCGCTCCTCCCGCGATGCCACTTGCCAAGGCAATATAACCCACGTCTCTGCCCATGACTTCTATAAAAAATAATCGACCGTGCGAAGTGGCGGTATCCCGAACCTTGTCGATGGCTTCTGCGGTATTCACTGCCGTATCATAACCGATGGTAAAGTCCGTACCAAATAAATCATTATCTATGGTTCCGGGTAAGCCGACAAACGGAATAGCATAGTCTTTTGTAAATTCCCGGGCACCTTTAAACGTGCCGTCACCGCCAATAGCAACAATGCCATCTATATGGTATTTGGACAATTGTTCGTATGCAGACTTTCTGCCTTCAGGTGTCATGAAACTTTTACTTCGGGCAGATTTCAGTATAGTTCCTCCCCGATGGATAATATTGCCTACCGAACGGGAATCCATTTCTATAAAGGCACCTTCTATCATTCCTTCATAGCCTTTTTGAATTCCAAATACCGTTAATCCTTTCTGTATTCCTGCCCGCACTACAGCGCGTATGCAGGCGTTCATGCCTGGTGCATCTCCTCCTGATGTAAATACTCCTATATTCTTCATATCAGCAAGATAAAAAAACTTTACATTTATTAATAGAACCCCTATAAAAAGTAACATATACTAACAAATACGCATGCTGACATAGATTACATTTACAAAAAAATCTATGAGTACTTTTTCTGACTGGGTTAAAAACTCCTATACTGTAAAATTCGCTATCGTTGGTTTTCTCATGCTAATCCTGTTAATTCCGACCAGTATGATTGAAGGATTAATCAGTGAACGACAGGAACGCAGTAACCAGGTCAATGCAGAAGTCGGAAGTAAATGGGGAAATACACAAACACTGACAGGTCCTATTATAAATGTTCCTTACAAGACAAAATTCAAAAGCACCAATGCGAATGGTGAAACCATTTACACAGATGGAACAGGAACACTTCATTTCCTGCCTGAACAACTGAATATCTCCAACAATACTAAGACAGAAATTAGGAAACGCGGTATATACAATGCGGTGGTTTATTCCAACGAAGCCACATTCAGCGGACATTTTAGCGGTTTCGATGAATCAAAACTCAATATAGAAAAAGATGCTGTTTTGTGGGAACAAGCCTATATTTCCCTGCCGATATCTGACTTAAGAGGTATAAAGAACAAAGTCATCGTGACGCTGAATAATCAGCAGACAGAAATGAATCCGGGCATAAAAGACAATGATATATTGATACATTCCTATAACCAGCAGTATAATCTCAGCCGTTACAAAGATATGGTGGAAACCGTTCCGGTGCCTTCACAAAGCGGAAATTCAGGTGCTTCATCCGGACTCAGTGCACCGATTACTATAAAAGATGTACAGAAAACCGAATTCAGTTTTACACTGCTAATTAATGGCAGTTCTGCATTGTCATTTATTCCAACCGGAAAAGAAACCAACGTATCTGTTACGAGTCCGTATACCACACCAAGTTTTGACGGTGCATTTTTACCGGATACACGCAGCATTTCAGATAAAGGATTTAAAGCTGACTGGAAAGTGCTGAACCTGAACAGAAACTTTCCGCAGGAATGGACAAATAATGCCTACGATATAAACAATGCATCTTTTGGAGTGAATCTCCTGGTTCCGATAGACCATTATCAGAAAACCATGCGCTCCGCAAAATATGCCATCATGTTTATTCTGCTGACCTTTCTGGTTTTTGTATTTGCTGAAATATTAAATGGCTATAAGATTCATCCGGTCCAGTATTTACTCATCGGACTGGCGTTAGTTGTTTTTTATACGCTGCTGCTGTCACTTTCGGAACAAATAGGATTTACAAAATCCTATCTCGTCTCGAGTGCTGCCATCATTTTACTCATTACCATTTATGCCAAATCCATTTTCAGGGAAAATAAACTGATGGCCGTGCTGGCAGGCATCTTGCTAATTTTATATGGATTCCTGTTTATCATCTTGCGTTCAGAAGACTATGCATTACTCATTGGAAGTATTGGCTTGTTTATCGTACTGACCGTAGTGATGTATCTGTCCAGAATGGTAAAATGGTACAGAGAAGATACGTAAGGGTGATTAGGGCAAATCCTGCCAGTACAACAAAAAAAAAGACCTGTTGAAAATTCCAGGTCTTTTTCTGTGTGGGCATTACTGGATTCGAACCAGTGACTTCTACCTTGTCGAGGTAGTGCTCTAAACCAACTGAACTAAATGCCCTGTACACACACCTCACTCACCTCTCAAGAGGGGAGTCAAGGACTTAAAACTCATCCGTCACGCAGCCTTCGCTGGCCGAAGATACGGTTTTTGCATATTTGTACAAAACACCGGAAGTTGCTTTTAATGCCGGAGCAGTCCAAACAGCCTTTCTGTTTGCCAATTCTTCCTCCGTTATCATTACATCAATGGTATTATTTACTGCATCAATTCGGATAGTGTCTCCATCTTTCACCAGGGCAATGTTACCGCCGCTCTGTGCTTCCGGTGTGACATGTCCTACAACGAATCCATGAGAACCGCCGCTGAATCTGCCGTCTGTGATCAGTGCCACTTCTTTTCCCAGTCCTTCACCCATTAATACAGAAGTAGGTTTCAGCATTTCCGGCATGCCGGGCGCTCCGCGAGGTCCAATATAACGAATTACCACTACATCACCTGCGACTACCTTTTTATCTTTCATGGCATCTATGGCTTCCTGTTCCGAATCGTAACATTTAGCCGTTCCTTCAAAGCGCTCTCCTTCCTTTCCGGTGATTTTAGCCACCGCACCTTCCGTTGCCAGATTGCCATATAAGATACGAATATGGCTGGTCGGTTTAATAGGATTAGAAACCGGGTGCAGCAAATCCTGACCTTCGGTTAAGTCAGGCAACTCTGCTAAATTTTCTGCCACTGTCTTTCCCGTCACCGTCAGACAATCGCCGTGCAGCAGACCTTCTCTGAGTAAGTATTTCATCACAGCAGGCACACCACCAATTTTATGCAGATCTTCCATCACATACTTTCCGCTTGGACGAAAATCCGCTAACATAGGTGTTGTATTTCCCAGGCGAACAAAATCATCTAAGGTCACTTTCACACCTATTGTCTTAGCCATGGCAATGAGGTGCATCACGGCGTTGGTGCTTCCGCCCAATACAATGACCAGACGGATCGCATTCTCAAATGCCTTAAACGTCATGATATCGCCAGGTTTGATATCTTTTTCCAGTAAATTTTTGATTGCTGAGGCAGCCTGTTTCAATTCATTTTTCTTATCCTCGCTCACTGCAGGATTGGATGCGGAATACGGCAAACTCATACCCAATGCTTCAATGGCGGAAGCCATTGTGTTAGCTGTATACATACCACCGCATGCACCCGCGCCCGGACAGGCGTTTTCAATGACGCCTTTATAATCTTCATCAGAAATAGAACCCGCAAATTTTTTACCTAACGCTTCGAATGCGGACACCACATCGAGGGTTTCTCCCTTATATTTTCCCGGAGCAATGGTACCACCATATACCATCAGAGAAGGACGGTTTAATCTCGACATCCCCATAATCACTCCCGGCATATTTTTATCACACCCTGCAATGGAAATGATGCCGTCATAAAATTGGGCTCCGGCATTGGTTTCAATAGAATCCGCAATCACTTCCCTTGATACGAGCGAATAGCGCATACCGGATGTACCCATAGAAATACCATCGCTGACACCAATCGTATAAAAATTGAGCGCCACGAGATTTTCCTGTGTGACTAATTTTTTAAGGTTCGCAGCCAAAGCGTTCAGGTGCATGTTACAAGGATTGCCATCCCACCCGGTGGAAGCAATTCCTACCTGTGCTTTTATAAAATCTTCATCTGATAAACCTGCAGCATGCAGCATAGCCTGTGCGGCGGGTTGTGTAGGATCCTGCGTGATGGATTTACTGTATTTATTGATTTCTGACATACGGGTGAATTGGGGTGCCAAAATAATAAAAGTTTAGGCACAATTAAAATGGAACGGCAGATTTGTTTCACATAATGAAGATATGTGCATAACTGAAGACAATTTTTATGAAAATTTGACGTTAAATTTATGTAAACTAAATGTGTACAATGTCTAAAAAAGTGAACATAGACCTGCACAAATACTTTGTGACTATCTTTTACATTGTAATGATAACCCTGTTTTTAGTAGTTACGTTTATTAAGTAGTACAAGGTTTTTGCGATACATTTTAGCTATTACCCATGTATAGGCTAACATTACTGTCGCTGTGGTAATAATAAAAATTGCCATTGTCAGATTTGAAGTGTTAGTAAAGAACATCCACAACCCCATCACCAATACGGACAGGAGTTTAAGCACCTCTGCATAATCCGCCCACTTTTTCTGTTCCATCAATGCAATATTCACGGCAAAGCTGACAGCTATCAATAATGCCAAAGGTAAAAAAAGTCCGATATTTAACGTTGCTTCAAAATATTGTACCAACAGGAACCCAGATAAGGCTGTAAAAAAAAAATTAAAAAACAGATAAACTGACTTTACAGCAGGCAACCGGATTTCTTTAGGCTTAGCAAGCAATTTTAGTTTCTGATATTCGCTTTCGATATCCAATGGAATAAATGCGGGTTTGTCAAAAAAAACCTTCCATTTATTGATGAATCCTTTTGTTTTAACCATCATCCGGAAGATATGCAAGTGATGATGAATATTTACCCATATTGGATTCTGTGTCTGCAAGGGTACCGTAATGCCATAATCGACTGCTTCCACTTCCGGCTCAAAAGTCCCGAAAACCTTATCCCAGACAATAAAAAATGCACCATAGTTTTTATCAATGTATTGCGGATTCTTACCATGATGCACCCGGTGATGAGAAGGAGTAGCCAGAATTTTTTCCAGAAGGCCTAATTTTCCGACAAGTTGTGTATGTACAAAAAACTGCCATATGAGACTGACGGCATACGCCATGATAAACAATTGCCAGGGAATTCCGAAAAAAGCCAGCGGCAGGTAAAAAATCCAGGTATAGATACTTTCAATGAAGGATTGCCGAAGCGCAACCGTATAATTGTATTCTTCCATAGAATGATGGACAATATGCCCTGCCCACAGGATATTTACCTCATGGGATAAACGGTGCAGCCAGTACTGGCAAAAATCGACCAACACCAGGATAAACAGCCAGACAATCAACATATACCAACTGACCTCAAGGAATGGAAACCGGGAAGACAGCATGAACGGAAAATCAATTTCCATCTCATTCCAGTGCAATAATCGCTGAATGGAATAATGCTCCTGAACAAACACGAATCCCGTAAAAAAAATAATCTTATTGAAAGCATCCGTCAGTTGCTGCAACAAAGCTATACTGATATTGATCAGAAACGTTTGGTAAGAATAATATTGTTTTCTTTTGTGATAACTGTATATAAATTCAACCAGGTTTCCAATGATAAAAAGGAACAGTATTATACTACCGGTAATCTGCAGATTCTTATCGTGCATAATTTCATTGAAATGCATAGCTGATCTTCCTGAATTCAAGATACACAAATAAAAATAAATAACAAAAACAAGCAAAATGAAAAGTAAGATGGATTTAGATAATCGTACACACTATTTTATAATATTTTTTTTCTCATCTTCAATTGAAACGATATAAAAACCATCGGGGAAATCATTTAATCTCAAAAGGTAGTGAGTGATGCCGTTTAGCAGGATGATTTCATCTTTGATAATGAGTTTTCCCAGTGAGTTATAAACCCTTATGAATGAGTGTTTACTTTTTTGACCGTAATAATCAATTTCAAACTCTCCGGATTGAGATGGATTGGGAAATGCATATATGAAATCAGCTTTGGCGGCAGTGTGGGCGACATGTGGTACTTCTATCTGTATCGTTTTTGAATAACTATACCCAAGATCATTGTTTAGTTGTTTCAACCGGTAATAATTTATTCCAGGGTCCGGTAATTCGTGTAAAAAACGGTAATGGCTCTCGGTTGAGACAGTACCATTTCCTGCCACTTGTCCTAACTCCGAAAAATGGATGGCATCCGTTGACCACTCAATGCTGTAGTAGGCATTGTTATACTCTGAGGATGTATGCCATTGCAGCAACACCTGATTTCTCAGATACAAATCAACTGAGAAACTCACTAATTCAACGGGCAGCTTCAACGCCTTTGTGACGATAAAGGAATCCCGCAAACAATTGTAATTATCCGTTACGGTCAGCGTATCAACATCCAAGCCGTCCGGCGATACACGTACCTGCCGGGTTGTGTTCCCAACGGACCAGCTGTAATCTCCGTTCCAGGAAGAAACCAGATTAATGCTGTCCCCTTCAAATATGGTATAGGCTTCTTTTTTGTTGACATCTTTCATCATGGTAAACCTGTCCCGGATAACGCCATCATTGCAGACCCATTCTGCATCCAGCCTGTTACCATTTACGGTTAATGCCAATCCGCCGCCTTGGGTATTATTTGAATAAGTCATTTCACTCATTGGCCAGCCCACTTGCTGGCCGCCCAGTTGTCCCGCAGAGCCTGCCACCACATAGACTGTACCTAAAGACAACGGTGATTTCTTGATGTATGGGCAGGAATTGGACGAATTATCATATTTTGCCGTTGAACTGCTTACCGTTTTCGTTGCCAGATTAAAGGATGCCGTATTCCCATAATGTCCGTTCAGTAAATAAGAACGTTCATACACGTGACTGTGCCCGCATAAAATCAGGTCGACTCCCATTCGTTCTAGAATACGGATAAAGTTCTGCCGGATGGCGATCAGGTCCGCTTCCGATTCGGACGAGTGCGACCCGAGTGTATACGGCGGATGGTGCCAGTAAGCAATTGTCCATTTTTGTGTATTTGCTGCCAAATCATTTTTCACCCAGACAGCCTGTGGGCCTAATGTGTCCCATATTCTGTAGGTATTTGATTCTTTTCCATAAGAATCCAGCGAAAGAAAATGAATATTGGCAAAATCAAACGAATAAAAGGCTTCTGTTCCGGAGGCTACACCGCCCGATTCGCCTGTCGTAGGCAATGTAAACATGTTATAGTACGGAATAGCATGGTCATTTTGCCTTGTGCCGTTATTGGCATAATCGTGATTGCCCGGAGCCGGCCAAAGGATTACGTTCCGCAATAAGGAATCCTGATAAATTGGGTAGAAATTATTGGTGTATTCCGCATCTGTACCGGAATTATAAGCATTGTCTCCCAACAACAGTATGGCATCCGTGTGTTTTCCGTCCATATAACTCATATAATTATTTCGGACATTCCGCTGATTTGATGAATTATTGCCACAATCGCCTATTGCCCATATCCGGGTAATCCGTTCTGTGCCTTTTAACGGAAGAGTATAAAAATAATAATCTGGTCCTGACCTTAATGTTTGAACCGCCGGACTCGAGCTTCCAACGGAATAAAAATATTTGGTATCGGGCAATAATCCGGATACCGATACATCATGCTCGGTTGTGAGTGCGGCATCGGTTACAGAAGACGTTAAACTACCGTCTGCCGTACCATAATTAACGATAGAATTAGAAGCGCTGCTGGTTCTCCACCGAACATGAACTGCATTCTGTGTGGCCATATTCAGGTATGGCCCTCGAGTGATATTGACAGTGCCGGCTATGTTCGCTTTCAGTTCTAAGTTAAAACTCAGATCAGAGCTGGTAACGGCTGTCTGGTGGACTTCCACGGCAATCGTATGATTACCGGTAGGTAATTGTGCCAATGTCAGATTGGTGGTGAGTGCATTATTTTCGTATGCTGAAGATGCCAATGTCAGATAGCCGATTGCACCGCCGGGCATATTGTTCCGGTATATTTCTGTTCCGTCAATATATACGACGATTCCATCGTCCGCCACCATGTTCATCGTAAAATCTGAAAACAGTGCCGTACTGCCTATGGTAATATTCTTACGAAAATAGGTGGTGACATATTTATTCGAAGCATTCCCGCCGTAACCAATCACAGTGGTTTCATCGCCATCACCATAACCTATTTCCCCATTTCCCGATGCCCAGGCTGCATCGTTAAAAGTGGTTGCAGTCCACGTGGTTCCCTGATTGGTTCCATTATCCAGGTATTTCCAGCTGCTTCCGAAACTGACAACCGTGGATTCATTCGCGACCAATTCCAAATCAAAGGTAAGATCGGAACTGGTTACATTCGTCTGATGCATTTCCACGGCAATCGTATGATTGCCTGAGGGAAGTTGTGCAATAGATAGTGTGGTCGATTGGGCTGTATTCCCGTCATCTGCGGCATTCACCGCCAAAGTGGTATAGTTAACCGCTCCTGCAGCAATATTACTTCTGAAAACCTCTGTCCCGTCAATATAAACAACAACACCGTCATCTCTTTTCACATTCAGGGTATAATCCAGATAGGTTGCCGTGCTGCCAATCGTAATATTTTTTCTAAAATAGGTGGTGATATATTTGGAAGATGCATTACCGCCATAGCTCACTACAGTTGTCTCATCACCATCTCCATACCCCAGTTGTCCGTTACCCGATGCCCACGATGCGTCATTAAATCCGGTACCCGTCCATGCTGTGCCCTGATCGGTGCCGTTATCCATATATTTCAAGGAAGAACCGTAAGAAATCAATGTAACATTAGAAAATGCGGTTTGAAAACAAAAAAGCAGTAAGAGAAAGCGGATAATTACTTTCATTGGAAACGGTTATACAAATTTAAGCATTTATCCGATGACTTATCGTTAAAAGTATTCAAGGAAGTTGGTATCTTTTCCAGATACGATACGTTTATAGCGGTTATGAAGCAAATGACCGATGGTATCCTCCCAGGCTAATTTCAGTTTATGTCCGTTGATGCTTTCGATTCCCGCCACTTCTGCTGCAGTACCGGTGAAGAAGGCACCGTCCGCCGTTATAACATCTTCCACGCCAAACTGCTTTTCGACCACCTCGATACCCATCTGTTTGGCAATGTCAATTAAAGTCGACCGGGTGATGCCCGGAAAAATATTGTGAACAGGCGGAACAATCAATTTTCCGTTCTTTTCCATAATAAAAGATGCACCCGGTCCTGTAACGATATACCCTTCCACATCCATTAACAAGGCATCATCATACCCACCTTGTATGGCTTCGCGCGTTGCCAGAATGGAATTGATATAATTTCCGGTCGCTTTGATATCTACCGGCATGGTTTTCGGATGCGGCCTTCTCCAGGAAGAGACCAGCACTTTTAAATTATTGGAAGGATAATAGCGATTCCATTTCCAGCAGGTCATCAGAATATTCGGTTTGTCGGCATCATGCGCGCGCAAGGTCATATTCTTATCCATAAAGACCAATGGTCGGATATAGGCCTCCCTCAAATCATTGCGTTCTATCAGTTCATAGGCGAAATTAATCATCTCCTGAACAGAATAAGGCATTTGAATATTCAGCTTTTCCGCGGATTTTGTTAAACGCTCAAAATGGCGTTTTACCTTGAAAATATGCGGCCCCTGCTGGGCGTTGTAGGCTCGCAGCCCTTCAAAAACGCCGTAACCGTAATGCAAGGTCTGATTAAATGGACTGATTCTGAAATCTTTTACATTTTTAAATTCTCCGTTAAAGAACAAGATAGATTTATCGTTGTGGTACAGCATATAAACTAACTAAAGCGAAATGATTGAAAGTATGAAGTTACAAAAAAGACAATAAATAAAAAACAGGATACGGCGAAATACCCTGATTCAGGCATTTTACAATTCAAATTATCTTATGTTTAAGAGCATAATAAAAATAACCTGTTACCTTTTGATATTCATTAGAAGCAGATGCAATGAAAAAAACAGACACAGAAGTCATCATCATTGGCTCCGGATTTTCCGGAATCGGTGCGGGTATTAAGCTGAAAGAAGCCGGTTTTTCTTTTCTCATTTTAGAACGGGAGAACGATATCGGTGGCACCTGGCGCGATAACCAATACCCGGGCGTAGCGGTAGACATCACCTCCTTTACCTATTCCTACTCCTTTGAGCAAAACCCCAATTGGAGCAGAGTTTTTGCGCCGGGTGAAGAATTGTTCCGATATGCCAATCACTGTGTTGACAAATATGGCATCCGCCAAAATTTAATATTCAACAGCGATGTAGAAAAAGCCTACTACGATGAATCCACCAAAACCTGGACTTTCCAATTAAAAAACGGCAAAACGTATACTTCAAACGTAGTCATATCTGCTACCGGCGCACTGACTGACCCTAAATTTCCCGACATTGAAGGGTTTGATTCCTTTACAGGAAAAGTAATCCATACCGCCAGGTGGGATCATTCGTATGATTTAACCAATAAGAAAGTTGCCGTTATCGGCACCGGCGCCACCAGCGTGCAGTTAGTTCCTGCCATTGCACCGATTGTCGAACAGTTGTACGTTTTTCAACGCACTCCCATCTGGATTTTCCCCAAACCCGATGCTGCCATTCCGGATGTCATTAAGGATGTATTTTCCAAGCTGCCGCTTTCTCAAAATACTGTCAGGAAACTTACCGATATACTTACACAAACCGTTATGGTGACCAGTGTCGTTAACTACAAACAATATCCATTCCTGATAAAATACCTGGAAAAAATCTGTTTGTCTAACTTGAAGCAACAGGTAAAAGATCCGGAAATCAGACAAAAACTAACCCCGAAATACGGTTTTGGGTGCAAACGCCCCAGCTTCTCGAACGACTTCTACCCAACCTTCAACAGAAAAAATGTTGAATTGATTACGGAAGGTATTTCAAAAATCACCGAAGACAGCATCATCACCAAAGATGGTTCAGAATATAAAATGGATACACTCATTGCCGCCACCGGATTCAATGTAATGAAGAATACGAATTACCTCAACTATCAACTATTCGGAAAAAACGGAAAAGAGCTGGGCGATTTCTGGAGTACCAACAGATTGCAGGCATACCAGGGCTGTTCGATGCCTGATTTTCCGAATTTCTTTATCATTTTCGGACCCTACGCCGCATCGGGATTATCGTGGTTTGATATGATAGAAATCCAACTGACGCATATCATGCGGGTGCTGCAGGAGAAAAGGCGCAGGAATACCGATTCGTTTGAGATCAAACGGGCAGAGCATGATAAGTACTTTCAATTTATCCTGAATCAGCAGCAAAACACGGTATTTCTTAACAACAACTGTGCATCCTCCAACAGCTATTATTTCGACAAGTTTGGAGATGCGCCCTTTCTACGACCACTGACAGTAGCCAAATCCAAAGAGATGAGCCGAACATCCGATTTGAATCATTATTTGTTTACCTAAGTACAACAGGCGGCTGGTTCAGCGCAAACGATTTACTGCTAAAATTGCTTTTATATGCAATATCATAGTATCCGTTCATTTAATCTGCCTATTTTTGCAGCATGCTTACACAAGGAACATCCCTTTTAACGATATTGATTCTCGCATTCGTCCTGTTTGATTTTTTATTGGAATTCATTCTGGATTACAGAAACTCCAAAACATGGGATAAGCCGATACCGAAAGAACTACAAGGTATTTATGATGCGGAAAAATATGCAAAGGCCAGAAATTACCACAAAGCGACAGAACGTTTAAGCCTTATCACTTCGGTATTCAGTACCGTTCTAATTGTTATCTTTCTGAGCATGAAAGGATTTGCGTTCGTGCACATTCAGATTGCAGCCATTACCACGTCACCCGTTCTGCAGTCGCTTATTTTCTTCGGACTGTTTGCCATCGTTTCAGACATCATTGGCTTACCGTTTGAACTTTACGGCATTTTTGTGATTGAAGAAAAATACGGTTTTAATAAAATGACCTGGAAAACCTATTTATCCGATAAAATAAAAGGATACCTGTTGGGAGGTGTGATTGGAGGGATTCTATTGAGTTTATTCGTATGGTTTTACGCAATAGCAGGCTCCACTTTCTGGATATATGCCTGGGGATTATTTACCGCTTTCACCATCTTCATCACATTGTTTTACACCACGTTGATTGTTCCCATTTTCAATAAATTAAAACCGCTGGAAGCAGGCAGCCTGCGCGAAAAGATTGAAGTTTTTGCGCAACAGGTCAGATTTCCCCTGACGAATATTTTTGTGATAGACGGCTCCAAACGCAGCACCAAAGCCAATGCCTATTTCAGCGGACTCGGCAGCAGGAAAACGATTGTATTATTTGACACACTCATCAATGAACAGACAGAAGAGGAACTGGTGAGTGTGCTGGCGCATGAGGTAGGCCATTATAAAATGAAGCATATACAGACCAGTATGCTGATTGGTGTTGCACAAATGGGTGCCATCCTGTATATCTTATCACTGTTCATCAATCTACCGGAATTATCGCAGGCGCTGGGTTTGCAAACAAACGCTCCTGTTTTTCATTTGGGTTTGATTGCATTCAGTTTATTGTACAGTCCTATATCCACCATTACGGGAATCTTTATGAATATGCTGTCGCGTAAAAATGAATTTGAAGCTGATAATTATGCAAAAGAAAATACAGGAACCGGCGAGCACCTGATATCCGCACTTAGAAAATTATCCGCGAATAACTTGTCCAACCTGAATCCGGACAAATGGTATGTGTTCTTTCACTATTCTCATCCGCCTTTGCTGGAGAGAGTCCGGAACCTGATGAAGCATTAATACGTTCAAGATGCACTTTAAAAAACCAGTCTACTTATTTATTACTTCATTATTTATACTCTTATACTTAAGTGTCTATTCTCAAAAATTAGTATCCAGCCCTTTCATCGGTCATACTGCCGAACAGGAAATCAGCGTATGGTGCCTGTTTAAGAAGGCTACGGTTGTTTATCTGAAAATTGACGGACAACCTGCAAGACCCTACTATTACCAAAAAGAACATTGTTTCAGAAAATACCTGCCGGTAAATGCCCGATTTGACGGATTAAGACCGAATCAATCTTATCCCATCCTATATTCTTTCGACAATCAACATTTCTTTCCTTTAATTACGGCACAGACAACAGCGGATACCATTCGAGACTTTTCATTCCTATCGGGTTCGTGCGCTTTTATCGGTACCGGATTCAACAGGGTGATAAAGCCATTCAACAGCCTGAAGATTTTTAAATCCATGAAAAATGACAGCAGTGATTTCATGATATGGCTGGGCGATAATTTATACTATGTATTGCAACGTCAGCATTACAAGGCACAGCTTAAACGAAACATCAAAACGCGATTGAACAAAAGGCTCCATTCGTTTTTAACATCACGGCAACAATATGCCATCTGGGATGACCATGACTACGGCACCAACAACAGTGACGGTACCTTTAAATACAAAGAGTCTGCTTTAAATGTGTTTCAACAGTTCTGGCCAAACCCCAAAAACGACTCGTTCAATTACTATACCTTCCGGCAACAGGATTGTCAGTACTTTATGCTCGATGACCGATACAATAAGGAACGTGAAAACAGCGTATTAGGCGACCAGCAACTCCACTGGTTGGAGAATGAGTTGCTACAATCCAATGGCACTTTCAAATTTATCTGTATCGGTATGCAGGCGCTGAACCCGTTAAGCACAAGAGAATGTCTGTATAAAACGACGGATGAATATAAGCGACTCATTGCTTTTATAAGGGAACGCCATATTTCAGGTGTCCTCTTTATTTCCGGAGACAGGCACCATGCCGAACTGATGAAAATAAATGAAACAGGTTTGTATCCGTTATATGATTTTACAACCTCCCCGCTGACGATGTATCCTGTCAAAATAGGAAAGAAAAGCGTTGAGTATGTAAATCCGTCTAAAATACCGGGCACTTATTTCCCCTCTTATAATTATGGGAAAATCAGTGTAACCGGACAGGCGGACAAGCGAAAATGTAAACTCGAGCTTAAAAACAAGAAAGGGACCCTGATCTGGTCTTACGACATCCTGGCCGATGAACTAAAATAAGAGGGCGGAATGGATATTCCGCCCGAACTAAATTGAATTGCCACAAGTTGATAAGAGAATAGAATATCGTTTTGGCACCAACGATTCTCAAATCTACAGGCTATTTTTCTTAAAAATAAATACAAATAAAGTCCTCTGTTTAGAAAAACAATAGAATATCAAGACACTAAATTCTGATTATCAACATATTACAAAAATTAAAATAACATCTTGTGTAAAAACTGTTGACTTAATAAAAAATCAACACTGCCTAGTTAAAAATCAGGAAAAAATAGCTATCTTTGCAACTCCAAAAAAGTAAATCATGTACGCAATCGTAGAAATAGGCGGTCATCAGTTTAAAGTAGCTCAGAATCAGGAGATTTTTGTTTACAAGCTGGATGGTAACGCAGGAGATAAAGTAAACTTTGACAAAGTGCTGATGGTATCAGGTGATGCCGGTGTGAAAGTAGGCAGCCCAACCATCAACGGAGCGGCTGTTACAGCTACCATCGTTGAACATACCAAAGGCGATAAAGTAATCGTATTCAAGAAGAAAAGAAGAAAAGGATTCAAAGTAAAAAACGGCTTCAGACAATCTTACACAAAAGTAAAGATTGATACGATAGCTTAATTACAAACTTAAAAAACAATAAGATGGCTCATAAGAAAGGTGTCGGTAGCTCCAGAAACGGTAGAGAATCACACAGCAAACGATTAGGTGTTAAATTATACGGCGGACAAGAGGCAATAGCCGGAAATATTATCATCCGCCAGAGAGGTACTAAATTCCATCCGGGTGATGGTGTTGGTCTGGGTAAAGACCATACAATTTTTGCATTGAAAGACGGAAAAGTGATGTTTAAGAAAGGATTTAAAGACAGAACGTTTGTTCATATAGCATAATATTCTGCTGAATGGTTATAAATGAAAACCCCGCAAATGCGGGGTTTTTCATTTACATAGTTCCATGGTCATTTTCTTACAACCCTGTACGCAACCTTTCCCGTTTCAGGGTCAATAACTTCGCCCACCTGTTCAGGTATATTGTGCTTGTCTTCTGAAGAATATGTCTGCAAATCACTCTGATAATTAAAATTAGTACTGTAATTACCCTCCTGACATCCGGTCAGTATAAGAAATACGAAAAGTGGGATTATGTTTCTAAGAGTAAATATTCTGTTCATACCTCTTAGATTTACTTAAAGGTATCATTTAAGTTGATTTATGTCAATACCTTAAACAAAAATAAATGTAATAATTTTACTCAAAATCTAAATTTTAACAAATAAAGCTGTTAATTCTCCTAATCTTTGCCAGATTTGGATTAATAAGTGTAAAAAAAAAGGCTAAAAATGAAAATAGAAATTTGGTGGATTGGAAAAACTTTCCAGGATTTTACCCATAAGGGTTATACCGAATTTCTGAAACGTATAGAACGATTCACCCCTGTCTCTATAATTGAAATTACGGATACAAAAGAACGATCCAATCCCGTGGCAGTCAAAAAAGCAGAAGCAGAAAAAATTCTTTCACGGTTGAAACAGGATGATTTTTTAGTTTTGTTAGATGAAAGAGGTAAATCGCTCACATCTGTAGAATTTGCACAGTTTATTGTCAAAAAAGAGAATCTGTCCACAAAAAAAATCATTTTTCTGATTGGCGGCGCTTATGGATTTGATGAAAAGGTATACGACAGAGCCAATGATAAAATTTCCCTTTCGAAAATGACCTTTTCCCACCAATTAATAAGATTGATTTTTATGGAACAATTATACAGGGCTTATACCATCATGCACGGATTTCCGTACCATAATGAATAATCTGCCTTATAGTGAATTAATTAACCCTGGGTTCTCGGAAGGATAAAACGACTTGAATTTCCTACAGCACATCTATCACCTTCTGCATATCCAAGTCCATCATGCATTTAAAATGGCCTTTGGGGCATCTGTCGAGTCCGTGTTTATGACAGGGCCGGCAAGACAACTGATTATTTTCTATAATGATGGAAGTCGTATTATTCATCAGATACGGTGTAAAACCCAATCGTTTTTCCGTTCCTCCCCAGATAGAAACAATGCGCTTATTAAATGCCGCTGCAATATGCATCATGCCGGTATCCGGTGTAATGACATATTTGGCCCGTTTGATTACCGCCGCAGACTGGTTGATATTATAACGGCCGCAGGCGCTGGAAATCTTAAACGGATCCATATTTTCCAGCTGCAAACCCATGTACACATCATCCGGACCTCCCAGCAACAGAATCGGAATTTTTATCTTACGGCACAATTCTTCCAGCTTTACCATTGGTATTTGCTTGGTAAAATGCTTCGCTCCCACCACTATTACGCAATAGCCGGCTAAATGGGTGAACGGCATCTGCTGCATCGTCACATTATCTTTTTCCGGAATAAAATAATCCAGCCCCTTTCCGTCGTTAATGACATGTAAGGGCGTGACTGCCGTAAAATAACGGTCCACCACATGATTATTCAGCAGATTTATTCTGAACTGCGTTAGCAGAAAACGTTTAATGCGTTGCTTATTGTACCGGTATGTTTTCGCCTTTAACGCGGCAGAAATCTGCCTGGAGCGGATGTTATCATGCAAATCGATGATAGCATCATACTTTTCCGCTTTCAGGGCAGGGATAACCTCATTTACATCCTTCTCTATGGCATATATTTTTGAAATTGCCGGATTCGCTTCTAAAATCTGCTGAAAATGCGATTTGGTCAGAAAGTGTAACTCACCGGACGGCAGCTGCTGCTTCAAACAGCGAACAACCGGACTCGTCAATACGATATCGCCAATAGAGGAAAAGCGGATAATCAAGATTTTCATTGACCTATATACATTTCTTTTTCTTTCAAATATTCATCCACACCAAACAGCACCCTTTCTTTTACTATTTCCACCGCCAGTGTCTTGACAATTTTGCCGGGTGTTCCGAGCACCATACTGCCATCCGGCACCACCATATTTTCAGTCACCAGTGCATGGGCGCCAATGATACAGCCATTCCCTATTTTGGCACCGTTCAGGATTGTGGCACGCATACCGATTAGATTGAAATTGCCAATTGTCGCACCATGAATCATGGCTCCATGCCCTATCAGATTATCCTCTCCGATAACGACCGGACCTCCGAAATCAACGTGCATGATAACGCCTTCCTGCACATTGGTCCGTTTGCCAATCGTGATGCTGTCAAAGTCGGCACGCAGTACCGCTCCAAACCAGATGGATACATCATCGTGCAACTCCACATTTCCCAGTACCCTGGCATTATCTGCAATGAAAACGCGGTCGTGTTTAAATACCTGTTCTTCTAATGTTTTCTGATAATAGCTCATGAATTAATAATTGATATAAACTTACAAAAAAAGTAAGCACTAAAACTAGTTCCTTTTTGTATTTTTATGCGATGAAAAAATATATACTGCTCCCACTGATTCTATTGACCGCATTTTATGTGTCTGCTCAGGATTCTGTTTACCATTATGCCAGCAGCCGACCTGGTTTTTACGAAGGATTCTTACTGGTACCGAAAGGAAAAGCGCAGATAGAAATAGGAGCTTCCTATAAAAACTATCTGAACCTCCATGAAATCCAGCACCCTCAGTTCTTTTTGAAATATGGTATCAGTCAGTATTTTGAATTACGGGTTCACGGTGACGCGACTACCTACAAATTCAGTGACAGTACAGCATCCGGGTTACATCCCGTGTATATTGGCATGAAAATAAAAATGATAGATGCCAAACGTTATGCACCGGGCAGTTCTTTTATCGGCGGACTAAGTGTGAATGTCATTTCCACCAAAAATTTCAAAACGAAATATGTTGCTCCCTATTTCAAAATTTGCATGGAGCAGTTTTTGCCTAAGAATTTCGGACTGGCATATAATTACGGGCTTGAATGGAACGGCGAAGATGCCAAGCCCACCTACTTATTCGCCCTCGCAAGCAGCTGGACAACAATGGTAAAAAAGACGGGGAATAGTCATCAGCAGATGAAATTGTTTTTGGAAGTGATTGGAATTTATCCGCATGGAAAACGCTTTGACGGGCGTGTCAATACCGGCTTTGCCTATCTGTTTAACAAGTGGCTGCAATTTGATGCTTCGGTCGGTGCTGGCTTTATCAAACAATCACCACGCTTCATCACCAGCATGGGATTGTCCATGCGTTTCCCGACTAAAGACAAAAAGAAAGCTGCAGGCTCAGAATAAATTCAACCGGGATATTGTATATTTCATCTGCGTTTAGTAGATTTAATACATGAAGAATAAGATTTTTCTTTTTACTGCATTTGTTCTCCTACTCAATTCCTGTCAAAAAACAGATACCCCTTTATTATCCGAACAGCAGATTGTTGTTTCCGGAAACGGCACCACCTTTTATAACGATGAGGATTACCTCGCTTTGCTGGAACTCTCCGATACGGCTAAAATCTATACCATCACGGAGCTGAAACACAGCATGAACGGAATGGTGGTGATCTTCAATAAATATAAAGACAGAGCCGGCTCTTTTCCTACGTTGTATAATGTCATCACCAATGTTGCCTATAACAGTCTCATTAACTCCACCTCTCCTTATGCCGACGATGGCAAAGCCTTCATGAATGAATTTGCCAAACATTATGTCCGCAATCTCCATTCCTATCTGCTCGGAGAAGCGATAGAACCGGCGTGGCAGAATTATTACCAACGAGTGGCTGACAACCAGAATTCCATCCTGCATCTGGCCATGTCAGGAATCAATGCACATATCACGTACGATATTCCATTTGTTTTACTGGACATACAGGCGAAAGATGAATTTAAGCTTGAATTCAAGGAATATACCGATTTCATCGCCGGAGCTTATCCGGAAGCGGCTGCAGAAATGCGGCTGCAGTACGATGTTAAAAATGCGGATGAAGCCTTTAAAATATTCGGCATCGGCGATTTCATAGATGGTATATTTGGAGCAGGTTTTACTACCCATGCAGTGGTGGATATACTGCGTACCGAATCCTGGCAGAGAGGCATGGATTTAATGCATGAAAAGAGAACTGTACAGCAGATGCATGCCATTTGCCTGCAATCCTTCAAAGAAAGAGAAGGAATCCTCCAGGCGGGCGACGATGCGAAATTGCTGAATTGACTTTTTTTTAGCACCCCTGTATTTAATATCTTTAATAATATATCCAATTTCATCATTCAATCATAAGTACAATGTCCAAACAATTACTTCTTGCTCTCCTGATTTCCATTTTATTATACAACTGCAATGGAAAAAATAAAAGCACTTCCGCTGACAAGGATTTTGAAGCTTTTTCCGAAAAATTCGTAACGGAATACCTGGACTGGCATCCGGCTTACGGCGTATATCTTGGGCTGCACCGTTATGACGGAAAAACAACCGACTACAGCAAAGCAGGTCTGGACAAACAACTGGAATGGCTGAAATCCTATGACACCCAATTAGCTGCCATAGACAGCAGCACGTTGAGCACCCCAAGCTATTTCGACTGGTGCCTATTGCGCAACGCCGTCAAAAATGACATCTTTTTATTTTGAAGATCTCGAAACCTATTCCAGAAACCCCATGACCTATGCCAACGCGGCGGATGTAAACATTTATATCAAACGCAATTTTGCTCCGCTGGAACAACGCATACAATCCATCATCAATATAGAAAACAAAACACCTGAAATCATTGCAGCTGCCAAAGCCAACCTGAATGACTCCCTTGCCCTTCCGTTTATAAACCTGGCCATTGACATTGCCAAAGGATCGGCTGGTTTCTTAAAAAACGAACTGGTGATGGCACTTCAAGATGTGAAGAATGATTCATTGATGAAAAGCTTTAATGAAGCGAACCGGAAAGCCATCGCAGCTATGGAAGATTACGCAGATTACCTGAAAAAAGAAAAATTACCCAAAGCACACAACCGCTATGCCATCGGTAATGAGAATTTCCAGAAAATGCTGCGATATGGCGAAGGTATTACCATGTCTACGGAAGATATTCTGAAAATCGGAATGGCTGAACTTAAAAAAGAACAGGAATCGTTCAATGCTGCCGCACATATCATTGACCCGAACAAAAAACCGGTGGATGTGTACAACGACATGCAAAAAGAACACCCGACGGCAGAGAGCCTGATACCCGATGCCGTCAAAAACCTGGAGTCTATCCGCCAGTTTCTGGTCGATAAAAAAATCATCACCCTGCCGTCCGAAGTGCGCGTAAAAGTGGAAGAAACACCCGTTTATGCCAGATCAACCAGTACCGCCTCCATGGATACGCCCGGCCCGTTTGAAGAAAAAGCGACGGAAGCCTATTATTATATCACGCCGGTAGATGCGAAGTGGACTGCTAAACAGAAAGAAGACTGGCTGGCACAGTTCAATTACTACTCTACGGACATCGTTTCGATACATGAAGCTTATCCGGGCCATTACACACAATTCCTTCACCTTAACGCCTCCAAGGCTTCCAAAATTCAGAAGATATTTGGAAGCTATGCCTTTACGGAAGGCTGGGCGCATTATACCGAAAAGATGATGATCGACGAAGGCTTTGGCAATAACGGCGACCCCATAAAAGCCGCGAAATACAGGCTGGGACAATCCGGCGAGGCATTGCTGCGCATTTGCCGCCTGTGTGTCTCCATCCATACGCACTGCAACGGTATGAATGTAGACGAAGCCACCCAATTCTTTATGCAAAACTGGTACCAGGGCGACAAGCCGTCGAGGCAGGAAGCGCTGCGCGGCACCTACGACCCGGGGTATTTGTTTTATACGCTGGGCAAACTGCAAATCTTAAAACTGCGCGAGGACTACAAAAAACAGGAAGGGAGCAATTACACCCTGCAGAAATTCAACGATGCCATGACCGACAACGGCATGATGCCGGTGAGTATGCTGAGAGAGATCTTGCTGAAAGACAAAAAAAGCTGGGGAGTGATATTATAGGTAAATACATATGAATCTTTACAAAATTGAACACCCAATGAAATGAAATATAATCTATAAAATCGATTAAAGGCTCTAATTCTGTTCTTTCTGAATTATAGGGCACTTACAACATACCTCCTATAAAAAAGTGAAAGACAGCAAAAGCATAGATATCCATTTGAATCATTAAATCATCATTTCTGCTTCCGGCACATCAAATCTGATTTCCTTTTCCTAAATTTGCACACTTTACATTTTATGAATATCAATATTACCTTTCCGGATGGCGCAGTAAAAGAATTTAATTCTGGTATTACCGCTTTAGAAATTGCCGGGCAACTTAGCAACAGTCTGGCCAAAAAAGTACTTGCAGCAGAAATTAACGGCGAAGTGCAGGATGCAACGCGGCCAATCAATGCAGATGCGACGTTGAAATTACTGACCTGGAATGACACGAATGGTAAGTCTACTTTCTGGCATTCTTCTGCACATTTATTTGCCGAGGCCATGGAAGCCTTATACAAAGATATAAAATTCGGCATCGGCCCTCCTGTTGAAAACGGTTTCTATTATGATATTGATACAGGTGATGTTTCCATCACTTTAGCGGATTTATCAAAGATTGAAAATAAAATGGCTGAGTTAGCCAACCTGAAAAGTGAATACAAACGCCAGGACATTTCCAAAGCGGATGCGATTAAGTATTTCGAAGAAAAAGGCGATGAATATAAACTGGAATTGCTGGAAGGATTGGAAGATGGTGAAATCACCTTTTACAACCAGGGAAACTTTACCGATTTGTGCCGTGGTCCTCATCTTCCCAATACAGGGCACATCAAAGCTATTAAATTAATGAAAATTGCCGGTGCCTACTGGCGCGGTGACGAAAAACGCAAGCAGCTGACTCGGATTTACGGCGTTAGCTTTCCCAATCAGCAGGAACTGGATGAGCATTTGCGATTACTGGAAGAAGCCGAAAAACGTGACCACCGGAAACTGGGGCAGCAGCTGGAATTATTTGCTTTTTCGCAGAAAGTAGGCTCGGGTTTGCCGTTATGGATGCCGAACGGTACGTTTGTAAGGGAGCAATTAACTGAATTTCTAAAAAAGGAACAAATAGAGAGAGGTTACCTACCTGTAGTAACTCCTCACATTGGTAAGAAAGATTTGTATGTGACTTCAGGACACTATGAAAAATACGGCAAGGATTCTTTTCAGCCGATTTTAACACCGGAAGAAAATGAAGAGTTTTTTTTAAAACCCATGAATTGTCCACATCACTGCGAAATCTTTAATCACATTCCAAAATCATACAAGGATTTACCTTATCGGGTGGCTGAATTTGGAACGGTTTACCGCTACGAACAAAGCGGTGAGTTGCATGGCCTAACCCGTGTCCGGGGCTTTACGCAGGACGATGCCCATATATTCTGCACCCCCGATCAATTGAAAGAAGAGTTTAAAACAGTAATTGATTTAGTTCAATTAGTTTTTGCCAAACTGGGTTTTACAGAATTTACTGCACAAATCTCTTTACGGGATCCGGATAATAAGGATAAATATATCGGATCGGATGAAAACTGGCTCAAAGCCGAGAATGCCATCATTGAATCTGCTGAAGAAAAGAATTTGAAAACAGTGACAGTGTGCGGGGAAGCCGCTTTTTACGGGCCCAAACTAGACTTCATGGTAAAAGACGTTATTGGCAGAAGCTGGCAATTAGGTACCATCCAGGTGGATTACAACCTGCCGGAGCGTTTCAATCTTGAATATATTGGTGCCGATAACGAAAGGCACCGTCCTGTGATGATACACCGTGCGCCATTTGGTTCTATGGAGCGTTTCATGGCTATTTTAATCGAACATTGTGCAGGCAATTTCCCGCTGTGGCTGGCACCGAAACAAATCGCGATTTTACCCATCAGCGATAAGTTCTTAGAATATGCGGTTACTGTTGCCACTGTGTTGAAAGCCAAAGGCTTCCGGGTGAAAATGGATGAACGGGCTGAAAAAATTGGCAAAAAAATAAGGGATGCCGAAATGATGAAGATCCCGTATATGGCAGTTATTGGAGAAAAAGAAGTGGAAAACAGTCAAATTTCAGCCCGAAAACACGGAAAAGGTGATATTGGCGCTTTTACTATTGAAGATTTTGCGTTACTTTTGTCAGACGAATTAAATAATTAACTAACCGAATAAATTAAATAAGGAGATTTTAAAAGAACTTATTTCATTTTCAATTAACACATTAGCTTGATACCTAAAAGACGACCATTTATTCCGAAGAAAAAAGAAACGGAACACCGATTAAACAGAGATATTCGCGTACCCGAAGTACGCTTAGTAGGCGAAGAAATTGAGCCGGGCGTTTATCTAATTGAAGAAGCACTTCGATTAGCCAAAGAACAGGAAGTAGATTTAGTGGAAATTTCACCGGAAGCGGTACCTCCCGTTTGCCGGCTGGTGGATTATAATAAATTCCTTTACGATAAAAAGAAGAAAGAAAAGGAAATAAAAGCAAAGCAGAAAAAAACGGAAGTTAAAGAAATCCGTTTCACGCCCAATACGGACGACCACGATCTGGATTTCAAGAAAAAGCACGCACAGAAGTTTTTACAGGAAGGCTCCAAAGTCAAGATATACGTTCAGTTTAAAGGCCGTGCCATTCAGTTTAAGGACAGAGGTGAACTGGTTTTACTCCAGTTTGCAGACAGCCTCAAGGAATTTGGCGCACTGGAAGCCATGCCCAATCTGGAAGGCAAAAAGATGATTGCCTATATCGCTCCGAAGAAAAAGTAACCTTTTACCCACCATTCGTGTATAATTTACCTTGATTTTACATGATGCCAGGTAAGTTTTCTGGAAAAAAGGTGTATCTTTGCACCCTATTTTACAGTTTTAATCGAAAAAAAGAAGATTCTATGCCAAAGATGAAAACGAACTCAAGCGCAAAAAAGCGTTTTAAATTGACCGGAAGCGGCAAGATTAAAAGAGCATGTGCTTATAAAAGACACATTTTAACTAAAAAAACGACTAAACAAAAACGCAATCTCACCGGTACCACTATCGTTAAAAAATGTGACGAAGGTAATATCAAGAGTTTGTTGTGTCTAAACTGATAAGAATAAGATAAAGACATAAGGCAAGGCATCGCCGATGGTCATATTGTTAACACTAAAAATAAAAAGCTATGCCACGTTCAGTAAATTCAGTTGCTGCCAAAGACAGAAAAAAGAAAGTATACAAACTTGCCAAAGGTTATTACGGAAGACGTAAAAACGTTTGGACAGTTACTAAAAACGCAGTAGAAAAAGGTTTGACCTATGCATTTGTAGGCAGAAAATTAAAGAAAAGAGACTACAGAAGCATGTGGATCGTCCGTATCAATGCAGCGGTTCGTCCTTTCGGGTTATCTTACTCTGTCTTTATGAAAAAAATAGCAGATGCTAAGATTGATATCAACAGAAAGGTGCTGGCAGATTTGGCGTTAAACGACCCAAAGGCGTTTGAAGCTATTGTAAATCAGGTGAAATAGGCCCCTTCAGCAATATATATCCATCCCGGCTAACCAGCCGGGATTTTTTTTGGAATATTTTTTGTAATTTTAATTTCCATGAAAACCATATTATTGCTTTCGGCTATTTTTCTTACAGGCTCCTCCTGTCTATTTGCCGGAAAAAAAAACATTGTCTTCCCTACTTTCTCGCTTCTTCGGATGGACAGCATCAATTATCTGACAAATGAAGACCTGGCTAAAAACAAAAACACGGTATTCATTAACTTCAGCCCAACCTGCGAACATTGCCAGCGTACCATAAACAGCATACTGGTAAACATATCCAAATTCGAAGAAACCCAATTTGTCCTATCCTCTTTTGACGACTTCTCGGTTATCCGCAGATTTTATTTTAACTACTTTTTAAATTCCTTCACGAATGTATTTATAGGAAAAGACATTGATTTTGCACTGACAAAACAAATCCAGTATTCCAGTTTTCCGTGTCTGGTTATCTTTGATAAGAATAATGTATGGAAAAAGACCATCCCGGGCGAAATAAATGCGAAAGATTTACTTAAAGTAATTGAGAAATAACTCAGATTACTTTATCAAGTCATTGCTCCATTTTCTCAATTCTATTTCAGCTATCTTTGCACCGTATCTGGCCGCTATAACACTATACAATGCTTCTTCATAGCTGCTTTGTGCCTGTTTCATTTCGACTGAATTGGATTGGTTTAAGCGAAATCTTTCCAACGCTATTTTTACATTCTCATCGGCAACAGCCACATTCTCTTCATTCAATTTCAGCATTTTCAGGGCATAATCATGGTTTCTGAATGCTGTAATTATTTTGGTCTCCAATTCGATTTTAAGCTGGGTTACCTTTATTTCCTGTGTGGCAATATCCACGGCTGAAGCAGCCAACTCCTTCTTTACGGTACCGCCGTTATATATCGGGATTATGGCGTTTACGCCTACGGTTGGTCCGTATGTTCTGTTAAATATCTGAAAGCCGGCCTTACTGTTATTTTGAGTAAAGCCATATCCGGTATTAAAATTAATGGATGGCATGCGTTGTGATTTGATTTCTTTATGCTGCAAACGGGTTATGTCGGCATATTTCTTAGCACGAAGTATTGAAAAATGCTGTGTTAGGGCGGTATCCTTTATCTGCTGCAAATTGGGTATATAACTCACTTGAATAGTATCAATGACCTCAAAAACAACCGAGGCATCTCTGGATAATAATTGGTTCAGCTGTGCTTTTGACTGCTGCAGGAGCGCCTCCTGTTTTAAGATATTGATTTGCTGTGAAGTTAAATCCACCCTGGCCTGTAAAAGCGGTGTCTTATCGCTGTAGCCCACCTCATATTTTTTCAGTGCTACTTTCACTCGCTCCTCCGAAATCTTGGCGGACTCCTGTAATGCTTTCAATTGCTGCTTTTGACGAACAACCTCATAATAAATATTCAGCACCTGAGCCATCGTATTTTGAATCTGTTCTTTTAACTGCATCTCTCCTATTGATTGCAAAGCCTGTAATCTGTCTTTGGTCGCAAACATTTTGAGTCCGTCAAAAACGGTCCAGTTGAGATTCAGGGACGCATTAAAACTGTTTACAGGCACCCAGTTCCTAACGACATCAGTACCCGAAGTGAATTTTTGATTGATATTATTTAGATTAAAAACATCTCCGGTTGTAACGTTGATTTTGGGCAGCATACCGGCGGCTCCTTTATGATTGTTTATTTTTGCAATTTCAGATTCATTTTTTGCTATAGCAATATCAAAATTATTGCTGATTGCCATGGTGACTGCCTCTTCCGGAGTCAGCAAATCCTGTGCGTCCAGTTGGATGGAGAGAATAAGTGATAAAATGGTACAGATTAATTTATAGTTCCTCATGTGCAGCAATGGTTTTAAAACGTGACATAAATAAATACATCGCAGGAATAACAAACAAGGTGAGTACCAGTGAAAACAGAATACCACCTATCAGTACGATTCCCAGTGAAACCCTGCTCTGTGACCCCGCATTAAATGCAACAGCAATAGGCAACGCACCTAAAGCCATCGTTAAACTGGTCATCAGGATCGGGCGCAATCGCATGGCAGAAGCTGTAATGACCGCTTCCAGTTTATCATACCCTTCTTTCCTTTTCTTATTGGCAAATTCCACGATTAAAATACCATTCTTGGTAACCAGGCCAATAAGCATAATCATACCAATCTGGCTGAAAATATTGAGGGACTGATTAAATATCCATAAGGATAAAAGCGCACCGGCCAGCGCCAACGGAACGGTAAGCATGATAATCAACGGGTCAATGAAACTTTCAAATTGGGCCGCTAAAATCAGGAACACCAGGATCAGTGCCAGAATGAAGGCAAACATCGTGTTGGATGAACTCTCTGCAAAATCCCGGGAAGAACCGGACAAGGATGTGGTAAAAGAATTATCCAGTGTTTTTTGGGCAATACGTTTCATCTCATTGATACCATCTCCCAATGTTTTACCCGGGGCCAATCCCGCTGAAACGGTAGCGGATTTATATCGGTTATAATGATACAATTGAGGTGGATTCGCCTGTTCGGCAATATCCACCAGATTATCCAGCTGTATCAGTTCGCCGCTCTTATTGCGCACATAAATGCTTTTCAGGTTATCCGGATTGGAGCGCTGGTTTCTCTCCACCTGCCCTACCACCTGATACTGCTTCCCATTCATGGTAAAGTACGAAAAGCGCCTGCCGCTCAATGCGAACTGCAGGGTTTGAGCGATATCCATAACAGAAACCCCCAGCGCATTGGCTTTTTCTTTATTAATCTGAATATTCAGTTCGGGTTTGTTGAATTTCAAATTGACATCAAACCCCATGAATACCGGGCTTTTCTGAACTTCATCCATGAAAGCCGGAAGAGCACCCCTGATTTTATTGAAATCAAAATTCTGCAGCACAAACTGCACGGGCAATCCAAAGCGGGCTGAACCTACAGAAATGGTTTGCTCTTCAATGGTAAATGCCTTTCCGGCATTAAACCCTGACAGATTCTTATTCAGGTACTGTGCGATATCACTCTGACTTCTCGTACGCAACTGGGGCTCTTTGAGACGAAGCCTCATGAAACCGGTGTTAACAGCACCGGAGCCTGCAAAGGCAGGCGCTGTCACACTTAAGAGGATATTTTTTTCCGGAACGGAATCCATGATAAAGTTGGAAACATTGTCTACGTAATTCTGCATAAAATCATAGGAAGTCCCTTCCGGTGCGGACAACGAGACCCGCAGTACGCTTCTGTCCTCCAAAGGGGCCAGCTCCGATGGCAAATTTTTACCGATTAAAAATATCAGTGCGAAACAGACTCCAATAATCAACAATGCCACCCACCGTACTTTCATAAATGAACGAAGCGAATCCATATAGCCTTCATCTAAGTACGTAAAGAACGGTTCCGTCTTTTTATAAAACCAGGACTGCTGATGAATTTCTTTAGCCAGTTTCACATTTAATACAGGCGTCAATGTCAGAGAAACGAAAGCAGAGATCAGTACCGCCCCTGCCACCACCATACCAAACTCGCGGAACAGGCTTCCCACAAACCCCTGTAAAAAAAGGATAGGCAGGAAAACGACTGCCAATGTGAGTGAAGTTGAAATGACAGCAAAGAATATTTCTTCCGACCCTTCCCTTGCCGCTTTCATTTTAGGCACACCGGCTTCCAGTTTTTTGAAAATATTTTCAGTAACCACAATTCCGTCATCTACCACCAAGCCGGTAGCTAATACAATACCCAATAATGTCAGTACATTGATGGTATATCCAAAAATATACATGATGAAGAAAGCGCCGATTAAGGAGACCGGAATATCGATCAACGGACGCAAGGCTATCAGCCAGTCACGGAAAAAGAAATACACCACCAGCACCACCAATACAATGGCAATGAGCAATGTCTCTTTTACTTCTGCAATGGATTTTTTCACAAAAACCGTAGAATCCAAGGCGATATTAAGCTGAATATCTTTTGGCACTTCCGTTTTTATCTGTTCATACCGTTTGTAGAATTCTTCAGAGATGGCAACATAGTTGCTGCCCGGTTGAGGCACGACAGCCAATGCTACCATCGGAATGGCACTTTCTTTCAGACTGGTTTCTTCATTTTCCGGTCCGAGTAGGGCGTAGCCGACATCCTTCAGGCGAATGGATGCGCCGTCGATATTTTTTATCAGCAGATCATTGAATTCCTCTTCGTTGGTTATTTTCCCCAGCGTTTTAACCGTCAAGTCTATACTGCTGCCGGTTATCTTTCCGGATGGCAACTCCACATTCTCCGCATTCAGTGCATTCTGAACATCGAGCGGTGTCAGTCCGTAAGCGGCTAATTTCTGCGGATCAATCCACAATCTCATGGCATAATTTTTCTGCCCCCATATCTGCACACTGCTCACACCCGGAATGGTCTGCAGACGTTCCTGCAAGGTGTTAACGGCATAATCATTCAGCTGCAAAATGTTTCTGGTATTGCTCTGCACGGTCATGGAGATAATGGCATCCGAGTTCGCATCCGCTTTGGAAACTACCGGCGGTGCATCGATATCCTGCGGCAATTGCCGGACCGCCTGTGATACCTTATCCCGCACGTCATTTGCAGCGGTTTCCAGGTCCGCGGCTAAATCAAATTCAACCGTGATAATGGAAGAACCCTGATTGCTGGATGAGGATACGGTACGGATACCTTCTACCCCATTAATAGCTTTTTCAAGCGGTTCCGTGATTTGCGTTTCAATAATTTCCGCATTCGCACCTGTATAATTGGTACGCACGGTAATGACAGGCGGATCGATAGAAGGATATTCCCGGACACCTAAAAAATTATACCCGATTACACCGAATAAAATGATAACGATATTGAGTACTATCGCAAAGACCGGGCGCCGTAAACTTAATGAAGGTAATCCCATGTTGAGTTGCTTATGATTAAATTATTGAATAGCTGATTTGCTTGTAATTCTGGTAAACTTCACACCCATATTGGGTTTTATCTGCAGGATACCGGATGTCACAATCGTATCTCCCGCATTGATGCCACTCAGAATCTGAACTTCGTTTTCGGTTCGGATTCCTGTTTCCACCACGATAAATTTTGCTTTGCTGCTGTCAGCAATAATAACTTTCTTATTCTGGGCATCGGGTATAATGGCATTACCCGGAACCATGATGGCATTTGAAATCTGCTGCAATTTAATCTGCACCTTTACAAAAGCCCCTGCCACCAATTTGCTTTTCGCATTTTCAACAACGGCACGCACCTTAAGATTACGTGTACTCTCACTTATTTGCGGCTCGATAGCAATCACTCTGGCTGAAAATGGAGAGACGCTGCCATCCACAGTACATTGCATCCTATTTCCCACTTCAATAATTCCAGCATATTTTTCAGGAACGGTTACATCCAGTTTCATCAGACTAACACTTTGCAGGGAAGTAATCACAGTGGAAGGATTCACATAAGCACCCATGCTGATATTTCTTAAACCCAGTTTCCCGCCGAAAGGAGCGCGGACTTCCGTTTTGTCAATCTGTGCTTTTATCAGTTCCAAATCGGCGCTGATATTTTGCAAGGTACTCAGCCCCAAATCATACTCCTGCTGTGAAACGCCGTATATTTTCAATAACTGCGCCAGCCTTTTTTCATTGGACTCAGCAATGGAAAATTGAGCCTGCAGCTTTTTCAATTGAGCCTGTAATTCCGCGTCATTAATTTTTGCGAGTAAAGTACCTTTACTAACCACTCCGCCTTCGTGAATATTCAGATAAGTGATTCTTCCGGAGACTTCCGGCTGCAGCTGCACTTCTTCGGAAGCGATGATGGTTCCGTTGGTATTCAGGTTATTCGACAGGTTCGAGAACTCTGCAACGTATCCGCTCACAGCAACAAACGAAGGCATTCCTTTTGATTTCCCCTGCATCATTGTCTTTGCCTTTTCTTTCTGTATATTCTTATATTTCACGGAACCCAGCCATCCTATCAACAGCAATAGCAAAATCAGCGATATCCATTTTCCTTTACTCATATTATTCATTTTTTTTTATTGATTCTAAAAAATGCTGCAGACTATCTTTCAGCAGCTGATATCCGAGATCTTTTCCTGATCTGATCTTGTTGACCATATTGAGCGCTATAAACCCATGAATGAGCGCTATATAATAATCTATGCACCATATCAGTCTCTTGGGAGAAATCTGAACACCCTCATTTAACTGCCGGAAAGAAATTTTATATATCTCTATCATTTCGCTTAACGGGTCAGGCTTATCTTCTTCGCCGCACACGACACCTTGTAAATTAAACATAACCTGATAGGACTCAGGATGATCCTCAGCAAACCTCCAGAATGCCAGTCCATAACCCACCAGCTTATTAATAGGATTCTTTTCCTTTTCGTAAATTTGTTTAATGGTATTATTCATATAGACAATACCTTCTACCCGCAAGGCATGAAGTAAATCTTCCTTACTTTCAAAATGCTGGTAAATAACCGGGGCTGTATAGCCTATCCTTGTACATATCTTACGGATGGTTACATTCTGCCATCCATCCATAGCGGCAATATCCTTCGCCGCATCCAAAATGGTTTGACGCATCAATTCTTTTTCCAGTTTTCGACGGGATTTAACAGACATTAGATAACTTAGTTATAATTGATAACAAAGTTATAAAAAATTAGTTTCCCGACACCTTCAAATAATTGATTTAAGTCTAATATTCGTGAATTACTTTCGAAGTGAAGTTTCTGATTCCAGGATATGGATAAACTGCTGTGTAAACGGGTCTATCAGGTTATCCACCTGTTTTTTTATAAAACTTTTGGGCAATAAGCCCAAGACCCCCATATTCGCTTCAATACGCAGTGTACACACTACTCCGTCATTTTCTTCCTTTACGGTTACCTCAACGGTCTGATGAAACGGCGGCATCATACACTTACTTTTTACTTTCACATGATCCACCCATTCCACCACTTCATAATTTACATTCATATGAAACCCCAGAAAAACTTCCACTTCCTGATAACGGGAACCCACCATTCCCGGCTTCTTATCTGTCCAGTAGCATTTCTCCTGAAAATGAATCCAGTCCGGACGACGTTCTATATCACTGATCAGGTGCCATGCTTCTTCCTTGGTGCATTTTACCTTATTGACGTATTCGAATATCATTTTTAAAAATTTTTGTAATAAAAATACAAAAATTTTATAAATCAATTTTAATTGTATCTATTTTTAAATTTCCAGGCATGTACGAGCAGTACCATTTTATCATAACTTTGCGTTCCATCTTTTATGCCCAGTATTTTTAAATACCCGTTATTAAACCACTCCCCTATTACAGCTGTCTTAAAACTATGTTTTTTGTAATAATTCCGGATGTCTGTCAGGTCATTACGAATGGCAGCAGGCATAGATGAACGGAACCGGGCGGCAGCACCTGCATCCCTGTATTTAAAATCCTCCAACAGGTACAATAAATAATTTAATTCACCGCTGTACTGCAAGGAAAGGCTTTTGGAACGGATGCAGCTGACATAAGCCAGGAAATTACAATCACTTTCTGATGTGAATCCGTTTCCATGAGCCATTTCATGAATCATATAAAACGGCTTTTTAGAATGATAAACGGCATCATCCACATTCGCTTCACCGACAAAAGGCAAATACTGTCCTCCGACATTGAAAAACAGAAACATGTCATCTATCACAAAACGACCGCGAACATGAGAAAGCGGAAGGTCAAAATCTGTCAGACCCACATTTAGCGCATTTGCACAATTCGATTCTATATTATTGACAAACACAATTTGAGGAATAATAGTTGTGTCTTTATGAATTTTCAACCTTATTCGGGTAAGATAACTCACCGTGCTGTCCAGTTCTTCAAACAACTCTGTACTGCTCAGTGGTTTCACTTCTAAATTTAACTTATTTTCCAGCGGATATCTCCCATAATTAAAACCCCACAAAATAAAAAAAAAAGTAATCAGAAATCCGGCAAATGAAATCAAATTAAACAATCGGAGCAAAAAAGGCCCCGGCTTTTCCTTAAAAAAATGCGCTGTCCATTTTAATGCAGCCACAACCATAAAACCAACAAACAGATAATAGGATGGAAACGGAATTTTACCAAAGGTAATATCCAGAAGATACCTGATTTTCCTGAAAATCCATTCTGAATAATACCGCTCTATCATATCCGGCGGTATGGTATACAACAACAGGAAACAGCAAACTGCCGATAGAATCCATTTCCATTTCTTTATTACGGCCCACATACTGAGGTAATATAAGAATTAATTTGTACTAATTTATACACATTCTAAATTTGAAAAATTGCAAATGAATGATTATTATCATTCCAAAATATTTTAGCGGATACTAACTTTGCAAAAAGATAAAATATGAGAAATAGCAGAAAAACCAACTTATTCTTGATGATCTTATTCGGCATTTGTTTCCTGATGATTGAATGTAAGCCTAAAAAAACCGCCAAAGACTTTGCGGTAGACGGAGGCACTGACTCGCTGCAGATTTTAGCTAAAGGAATATTCCAACCCTTGCCGGTTCAGGCAGAAAATCCGGAAAATGCGATTACTCCGGAAAAAGTGGAATTGGGTAAATTATTGTATTTTGACACCAAACTTTCGATGAAAGGCAATAACAGCTGCAACTCCTGCCATAACCTAAGCACATTTGGTGTAGATAATGAACCCACTTCTGTCGGTTATGACGGTCTGAGAGGTGGCAGAAATTCACCGACCGTTTTAAATGCGGCACTAAATACCACTCAGTTTTGGGATGGCAGAGCAAAAGATGTAGAAGAACAGGCTGGTATGCCGATTTTAAATCCGGTGGAAATGCATATTCCAAGCAAGGCACTCCTGGAAGATCGGTTGAAAAAAGATGCCGAGTATCCGCAATTATTCGCTGCCGCATTTCCGAATGATAAGAGTCCTGTAAAATACGAAAACCTGCAGAAAGCAATCGGTGCCTTTGAACGCACCCTGCTTACACCTTCCAGATTTGACAGCTACCTGGAAGGAAAAGCGGATGCATTGACAAAAGAGGAAAAAGATGGTCTGCAACTTTTTATAAAAACAGGCTGCACCACCTGTCATGCAGGCGTTAATCTCGGCGGAACAATGTTTCAGAAGTTTGGCCTCTTTGGAAATTACTGGGATGCCACCAAGAGCGCTAAAATCGATTCGGGCAGAATTACGATTACCAAACAAACCGGTGATTTGTATATGTTCCGAGTACCTACCTTACGCAATATAGCGGAGACGCATCCGTATTTTCACGACGGAAGTGTTGCAGATCTGAATACAGCAATTAAAATCATGGGTACGTTACAACTCAATAAAACACTTACTGACGACGAAGTAAAAAGCATTGCTGCTTTCCTGAAGACACTCAGCGGCAATTTATCCGAAGCTGTAAAGAAGGATCCTTTTGCAAAATAGGGATTTTACTTTACGAAAAACGGATGGCCTTCATGGGCGAAATACGGGAGATTAATTGTACGGGCAACAAAAGCACCAGCGTACAGATAATGAGCGTCCCAATATTGATGAGCAATATCGCCCAAATATTAAAATAAACCGGCGCTACCGAGAGGTAATAATTTTCTTCATTCAGTTGGATGAATCCTGTGTAATGCTGGATAAGGCAAATGCCGATTCCTATCAGGTTTCCCCAAAACAAACCGTTGAGAATGATATAGGCGGCATTGTAAATGAAGATTTTGGAGATAGAGGAATTATTGGCACCTAATGATTTTAAAATACCAATCATATTGGTTCTGTCAAGAATGAGAATGATTAAGGCTGTCACCATATTCAGAATGGCAACGATCACCATAAAGCCCAGAATCAGGTATTCATTGACTTTCTGCAAATCGAGCCATTCGAAAATATTGCGGTTTATTTCTTTCATGGTTTGTGCGTTCACGCTTTGTCCGATGTATTTGTAATAGATAGAATCCTTAAAAGCGTCCATATCGTCCATATTTTTCAGCCTTACCTCATAACCGGCAGCATCTTCTTCCTCCCACCGGTTAAGCTGGCGTAACAGTTCAATATCGACCAGGGCATATTGCCTGTCATATTCTTCCAGTCCGGTATGATAGATACCGCAAACCTTTAATTTTCTGCCAATAGGAGCCGGTGCATCACTTCTGATAAAATATACAATCACATTATCCCCCACTTTCAGTTTCAGTTTTTGGGCGGTAGTTTTTGATATCAGTATTTCCTTATTGATTTCCTGAATCGTGAAAGCGGGCAATGAGCCGTCTTTCATATATTCACTTATGGCTTTCCAATCGTATGTTTTACCCACTCCTTTCAGTGCAATACCTTCTATATCCGTTTTGGTTTTTAAGATGGCAGGTGTAATGATAAAAGGAGCCACATTTTTTACATTATTGGATTTTTGCAGTTTTTCCAAAAACACTTCATTCTTTTTGACAGGCTGTAAATCCAATGATTCGTTATTATCAAAATTCGTGATATGAATCTCACCCCAGAAACCGAAAATCCGTTTTTTAATTTCAATTGAAAATCCGGAAACCATACAGGATGAAACAATCATCACCGCCACACTCAGCGCGATGGCCAGTATGGCAATACGAATAATAAACCTTGAAAATGATTTTTTATTCCCTAAGGACAATCGTTTTGCTATAAATAACTCCAGTTTCAATAATCTGCATCTTATTTACCCAAAAGTATTTCTTTCCTTCTGCATTACCAAAAATCCACTGAAAATCAGCATGATTTTTGCATATCTTCGCTTTATGAAGAAATACTTTGCACTTATATTGTCTTTTTTCTGTATGCTTCCGGCATTAAAGGCTGATGATGTAACGGTCGGAGCGGCCCGCATTGATCAATATATACCAATAATCCAAGGTAAATCCGTCGGACTAGTGGTCAATCAGACTTCGACCATCGGCAATACACATCTGCTGGATACCCTAATCAGTCTGGGAATTCACGTTCAGTCGGTTTTTGCACCCGAACACGGATTTCGCGGAACGGCAGATGCAGGTGAGCATGTGAAAAACGGTGTTGACCCCAAAACAAATGTGGCGATTGTATCTCTGTACGGCGATAATAAAAAACCCAGACCCGAACAGTTAAGCAACATTGACATATTAATTTTTGACATTCAGGATGTGGGAGTTCGTTTCTACACTTATATTTCCACTTTGCAGTATGTGATGGAAGCCTGTGCAGAGCAAAATAAGAAACTTATCGTGTTAGACAGGCCGAATCCCAACGGGCATTATGTGGACGGGCCAGTCCTGGACACGTCGCAACGTTCGTTTGTGGGTATGCAACCTATTCCGGTTGTCTATGGCATGACAACAGGTGAATATGCAAAAATGCTGAATGGAGAGAAATGGCTGGAAAATAAGTTAAACTGCAGCGTTACCATTATACCATGTTTACATTACGACCATAAAACATTTTACACACTTCCGGTTAAACCCTCTCCTAACCTCTCTAATATGACAGCCATTTATCTGTATCCAAGCCTTTGTTTTTTTGAAGGCAGTAATTCTGTTAGCGTCGGGCGGGGAACAGATAAACCATTTCAAATCTACGGTTCGCCACAATTCTCAAAATCATTATTCTCCTTTATGCCTGTTTCCAAACCGGGAGCCAGCAAACCATTCCTGCAGGACCAGCCCTGTTATGGATTTGATTTATCTGAAATCATTTTAGATACGTTACGCAAACAGAAATTCACATTAAAGTATTTACTGAACGCGTATAAACTTTCCACAGACAAGAAAAATTTCTTCAATACATTTTTCCAAAAATTAGCCGGTACGAAGAGATTAAGCACACAGATAGAAAAAGGAATGGATGAAAAATCGATTCGTAAAACCTGGCAGCCACAGCTTTCTGCTTTTAAAAAAATCAGAAAAAAATACCTGCTCTACAAGGATTTTGAATAATATTCCTCACCCATTCCGCATCAGTATGGAATCTTATTGATTCGTTTCTCTTATCTTTTTGTCTTTCGGATATTTGATGGTGTACACCAGCTTAAGCTTCCTGGACTCGTTTGGCTGTAACTTAATTTTCCAAATCAACTTACCGTACTCTTCAGTTACCTGTGCACCCTCTTTATCATCCACCGAAACTTCTATCTGTGAATTTCTAGAAATCGGATACTGATCCAACACTTCAATTTCTATCGGAATGTTTTTATTATTTTTAATGGTCGTCTCAAATGCCTTGGTTTCCCGGATATTGCTGCTTACAATTTTCCTGGCACTGTAATCGTTTAATCTGATCCGTTTCACACTTATCTTTTCATCACGGCCTAATGAGATTAATAATGTATCGCTGCTGACATTGGGATTCAGGTATGATTTTCCGACATAGTTATCATCGAAAAATATATTGGCTTCACCCGCCAGCAGATTATATTTCGCCCAGTCCGTTACTCTTGCCAGAAGATAGGCGGTCATATCCAGCTTAGGCACCGTATGATAACTGTAGACTGCCGGCATCACTATTTCCTGTATTCCGACAATATGTTCCTTATTATCGCTTTCCACATCCTGTAATGTTTCAATCGCATATTCCACCGCCATATCACCTTCCAGAATCGTCACATTGTTATTCTCCGCTTTCAGTCCGTCTACATAGGCTTCCTCATCATCTTTACTCCTGATGTCCACACTTGCCGGAGCCATCATATTCATGGATTTTTCCATCATTTGCCCGGCTGAACCATAACTTTTAAGTTGATATTTATAATAATCCGGCTGAAAGAAGTCGACAAAAACAGGATACAGAATAGGCCTGTCATGATTCGCAGAAGGGTTGGCAGTAGACAAACTCAGCTTTACATTTTTCCAGTCATAACCGGTATTTTGTACCACCTTCGCTCTGCAATCCAGGTCTAAGGATTCGTTCACATTTTTTGCACGGATATCGTAAATGGGCGTCCAATAGGCATTCGTTACGATATAGGAGCATCTGAAAGAAACCTGACTTGCGGATTTGGCATTCACTTTCAGGACAATCTCCTTCACGGCTGTATTCTGATTTCCATTCAGTTCCGCTATCTGCATTTGTATCAGCGCCATTTTTTCCTTAATATTTTTCTGTTTCTTGTTCAGGTCAAAAATATATTTCCTCAATTCTATCGACCGTACGCGGTACAATTCCGCCAGTTCCTTTACCTGAGCAGAAGTGAACATGGTTTTATCATTCGCCAGCTTACGGTTATCATTCAATAATGACAATTCATCTTCATAAGAAGACGTCTGCACCTTCATCCAGCTCCAATCATCGTTCAGGAATTCAATACTGTCATTTAGCTTTATCACCTGTTCCGACTTTTTCTTATCACTCAGATAATTGACCCTGGAAGAAACCGACAGAATCTTAAGTGCACCTTTGGTGGCAATCTGCAGGGTATTGTCATCCATGAAAGTGGAAATATTGGAAATTATAATTTCCGAATTCCCCTCGGGTATCGCCGCAGCAGCCAGCCTGACCTCTTTGGCATAGTTTCTGAAAACAGTAACATCCGTTACTTTGGAGTCATTGACTTGGATGGCTTTTAATCCAAAAGAGACCAGTAGCATCAACATAAATAATAATTGCTTCATTTTATACGATTTTATTAGTTCAAAGTTGGGACAATAATGTTTGTCCTGTAATAAAGCAGAAGAATCCATGATGTCTTTAAATTAACATAAAATATCATATATACTTGAATACTAAAGTATTAAATCAATACTTATGATACGGCAAGCTCTAATTTGAAACGTAGTTAAAAAATGTAAAGAAGATAACCACACTGATATCGCACAACCATTCGTTATTCTAAAGATTCGGAACACGTCTTATCGATGTCATTTTTAGTATTGTTAAAAATTTCTTAAAATCCCGGAACTTTTATCTGAAATTCTTTGTACATTAAGCAATCAATAAATCATATAACATGTCTATCCTGAAAAATATCCTGTTCTTTTTAACAGGATTCGTATTCTTATCCTGCAACCGGTTTTATACGCCTGAAAATGCGGTCCGCTGCGTGCTGACCAATTTTGAAGAGGAAATCGAAAACAACCAAAATCTGGTTTTTACATTCAATAAGGAATTACTGAAAAATGATTCGCTGGTAGATAATTGGCTGGACGATGATCTTATAAAAATCTCCCCGAATGTTCCCGGCAGATGCAAATGGACATCCACCCGCGAACTGGTCTTCTCACCACTGGAAGGCTTTCCGGATGCAACGGACTTTAAAATATCGCTCTCCGACAAAATCACCAAAAATGCAGTACAACCATACAGTCTGCTTGGAACCATCGAATATAATGTACATACCTCCTACCTGACACTGATTAACTCTCATTCCTATTGGCGGGCTGCTAAATCAGATGCAAGCAAAATAGAATTACAGACGGATATCAAATTCAATATACCTGTTAATCCCAAAAAAGCCGCAGACCTGATTGAAGCTACAATCAACGGAGAAAAAGCGGATTTTAAAATAATCAATTCACGCACTTCCAAAACATTGTCAATTGTTTTTGCCTCTCCTAAAACCACCGATGAAACCGCCAGGGTAAAAGTGGTGTTAAAGAAAATCGGCAAAAGCATGAAAGAGGAAGAGTTTACTGAAAAGTCTTCGGTACCGGCTGTCCAGAAATTAGCGCTCGAAGAGCCGGAAACCATCCACGACGGCGTCACCGGCAGCGTGTTCATTGCCACTTCACAGCCAGTCTCCTCCGGCAAATTAAAGGAAGCCATACAAATTGAACCGGCTGTCAACTTTAATGTTTCTGCCGATGACAAAGGTATATTAATCACCAGTGAAGAATTTTCACCTGACGATTCGTATGAAGTCTATGTAACCAGAAACGTTATTGGAATCTTCGGCGGCAAACTGAATTCAGATTATTCTGAAGATGTATCCTTCGGTGAAATCGCTCCGCAAATCAAGTTTGAAAATACAAAAGCAGGTTATCTGGGGTCAAAAGGAAGCAAAAATGTTTCCATCCTGATGACACAAACGGAAAAGGTAAAAGTGACCGTCTATAAAGTTTTTCAAAACAATATCTATGCCTTCACAAACAGGGGTTCAGAATGGGGTTATTCGGACGAATACGATGAAACAACCAATAACTATACTTATCACGACTTCCAGTATTATGAGACGTCCGGATTCGGTGAAAAGTTATTTGAAAAGAATTACAAGACCGGCGATTTAAAAGATTACGGTCATGCCAAATTGCTGAACATAGATTTTGAGGATAAGCTGAAAGAGTTCAAGGGGATTTATGTGGTTAAAGTGGAAGACAACGACCGAGTGTGGCTGCAGGATTCTAAGATCATTGCTCTATCAGATATCGGTTTAATTGTGAAACAGGATAAAAAATCAGTTCATGTTTTTGCCAACTCGATCTTAAATACCGAACCGCTGAAAGATATTGAAGTAACCGTCATCAGCACCTCCAATCAGGAACTTGGAAAGATAAAAACAGATAAAACGGGGTACGCCACTTATGAAATACCGGATGCCTACAAAGATTTCCAGCTAGGGATGATTACGGCCATGTCGAGCGACAGCGATTTCAATTATGTATTATACAACAACACGCACGTCGACAACACCCGTTTTGATGTCGGTGGCAAACGGCTGAATGCAGCGAATTATGATGCCTATATTTACGGAGAACGCAGCATATACAGGCCGGGCGAAGTGATTCACCTAAATACCATTATCCGAACCAACGACTGGAACCTGCCGGGTGAGATGCCGGTAAAAGCGAAACTGTTACTGCCATCCGGTAAAGAATTTAAGGTTTTTAAAAATGTACTTGACACACAAGGCGCCTTTGAAACCACCATTCCCCTCAATGCCAATGCGGTAACAGGCGTATATTCCTTTCAGGTTTTAACAGGCAATGATGTATTGCTTGCTTCGAAAGCTATCATGATAGAAGAGTTTATGCCGGACAGAATCAAAGTGGATATCAAAACAGACAAGGCAGACTATAAACCGGCAGAAAAAGTACAAGCTATATTCAATGCTACAAACTATTTTGGACCTCCTGCTGCCAACCGAAATTACGAGGTCAATTTTTCTTTGGAGAAAAACACCTTTTCCGCTAAAGAGTTTGAGCAGTTCAATTTCTCCGTCAGCAAATATGCCGAATATCTTTCCGTTGTCCGAAACGGACAGACGGACGCATCGGGAAATGGTGTGGAAGCATTTGATATTCCCGTCGAATACAGGGAAACCGGATTACTAAAAGGAAGGATACTCGCAACCGTTTTTGATGAAACAGGAAGACCGGTGAACCGCGTTAAAACGTTCGATGTCTTCACCCAGGATGTTTTCTTTGGTGTCCAAACGGATAAAGATTTTTTCAGCACCAAACAACTCATTAAGATTCCTGTAATCGCACTGGATAAAAAAGGTAACCCATTGACCACACAATCCGCGCATGTTCAAATTATCCGAAGAAAATGGGAAACAGTACTGCAGAAATCTGACGGTCAGTTGAAGTATGTCTCTCAGAAAAAAGAAGAGGTCATAGAAAACAAGTACATCACTATCCGCGGCGTCAGCTCTCATTATGCTTTTACCGCTAAAGAAAGCGGTGATTATGAGTTCCGCATCGGCGGGCCGAACAGCGACAGTTACGTATCTTATTATTTTTATGCGTACGGATGGGGCGACACCTACTCCTCTTCCTTTGAAGTCAACAATGAAGGAAAAATCGATATTACGCTGGACAAAGACAAATACCTGGTCGGTGACAAAGCAAAAGTATTGCTCAAAATGCCGTTTGACGGAAAAGTGCTGGTAACGGTGGAACGCGATAAGGTGATGGAACACTTCTACCTGAAATCGGATAATAAGTCCGCATCCTTTAATTTGAAACTGGAAGACAACCACGTTCCAAACGTTTATATATCCGCCACGCTCATTAAACCCAACACGAACGATGGCATGCCGCTGACGGTGGCTTACGGGTATGCTCCGGTCGTGGTGGAAAATCCGGATAATAAGATTGCCATTGATTTACAATGTGTTTCTGAAACACGTTCCAAAACCAAACAAACCATCAAGATAAAATCCAAACCCAACACAGAAATGACGATTGCCGTGGTGGATGAAGGCATCCTGGCATTGAACAATCAAAAGTCACCGGATCCTTATGCTTACTTTTATACCAAACGAGCACTTGAAGTGGAGATGTATAACATCTACCCGTATTTATTTCCGGAAGTCACTTCGCTGGGCGGCGGTTTTGACGATATCGGAAAACGGGTGAACCCGCTCACCAACAAACGGGTGAAACTGGTCTCCAACTGGAGCGGCATCATTAGCACCAATACCTTTGGAAATGCCGAATATACATTTGACATCCCGCAATTCTCCGGCAGCCTGCGCGTCATGGCAGTTGCCTGGGACGGAAAGAAATTCGGTGCCGCGGAAAAAATCATCCAGGTCGCTGACCCGATTGTCATCAGCGCCGGTATCCCAAGATTTACGGCACCAAATGACGTGCTGACCGTTCCGGTAACCATTAGCAATACCACTAAAAATAAATCACAGGCAACCATTTCCCTGAAAGCGGAAGGCGTATTGCAAACAAATACCGCCAATACCTTTACTGTGGAAATAGCCGCCAACAGTGAGCAGCAAATAGACGCACAGATACTCACTAAAAACGCCACCGGCGAAGGAAAAATCATCATCCGTGTGAAAGCATTTAATGAAACCTTTTCAGACACCACTTATCTAACATCCAGACCGAATGCGACCTTCCAGAAAATCTCCGGAACAGGAACGATCAGCGGAGGGCAAAAAGGAACGATCTCTTTCGCATCCACTTCATCTTTGTTATCCCCCAAAAGAAAATTAATCATCAGCAATTCGCCATTGGTGCAGTTCGGTAAAAATCTGAGTGCACTCGTCAACTATCCGTATGGCTGTGCGGAACAGACCATCTCCGCAGCCTTTCCGCAGTTGTATTATTCCGACTTAGCCAAAAACCTAAACAACACGACCGTCCTGAATAGAAGCGCGGTGAACAATGTACAGGCTGCTATCGACAGGCTGCAATCCATGCAGTTATCGAATGGTGCACTTAGTTACTGGCAAGGCGGCGGCAGCGAATCCTGGTGGGCTACCATCTATGCCGCCCATTTCCTGCAGGAAGCGGAGAAAGCAGGCTATTCCGTGAATCAGGGTATCTTATCCAAAATGTATGGCTACCTGAACGCTCGCCTGAAAACAAAGGAACTGGAATTTATGTATTACCCGGACGGCAGTAAAAAAGAGGTCGTAAAAACAGAAATTCCGTATAGTTTATATGTGCTTGCACTGGCAGACGAATTGAAACTGTCGAATCTCAACTATTACAAATCCAACCCGGAACTGCTGACACAAAGCGGCCGCTACCTGATAGCTTCCGCTTTCGCCTTGTCAGGTGACAAGAAGAAATTTTACCAGATGCTGCCGAAAGGCTATGTCAGTGAAAAAACGGATCCCGCCTTTAATGGAAATTTCTACTCCGATTTCCGCGACATGGCATTGGTCTTGAATACACTGCTGGAAGCGGACCCAAAAAATTTACAGATTAATTATATGGCAAAACAGGTGGCACAGCAGCTGTTGAACCGGCAATACCTGAACACGCAGGAAAATGTATTTGGATTTTTAGCAATGGGGAAAATTGCGCGGGCGGCCAACAAAGGAAATGCAACAGCTACGGTCGTCTCCAACGGCAAGACCATCGGTGCATTTGACGGGAAAAATGAACTTATCCTATCCGGTAAAACACTTTCTGCCAACAGCCTGAGCATCAACACCGGTGGCAGCGGCAAAGTGTATTACTTCTGGGAAATGGAAGGCATTCCAACTACAGGCAGCAACAAGGAAGAAGACAATTTCCTGGAAGTGCGCCGTAAATACCTGGACAGAAACGGGAAGGAAATAAAGGCGGCATTCTTCCAGAATGACCTGGTGGCTGTTGAGATTGCGATACGCAGCACGAACGGCATCAACGTGCCGAATGTGGCCATCACCGACCTGTTTCCGTCCGGATTTGAAATTGAGAATGCGCGCATCACAGAGATACCGCAGCTGGCCTGGCTGAAGCCAGACGCACTGCCGGAATACAAGGATATACGGGACGACCGCATCAACCTGATTGTAACCGCAACACCGAAAATAACAAAGTACCATTACCTATGCAGAGCCGTATCCTTAGGAACCTTTAGCGTTGGACCTGTAGGCGCTGATGCCATGTACCGCGGCGAGTACCACTCGTATCATGGTGCAAGGACAATTACAGTGAGCAGGAAGGTAAATCTGTAAGGGTTTAACTTTGATGGGCAGTCGGACTGTAGATTACTAAATTAATCCTGTTATACGTTTTTTTGTTCCTTTTTAGTCCTGCAATTGGGCTACAAAAAAAGAGCAACATTGCGTTGCTCCATAGGGTTATGTTTCTGTGGGGGTTTTGTGCTTCTGCACCTCAGTTCCTGTTTGGGTGTTTATGTTTCCAGACTTTGGTGTCTGTTGCTGGTGTAAAGATGCGGCAGCATCCGTCCATTTCCTACCATACTTCAGCGCAATGTGTGACATGCTTATATTCATAATATTTTTTAGCTGATTATAATCAGTTTTTTAAAGGTTTTCTTAAAACAACACAATGGAAATAAATCTTAAAAAACAATATCGGTTTGGGATGGACAACACACACATCTGGTTGATGTCAGCAGAGGAAACAGCATCATTGAAACGGTATTTTCCGATAGGGAAAGTCAAGTTCGTTTCAAAGGCGAAGGCAGCAATGTTATATTGTTCGGAATAACATGGCCACCAACGACGAACACCATCAGCACCGAAGAGAGAAAGAAATCAGCAAACAGTATTATGAAGTGCTCACAGGTGTTTTAGAAAAATGCGACTCCATTCTTTTGTTTGGCCCGACTCATGCGAAAGAGGAACTCTTTAACCAACAGAAAGCCGATAAGCATTTTGAACAAAAAATCATTCGTGTAGAATCAGCGGATAAGATGACGGAAAAAGAGATGCCGGTTAAAGAGTAAGAAATACTTTACATCCAAAAAATAATAAATCAGTTATTTTGTAAGTATGTCAAATTATTTCCAGTACTTTCTCCGGCGGGCGGGCTACAACAGCTTTAGTACCATTGATAACTATTGGTCTTTCCATTACTATCGGATGCTCTGTCATTACCTGTATCCACTGTTCATCCGACAGATTTTTACCTTTGTAGTTTTCCAGATATACCGGCTCCTTTGTCCGGATTAAATCGTGGGGTTTCAGTTTCAGCTTTTTAAGAACAGCCTTCAATTCCTCAGCCGTAGGAACATCTTTTAAATATTCTATTGTTTTATAAGGCTGACCGCTTTCTTCAAGCAGACAAAGTGCGCTTCTGCTTTTCCCGCAGCGATTGTTATGATAAATGGTGATCATTTGATTTATTTCATTAAACACAGATTTCGATGATATTTATGAGAAGACATTAATCCTAAGCCAAATCCTCTTTTTAAATTCCTGTATAATTAAATGGGGTTATCCGTTTCAGTTCATCACGGATTTCCTGCCGGATTTTCAATTCATCTATAAATGCATGGATTTCCCGTTCACCTATTCTGGTATGGGTGCGCGTTAAGTTCTTCAATTCTTCATACGGTTTTTCGTAACCTTCGCGGCGTAGAACCGTCTGGATGGCTTCCGCGATGACAATCCAGTTGTCTTCGAGATCCTGCCTGATTTTTGCTTCATTTACCAGCAATTTATCCAGTCCTTTCACGATGGATTCCATTGCAATGATAGTATGCGCCATGGGCACCCCAATATTTCTCATGACGGTGGAGTCGGTCAAATCACGCTGCAGCCTGGATACAGGCAGCTTCTCCGCCAAATGGCTGAACAGCGCATTCGCAATACCTAAATTTCCTTCTGCATTTTCAAAATCAATCGGGTTCACCTTGTGCGGCATCGCACTGCTTCCAATCTCCCCTTCTTTTATTTTCTGTTTGAAATAATCCATAGAGACATAGCTCCAGACATCCCGGCATAAGTCAATTAAAATGGTATTGATGCGCGCATAATTGTGAAATAATGCGGCCAGATTATCATAATGCTCTATTTGGGTGGTCGTTTGGGAGCGGTGCAAACCAAGCGTACCATTCACGAAATGATTACCGAAATGTATCCAGTCCTTGTGCGGATATGCCACATGATGTGCATTGAAATTTCCCGTTGCCCCACCGAATTTGGCTGAATACGGTATTTGTGCAAAATATAAAAACTGATGATCCAGCCTTTCCGCAAAAACCTCTAACTCTTTTCCCAATCGTGTCGGGCTGGCAGGTTGTCCGTGCGTTTTTGCCAACATTGGGATATCCTTATAGGCGTCCGCTTTTTTCAGCAATTCATTGTACACGGAATAAAATGTATTTTGATACACAACCTGAAAAGCTTCTTTCAGCGACAACGGAATGGCGGTATTGTTGATATCTTGTGAAGTGAGGCCGAAATGGATGAACTCACACTTTTGCTCCAAGTCCGGGTCGATGATATTTTCCTTGATAAAATATTCCACCGCTTTCACATCATGGTTGGTCGTTTTTTCAATTTCCTTAACACGCTGAGCATCTTTCAGACTAAAGCACTGATAGAGTTTTCTTAATTCAACTACCTGATTGTCTGATATGTTTCCGATTTCACCGATTACCTTGGATAGCTCAATAAAATATTCAATCTCTACCCTGACACGGTATTTGATAAGTGCAAATTCAGAAAAATAATTTTCTAAATCCGACACCTTATTTCTGTATCTGCCGTCAACGGGTGAAATGGAAAGCAAGGTATTCATAGAGGAAGTTTTACCAAAATTACGGATTAATACAGAAAAAGAATTTGATTTTTAAATAAGATATAGTGAACAAAATGGAAATTTTAGTTTTATTTGCGGGTTGGTAAAAGTAATAAGCCATCTGTCAATAGGCAAAAGCGGCACTTTTGTTGTTTATATTAAAACTGGTGTTACTAGATTACTTATCACTAAATACGAAGAATTATCATGGCTAAAAATTTACTGATAGTAGAGTCACCGGCGAAAGCAAAAACAATTGAGAAAATTCTGGGTAAAGATTTTATGGTGAAGTCGTGTTACGGACACATCCGTGATCTGGCAAAGAAAGAAATGGGGGTAGATATCCATAATAATTTTGAACCCACCTATATCATATCTGAAGATAAAGAACAGGTTGTCCGTGAACTGCAGAAACTTTCCAAAACATCTGAAGTATGGCTGGCAACGGATGAGGACCGTGAAGGGGAAGCCATTTCCTGGCATTTGTGTGAGGTACTGAACCTTGATAAGGACAATACCAAACGAATCGTATTTAATGAGATTACCGCTCCTGCCATTAAAAATGCGGTGGCCAATCCCAGAAAATTAGACCAGAATTTATTTTATGCCCAGCAGGCCCGCCGCGTATTGGACAGAGTGGTGGGGTTTGAATTATCTCCCGTGTTATGGAAAAAATTAGGACGAAGAACCTTATCTGCCGGACGTGTGCAATCGGTAGCGGTAAGATTAGTGGTGGAACGGGAACGGGAAATCAACAACTTCCAGTCCGAAAATTTTTACAAAGTAGTTGCCTTTTTCATTACGGACCAGAAGACATTTAAAGCGGAACTGTCGGAAAAGCTAAAAACGGAAAAAGAAGCCGAGGCATTTTTGGAAGCGGTGAAAGACGCACTCTTCAAAGTAGAAGATGTACAGGTAAAACCTGCTCAAAAGAGTCCGGCAGCACCATTTACAACATCTACTCTCCAACAGGAAGCCTCCAGAAAACTGGGATTTTCCGTTTCGCGTACGATGTCCGTAGCACAAAAACTGTATGAGAGCGGTAAGATCACCTATATGAGAACGGACTCTCCCAACCTATCCGATCTGGCACTGAATACCATACAGTCTTATATCAATAAAGAGTTTGGAAAAGAATATTCCAACCGCAAACAATACGCCTCCAAAAATTCCAGCGCACAGGAAGCCCACGAAGCCATCCGTCCTACTTATATAGAAAATACGAATGAGGGCATCAACCGGGACGAAGAGCGACTGTATGATTTAATCTGGAAGCGTACCGTCGCCTCACAGATGAGTAATGCGAAGCTCGAAAAGACCATCGCAAAGATTGACATTTCCACCCGCAAAGAAAAGTTTATTGCGGAAGGAGAAGTGTTGAAATTCGACGGATTTTTAAAGGTATATATTGAAGGTACGGACGATGATGAACAGGAAGAAAGCGGCATGCTGCCTCCGTTGAATGTCGGACAGTCATTGACCTATAAAAATATCGAAGCCCGCCAACGCTTCACACAGCCGCCTGCACGCTACACGGAAGCAAGCCTCATCAAGAAATTGGAGGAACTTGGCATTGGACGACCATCGACCTACGCCCCTACCATTTCCACCATTCAAAACAGGGAATATGTGGTGAAAGGTGACCGTGAAGGACTTCCGCGTGCCTATCAAAAAATTGAGTTGTCTGCGAAGAAGGAAATCAGGAAAGAGTCGCTGTGTGAAAATACCGGTTCCTTAAAAGGAAAACTGCTGCCGACTGATATCGGTAATTTGGTGACGGATTACCTGATGGAAAATTTCACCCGGGTGATGGACTATTCCTTCACGGCAGAAATGGAAAAGGACTTTGACGAAATTGCGGAAGGTCATAAAGACTGGAGAAAATCATTGAAACAATTCTATGGCCCTTTCCACAAAGAAATTGCAGCTTCCGAGAATACTGCGTACGTCACCGGTGAGCGAGAACTGGGAAAAGACCCGGAAAACGGTAAAACAGTCGTTGCCAAATTGGGCAGATACGGACCTATGATACAAATTGGGACAAATGAAGAGGAAGAAAAGCCGCGTTATGCGAAATTAAAATCCTCCCAAAGTTTGGAAACCATCACGATGGACGAAGCGATGGAATTATTCAAGCTCCCATTAATTCTGGGCGAATATGAAGGACAGGAAGTATCGGTCAATGCCGGCCGTTTCGGGCCATATGTAAAATTCGGTGAGCAATTCATTTCCCTCCCTAAAGGAGAAGAACCTTCTGATGTAACCCTCGAACGAGCAATAGAAGTCATAAAATCCAAACAGGAAGACGATGCACCGATTGCGCAATATGAAGGAAAACCGGTCTCCAAGGGAAAAGGACGTTTCGGACCTTTCATAAAATGGAACGGATTATTCATCAATATACCGAAGGGCTATCATTTTGATACGATTAATGCGAAAGAATGCGGTGAGTTGATTGAGAAGAAGCTGGAAAAAGAAGCCAACCGTTTCATCTTAAATTTCCCGGAAGAAAAGATATCTGTAGAAAACGGCCGATGGGGTCCGTACATTAAGTTCAATAAAAAAATGCTGAAACTGACCGGCCGGAAATATACCGCTGATGAAGCAGCCCGGTTGTCTTTGGTAGATATAAAGGCGATGATAGAACCCAGGTACCGAATGCTTTTTCTAAAAAGAAAAAAAGGCACCCGCCAGGAAGGCTGCCGCAAAAGGCAAAACGACTAAAAAGAAATAACGTTATTCTTCCATGTGTGGAAAACCCTTCTTGACATTCTATAAAAAAGAACTAAATTAGAATTAAGAACTAACGTGAGTAACCTGACTGATACCGAATTTAAAGCACTCATCACCTTGCTGGATGATAATGACAATGAAGTGTATTCGCATGTCAGCAATAAATTGTTTTCACTGGGCGTGGAAGGCATTCCGTTGTTGGAATCAGCCTGGGAAACCTCAGAAAATCAATTGATTCAAACGCGCCTGGAGGATTTGATTAACAAAATCCAGTTCTCAAATGTAAAAGACAGGCTGATAAAATGGAGAGATAAAAATGGGGAGGATCTGCTGGAAGGCGCATTGCTTGTTTCAAAATTCCAATATCCCGATCTGGATGAATTCAAAATCACGCAAAAAATTGAAACGATCTCAAAGAATGTCTGGATTGAATTAAATCCGGCTCTTTCGCCTTTGGAAGAAGCACATGTGGTCAATCATGTATTCTTTCAGTTACATAATTTTTTTGGACTGCAGACACAGCAACTCGACCCTGACCTGGGTTATATCAACAACCTGATTGAATCCAAGAAGGGTAATTCGCTCAGTCTGGGTATCTTGTACATTATACTGGCACAGAAAAATGACCTGCCGGTGTATGGTGTCAATCTGCCCTATCACTTTATTATGGCCTATACCCGAAAGCATCTTAATAAGGATGAATTAGACTGCAACAACCAGGAAAAAAGTGTGATGTTTTACATCAATCCGCTGAATAAAGGCATTGCTTTTTCCAGAAGCGAGATTACACATTACCTGGAGCAGATGAAAGTGAAAACGCATTCTAAATTTTTCTCGCCATGTAACAATCTGGAAATCATCAAGACACTTATCTATAACCAGCTTTCCTGCTACGACCAGAACGGCAATACAGACAAGGCACATCAGCTGAAGGAATTATTTGATTTGTTTGTAAATGAAGACGAGGCAGATCAATCGGATGATTGATTAACGGCACAATTTTAAATTATAAAACTGCCCGAATCCACATGCAATGCCGCCAATACCACTCAGCAAATGTTCAGGGTTATCATGTACGTCAAATACTATATTGATGATGGAAGAGGCACACAACAGCATCAGTCCGCCGAAAAATACATAGGCCGGAATTTTATTTTGATGGTGGTATCTATAGCCATGAAGGATGGACGATGTGCCCAACACAAAAACACTGGAGATGATGATGTATTCCACCCAGTGGTATTGCTGGAATAAGCTGCCGGCCACCGGCAGCAAAACCACTAAAATAGGTGTTAAAATACAATGAACGGCGCACAAAAGCGAAAGAAACACGGCAATTTGTTCTGAATAATGTTTGTGCTTATGTTTAATTTTATGTACTTTCATCTGTATTTTATACTTGAAATTGGATTACAAATATACTGCATTTTTGCAACATTATTGCATTTTTCAAAATTAAATTAATGGAAATAACGGAAAATATATTAAAACACCACGATTTGCGCATTACACAGGTGCGAATGGATATTCTGCGATATTTTCAAAAAAACAAAAATGCCCTCTCACACGCCGACCTGGAAGGCAGTTTCCAAACGAAATTTGACCGGGTGACCATTTACAGGACACTCACCTCCTTTATGGAAAAAGGGTTGCTGCATAAGATAGCAGACGACTCGGGCATCGCTAAATATGCACTTTGTCAACATGAAGGAATGGAACATTCCCACAACGATGAACATGTGCATTTCAAGTGCAGAAAGTGTGCAAAAATTGAATGTATGCATTCCATAGAAATCCCCAAACTGCATTTGCCTAAAAAATACAAAGTTGAAAACGCCAACCTGCTGATTGAAGGAATCTGTGCTGCCTGTAACCAGCCTTAAACCGGTTGCAACTATTTTTGTTATAAAAATATGGAAGATAAACTAATCCATACCATACAGCCAAAAGCATACGAACGAACCATCCAAAGGAAGTACAGAAACTACAGATGGATCTTGTATTTCTCGATTGGAGGCCTGTCGTTCATGTTTATCAGCTTAACGCTCCGGTATTTCATCAGCAGTATCTACAAACCGTCAACAATCTTATCCTTAAACCCATTATTTTACTGGAATACCCTTATTTTATCTGCAAGCAGCTGTGCTGTTGAACTCGCAAAATACCATTTCAGGAAAGACCATTTCAGGAATTATAAGACAGCGCTTTTGTCTGCACTTGGATTGGGTATTTTATTCTTGTTCGGACAGGCAATGGGCTGCATACTCTTGTTTGGTTCCGATTTTACATTTAACCATCCATCTGCTGCCTATCTGTACGTGATTTCTGGTTTTCATGCAGGGCATATTATAGGCGGGTTGATTTTTCTTTCCTTCTTCCTATCGGAGAGCTGGAAAATGCTTACGGATTACGCCATTTCTGTCGTCTATTTTACGGATCCGGTTGCCTTTTCACAATTGAAGCTGTTTGCGATTTTCTGGCATTTTTTGGGTTTCTCCTGGATGTATCTGCTTTTCTTCTTTCTACTGATAAAATAAAAACATGTTTGGATTATTCAAGAAAAAACCGGAGCTGGAAGTGACTGACATTGTCTGGAAAAATGATTCCGCCAAACAAAATGGAATTTTAAAACATATCAGCACTGCTGAAAGATTTATCCTGTACTATTATTTTCAGGACACGAAAGAAACATTTACAGAAATCCTCCGTAATTCTTCCATTTCATTTGCTGATCAAGTTGGAGCGCCTGAAAAACTGGTTCTCCTTCAGGCGAAACATCCTGGCAATCCCCATTCAATCAACGATAGAAATGTCTTTTTTTTGGAACACCATCCCTCCTTCTCTGCTGAAAAACCGATATTAGATGATCTCTTTATGGCGGGTGTAAAAAAAGTGTTGTTTTTCAATTCATTGAAAGAACCCATTTTTCAATTCTTCGGTTCAGAAAGAATCGTGTTATTATTGGAAAAAATGGGATTGGAGGAGGAGGAATCCATCGAACATCCGATGATAAGCCAATCCATCAGAAATGCACAGCAAAAGATGGATGAGAAAGTCATTTTCCCTTCCAGTACAAGGAATGCCAAGGACTGGATCAGTAGCAACGTAGGAAATATCAAAGCGGAGTAAAACGGGCAAGTATGCTGCATACTGCTTCAGCCATTTCTTTGGTAACATCCAAATGTGTGACCATCCTGATTTGATTCCTGCCAAACTGAACGGCTGCTACCTCATTTTCTTTCAAATACGATAAGACCGTATCCACATTTGTAAGTTTATCGTTTATTTCAAAAATCAATATATTGGTTTCCACAGGCAGTACTGTCTTTATCCAGGACAACCGTTGTAATGTATCTCCTATCCGTCTGGCATTTTGGTGGTCCTCTTCCAATCGTTCCCTATTATTTTCCAGCGCATAAAGACAGGCTGCTGCCAGATAGCCTGCCTGCCGCATTCCGCCGCCAAACGCTTTCCGGATACGCCTTGCCTTTCTGATAAATTCTTTATTGCCAACCAGCACAGAACCCACCGGTGCACCCAACCCTTTGGAGAAGCAGATGGCAACAGAATCAAAGAGGCTGCCGATTTGCTGTGGAGTGTATTTTTTGGCAACCATCGCATTGAACAGCCGGGCGCCATCGAGATGCAGTTTTAAATTCCGTTCGAGGCAAACCTCCCTGATTTCCCGAATGGCTTGCAGTTCATAGCAACTGCCGCCGCCTTTGTTGGAAGTATTTTCCAGACAAACCAGACTTGTTTTGGGCAGCCAGTCAAAATCCGGCTGTATATTTTCTCTGACTTGTTCCGCAGAAATAAGCCCTCTGGCACCATTCACCAGTTTTACCGAAACGCCCGAATGAAAGGCAAAACCGGCCGTTTCGTAATAATAGATATGAGCAGTCTTATCCAGAATGATTTCATCCATAGGCTGTGTATGCGCTTTTACCGCAATCTGATTGGCCATCGTTCCGCTGGCACAAAACAATCCTGCTTCCTGCTGAAACAGCCCTGCCACTTTAGCTTCCAGTAAGTTTACCGTCGGATCTTCACCAAATACATCATCGCCCACTTGAGCGGCAAGCATCGCTTCCAGCATTTCAGGGGAGGGTCTTGTAACGGTATCGCTGCGTAAGTCTATCATGGCTTTTAGGATAAATATTATGTGCTGTTCGTTATCGGAGAATGATTACCCAAAAACCTGCCGGATAAAATTACTCAAGGCTTCTTTCCAGATAATCAGGATAAACAGAATCCCCCACAAAGCACCAAAAAGATGGGCATCGTGGCCGATATTATCCATTCCTTTTCTTCCCATATAGTACGAATACAACAGATACAGGGGGCCTACTATATAAGAAGGAATAAAAAAAGGAATCGGAAAAATCATCAGCCTCATTTCAGGATAGATAAGAATGCTGGCAAACAATACCGCCGATACCGCTCCTGATGCGCCGACTGCATTATAACCTGGATTTTCGACGTGTTTATTATAAGAAAAGACAGAACTCATCACCAAGGCAGAAAAGTATAATACACCGAACAATAAAGAACCATATCCTGCATAAATCTGATCTAAGGCATGCTCCGTGTATTTACCAAACAGAAACAGGGCGTACATATTGAAAAACAAATGCATGAAATCAGCATGAATAAAACCTGCTGTAATAAACCGATAGTACTGACGGCGCTGATGAATGACATATGGATTAAACACCAGCTTTGAAAACAGATCCTGATTGGAAAATGTCAACAGGCTCACCACCACTGTAATACCGATTAGGATGTACGTTACCATTTAGGATTTGCTTTTCTTTTTAGCCACACCCGGCAATACTTTCTTTAAGACAGCACCGGACAGGCTTTTTGCCCCATCCCTGTTTAATATCCTGCTGTTGATGAAAACCTGTGCCTTATTGATAAAGCCCGGCACCACATAGGCTTCTTTACCTAAATTATCGAGGGCGGCTTGCACCACCGGAGCAGCCTCCATCAGCATCGGACCTTCTTTCATTCCTTTGGTCATCTCCGACTTCGTCATACCCGGACACAACGCGATCACATCTACATTCTTATCTTTGAATTCATAATTCATGCTTTCCGCCAGAGACAGAATATATGCCTTGGTCGCGGCATAATGCGACAGAAAAGGATGTGCATTGAATGCACTGATACTGGAGGTGAATATTATCCCGCCCTTGCCGCGGCTGATGAATTGTTTACCGAACTCATACGCCAGTATGAATGGGGCTTTTGTATTCAATTGCAGCATTTGCAGGTTGCGTTCGAGGCTGCCTCTGTAGAAATGGCCTTCACAGTTCATACCGGCATTATTGACCAATAAACCAACTTCCAGATCTTTGGTTGCATCCAGTATGTCGGAATGGAATCCGTCTTTACTTAAATCCGCTTCCAGCACTCGGCATTGAATGTTGTATTTTTGAATCAACTCGGCAGCTAATGTTTCCAGCAACTGTTTCCTGCGGGCAACAAGCACGACATTTAATCCTTTTACAGCGATCTGATGCGCAAATTCTGCACCAATTCCACTGGATGCGCCGGTAATAAGGGCCCAGCTTCCATATTTTTCAACAAACTTTTGATCCATAACACATTTTTTTAGATAAGAAATAAATTATTTTGCAGTCTTCACAATCTCATTAATCAAATTACTGCGCAGGATGGAAGAAGCCGTCAGCACACCACTCATCAGCGCACCACCGATACCCACGGTAACAATATCCTGGCCGGTAAGATATAAATTTTTTATCGGCGTGGTAGGCTTTAAAAAATCTTTGGCAAATCGCTCCGGGTCATGGTCTAATCCATAAATCTCGCCATGGATATAATTGCAGAAATGTTTGGTGGTGATTGGGGTTGACAATTCGTACATATCAACCTTTCCTCTCAACTGCGGTTCATATTTGTACAAATGTTCCAGCAACCGTTGAGCAAATTTTTCTTTCAGTGCATCATAAGTTTCTCCCCTTTTTTTCCAGCGGGTATCTTCCCACTCTTTAAACCAGTAATATTTTGCCACCGTAATGATCTCAATCGTGGAACGTCCGGGATATTTCTCCAGAAACTTCGGATTTTTTGCTGCCGGAAAAGAAATATACACTACCGGAAATTCATTATTGTAATCCTGCAGATAATTGTCAATCGCCTTGTCGTGGTCGGTACCGTTCGGATAAATCCAGTAATTGGCTTTGGGGAGCTGCAATTCCTCAGATGTATGTTTCAACCCGATATACAAACTCAAGTGCCCGTAGGACTGAGGTAATTTCAGGGCCTCCTCCAGATGCCGGATACGTACCTTCTCCGTTTCCGGAATTAAATTCTTATAGGTGATGTGCACTCCCGCGCCACTTACCACCAGATCACTTTTAATAATTTTTCCATCCTGCATCACCACGCCTTTCGCAACACCATTTTCTATGAGTATTTCCTTTACTCCGGCTCCAATCAGTATATTTCCGCCTGCTTTCAGAATTCCGGGTGCAATGGTATTGAAAATCTCTTCACTGCCGCCAACGGGATAAAAACCGCCGTTCATGTAATGCAATGCCACCGCCGCGTGAATCACAAAACTGCTTTTGGACGGCGGCATGCCATAATCACCGAACTGAGCTGACAACACCGCTTTTAATTCTTCATTATCGGTTAGTTGATCCAGTACTTCTTTGGTCGTTTGTTTGTAGAATCTCTCATATCCTTTGCTCATAAAGGAGGATGCAAAGAAACGAACAAAATCCGGCAGGGCTTTTTGCATAAAATAGCCTTTAGATGTCTTGTTCACCTCAAACAGCAATTCCACGTACTTATCAATTGCTCGGGCATCATTTTCCGCCGGAAAATATTCTTTCATCCGCTGCTTCCATGCCTGGAGCCCTTTGACATACTCATAGGTTCTGCCCTGAATGACAATCCGGTCATACACTTCCCCCATATCCGCCCATTTCAGGTTTTTATCGGTTATATATTCAAAAACCACCCGCAGCAGGGAGCCTTTGCGGTCCATATCACCGACATAGTGCAGTCCAACATCCCATTCATAATCGTTACGGGTGAATACATGTGTAAAACCTCCCGGGGTTGTGTGCTTTTCACATATCAGCACCTTTTTCCCTCTTTTAGCCAGTATGGATGCTGTTGTAAGGCTTCCTAATCCTGAGCCTATACATATTACATCATAATGATCTTCAATATGTGGATGCTGTTTATACGACTGAAATAATGGACTGGACATATTTTCTAATTCTATTTTTTGAATATATTCTAATTGATTCGCGTTTCGAAATCTATCAATACCTTATCGCGCATAACGTCCGGCAATGTATTGATTATTCTCAATACACGCTGCACTTCTTTATTGGATAAATGGGTAAAAACCGTTAAAACCTCTTCTTGCATATCAAACTGATAGGCAACATTAATAATTCGCTTCAATCTCGAATCATCAAATCCTTCCACAATCTTTGCGATATAACCTTTATTCTCCACAAAGGATGAAATCCGTATCAGGTCTTCTTCGCTGCTGATGATTTTCGATAATTCCACCAGCCTGCTGACATCAGACACGTCCACAAAACCGGCTGCGGTGACAAATTTCTTGGTACGCACCAGTTCCGCCGTTACTTTCTTTAGAATATCCATCGGTATCTGATTAATCAGATTTCTGGCATTTTCCGGTGTCATAAAATCGGAAACCGTAGCCAGAAAAGAAATGCTCATGTGCCGCATGATGGCAATGGCGTCGCGTTCCGGCATGTGATAACTCATATTAGCGGCAATCAGCGGCCCCAAAACAGTTTCAGCGACCTTGGCATTCATAAAGTTGGGCATGAACCTGGAAACACCCGTCAAACGTTTCCATATATCCGTCTGCTCCAGATGTGAAATACCGATAATCTGCAAACGCAGCTGCTGCAGTTCATCTTTGGTTAATTTCTCTAAAAAGGTAAAAGTCTCCTCCTCTTTTACCTGCAGGAAATGCAGCAACTTTTGCAACTCCGTCTGTTTTCTGTCATGCGCATTCATGTACATAAATATAGAAAATTGATTGATAAAATCTTACTTTTGGACGGTGAACGTTTTTGAAACAAAAATTATATGTAAAACCTTTCAGGGGTTAGAACAGGTCCTGGCAGACGAATTAGCCGGATTAAAGGCAAAAAACATAGAAATCATCAAACGCGCCGTTGTTTGTGATTATGATACGGAATTGCTTTACCGATGTAATGTAGAACTTCGCACCTGCCTGAAGGTTCTGGTGCCTTTATTTGAGTTTGAATCCTCTTCTCCGGAGGACTTGTATGCCTTTGGTATTCGTCTGCCCTGGGAGGACTATATGGACATCACACAGCGTTTTGCAATCGATTTCACCATTCAGTCTGACCACTTCAAACACACCCAGTTTGCTTCCTTAAAACTGAAAGACGCCATCTGCGACCGGTTTCGAAAATATAATGACGACCGCAGGCCGGATGTAAACACCGAAAAACCGGACATGCTGTTCAATCTGCATATCAGCAGAGATAAAGTAACCATTTCATTGGACAGTTCCGGCACCTCCCTTCACCAGCGGGGCAACAGAATCGAACAAACCATCGCTCCCATCAATGAAGTGCTGGCAGCAGGATTGATTTTGATGAGCAAATGGGACAGACAATCTCATTTTGTGGATGCCATGTGCGGCAGCGGCACCATAGTCATTGAAGCAGCAAGTATGGCTATCAATAAGGCGCCCAATCTGGACAGAGATTATTTTTGTTTTAAGAACTGGAAAAACTACAAGGAAGCGCTCTTTAAAAAAATCATCGTTCAGCTAAAAACTGCCGTTACCGATTTTCCTCATAAGATTATCGGGTCTGACAACAACAAAAAATCCGTTTTCATTGCCCAGAACAATGTGCGGAAAGCAGGTTTTTCCAATCTGGTGGAAATCAGGGAGGCCAGCATACAAAAGATGATTCCACCGATGGGCAACGGTACACTGATTATCAATCCACCTTATGGGGAACGGATGCAAACCTATGAAATTGACAGATTGTACAAGCAAATCGGTGACGCATTCAAGCAGCATTTTACGGGCTACACCTGCGGCATCATATCCAATAACATCGAAGGACTAAAGCTCATCGGGTTAAAACCCCTGCGGAAATTTCCCGTAATAAATGGTAAATTAGATTGTCTATTTTGCCTTTATGAAATTTACGAAGGCAGCAAACGAACACCAAAACCAACCGTATGAACCGCCGCATCCTTCTATTGACGTTTTTTACCCTTGTTTTTACTACATCCTGTGATTTTTTCAAGACTAAGGATGATAACTATATTGATATTCCGGAGGGATTGACAGACGAACAACTGCAGGAAGATAGATATGCATACAAACGCGATAAATCTTACCGGGAAAAATTTCTGCAACAGACCAAAACAGACAGTGCCATTGTCACCATTTACAATATCATAAATTATAAGGTAAAGGATGAAACCGAAAATATCAGCGAAGGTTTCTCCTATCTGATTGTCGATTTATCGATAGACAACTTCACAAAGCAGCCGTTTAACATGGCCGGATTTCTAAAAAGCTGTCATTTGTCCAATTCCAATCCCGAATATGCCTACAGCAACGTAAGCTATGCCTTGAAAATGTATCACCTCCAATCCGACTCATCCGAAATAGATATGTCAAACATTCAGAAGTTCTTTCAGGAAACCATGCCACCGAAAGAATTTTACAGAGCGAAATTGTTTGCTTATGAAGTGAGCCGGGACGATAAGGAGCCCTTGTTTTTCAACTATAAGATTGGAAATCAGAAATTTGAATACAAAGTACGGGACAAGCAATATTAAGTTTTTGGTTTCTAAAAAATTATATCCCATTTAATTTTCATTTTCAGTTATACAACTTAACTTTACAGTCCATAACAAGCATTCTAACTACGTTATGGCAAAATTTATCTTCGTTACAGGTGGTGTTACCTCTTCTCTGGGAAAAGGCATTCTGGCCGCATCACTGGCAAAACTCCTTCAATCCCGCGGACTTAAAGTGACCATACAAAAGTTTGACCCGTATATCAATATTGATCCGGGTACCATGAATCCTTATGAGCATGGAGAATGTTATGTAACGGAAGACGGTGCTGAAACCGATCTGGACCTAGGGCATTACGAACGGTTTTTAGGTGTTCACACCTCTCAGGCCAATAATGTTACCACCGGAAAAATATACCAGGAAGTTATCAGTCGTGAGCGCCGCGGTGACTACCTCGGCAAAACGGTACAGGTGATACCTCATATCACCGACGAAATCAAAAGAAGAATGCTGCTATTGGGTAATTCAGACCAATATGACATCATTCTTACCGAGATTGGCGGAACGGTCGGCGATATTGAATCTTTGCCCTTTATTGAAGCAATACGTCAGCTGAAATGGCAGTTGCCGGCCAAAGACTACATGGTCATACACCTGACATTGGTTCCATACCTTGCTTCTGCCAAAGAATTAAAGACCAAACCCACTCAGCATAGTGTAAAAGAGCTGCAATCCTACGGGGTACAGCCACATATCATCGTTTGCCGAACAGAAATGCCTCTGGGAAATGAACGGAAGCGGAAAATTGCGGAATTCTGCAACGTAGATTACGATTCCGTTATTGAAGCGCTGGATGCGGAAACGATTTATGACGTTCCGCTGTATCTTAAAAAGGAAAAACTGGATGAAATTGTGCTGGAAAAATTCGGCTATACGAATGTACCGGATACGGATCTGGCGGAATGGAATGATTTCTTACAACGCTATAAATTCCCTAAAAAGGAAATCACCATCGGGTTGATTGGAAAATATATTGAGTTAAAGGATGCCTACATTTCGATTTATGAATCGTTCATTCATGCCGGTGCAAAAAATGAGTGCAAGGTAAATGTGGAACGTATACATTCTGAAGAAATCCATAAAAACAACCTGAAAGAAAAGTTAGGTCATTTAAACGGCATCTTTGTGGCGCCCGGATTCGGGCAGAGGGGTATGGACGGAAAAATATACGCCATTGAGTATGCCCGTACAAACAATGTTCCTTTCTTTGGTGTGTGTTTAGGCATGCAGATGGCGGTTATTGAATTCGCGCGCAACATGCTGAAACTGGAAAATGCGAACTCCACTGAAATGCATCAGAACACCAATTATCCGGTGATTGACATGATGCAGGAGCAAAAAACGATTGTGAATATGGGAGGTACCATGCGTCTAGGTGCCTATACCTGCAAAATCAGGGAAAATTCACTTGCACACAAGATTTACGGTGAAACGATAATATCAGAACGGCACCGTCACCGCTATGAATTCAACAATAAATACCTGCATCTGTTTGAAGATCATGGGATGATTGCCAGCGGCTTTAACCCTGACTCGGATTTGGTGGAAATCATCGAAATACCTTCTCACAAATATTTTATCGGCGTACAGTTCCACCCTGAACTGAAAAGCACGATTTTAAAGCCTCATCCATTATTCTGTACGTTTGTAAAAGCATGCCTGGAATAGCTATTTTTGAATTTGGCATTAAAATAGCCTGTCATTAACTGTGGTGTTGCCGGATTTATGAGAAGCACAAAATACATATTGAATTTTGTAATCGCTGCAGCATTTAGCAGTTGTTCCCATAATAAAGGGGAAAAAAATCAAAAATATGTATCGCTGAACACGGATTCCACCACTTCAAAACAGATTGCAGCCAACAGTATCCGCTATTATTTGGATTCATTAACAGACACCAATGCTTTCAGGTCGTTTAATGAGAGATATACCCATGAACAAAAAGAAATCATCGCAGCACTCAACAGGCTGACGCCGTCCAGAATCAGAATGGGAAAACCGATTATTATGCCGGATACCGTGTATTCACATATCATGCCCTACTCGCCCTTCCCCCACCAACTTGACCAATGTGACAGCATTCCCAAACTTATTATCATTTGCAAACGGATTCAGGCATTCGGCGCCTATGAATTTGGAGATTTAGTGCGCTGGGGCCAACCAGCACCGGGCGGAAAAAAGCCATCACCCCGAGCGGGCTGTTTCATACCAACTTCAAGGCAAAACTTAAGATCAGTACCGTAAACGGCAGCTGGAGAATGCCGTGGTATTTCAACATCAGCAACAGAGGGGGAATCGGGCTGCATCAATATGACCTGCCGGGATATCCCGCCAGCCATTCCTGTATCCGTCTGTTTCAGAAAGACGCTTTTTGGATATTCAACTGGGCGGATACCTGGGTGCTGAATGAAGATGAAACAGTCGTTGTAAAAAATGGGACTCCCGTTATTATTTTTGGGACGTATAACTATGAATCCACGCCACCCTGGAAAGAAGTTGTTTCCGGTATAGACATTTTAAATCTTACAGAAGAAGAATTAAAGATGCTGAATGAGTATATCACCAAAATAAATGCTGGATTATAATCTTTTGCACTAGTTATTCGGCACTTCATTTGCCAGCAATTCTTTCACTTTTGCTTCCAGTTCCGTACCTCTCAGGTTTTTAGCGACAATCATCCCTTTTTTATCCAATAAATAGGTAGCCGGAATGGAGGTTACTTTATATAACTGTGCCACCGGTGACTGCCAGCCGCTGAAGTCGGAGCCATGATTCTTCCAAACCAAACCGTCTTTGGCTATCGCTTTTTTCCATTGCTCTGCATTTGCATCCAGGGAGACAGAAAATATCTCCAGTCCTTTGGCATGATATGCCTTGTATAGTTTCACCACATTTGGATTTTCCATCCTGCAAGGCTGACACCAGCTCGCCCAAAAATCCAGCAAGACAATATTACCTTCAAGATTGGATAATTGAATCGTGTCACCGCCGGGATTTTGCAGAACAATGTCGGGAGCCGCCGTATTTATGGGCAGGCCGTTTTGCTGCTCCGCCATCACCGACTCCTTATATCGCTGCATGGACTGATACCAGTTGTTTATATATTTTGATTCCGGAGCGGCATTATGTAATTTCTCAGTGATATCCACCAGATACGGTATTTCCGTTTCCAAAAATGGCCCGAAAAAATTAAGCGCAAAACAGGCAATATCATTATTCTCTTCCTTTTCAATGAATTCCTTTATAAAATCGATGTAACCTTTTTTGGGTATTTTCATAAACAGCCTTCAGAGAATCTTTCTGTGTTTCTGATGCATTTTTAAATCTGTTGTAAGTTGAATCCACATCTGAGAATTTTGTCTTGGATGCCGTCACTAAATTTTTAATATGCCCCGACCCTCTGCTGCCGCTGACCATATATTGCTGAAACTGAGCCATGTCAGCATCAATACGGATATGGTCCTTTTTCTGAATGAATAAATAAATGGAATTACGGGCATCCTCTCCAAATCGCAGGCGGTAAATCCCGTTGCCGGAATAATTCTTAATTTCAAATTTATTGTCCCGAACTATCGTCGTATCAATAATGACAGGAACCTGCTCAGAAATATCTTCCAGAAATATCTTCAGCTCATTGCCATTTTTAACAGAACCTTTGATGGTATATCCGTTGAATTGTTTACAGGAAAATAAGATGAAAGAAAAACAACACATCATCAGCCATTTGAAACTACCTTTTTTCATATTGATTCTATATTAAACGTTTAAATTTTATTGACTCAATAATTCCTGCAAGATTTTTGTTATACGTTTAGGATCGGCTGCACCTCTTGATAATTTCATCACCTCTCCCATAAAAAGATTAATGTTCCCTTTCTTGCCTTTTTTGTATTCCGTTATTTTTTCGGGATATTTTTCCAGCGCCTGTTTCGCCCATTGACTCAGTTCATCCGAATCCGAAGACTGTATCAGATTCAGCTGTTCAGCAATAGCAACGGCGGAAGCATTATTGCCTTCAGCTAAAGCCTGAAAGATAGATTTAGCACCGGAAGAACTGACAATCTTATCCTCAACGAGTTGGATAATTTCCGCCAATTGAACAGGGGACACCAAACAATCAGACAATGGTATCCCATTGTGACTGATATACGATTTCACTTCATTGATTAACCAATTCGCTGCGGTTTTATAACTGGATGTATATTTAATCAACTCGAGATAGTAGAAGGCAAATTCCCGCTCATCCGTCAAAATCTGCGCATCGTACTCTGACAAATGGTATTCAGCAATAAACTTTTCAGCTAATTGCTTCGGCAGCGGCGGCATCGCCGCTTTTATCTCCTCAATAGTTGCCTGCGTCACTATCACGGGCGGCAAATCCGGTTCGGGAAAATAGCGGTAATCATGAGCATTTTCTTTTGTGCGCAATGGAAAGGAACTGGCATCCGCCTGATTGAAACTGCGGGTTTCCTGGTCGATGGTGCCGCCGCTTTCATAAATGGCTATCTGCCGTTTCACTTCCACATCAATGGCGCGTTTAACGTTCCGGATGGAGTTCATGTTTTTTACTTCCACCCTGTTGCGGTAGTTCATCTCTCCTTTTAAACGAACAGAAACATTGGCATCACAGCGCATGGAGCCTTCTTCCATATTGCCGTCGCATATATCGAGATAGCGCACTAATTTTCTCACTTCCGTCAGGAAAGCATATGCTTCATCGCTGCTGCGGATATCCGGCTCCGATACCATCTCAATCAAAGGCACACCGGCACGATTTAAGTCTATAAGGGAATATTCGGGATCCAGCTCATGGTTGTTTTTTCCGGCATCCTCTTCCATGTGGATACGCGTGAGTGCAATCTTCCTTTTAGCATCGTCTGTCATAATCTCAACGAAGCCACCGGTACAAATCGGTGCCTTGTCCTGTGAAATCTGATAACCTTTTGGCAAATCGGCATAAAAATAGTTTTTACGCGCAAAATGATTCACCTCCGTAATGGTGCAGTTACAAGCCAGTCCCATTCTGATGGCTTTCTCCAGAACTGCCTTGTTCAACTTCGGTAATACACCCGGCAATCCCAGGGTTATGGGACTAATCTGTGAATTCGGTGGAGCACCGTAAGTTGTTTCGTCCGCTGCAAAGATTTTTGTTCGGGTATTTAACTGTATGTGCACCTCCAAGCCCACCACCACCTCATATTTGTCTTTGTAACCCATCTATCGTATTGCGCTTAAATTCATGATTAAGAGCGGTAAAAATACTAAAAATCTGCACAAGACTGATGAAATGGGTTGTTTAGCGGGGTTTGTATTTCAAGATTTTCAATAATTTAACATATTGATTGGATATTCTTTTATATATTTGAATGGGGTTTTTATGGATAAAAGTAATCTGACTAGCAAGCTAGCAATACTATTTTTTACAATTTTATCATCTTATGGTTGTAAAAAAGACGGTTTGAACATACCGGGTGAAACTCCTTTGGTCAAAACGAAAACAGAAGGTTCAAGCGTTGAAACCTATTTATACGACACCCAAAACAGGATATCCAAAAAAGCTGTTTCCTTTCCGACCAGTCCGGCTGATAATTATTTCCAGACGTTCACCTATTACAAGGATACCATCTATGTTTTCAGCAGCAACTATTCACGGCAGTCATTTAACGATACCCTGCCGGACGGTACGCCGATTATCAGACAATACAATGGCATATTAATTCTTAACAGCAATGGCCTGTTTGAAGGAAAATACAACAACAAAAATTTTAATATCATCATTGACGGACCGGATTACAGCTATACCTATGATGCCAATGATTTCCTTCAAACCTATCTCCATTCCATAACTGATGCATTTACAAATGACTCTCTCTTTAACAATGGAATTGATTATACCGAAAAAAAAGGAGTCTTTATCGGTTTTGCCGGTGAATACAAGGTGCATACAACGTATCAGTATTACACCGACAAAACAAATACAACCGGCAACAAAAATACAGGAAATCTTCATTTAGGAAAAAGCAGCACCCATCTGTTAAAACAGGACATCACTACGCATAAACACCAAACGCTGGGAGGTATTGATTTTTCTGAAACCAATAACTATACCTATGAATTTGACAGTACGGACAGGGCGATAAGGAAAATAACAGAAAGAATATACACTTCATCCTCCGGCACCGACACCACCAATACGACAGCTTACTATACGTATTACTGACAACCACCGGTTTATACAAAAAATCATTTAATGTGCAGTCTGCACTAAAAAACAGCTCTTCCGCCTGTTTTAAGGCCACTTCAACGCCGTTGACATCGGTACCGCCGGCAGTGGCATAGAAAGGCTGTCCGCCGCCGCCGCCTTTGATGGCTTTCGATAACTCCTTAATCATATTGCCTGCATGCAGGTTCTTACTATTTACCAATTCCTCGGAAATGATGATGGATATCAGCGGTTTGTCATTGACCACCGTCGCCGCTGCAAAAAACAAATTATCAAATTCATTTTTCAAATCAAACTGAATCTTTTTCAAGCCTTCCGCATTCACCCCTTCTACTTTCTCTATCAGCAGATTAGCGCTGTTCCGTTGAGTGACTCTGGCGCGCAATTGCTGTTTTACGATTTCCACCTTTTCCTGCTGGTATTTCTCGATTTCTTTTTTCAAAGAAACATTTTCATCCTGTAATTGCTGAATGGCCTTCAGGGTATCTTTCGGGTTTTTCAGCGCATCCTGAATCTGTTTCCATTCATCCAGTTTATCATTCAGGTACTGAAACGCCGTTTCGCCGCTGACTGCTTCCACCCGGCGCACACCGGCAGCCACCGCACTTTCCGACAATATTTTAAACAACCCGAGTTCACCGGTATAGCCAACATGAGTACCTCCGCATAATTCAATCGAATAGTTTTCATCCATCACCACGACACGCACCACATCGCCATACTTTTCGCCGAACAGCGCCATTGCGCCCAGCTTCATCGCCTCCTCTTTAGGCAACTCCCTGATCACCACCGGAATGTTCTGACGTATTTTTTCGTTGACGACCGCTTCCACCTTTTCCATTTCTTCGTTCGACATTTTCGCAAAATGCGAAAAGTCAAAACGCAGGTATCCGCTGTTATTCAGGGAACCTTTCTGTGCCACATGTGTACCCAATACCTGACGCAATGCAGCATGCAGCAAATGTGTAGCCGAATGATGGATGGTTGTATTTTTTCGGATATCCTTATCTACTTTTGCCCATACATCACCGCTTAAATCCGCAGGGATCTCATCCACAAAATGAACGATCAGATCATTCTCTTTTTTGGTATCGGTGATGGCAAATGCTGAGATTGCTTCGCCTGCCGCACGCAAATACGTAAATTCCACTGTCCCTACATCACCCACCTGTCCGCCGCTTTCCGCATAAAAAGGCGTCTTGTCCAGCACAATCTGATAATGTTCCTTTCCTTTGGAACTGATTTTCCGGTATTTTAAAATTTTTGCGGATGTTTCCAACGTGGTATAACCAACAAATTCCGTTTTTCCGTCTTCCAGCACCTGCCAGTCATCCACACTCAGTTCCGTAGCGGCACGGCTGCGTTCTTTTTGTTTCTGCAGCGCTGCTTCAAAACCTTTTTCATCGACCACCAATCCGTGTTCGGAAGCGATCAGGTTGGTCAAATCAATTGGAAAACCATAAGTATCCAGCAATTCAAAAGCTGCTTTTCCTTCTATCACCTTATCCGCTTCTTTGACAATATGGTCGATTCGTTTCAAACCGTTATCCAATGTTTTCAAGAACGAATTTTCTTCTTCCAGCACCACCTTGCCCACAAAATCCACCTGCTGCTGTAATTCCGGGAAAACCTGTTCAAACTGTTTTGCGAGAACAGGTACCAGCAGATGCAGCAACGGCTCTTTTCTGTCCAGGTAAGAAAAATAATAGCGCACGGCACGGCGGAGGATCCTTCGGATGACATATCCTGCGCCGGTATTTCCTGGCAATTGTCCGTCGGCGATGGTAAAGGAAACGGCACGGATATGATCCGCCAATACCCGAAAGGCAATAGCCTGTTTAGTATCGCTTCCGTCGTATTTTTTACGCACTAATTTTTCCGTCGCCGCAATGGTTCCGGAAAAGACATCCGTATCATAATTGGAGGATTTGCCCTGAATGACACGTACCAGGCGCTCAAAACCCATGCCCGTATCGACGTGTTTGGCCGGCAGCGGTTCGAGGCTGCCGTCTTTCAGGCGGTTAAACTGGATGAATACGTTGTTCCAGATTTCTATCACCTGCGGGTGGTCGGCATTCACCAGTGTTTTTCCGTCCACCTGCCTAATTTCTTCATCGGTACGGCAGTCCACATGTATTTCCGTACAGGGGCCGCAGGGACCGGTGTCACCCATTTCCCAAAAGTTGTCCTTTTTATTACCCAGCAAAATACGGTCCTCAGCAATCCACTGCTTCCAGAAATTAAATGCTTCTTCGTCTTTTGGCAGATTTTCTTTGGCATCCCCTTCAAAAATGGTGACGTATAACCTGTTCTTATCCAATTTCAACACTTCCGTCAGCAACTCCCAGCTCCAGGCGATGGCTTCCTCTTTGAAATAATCCCCAAACGACCAGTTGCCCAACATCTCGAACATGGTATGGTGGTAGGTGTCCACGCCCACCTCTTCCAGGTCGTTGTGCTTTCCGGAAACACGCAGGCATTTCTGCGTATCGGCAATACGTAGATTTTCAGGAGTATCATTGCCTAAAAAATAATCCTTGAACTGGTTCATGCCCGCATTGGTGAACAACAAGGTCGGATCGTTTTTGACCACAACGGGTGCAGACGGCACAATCTGGTGGCCTTTGCCTTTAAAAAACTCCAGAAACGTGGTACGGATTTCCTGCGCAGATAAAGTACTTTTCATCCTGCAAAGGTAATTATTTGGGTTGCAAATTAAAAATGTCCTGTTTTAAGGAATGTGGGTAATTTACAGAAGGCAGAGAACTGTCTGCCTGTCGGCAGATACGTCACGCTTATTGCCTGGCTGCATACTTGGCGAGTTAGGGTAAATTAAAAGATGCTCTTTCTAATGTAATGCAGGATGTAAAATAACAAAGCCACTTAATCCCCCCACTCGCGCAAGTATGCGGTAAAGCTAAGTGCGGATACGTACTTGTGTGTTGTTTAATCAACTTATATAGTGTTTAATCTTGGCTCAATTTGTATGATATCTATCCGTCCTTTCTGTCCCGTATGATATTGTTTTGCGCTGCTATACAACCAATCTTCTGCTTCTTCAACAAATCCCGCTTCTACTGGGTTGTCATGCAAATAATCTAACTTCTGATGCATGATTTTTTCCGTACTCAATGCTATCGGATGATTGTCTTGCTGCCACAATTGAAAACCTCTATTATTACTGTTTTGTCTTCCTGCTTCTTCCATCATTTGTATCATCCATTCCTTTCTGCTTTCTTTCGGATGCCGGTGAATTGCTTTTCTTAATTCTTCTGAAGTATGGCGCTTAAGGTCACGCATGATATTTGACATCGGATTACCTCTGCTACCGATAATTAAATGAACATGGCTTGTCATTATACAATATGCATACACATCTAAGTCTTTATTGTGCTGGCAATATTGTATGCTCTCGCCTTTGTTGGTTTGCAACCAACAAACCACATTCCGAACAGTATCGCACGTCAATCATCATCATGTATTAAAAAGTCCCCTCGCCTTTGTTGGTTTGCAACCAACAAACCACATTCCGAACAGTATCGCACGTCAATCATCACCATATCCATGTATTAAAAAGCCCCAGTTTTTCTCATTTTTAATATAGTATCTCGCACTACTGTAGCGGTAATCTTCCGCCGTTTTGCACAAACCTGCCTTTACAGGATTGTCGTGAATATAATTCATTTTTTGTTCATACACTTTGGCTGTCCGTAATTCAACGCTCAATGAGTTTCGCTGCCACACCTGATATTTCCGGTCTCTTAAATTTACTTCAATTTTCTCAATTACAGCAGGCTGGTGCGATTTTAAATGCTTCAAAATTTTCTTTGCCGTATAATGCAAAAAATCACGCTGTACATCCGGACGTCTGTATCCTTTTCTGATTCTCCATATCAGGTGAAAATGATTGTCCATGATTACAAAGGCATGTACCGCTATTTTCCCTTGTTCCGTTAAATACCGAAGGCTTTCTGTAATTATAGCTTTTGCCTCCAGGCTTTCAATCAAATGAAGCCATTCATAGCACGTGATGGTGATAAACTCAGGAAAATGCTCTTCATAAACTACGTTTTGCATTTTACTAATTTAATGAATTTTAGCAGATAGGCGGTGGCAGTGAAGTTTTGGCGGGCGGTAGTTTGTTGGTTACAAACCAACAAAGGCGGGGAGGTTTATATCTTCTGCTCATTTTAAATTCTCTAATTCAAAGCTATAAAAATATTTTATTTTTTACCATTTTTACTTCCGCACAAGTACGCCGCGCTTTTGGCTTTGCCGCATACTTGCGCGAGTTGGGGTAACAGTTTGTTGGTCAAGAAGACCAACAAAGACGGGGTAAAATTATTTTATTTTTTATACTACCGCACAAGTACGCCGCGCTTTTGGCTTTGCCGCATACTTGCGCGAGTTATGGTTGATGAAAGTGTTTGCCGTGAGTGCCGACAACCTTTTAAACGATAATGAAAACAGTGTAGTAGAGCTTCAAAACCATGAACTCAACGAACAGTTGATGTTAATTTCTCAACTGGATGAAGACGAAAAAAATGCACTGGTTAAAATCATTAACTCAATGCTCACAAAAAAAAGAATGAAGGATTTACTGGACGGTAAAGTGAAGCTATAATAAAAAAGCCCTCAAAAAATGAGGGCTTTTAGTTTTTATTGCCTATCAAAATAAATCATTTCTCCGCCTGATTCATCTAATAGTTTTACATATAGTCGCGGTTTACTTGAGGTTAAGGAAGTATTCACATCCAAGTAATAATAACTATCATTTATTGTGAGCTTGAGTTGTTTGTCTTCTAATGACCAAGTGCCTTGCCATATATTAGTTTCTTTATTAAAAGTTATGTAATACTTATTTGCAACATCTAATGGAACATTCGTAGAGCTAAAAGTAAAATCTTTATTAAGTTGGATTTTACAATTCTCTTTTGCATTCAACCATACCCCAATAAATTCGTTTTCTTTTAATGCCGAACTGCACCCTGCGAATAATAAAACCATACACAACACAATAAACTCAAAATGTTTTTTCATCATTCGGATTAATATTTAATTGTTTGAGTCCATTGAAAAACCTGTTCTGTTTCAGATGTTGCTCCTGTTCTGCCTGCTACTTTCGTATTTAAAAAATTACCGATAGTATTTCCATACCATTCTTGATAGCCAATAACAGGAGGACGTGTACCTGATTCTAAAGTTGATGTGTTATGAACGGTAAAAACTACTGTTGCTATTCTCTTCTCAACATCATTTGCTGTTACTTCAATCCACAAGCTATGAGAACCCAAATACGTAAACATCAAATTGCCTGTTTGTCCGCCAGTAGCTAAAGTTGAATAATCTTGAACATATTTTCCAACACCTTCTAAACCCTTTAGTTGATAAGGATAACCATAATCAGGTAACGATGAATTTGGTGATAGACTTTGCAATTTTCCTGTAACATCAGACAAAGTGTCTGTAAATTTATATCTTCTGCTCATTTAAAATTTTCTAATTCAAAGCTATAAAAATATTTTATTTTTTACCATTTTTACTTCCGCACAAGTACGCCGCGCTTTTGGCTTTGCCGCATACTTTCGCGAGTTTGAGGCTCTGTAAAATACAATTCCTCATTGTCTGTATATTTATATCTTCTGCTCATTTAAAATTCTATAATTCAAAGATATAAAATTCTTTTATTTTTAATACTTCCGCACAAGTACGCAACGCTTATTGCTTGGCTGCATACTTGCGCGAGTTTGAGTTTGCTAAATAAATAAACCACGCCGATGCGTGGCTTTGTTTTGTTTACTTGTTTTTGTACAATAGATTACTGCAAATACAGTATTACTAAGAGACTATTTATCACATTCATTTAATACCCACCCTTCATTACTAAATGGCAGAATTAGTTTATTGTCATATCTAAAAAAAACATTAACAAAAGAATCATTATTTATATTTAATTTAATCATATATACGTCAATAGGTGTATATTCAATTACGTACGAATATGTATAATCACTTTTATGCAATGAAAAACTATCATTAATTAAAGGCTTAATATTATTCTCTAATAACCAATTATTTAATTCTCTTTTAATAGTATCTATTTCAATCTTTGAAAAAGAATGAGGTTTTGGGTTAATTAATTTATCTATTCTACCATTACAATATATTGGTATATATGATTTATTTACTACAAACTCTGTAATATCTACTTTGTCTTCACCAAGCATATTTGATGTATAATATCTATTACAACTCAACATAATTAAAGATGCTATAAAAAAAAGATATTTCATAACAATGTTATTGAGTTTTAGGTTCATAAGTCTTCATATCAGATGGTACATTTACAGGTGTTGAAAATGTGCCTGTTGAAACAGGATTCAACGCACCATTAGAATCAAATGTGGCTCCGTCAACTTTTTCTCTAGCATCTATAATCTTTTTAATTTGACCTAATGACATACCATTAAATGTTGGTGTACCAGGCGGTAAAAATTTACCCTTAAATTGTTGACGCTGTAATGGTGTTCTCGCCTTTGTTGGTGTTCTTCACCAACAAACCACTTTCCGTACTGATTTGCAACTCAATCATTTGCATTTGTCAAAAAATCCCAATCCATTTTGTTTTGTTTATAATACCCGGCACTGCTATACTTATATTCTTCTTCGGATGCACACAAACCGGCTTTCAACGGATTGTTATGGATGTAATCCAACTTCTGTTTGTAAACAATTTCACTCCTTAATTCTATACTCAACGAATTGCGCTGCCAAACCTGATATTTTCTGTCTTTTAAATTTACTTCTATTTTTTGTAATATCTCTGCCTGTTCATTCCTTCAGGTAATGGTTATAAATTCAGGAAAATGGTCTTCGTAAATAATATCTGACATGCACCAATTTAAGTATTTTTGATTACGGTTTCATTTCGGCTAACAGTTTGTTGGTCAAGAAGACCAACAAAGGCGGAGAATTATCCGTAAAGCTGGTACTATTAACAATACCATTTTTGATAATGTAGTGGATGCCGTGTATAATTTGATTAAACGATAAACCATTTCTGTTGTTGGTACGCAACCGCTCTTTGCCAACGCCGCATACCAACAACGGCGAGCGCAAGCCAAGCCATTCATAGCAGGTGATGGTGATAAACTGAGGAAAATGCTCTTAATAAACTACGATTTGCATCTTACAAATTTAATGAATTTTAGCAGATAGGCGGTGTCACTGCTGTTTTGACGGGCGGTAGTTTGTTGGTTACAAACCAACAAAGGCGGGAAAAATATTTTATTTTTTACCATTTTTACTTCCGCACAAGTACGCCACGCTTATTGCCTAACTGCATACTTGCGCGAGTTGGGGATCATCCATTCCTTTCTGCTTTCTTTCGGATGCCGTTGAATTGCTTTTCTTAATTCTTCTGAAGTATGGCGCTTAAGGTCACGCATGATATTTGACATCGGATTACCTCTGCTACCGATAATTAAATGAACATGGCTTGTCATTATACAATAAGCATACACATCTAAGTCTTTATTGTGCTGGCAATATTGTATGCTCTTCATTAATACCTCCTTATACTCATCTCGTATAAATAGATCTATCCAATTCACAACTGCAAAACTTATAAAATACAACTCCTCTTTACTTCCGCACAAGTACGCCGCGCTTATTGCCTGGCTGCATACTTGCGCGAGTTTGAGAAAGTAATCAATTAAATATCTTAAAAGATTCTGCTATGCTTGACCGTTTGAATGATTTACAAAACCTTTCTGCTAAAGATAAAGATTACATTCTTTATACCCTCGATGGTTTAATTCGTGACGCCAAAGCTCGTAAAGCTTACGCAGTATAAAATAAAAAAGCACAAGTACATTTTATATTCTTGCCTTATTTTACAATGCAACATGAGACATGAGTTAAAACGATTAGTTATTTAATTCTACAATATAACGGTGAACTTTCTTCATCTGTATATAAACAATTTTGTTTTTTTATAAAATACATAAAACCACCTCTATTATTAATATCTTCTTTGTATTCTTCCAGTTCTATATCAGAATCTATATCGCTAAATAATTTATTAATTATTTTCCATTTATTGACATTTATTAAGGTATCATTCCTAATTAAATTATAACTGCCATCTTCTTTTAATTCAATAATCTCATTAGATATTGAATTTCGATATACACCTACATAAGTTGATTTAAGTGGGATATTTGAATATTGCAATGCAATGTATAAAATACCAAATGAACTAATTATAAAGAATATTTTTTTATTCATTTAATTTCCTTGTTTAAAATATGCTGGTTTATTTTGGTAATTCGGCAATCTACTATAATCTATAGGAACTAATATCTGTATAGTTTGGCTAATTATTGATAGAGGTACATTGCCTGCAACATTTCTATCATAGTTGGGTCCCATGTGTGCATTCAGAGAATTTCTACTGGTCTCATTACTTATTGTTAATCTTAAATATTCTGTTCCTTCTTGTGATATATTAATTGTTGCCGAACCTAAAAATAACTCCCCCCAATTTTGGTTATTAATTGGTCCAACATGTCTCATAATAGTTCTAGGAATTTCTAGGATATTGTAAATAGGAGTTGGTGATGTGGCATAATTATAACCACTAACTGAATTGAGTTGCATTGTCGCATCTTTATTCTTATCATAAAAAGAAATCTAAAGCTGAATTTACAATAGTAGAACTCTCTAAATTCCTAGAAAGTCCTGATGAAGGACTAAAATCCCTATGATCAGGTCCTGTACCTGTTGCAAATTCGTAACTCAAAATTGATGCTGTAGCATTTCCACTACTAAAGAAATGTTTAAATTTATCATTTTCTGTCATAGTGCTCATTTCATTAAAAGATAAAGAAGAGCATAAATTTGATAAACTTTCCATCTTTGATACTAATGAAGCATCACTTTTAGGATTAGTGTATTGTTTTTTAAAATTCCCAACAGTTCCATCTCCATCTGTTGTATTAAATCCCCACTCTTTGCCAGACTTATATACTTTGCTCGGATCTAACCCCTGAGATTTAGCATTTTTCCTAAATTGCTTTGCTTCTTTTTTAGTTCCGTACAAGCCATTAGGGTCACTCCAAAATATTGGATTATTATTAAATGTTGCATAGCTACTCTGCCAAGAAAATGTAACAGGGTCAATATTCCACCGTCTTCCAAGTTGAGAGGAATACATCCAGTATTCAGCAAAGAAAGTTCCTTGTTTTATTTCGGTTTCGTGTTCTTGTCCGTTAAAGCCGAACCGATACCTATTCAAAGAACTATACGAAGCTAAAGTAACATTTTTTCCGGGCATTTGCATCCCAAACGGAAAGTATTGCTGGGCGCTCAGCACTCTGGCCAGGTAGCCCACCGCCCCTTTCGTGCCGGCGGCGTCGCCTTTGTTGGTGTTCTTCACCAACAAACCACTTTCCGTACTGATTTGCAACTCAATCATTTGCATTTGTCAAAAAATCCCAATCCATTTTGTTTTGTTTATAATACCCGGCACTGCTATACTTATATTCTTCTTCGGATGCACACAAACCGGCTTTCAACGGATTGTTATGGATGTAATCCAACTTCTGTTTGTAAACAATTTCACTCCTCGCCTTTGTTGGTGTTCTTCACCAACAAACCACTTTCCGTACTGATTTGCAACTCAATCATTTGCATTTGTCAAAAAATCCCAATCCATTTTGTTTTGTTTATAATACCCGGCACTGCTATACTTATATTCTTCTTCGGATGCACACAAACCGGCTTTCAACGGATTGTTATGGATGTAATCCAACTTCTGTTTGTAAACAATTTCACTCCTTAATTCTATACTCAACGAATTGCGTTGCCAAACCTGATATTTTCTGTCTTTAAATTTACTTCTATTTTTTGTAATATCTCTGCCTGTTCATTCCTGAAATTCTTTAAAATCTGTTGTGCCGTATATTTTAAAAAATCTCGCTGTACGTTTTCACGATTCAAACCTTTGCCTATCCGCCATATTATATGAAAATGATTATCCATCAATACAAAAGCATGTACATTCACCTTCTTTTGCTTCGTAAGATATCTTAAACTTTCAATAATTATTTCTTTTCTTGCTCTCGTTCTATGATACATTCCCAATTATAACAGGTAATGGTTATAAATTCAGGAAAATGGTCTTCGTAAATAATATCTGACAAGCACCAATTTAAGTATTTTTGATTACGGTTTCATTTCGGCTAACAGTTTGTTGGTCAAGAAGACCAACAAAGGCGGAGAATTATCCGTAAAGCTGGTACTATTAACAATACCATTTTTGATAATGTAGTGGATGCCGTGTATAATTTGATTAAACGATAAACCATTTCTGTTGTTGGTACGCAACCGCTCTTTGCCAACGCCGCATACCAACAACGGCGAGCGCAGCGAGCCAAGGCAATACTATTAAATCGTAATATATTTTTTTAATATTAAAATATACCTCTTGTCGTTAGAATAATTTATTATTTCTATTGCCTCTAGGAAATCATTCTTTAAGTAGGTTGAAGTATACTTAAGAGTATCATTTGTAGCATATTTCTGCAATATTTTATCTTTTTTTATCTTGGATTGACTATTATTACAAGAAACAGTATATATAATTATAGATATTAAATATTTATTCATTTTTTGCATTAGTTTTTATTCTTCAACTTTCCAAAAAATAGATTCTCCTGCGGTGCCTGTAGATATTAATGCAGAACCCTTATATCCAGTATTATACATAAAATAACTATTATAAGGAATACCATTAAATATATAATTAAATGTCCAATTATTTACATCATTAAACACATCTGCAGGAATTGAATAAAATGTCCCATAGTATTTTGCTCTGCCTTTAGGTATTTTTCAAGTTGTTTATAAGCAAATGAAATATAATGATACAAATCAATTTTTATACTTGAGAACTCTTCAAATTTGTTGTGAGGTGTGCCATTGGGAGAATTCAAACCCCAAGCCAAAAAATCTGTTCCATCCCAAAATGTAGCACCACCTGTTGGGTCTGTGCCTCCATTTACTACATCTATAACACCTGCTCTTGCTCCAGTTATAAATTCAGGAAAATGGTCTTCGTAAATAATATCTGACATGCACCAATTTAAGTATTTTTGATTACGGTTTCATTTCGGCTAACAGTTTGTTGGTCAAGAAGACCAACAAAGGCGGAGGTATTCACCACTGACAGTTTGTTGGTCAAGAAGACCAACAAAGGCGGGGTAAATGTATTTTATTTTTTATACTTCCGCACAAGTACGCCGCGCTTTTGGCTTTGCCGCATACTTGCGCGAGTTAGGGGAACTAGCTTGGTAATTTATTTTTAGCAGAATCTGGCACTACTGATATATCAATATTTTTTGATTGAAAAAAGGATACCTCATATTTAGTTGGTCTTCCTAAAAATGAATATTGGATTTTATTTACTTTATTATCTTTATCTTTTAAAGATATCTTGAACAAATTAGAACCACGTATTTCAGCAAAACAATATTGTATTGATAAGATATCTTCATATTTTTTTATTCTTATTCTTTTATTAAAAAAGATACCTCTGTGTAGTTCTATATAATCTTCAAAAAACAATATTTTAGGTTTGCTTTCAATAAACATCCAAATGCTTACCAAGACAAATATTAAATATAATATTAAATATACAGGTGAATTTCTTAGTGCTATTATACCAAAACCTAGTAAAAACGCAGCTAGATATAGAATATCAGAATACTGAGGTGTATAGCTAAATTTATACTTCATCTTATTAACATATAATATATCATTAATCACTTTTCTTCTTAGTAGATTTTGAATCAACTTGTTCTTTCAATAAATTAGCTGAATCTAAAACTCCTTTTGCATCAAATGCTAAACTTGCAGCTTGAGTTGGAGAAATCTTTTTATCAGTTAAACTCTCAATTGAAGTATTTTGTAATCCTTTATAATCGACAACCATTTTAAAAGATGTAACAAACTTCTTTAAATTTTTATCTTTTATATTATCACTACCTTTTAGTAGGTCATCAACATCATTAAGGACCCCCATAACTTTCCAAAATTCAATTCCTGATTTTAATTCACCCGCACCTATTGCAAAACTAAAGCCTGTCAAAACATTATCTCTAATTTCTGATATTTTTGGATCACTCCAAATATCTTTAAAACCCCACCAACCCATTTTTATAGCATCAGAGAATGACTGTTTATTACTTTTTACAGGATTAGGGTCATATGCTAATGTAGTTGAATTTGAACCTGCTCCTATAGTTAAAGTTCCTTTAGCTAAACCTGTAAAACTTGTACTTGTATTTCCCCCATACCAGATGTGTACTCCTCATAACCAATAGCAAATAGATTTTTTAATCCAGAATAACCTATCCACATTGACTTTTTATAATTTAACCACTCTGATTTACTTATCTTTCTATACATAGCATAACTACCAGATATTTGTGTTGAAAATAATAGATTTTTACCATCAATAACAGTTGTTAAAATATTCCCATTTGAAGTATTATTATAGATAACAATCTTTTCTTCTAATCCTTCTAAATCAATTGCAATAATAGGTTTATTACCAGCAAATTGATAAGGGGCATACCATGGATAATCGTTAATTAATGGGTCTACAGACAAGAACCTTCCAATACGTGAGTCGTAGATGCGAAAACCATAATCATAGGAATTCCCTTGTCCTTTCACCTCATCATCCTTTTCCTTACCGTTAAAGCCGAACCGATATCTATTCAAAGAACTATATGAAGCTAAAGTAACATTTTTTCCGGGCATTTGCATCCCAAACGGGTAATAGTGCTGCGCCGTCAGCACCCTGGCCTGGTAGCCCACCGCCCCTTTCGTGCCGGCGGCGTATGTCTTCACATCGCTCAGCGTCGCCATCACATTGCCCAGGTGGTTGCTCAGCTCGTACTGCCGCCGTGCGCTGTAGCGCACATACTGCCCGTACACACTCGGCGTGGTGATGTCGTAGCGTATCGTATCCTGATAAGTGCCCAGCCGGCTGCTGCCATACAGGTTGTACTCCACATCCACTGCATGCCCCTGCCAGCCGCCCAGCGGTGTAGTGCCCGTAAACGTGCCCGGTATCGGGTAAAAGCGTTTGCTCTCCGTCGCCAGCACATTGCCCTGCGCATCCCGCCAGTAGTAGGTGGCGTCATAGGTGCTGTCCTTTCCGGCAGGCACCGGGTGTTTCGCGTTTTTCAGCAGCTTGGCGATGCGGTTGCCCGTCGCATCGTACAGGAATTCCATCGCCGGCTTGCCGTTCTTAAAAAATATCTTCTCAATCTTGCCGTACACATTCCAGCGGATGCTGTCTATGTTTTCCGCGTTGTCCTTCGTCAGCTGCCCTATCGCGTCGTAGTCGTAGTTGGCGCCTGCCAGCTGCGCGCCCAGCACGCCCTGGTCGTCGATGTCTTCCGTAAACGCCGTCTTGCTCGTCTGCAGGTCATTGACATGGTACAGTTTATTGTTCGTCAGCTTGCCCGTCGTCGCGTTCACCGGATAGATATAGGTCAGCGAGTCCATCAGCGCGGCCGTGGTCGGCGCGGCGGCCGTGTACGAACTGCGGTTCAGCTTCAGGATATTGCCGTTTTTGTCATAGGTGTACGACGTGCGGGCTTTGTTGGTCATCGTGGTCAGGTAGCTCTCGCCTTTGTTGGTGTTCTTCACCAACAAACCACTTTCCGTACTGATTTGCAACTCAATCATTTGCATTTGTCAAAAAATCCCAATCCATTTTGTTTTGTTTATAATACCCGGCACTGCTATACTTATATTCTTCTTCGGATGCACACAAACCGGCTTTCAACGGATTGTTATGGATGTAATCCAACTTCTGTTTGTAAACAATTTCACTCCTCGCCTTTGTTGGTGTTCTTCACCAACAAACCACTTTCCGTACTGATTTGCAACTCAATCATTTGCATTTGTCAAAAAATCCCAATCCATTTTGTTTTGTATATAATACCCGGCACTGCTATACTTATATTCTTCTTCGGATGCACACAAACCGGCTTTCAACGGATTGTTATGGATGTAATCCAACTTCTGTTTGTAAACAATTTCACTCCTTAATTCTATACTCAACGAATTGCGCTGCCAAACCTGATATTTTCTGTCTTTTAAATTTACTTCTATTTTTTGTAATATCTCTGCCTGTTCATTCCTGAAATTCTTTAAAATCTGTTGTGCCGTATATTTTAAAAAATCTCGCTGTACGTTTTCGCGATTCAAACCTTTGCCTATCCGCCATATTATATGAAAATGATTATCCATCAATACAAAAGCATGTACATTCACCTTCTTTTGCTTCGTAAGATATCTTAAACTTTCAATAATTATTTCTTTTCTTGCTCTCGTTCTATGATACATTCCCAATTATAACAGGTAATGGTTATAAATTCAGGAAAATGGTCTTCGTAAATAATATCTGACATGCACCAATTTAAGTATTTTTGATTACGGTTTCATTTCGGCTAACAGTTTGTTGGTCAAGAAGACCAACAAAGGCGGAGCTCTGCTGCATACTTGCGCGAGTTTGATGCATACTTGCGAGAGTTTGCGGATAACACCTGCCAAGGGCGGAGCTAGTTGGATATATAACAATTTTTTTCCTTATATTTAAGTAAAAACCTTATTCTCTTAACTATAAAATCTGCACCATTATAATACAGAATCATATACATATCACTACCCCATTCTCCTGATTTAAATTTTTGATCAAAAATGTACTGTTCATTTTTTATTAAAGAATCTTTTTTTATATGCCAATCCCTAAAATCAATTCTGAAATAACTAGTATCCTCGTTTTTAATACAATCTTTTAGATTTAATTCTACTTCTTTTAAAATAGAATCAAGCAATAAAAAGTGTTTTCTGGAATCTTCAAGCATATTTTCACCAGAATCATACTTTTTTTTAAAATTAAATTCTATCGAATCAATATATCTTAAGTTTATGTGTTTATCATCTTTTTTTATAGCTACATTATTACAAGAGAGTAAAAAAAATGAATAAAAATATACAAAGTTGAAACTCATAAAATATCACAATTTATCTAATCTATTTTTCCATCCTTTAATATTAGCGTTATAAACCTTACTTCCACTTAATGACTCATAATAATTTAATTGTTGTGTTTTAAATTCTTCAGTAAATTCATCTGCATCTAATGTATTTAAAGTATTAATTTGATCATCTGTTAACTTTTTTGCATCTATAGAATATGTAGTACCGGCTAAATTATTTAATGTAGTTTTTACACTTTTATTTACAATAGCAGGAGTTAATACACTTTGGTCTAATATTGCATTTTGTGCTCTACTGCTATTTATGTCATTAATTCTATATTTTTCAATTCTAGTCTTAAAATAATAAAATTGTGCTTGTAAAGAAGAAATTTTCGCAATATTATCGGCATTATTATCAATACCAAATAATTGAGCTGCTGGTTTCCATTCTCTATTTTCTGCTATTCCATAGTTTGTTTTTCCACCAGGATCTGTATTTAAATCTACATAACCACCTTCTGATTCTAATATTCCATCTAATAAATCTTGTACTGGTTTTGTAAAAAAAGCTTTATAAATATTTTTCTGTATACTTTCATTAACATCAAGTATACAAACACTATTCCCTGCAGTTTGCAATAAATTATTCTTTAAATTTAAATATGACAGACTCATACCTTTTTCTTGTACTTGTAAATATAGTTGTTGGATTTTTTCAACTGTAGAATTATTTAATACTCTTTTATAATTTGTTGATTTATCATCAGAGCCAACAAAATTGCCACTTTCAGAATAGTAGTCATCATCACCATTAGGGTCTACTTTAATAATTGGATTATTACTAAAAGCATCATAAGAACTTTTCCATGGTTTTAAGACAGGGTCAACATTCCATCGTCTTCCAAGTCTTCCATCGTAAACCCAAAATTCTGCACTAGTAACAGATGTGTTAATTTCCGTTTCACGCTCCTGACCGTTGAAAGAGAACCGATATCTATTCAAAGAACTATATGAAGCTAAAGTAACATTTTTTCCGGGCATTTGCATCCCGAACGGGTAAAATTGCTGTGCCGTCAGCACCCTCGCCAGGTAGCCCACCGCCCCTTTTGTGCCGGCGGCGTACGTCTTCACATCGCTCAGCGTCGCCATTACATTGCCCAGGTGGTTGCTCAGCTCGTACTGCCGCCGTGCGCTGTAGCGCACATACTGCCCGTACACACCAGGCGTGGTGATGTCGTAGCGTATCGTATCCTGATAAGTGCCCAGCCGGCTGCTGCCGTAAATAGCATATTCCACATCCACGGCATGCCCCTGCCAGCCGCCCAGCGGCGTGCTGCCCGTAAACGTGCCCGGTATCGGATAAAAGCGTTTGCTCTCCGTCGCCAGCACATTGCCCTGCGCGTCCCGCCAGTAGTAGGTGGCGTCATAGGTGCTGTCCTTTCCGGCAGGCACCGGGTGTTTCGCGTTTTTCAGCAGCTTGGCGATGCGGTTGCCCGCCGCGTCGTACAGGAATTCCATCGCCGGCTTGCCGTTCTTAAAAAAGATCTTTTCGATCTTGCCGTACACGTTCCAGCGGATGCTGTCTATGTTTTCCGCATTGTCCTTCGTCAGCTGCCCTATCGCGTCGTAGTCGTAGTTTGCGCCTGCCAGCTGCGCGCCCAGCACGCCCTGGTCGTCGATGTCTTCCGTAAACGCCGTCTTGTTCGTCTGCAGGTCATTGACGTGGTACAGTTTATTGTTCGTCAGCTTGCCCGTGGCGGCGTTCACCGGATAGATATAGGTCAGCGAGTCCATCAGCGCGGCGGTGGTCGGCGCGGCGGCCGTGTACGAACTGCGGTTCAGCTTCAGGATATTGCCGTTTTTGTCATAGGTGTACGACGTGCGGGCTTTGTTGGTCATCGTGGTCAGGTAGCTGTTCAGCGTGGTGGCGTGCGGCAGCAGTGTCTGCGACTCCACGATGCGGTTAAGCTGGTCGTATTTGTATTCTTCCAGCGTCCATTTCAGCGAGTGGTTGGTTGGGAGCTGTTTTGACGGGCGGGTGTTTGTTGGTTGCAAACCAAAGGCGAGTATTTTGATGGTTTTTGATGCTTTAATTGCCGTTTTGCTACTACAATTCTTGCGGTTCGTAGTTGACAGGTGACGCTTCCCTCGCTAATGCCATCCAAAGCTAAACACCTGTCACGGGCAAGGGGTGACGCTTACCTACGCTTCTTTGCCTCGCTATGCTAAACACCTGTCACGGGCGAGGATTTTTTACCATACTTGGACTAGTTGGTGTTACCCTGCACATATTATTGAAACAAGATAATATTTTTTATCGTCTGTGTTAAATTTAAATTTAAAGTTTCTACTCTTCTCAAATCCATTTTGTTTATATTCAATAACAACATCCAAGTCTTTATTCCCATTTATTATCGATTTATACTGTTCTATTTGTTTGATAGTATGTGCATCAAAAATAACATTAATATTCTTACAAAAAGAAGCCTCATCTAATAACCCTCCATATTCTCTATTACTAAAACATTCAACAAATATTGGAAAGCCTTTAATTATTGTTACAATAGAATCAGAATCTTTATAATTTTTTAAAATAAAATTAATTAAATTCAATCTACATGTATTATACACAAATGAATCTATATTATTATTTTCTAATATTTGAAGTTGTTCAATATTGTTATTTTTACCACCCTTTGTATTACATGAAATAGCAAGTATAATAACTAAAATAGTATGAAAAATATATCTCATATTTATTATTTTGTACTTCCACCATTTGCAGCAGTTCCTGTGAAAGTTGATTTCAAATAATTTTGATTTTTATCTAATGGCGTAGAATTATAATTTGAAGGCATAAAATATTCAAAGTTACTTTTTATAGGATAAATACTAATATTTACTTCATCATCTTGATTACCTCCTAAAACATACAAATTACCTTTTCCGTCTAAACCAACTACAAAACCAATATGATTATTCCCAAAAGTAACTAATGCTCCATATTCAGGTTCATCAATCTGTACCCCATCAGTCCAATTATTCCACATTCCCATCCAATTCTCAACAGCTAAAGGATTAGTTGATTCACCTGTATATCCACTTTCTTCTAAGCAATAATTTACAAATGCACCACACCAAGCTGTTTTATCCATAGTCGACCTCATGTCGCTAGGCACTCCGTCATAATTTAAATATTTCACAACTTCTGGGTTGTTCGCATCTTTATTTAGATCCTCTTTTATGCCAATTTGTGATTTTGCTTTATCAATCCATGGTGTTCTTCTTTGTTTATAACTCCTTTTATTTTTATTATTATCTACTGTATATACAGTAACATTAGTTATTCCATTATTTTCAGATATTACTTGTGCATTTTCAACTGTTCCCTTTGGTGCCAAAAGTACTGGTGTAATTCCGTAACTAATTCCATTACTAAGACAAAAAGCCAACCACATACCTGTTGAAGAATTAGGACTATATGTTGCATTATCATAAGCAGAAGTGTAACCAGCTATTTCTGTATATCCAACCCATCTATATTCAGAAATATCTTTTGAATTTAACTTGACTTTTTGTCCTTTACTGTTATATGGTTGCCATTCTAGTCCATCCAAATCAACACCATCAATTACTCTATTCATTGCAAACGCATATGGTGTCCAGCTTGGATAACCTTTAGTTAATGGGTCAACACTTAACCAACATTGCACTACCTTTTTACCTACCATACCATTACTGTACGCTACTTTTAGCGTTGGTTCAGTTTGATAATATGCAAGTTTTAGGCAACCCAATTTTTTACTTTTTATTCGGGATAAATTTACGTAAAAATATCGGAACACTTTTTATTTTCATCTGAAAAAAGCCCCGCAGGGTATTGACTTTCCATATCTTACAGCTATTTCATTTGAAAAAAAGTACAGTTCATTTATTCGGTGGGTAATACATCGGCTCGATTTTTTATAATTAATGCCCTTGTACAATGCTTCATTTTAGTACAAAAGCTGTTGGGCATTGATTATAAAAAATGAGCAAACAACCGCAGGGCGTTAGTTTTTTTCAATTAATAATCGTGGCTTTGCCACACCTTACGCCTGTGGCTTTACACTTGCTTGAACGGAGTGAGGTGTACTATAAACTCAAAAAATAAATCTTTTTCTTTTGCCCCTGTACCGCTGTTCGGGTGGGTAGCGTGGGTAAAAAATAATAAAAATAAATTTGAGTTTGGCTGGGTGGCTATTGCGTATAAGGCTTGGCTTGGCGATCGTTTTAATGTCGCCAAACCATCCTTATACGCTGTAGCTTACGGCTGTTTTTTCTGGCGTAGGTTTTTGTTTTGTGCGGTGGCTGTAGCTCTTTGATTTTTGCTTTTACCATTGAAAAAAATAAACAGATTAAAAGCAAAAAGCAATGTGCTACAAGTGTGTGGGTACAAAAACTATGACAGAAAAACAGACGGCACCCAAGCCAAGCCAATTTATTTTTATTATTTTTTTTGCGTTGTTGGGTGGGCTATTATTTCACAGGGGCAAAAGAAAAAGATTTATTTTTTACCGCTTCCCTTTCGCTTTGCTCAGGGTTACGCTTTTGATTTTATTGTAATGGGTGTAGTTTATTGATATTGGCTTTCAGTTCTTCTAATCCGCTTTGTTTGTATTCTTCGGTGCTTCCTGCTCTTCGGTGTCCTGCAAATACTTGTACTAATCTTATATCATTATTGGCTTTTAGATAGTGAGCAATTACGCTTTGTCTTATCTTGATTGGCAATAGTTTTTCGTGTGGCTTTCTGTCCTGATTAATCATTCGGTTTATTATTCCTGGAAAGAGATTTTTACCTGCTTCCGATAATATAAATAGTTCACTTTGGGTTTGGGTTTTATTGATTATTTCGGCTCTTGTTCCGTTTATGTATTTGTAAAATAGCATTATCTGATTGGGCTTTAAATGTAGCGTTCTGCCTTTGTTCTTTACGTTTCCTGTTACTTGTATCGTTCCTTTTTCTAAATCTATTTGACTGATTTCTATTTGAGTAACTTCTAAAACCGTCAAGGCTTGATAAATTAAAAGGCTGATTATTACTTCATCTCGCTTTTGCATTACTTGATTTTTGGCTTTGTAGCTTTGTAATAATTCTTCTAAAACTACCGCACTGTAAAGGCTTTCTACTTGTATGCTTCTATTGATTTGGTCTTGTAAATAGAGCTTTTGGCAAGGGTGGTCTTTTCGCTTTCCTATGGCTACTAAATACCGATAATAGATTTTGATTGCAAATAAATTGTTCCGTAAACTTTTTGGGTGAAGCTGTAATTTTCGTAAATATCCAATGTATTGTAAAACGTCTGTATAGCTTGCTGTTTCTGCCTTTTCTTGCATATAAGCGGTGTATCTCAATATGATATTTTCATAACCGCCTATACTTGTTTTGCTGTAATGTTCTTGTAAATATTGCTGTAAACTTTGCTCATTCGTCTTCATCTAATATCATCTGTTTTAACTGCTCTTGGCTTATATGGGTGTAAACTTCTGTAGTTTCTAACTGGCTATGTCCTAAAAACATTCTCACTTGTTCCAAGGGTACTTTTTGCTCTATTAAATGGGTGGCTATGCTGTGGCGTAAATTGTGTATGGTTATTTGCTTGTCTATTATGGTTTTGTTTTCGGTTCGGTGTATGATTTTTTTTAGGTATTTGTTATAAGTCCATTTCATTATTCTTGTGTTCTTACTGCCTATCATAAAGGCTCTTATATCTTTGGTTTCTATATAAATTCTGGTCTGATAAAAATAATTTTCCAAGTCTTTTACTACTCCGTTTGATAGTGGTATCACTCGCCTTTTATTAAATTTTCCTGCTGGTACTATGATTATATTTTCTCTTAGTTTTATGTCTTCAATATTTACGGCAACTAATTCACTTACTCGTAATCCACAACCATAAGCAAGGCTTAAAATGGCTCTTTCTAATAGGTTTCCGCAGGTGTCGTACAGTTCTTTGATTTCTGTTTGGGTCAATACATTTCTTGTTTGTTCGCTTTTACTTGGATAAGGGAACTTTAGCGTACTGGTGGGATTATTGATTACTTCGCCATTGGTTTGAAGCATTATAAAAAATAGTTCTATGCTTCTTGTGTGGTTATAGGCTGTTTTTAGGTTTAGTTTTTCGCCTGTTATTTTATTGGGTCTGTCTTTTATGTGGTTGTAATATTCGGTGATTAATGGGGCTGTAATGGCTTGTAGTTCTTGTATTCCGCCCATTTCTGCATAGTGTAAAAACTCTTTTAAATGTCTTGTCTTGGTATTGCTTCCGTGTTTGCTGTGTCCGAGCATCAGCAAGTAATCTAAAAAGGCTTTTGCTTTCTGTTGATAGGTTTCGTTTATGACTATAATTGAACTTTTCATACTGTCCATTCCCTTTTTTGGCGAACACCGAACACTAGGCTGTTTTTCGGCTTTATCCCTTTATTATCAATGTGTTTAGCGTTCGGTTTGGTGTTCGTTAGTGTTCGGTATTTCCTTAATTTCTTACTTTTACTAATCATATTCCTATCTTTTGCAGTTGATTATTTAAATCGTCTTTTAGCTTCGCTCTTACTTGTGCCATATTATCCCAATAGCTTATTTTATACTTAAATCCTTTGTTCATAAAGCCATATTGCTTTAAGTATTCTAATTGTACCAACTTGTTTAGATTGTGCTGTAACTGGGTTTTCTTTAGTCCTGTGGCGTTCATCGCTTCAAAACGTGTAAACTCATATTCTCTATTATTCTTGGCTTCTACCATTATTTTTATCCATTCAAAAAACTGCCTTACACTTCCGTCTAATTCGTCCATTTTTAGTAAAATACTTTCAAACAAAATATCTATGGCATCTTTTACATCTTCTTTTTCTGTGATTAATCTGCCTTGATTGTCTTGCTTTCGTTGGTACTGTTTTAAGATTGTGATTTGCTTGATTATGCTTTGGAAGAGTTGGTTTAATCTTCGTCTTTGGTGTACTTCATTGGGTAGTTGTATCAGTTCTGCAAAGGGATTGATTACTTCATAAGGCTTTAATAATCGCATACAATTTTGTATAAATTCGGTGGTTTCTTTTTCGGTTTTGCTGTCTATTTTTCCGCTTGCTTTTTGGTTTTGATAATTGATTACTTTTTGTGTTTGCTCTTTGCTTTCGTCTATCGTGATTACAAAACATCTGCCTAAATTATCTTCGTAATACTCGCCTTTGGTGGTGGCTGATAGCGAAGCTATCGGGCCACGAACTATTTTTTCGCCACTTTCAAACTTGCCGTTGTCTTGCTTTTGGGTGCTACTGCTTATTAAAATATCATTGCTCTGTAATTCTCTAAATGCTAGTAACGCCTTTTCTTCCAAGCCGTCTGCATCTTCAATAACTATGAGCATATTCATTAATTCGTATTCGCCATAATTGTAAAAACTGCTTTCGGTTACTCTTGTAAATCGCTTTACATCTTCGGGTGGCATTAGGTTGGCTATGACCTTTATTTGGGTGGTTTTTCCGCTTCCGCTGGTACCTTGTACGATTGAGTGCAAAGTTTCTTTCATCTTGTAACTACTGGCTATTACAAACAATAACAACCTGCTTTTTTCTTCGCCTACTACACCGCTTTTGCCTATGAGTTCGTTTAGGTTTTGCAGTACATTTTTTTGCTTCATAAAGCCAATACATTTACTGGCTGTGGCTTCGCTTACTTTGATAATTACTTTTTTGGTGCTGTGTAGTGGTTGATTTTGTTGTTCTGTTTCTCTAAAGTTTTCTAATAAATGAGTGAGTAATTGCAAGTCTTTTTCTATGCTATCTTTGCGTACTTGGATCAGGTCGCTTACTGTGTCTGCTGTGCTTTGTATTTGTTTGTAATCGCATAAGTCTACTTTGGTTCGGTAGTCTTGTTTGGTTTCTTTATGGATAATTTGCAGGGCTATTTTTAAGCTGTCCAACTGTGGTTTTAATCCGCCTTTTACCGTATAGTTTGCACCCATTCCACTAAAAAATATATTGTTCGGGTTGTCTGTGTTTAAGTGGTGGCTTGGGTTTTGGTTGATTTGGACTACTTCAGCTTTTTTATTTTCAACTGGTTTGCCATTTGTTTTTTCATTTGAAAAAGAAAAATTTATTTCTTTAACTTTCTCTTTTACTTCAGATATTTTTTGTTCTACAAATGCCTTTCTTTCATTCAATAAATGGATTAATATTTCTGCTTCGTGTCCTTGTCTCAAGCTGTTTATGTCTTCGTTTTCAGGTGTTTCTACTATGCTTATTTTGGTTTGTGACTTTTGTTCTTGTAGTAGTTTACCATATTTATTTATCGCTTCTTTTCCTGCATTATCTCCGTCAAAAAACAATATGATTTCTTCTAATTCTATCAGTTCTTTAATGGCTGTTTGGTGTTCGTCTGTTAGTCCGTTCGTTCCGTAGAGTGATAGTATTTCATATTCTGCTGTAATTTCAGGCACTTGTAAAAGTGTGGCTCCGTCTATGATTGCTTCGCATAGTATTAGTTTCTTGGCTCTGCTATTTGGGTAATGTGGATATAATCCTGCTCTTTCTTTTAAATAGTAATGTTTGCTTTCTTTTTCATTTAATGTACTTCTAAAATATAGCCCTGTGATTTGATTTTGCTTGTTTCTCAAGGCAAAAACAATACACCATTTGCCAAAAGGTTGATAGGCTTTTTCGCCTGTTCTTGCTACTAAATTTTTATCTATCAATAAGCCTACTTCTAAAGCTTGATTGATTATTTCTTCTGTTTTTCTTGCTCCGTGGTGGAACTGTCCTGCATTGTAGCCTACTTCTATTTGCTTAAAATCTAAATTCCTTTGCTGTAAATATTCTTTGGCTGGCGGGCTGTTGTGTACAGCATTTCTAAAGTAGGTAAACATATTGGCAAGGAATGTTTCTCGGTTCTGCATTGGCTTACTTGGCTGTACTATTGTGGTATTATTTGTTACTGGTGCATCTACTCCGATTATCTCAATGGCTTTTTTTATGGCTTCGTGTTTGGTGCTACTTTCTTTATACAATATAAAATCTATTACATCTATGGCTTTACCGTGGGTTTTGCAGTTGCTACTAAAACAATATGCCGTCTGTGTTTTCCAATACAGTTGCATACTCGGTGTTTTGTCTTCGTGGAATGGGCAACATATCCGATTATTCTTGGTCGCCTTGTAGCCGTAGTACCCGATTAGGTTCGCTAATGTGAGCCGTGATTTTATTTCTTGTATGTCCATAAAAACTATTATTTAAGTTTGACCTTATATTTTATATAAGTGCAAATATAAGTATAAAGTTATAATTGCAAATAGTTTTTAGAACTATACTTTACTTAAACCTTATAAATAACTACTTTTGCAGTATAAATATTCATTCTTTATGGAACTTTCAACTTATATTTCAGAGAATATCAAGCGGTTACGCAAGATTAAAAACCTTTCTCAAAAGGAAGTCGCTATGTCTATTGATATTGCACAGGCTCAATATTCTGTCATAGAAAGCGGTAAAACCGTTCCTACGCTGGTTACCTTGGATAAAATCGCTACGGTGTTTGAAGTGGATATTTCACAACTGGTTAGAAAAACCAATGTGTCAGAAGAAGATATAAACCTTTCTATTCTTGACAAAGTAAAATTGATTGATACTTTAGACAAAGACGAAAAAGCCTGTCTACTTAAAATGATTGATATTACTATCGCTAAAAAGAAAATGAAGGATAATTTGGCTACACTTATGCAGGATTAAAAATATTTTGTGCCATTTTGAACACTTATAGCAACTGGGTAAGTTGCCATTTAGGATAATGAAAAAAGCCACTCAGTGAGTGGCTTTTTTGGTTACTTTGCATCTCTATATGTAACATTCCAAAGGCTTGGGGTATCATCAAAATCAATACTTTCGCCTTTGTAAAATAAAGTCCAAAGTGGCTCATCTGGAAAATCATTCATTCTTAAATAGCATATATCACTTGGATATTTGTCAGTAATAAAATCCCTATCTGTGTGTATTAAAGGCGACCAATTTAAAGGTAACCAAATAAGTCTATTGATTTTTTTAAACATAATTACTCCCCATATTTTTTATTAACTGCTGGATTGGGTTTTGTTCCGCCTTGCATTATTTTCTGATAATCACCCGAATACTTAGTATTGTAATAATCAAAATCTCTAATTGGGTCTGTAATATCTAAATTTGCTGCAGCTTTTCTATCTGACATTAAATCTCTTCCTTGTTGTTTTAATGCATTTCTTTGTCCGACAACCGATCTTGCATTAGCTTCAGTGGGTGCAAGATTTATATCAATTCCTTTAACTTTATCACTATACCATTTTCGAACACTTTCACCATCAAAACCACCTGTCATTTTTCTAATCTGTTCAGCTCCATAGCCCATTTTATCCATTAACCCATTAATTACGGATTTGCTTCCATATTTGTTTAATATTTGACCAAATCCACCACCTGCAAGGTCGCCAATAAAACCTGTCGTAAAATCCATTCCTGCTTGTTCAGCAGTGTAGCCGTTTGGATTGTTCATAGCATTAACAACAACATCTCCTGAAGCACTTAATGCTGCTCTTCCAATTTTTCCGCCTGGTGTTCTCCAAGGTATTAACCCTTCAGCTCCTGACCTTGCAACTTGGTAATAATTAACATTATCAAATGCTTGACTCCAACTCGAAGTATTTGAATTAAACAAATAATCCATACTTGCCTGTGCTAACATATCTGCTGCAGCTCCTGCACCTGCTTTTAATAGCCAAGGTATGATTGGTATTCTGCCGTCTGGGTCAACAAATAAAACTGGGTTGTTAAAGCAAAAAGAGTAAGGGCTGTGGCTTGGCATTTTGTGTGCTAACGGGTCAACACTTAAGAACTTAGCAATACGTGGATTGTAAATTCTGAAACCATAATCATATTGATTACCGTTACCTGATACTTCATTATCCATCTCTTTACCATTAAAGCCGAAACGATACCTATTCAAAGAACTATACGAAGCTAAAGTAACATTTTTTCCGGGCATTTGCATCCCAAACGGGTAGTATTGCTGCGCCGTCAGCACCCTGGCCAGGTAGCCCACCGCCCCTTTCGTGCCGGCGGCATACGTCTTCACATCGCTCAGCGTTGCCAGCACATTGCCCAGGTGGTTGCTCAGCTCGTACTGCCGGCGTGCGCTGTAGCGCACATACTGCCCGTACACACTCGGCGTGGTGATGTCGTAGCGTATCGTATCCTGATAAGTGCCCAGCCGGCTGCTGCCATACAGGTTGTACTCACATCCACGGCATGCCCCTGCCAGCCGCCCAGCGGCGTGCTGCCCGTAAACGTGCCCGGTATCGGGTAAAAGCGTTTGCTCTCCGTCGCCAGCACATTGCCCTGCGCATCGCGCCAGTAGTAGGTGGCGTCATAGGTGGTGTCCATGCCGGCAGGGACCGGGTGTTTCGTGTTTTTCAGCAGCTTGGCGATGCGGTTGCCCGTCGCGTCGTACAGGAATTCCATCGCCGGCTTGCCGTTCTTAAAAAAGATCTTCCCGATCTTGCCGTACACATTCCAGCGGATGCTGTCTATGTTTTCCGCGTTGTCCTTCGTCAGCTGCCCTATCGCGTCGTAGTCGTAGTTGGCACCCGCCAATTGCGCGCCCAGCACGCCCTGGTCGTCGATGTCTTCCGTAAACGCCGTCTTGCTCGTCTGCAGGTCATTGACGTGGTACAGCTTGTTGTTCGTCAGCTTGCCCGTCGTCGCGTTCACCGGATAGATATAGGTCAGCGAGTCCATCAGCGCGGCCATGGTCGGTGCGGCCGCCTTTGTTGGTTTGCAACCAACAAACCACATTCCGAACAGTATCGCACGTCAATCATCACCATATCCATGTATTAAAAAGCCCCAGTTTTTCTCATTTTTAATATAGTATCTCGCACTACTGTAGCGGTAATCTTCCGCTGTTGTGCACACACCTGCCTTTACAGGATTGTCGTGAATATAATTTAATTTTTGTTCATACACCTTGGCTGTCCGTAATTCAACGCTCAATGAGTTTCGCTGCCACACCTGATATTTCCGGTCTCTTAAATTTACATCAATTTTCTCAATTACAGCAGGCTGGTGCGTTTTTAAATGCTTCAAAATTTCCTTTGCCGTATAATGCAAAATCACGCTGTACATCCGACGTCTGTATCCTTTTCTGATTCTCCATATCAGGTGAAAATGATTGTCCATGATTACAAAGGCATGTACCGCTATTTTCCCTTGTTCCGTTAAATACCGAAGGCTTTCTGTAATTATAGCTTTTTGCCTCCAGGCTTCCAATCAAATGAAGCCATTCATAGCACGTGATGGTGATAAACTCAGGAAAATGCTCTTCATAAACTACGTTTTGCATTTTACTAATTTAAAGAATTATATCAAATAGGCGGTTGCGGTGCTGTTTTGACGGGCGGTAGTTTGTTGGTTGCAAACCAACAAAGGCGGGGGTTGCAAACCAACAAAGGCGGGACAGCAGGCTGGTGCGTTTTTAAATGCTTCAAAATTTCCTTTGCCGTATAATGCAAAAAATCACGCTGTACATCCGGACGTCTGTATCCTTTTCTGATTCTCCATATCAGGTGAAAATGATTGTCCATGATTACAAAGGCATGTACCGCTATTTTCCCTTGTTCCGTTAAATACCGAAGGCTTTCTGTAATTATAGCTTTTGCCTCCAGGCTTCCAATCAAATGAAGCCATTCATAGCACGTGATGGTGATAAACTCAGGAAAATGCTCTTCATAAACTACGTTTTGCATTTTACTAATTTAAAGAATTATATCAAATAGGCGGTTGCGGTGCTGTTTTGACGGGCGGTAGGTTTGTTGGTTGCAAACCAACAAAGGCGGGGGTTGCAAACCAACAAAGGCGGGGATAAGATTTCAAAGCTGTTCGGTATGACTGTGGATGAGATTATCCATTTTGAAGGTAAAGTTCCTAAAGAGGTTAAAATCGAAGATAAAACCACTAACGAAAAATTACGACTTATTGAGCAATTGGAAGAAGAAGACAAGCAAGCCGTTTATCGTATCATTGATGGTATGCTTACTAAAAGCAAGTTCAAAGATTTCTTTAATAAAAATGTAGCTGCTCTTTAAAGCAAAAGCCACCTAATCGGTGGCTTTTGCTTTTCTTATTCTAAAAAATTGTATCACTAATAAAACCAATGAGAGCAAAGCTCCAAGCATAAATAAAAACTTGTTTCTATCTACTGTATAGTATTTTTCCTTACTTACTTCATACCATTGGTATTTACTCTTTGCCTGCTCAAAATCTGTATTGCTTAAATCCTTAAAACTTATTTGGGGATTGCCTTTTTTACTTTTGTATCCTGTTTCGTATGAAGTAAGATATTTGATGTTATTTAGGCTGTCTGTGCATTTCACAATTACAGAAGTATCATTGTAGCCGTAGGCTAAAAAATCTTTGATTGTAAAATTTGTAGTTTCATATCTAAATCTACTGCCTATTAACTCAAAATCATCTTCATCCTTTAGTGTAAACGAAAATTGTCCTCCATCGTGTGGCTTCAAATTATAAGGCATTTTTTCATTACAAAAACTACATTCCAAGCCATAATGAAAAACCTGCTTTATCATATTTTAGATAAAATATAGTGCAGATAATAAATGAAGCACTAAACAGTATAATCCATACATTTTTTTTCATACCAATACAGATTATTTTTTTTCCTCTACTGGTTTAAAAAAGAAAGTCCTTTCTCTTGTTTTATATGGATATGGTGTGCCTCCCCATTCTAAATTAGGCCCCATTTCATCAGCCTTATACCTGTCCCAAACTTTACCTAAAGTCCTTTCTGCTACAAAATTGGGATCCCAAAAACCATCTGTTCTATTGGACGAGTTTTTATTTGTGTTGGTAAACAAGGTAAATGTTACTGCACTTGAAGTACCATTATTTGTTACACTATAATCGACCCCTGTATTTCCAATATGAAATGAGTTTGGTAAGTCTGTCATATCAACAGAAAAATATCCTGTAGCTTGAACCTTTTCAGATGTTATTTTGGTAAGTTTTGTTTGAAACTTATCAGAACCTAACAGTTGACTTGTTGATTGGTCTCCTACATCTGCAGCTGAACCACTTCCGTTATCGTAGTGAGCTTTCGCTTCAGTTGTATTATTTACAACTGGTCCACTTGCTGATTTAGTACCTACCCACAGACTACCACTTGCAAATGATTGACCTTCTTTTAAGTTCAATACTCCTTTTGCATTTGCAGTTACTCCGCCTCTGCCTAACATCTGCATTGCATTACTTTGGCTTGTTCCTAAAATTTAGCCATTGAATACGAGTTGTCGCCTTTCTGTGCTACAAGATTTCCTGTTGCATCCCATTCCCATTGTCCGTCTGGGTCGGTGTATCGTATTGGGTTACAGAAGAACGCTCTATATGGTGACCAACCTGGTGCATCAGCTGCTCGTGGGTCAACACTTAACCAACATTGCACTACCTTTTTACCTACCATACCATTACTGTACGCTACTTTTAGCGTTGGTTCAGTTTGATAATATGCAAGTTTTAGGCAACCCAATTTTTTACTTTTTATTCGGGATAAATTTACGTAAAAATATCGGAACACTTTTTATTTTCATCTGAAAAAAGCCCCGCAGGGTATTGACTTTCCATATCTTACAGCTATTTCATTTGAAAAAAAAAGTACAGTTCATTTATTCGGTGGGTATTACATTTGTCGATTTTTATAATTATGCCCTTGTACAATGCTTCATTTTAGTACAAAAGCTGTTGGGCATTGATTATAAAAATGAGCAAACAACCGTAGGGCGTTAGTTTTTTCAATTAATAATCGTGGCTTTGCACACCTTACGCCTGTGGTTTTACACTTGCTTGAACGGAGTGAGGTGCACTATAAACTCAAAATAAATCTTTTCTTTTGCCCTGTACCGCTGTCTGGGTAGCGGGTAAAAAAATAATAAAATAAATTTGAGTTTGGCTTGGTATATTGCGTATAAGGCTTTGGCTTAAGGATCGTTTTAATGTCGCCAAACCATCCTTATACGCTGTAGCTATGGCTGTTTTTTTCTGGCGTAGGTTTTTGTTTTGTGCGGTGGCTGTAGCTCTTTGATTTTTGCTTTTACCATTGAAAAAAATAAACAGATTAAAAGCAAAAAGCAATGTGCTACAAGTGTGTGGGTACAAAAACTATGACAGAAAAACAGACGGCACCCAAGCCAAGCCAATTTATTTTTATTATTTTTTTTGCGTTGTTGGGTGGGCTATTATTTCACAGGGGCAAAAGAAAAAGATTTATTTTTTACCGCTTCCCTTTCGCTTTGCTCAGGGTTACGCTTTTGATTTTATTGTAATGGGTGTAGTTTATTGATATTGGTTTCAGTTCTTCTAATCCACTTTGTTTGTATTCTCTTCGGTGCTTCCTGCTCTTCGGTGTCCTGCAAATACTTGTACTAATCTTATATCATTATTGGCTTTTAGATAGTGAGCAATTACGCTTTGTCTTATCTTGATTGGCAACAGTTTTTCGTGTGGCTTTCTTGTCCTGGTTAATCATTCGGTTTATTATTCCGGAAAGAGATTACCTGCTTCCGATAATATAAATAGTTCACTTTGGGTTTGGGTTTTATTGATTATTTCCGGCTCTTGTTCCGTTTATGTATTTGTAAAATAGCATTATCTGATTGGCCTTAAAATGTAGCGTTCTGCCTTTGTTCTTTACGTTTCCTGTTACTTGTATCGTTCCTTTTTCTAAATCTATTTGACTGATTTCTATTTGAGTAACTTCTAAAACCGTCAAGGCTTGATAAATTAAAAAGGCCATTATTACTTCATCTCGCTTTTGCATTACTTGATTTTTGGCTTTGTAGCTTGTAATAATTCTTCTAAACTACCGCACTGTAAAGGCTTTCTACTTGTATGCTTCTATTGATTTGGTCTTGTAAATAGAGCTAGGAAGGGTGGTCTTTTTCGCTTTCCTATGGCTACTAAATACCGATAATAGATTTTGGATTGCAATAAATTGTTCCGTAAACTTTTGGGTGGAAGCTGTAATTTTCGTAATATCCAATGTATTGTAAAACGTCTGTATAGCTTGCTGTTTCTGCCTTTTTTCATATATGGTGTATCTCAATATGATATTTTCATAACCGCCTATACTTGTTTTGTTGTATCGTTCTTGTAAATATTGCTGTAAACTTTGCTCATTCGTCTTCATCTAATATCATCTGTTTTAACTGCTCTTGGCTTATATAGGGTAAACTTCTGTAGTTTCTAACTGGCTATGTCCTAAAAACATTCTCATTCCTCTTGTTCCACTTCTGGTACTTTTTTGCTTCTATTAAATGGGGGTGGCTATGCTGTGGCGTAAATTGTGTATGGTTATTTGCTTGTCTATTATGGTTTTGTTTTCTTTTCTGTGTATGATTTTTTAGGTATTTGTTATAAGTCCATTTCATTATTCTTGTGTTCTTACCGCCTATCATAAAGGCTCTTATATCTTTGGTTTCTATATAAATTTCTGGTCTGATAAAAATAATTTTCCAAGTCTTTTACTACTCCGTTTGATAGTGGTATCACTCCGCCTTTTATTAAATTTTCCTGCTGGTGGTACTATGATTATATTTTCTCTTAGTTTTATGTCTTCAATATTTACGGCAACTAATTCACTTTACTCGTAATCCACAACCATAAGCAAGGCTTAAATGGCTCTTTTCTAATAGGTTTCCGCAGGTGTCGTACAGTTCTTTGATTTCTGTTTGGGTCAATACATTTCTTGTTTGTTCGCTTTACTTGGATAAGGGAACTT